>JAUSFN010000007.1 GCA_030649935.1 Candidatus Planktophila sp.
TGTGAAATATCCATAACCCAATGCAAATTGCTTTGAAGCTTCAATCCGAACGTCATCGGAATGCGCAATACGTCCATCCATGAAAAGAACCCCTTCAGTCAGGACTCTTAATTGAGTCTCCAACTTTCGGGGTTCAGTTCATTTTCCTCAGGACCCTTGCTTAGCTTCCTTGACACTTTGACCGATGCCGATAGATCAGTCAAGAGAAGTTAAGGCTGTGGTGTGAACGACGGGGGTCGAACCCGTACCATTTATTTGGCAAAAATGAATATGCTGCCAATTACAACACGTCCACATCACATGCAGAATCTTGGCTTTAAGTTGCGATTGAAATTATTCGACTCATCATGGATGTGGATAAGTTAGATCTGAGGAAAAGCAAAAAGACCCGACGATTAGCCGAGTCTTTTTGCCTGCCAAATAAATGGAGATTGAATTATGTCAGAAAATTAAGTTACACGGAGTAACCAAAGTTTTAAATTCAGATAGCGCATTAACGATTAGTGGGATTGCCAATTTAGTTGCTAACTCAATTAACAAGGGCAGTGGATAGGTTTTCGAAGTTCTTGCGAAGTTTGTGCGGCAAAGATTTTGAAACAGTTAAAGGAATCCTCGCGTAGAGGATCACTTGTGCACATGTAATCACTTCTCATCTCTCGACATTTTGCATGGTGGGTAGCGTTCCCGACTTCACCTAAAGATGGATCAAGCCATAGGGAGTTGCAGTGCATAAGAAACTGCTATCAGTAATACTTTCGGTAGGACTCATCACAGGAATTGAGATTGTGGGGGTTGGAAGTGCGAGTGCGGCACCAAAACATAAGCCAAGCCCAAGTTCGGTACGAAAACTAACCCCCTCACCCACGTCTCTAACGGTAGTTCGACCAAAGCAGTCGCCCGTTGCAGTAACAACATCTCGGTTTCCAGTTCGTCTTGTTGATTCTTGGGGAAATTCAGCCGGGAAATATTTCTCTGGTGTTGGCATGGGTACCGTTATCTGGGGTGTTGTTAAACTTTTGCGTGCTTGCCCCGTGTGTATTTTAGCCGTGTTACCGTAGCCACATGAAGTATGAAAAATTGGCAAAATTCATTACTAAAGTTGATGAAAAAACTCCCAAAATGAATAGGTTGTGGGATTTTTTTGACTCCAAAATCATACAGATCGGTCTAGGCCTTATGCTCATAGGCGCAGTCCTTCAAATTCTCTTTAAGTAATTTTGAGGGAGTCTCTTAATAGGTGTTAAGCCAATTGCAATGAATATGAGGGGCTTGGCCTTTAATATTGATTATTTACTACGGTGAAAAGGATTTTAAGGCACGATAAGTCGGCAGCAACCAGGTTCGGCGAATGGGATAAGTTCCACTTCATCAGGATTCTCGCCTGAAAGTGCGACTAAACCTCTCACAAGTCCTAGATGCACCGAACAGACAATCTCCGGTTCAAGTCGTGCCGCCGACAGCAGTGGACACGTCTGCAATCGAATAATATTTTTCTTCGCGTTTGGTTTTGGCGAGTATCCGAGCGACTCCAAAATCTCAATGATCCGTCTGCGAACTGCGATCTTACTTTCGGATCTCTTTTGTTCTGGATCAACAAATTGTCTGGCCCATTCTTTGCCCGCAGAAATAGCAATCTGTCTTGGGTTGTTTCCAATTGCCGCGAGTTGCCTTGCCAAAACTAAAGCTAGAAAGGCGTAGTCGCGCGCTCCTGGTTCGATTTGTGCCCCGAAATCTGCCCGGGCACGGTAGCCATAAGAAGGTCGCCCTCTACCGGTAGAGACAAGTTGAATCCGCTCAGCATGGGCAGACTCGACCAGACCATCGAGGTGCTCCCGAATTGTATTTTCGTGAAGTGCTAGTTGATTTACTAAGTCACGCACCCGAATTGGTGATTTTCCACGGCGCAGTGCGGCTAAGACAATCTGGCGCTCTGGGGAGAGTGAAACACCTGTGTGCCTAGGCTCACAGGCTTTTGGGCCTAATTTAGTATTTTCCACGGAGTCAAAGTGTAGTAAATTAATCCCATGGAATCAATCGCAATTACTGAAAAGAACCCCGTACAAAGCAACCACAAATGCAACTGTGGAGACGAAAGCACATCTGAATATCCAGAACTAGATGCCACACTCATCCCACACGCTATAAGGCACGGCGCAATTTTTGGCGCTCTGGACAGCCTCAAAGTGGGAAGCGGAATGATTTTGTTAGCTCCGCATAAGCCAGTCCCACTTCTTGCCCAGATCGAGAAGCGAACTCCGGAAGTATTCGAGGTTTCATTCCTGGATGAAGGTCCCGAGAAGTGGCACGTGCAATTCGTTCGGCAGAGTTAAAAATCCTAAATGTGCTCGTAAGTATTTATGATTGATGGAAAACTCTGAAACTAAATAGAAAAGGGTTTCTTACTTTTTGATAAGACTCCGGCATAACGCAGCTGCTCGCTCGCCCGAGCGCAGGCAGGCGGCAATACCCAATCCATCATAGGAAGCTCCAGCGAGCAGAACTCCCGGATAATTTTCGAGCTCATTACGAGCATTTACTACAAGTTCTAGATGTCCGATTTCAAGTTGTGGCATCGCATCAGGCCAGCGCTGCACAAAATACTCAATAGGTTCTGCGTTAATACCTGTCGCATCTACCAAATCGTTATGCAATCTTGCAACCAGTTCAGCGTCTTCCAACTTTTCAATCTCGCGTTCATCTACGCGACCACTGGACAAGCGCATAAGAAAGAATTGTGGATCGGCGAAATGTGACCACTTTGTTGTAAGAAAAGTTGCAGCTTTAAGAAGTCGACCACCAGTGGATGGAACTAAAAGACCCGTAGCCTTTAGCGCCCGGAGTTCTGTTGCTACCTCCAGCGGATATGCAACAAGGACGGTAGCTACAGAGGCAAAACGAATTTTTTCTAAAATATGTGCGGCGTTCTGTGACAAGGAGCGTATTAAATTTGCTGCCACTCTGGCAGGAACGGCGAGCACAACTGCATCAACTTCAATAATGTTTCCATTTATTTCCGCAATCTGGTAACGGCCATTTATTAGTTTTCTTACTGACTCGACTGATGTTGATGTCCGCACATCAACATCTGCATCAATTAAAATTTGATTAACAAGTGTGGAAAGTCCACCGGGCCAAGTAGCAAATGAAAGCGGTGGTCCGCTCTTCTGGCCACGTCGACTCATCATTACTGAACTACCTGTATCGGCTATCGTTGCTAATTCGGGGGTAATAGCGCGCAGACTTAATTTATGCACGTTGCCGGCATGCAGACTTCCGAGAATGGGATCGACAAAACGCTCCACAACTTGGCGCCCAAAGCGTTGGCTTACATACACACCTACCCCGATATCGCCAACAAGAGCGCGCCGCGGTATCAAAGGCTCAAGTCCGGCTCTGATTAATCCCCGCATGGACATTACGCCAGAAGTAAGGACCGGACGCAGTCTGCGTGGACCTGATGGACCAACGCCTGCGGGAAGGCGGCGCAATCCGCGTCGCGTCCAGAGCCAAGAGCTACCTTGATTGGAGCTAATGAGTTTCTCGCTCAATCCCAACTCACTTATCAGCTCCTTCATCCCCGGAGCCGAAACATGAACTGCCTCTGCTCCCAAGTCGATGTGATGTCCTGCAAAAAACCTTGTTCGTATCGCACCGCCAAGTGATGGTTCGGCTTCAAAGAGTGTGACATTGACACCTTGATGACTTAGTCGTCGGGCGCAAATTAATCCGCTGACGCCACCACCTACCACTGCAACCGTTGGGCGTTCTTGAGATTGCGCATTAGATTGGTGAATTATCAATTCGCCTCCAATTCGACCCAAAATTTGAGATTCAAACTACTATCGAAGAGTCTTTCATATTCAATCAAAGATAGGTAATCCGATTGAGAATGCCCTCACCACCTATTGGCTGGCATAATGCCCTAATGGCACAGAACAGTGGAAAAACCTTAGCTAAAGAGATTAACGAGACGATCCGATTCACATCGTGGACAGTATTTCGTCGCACTGAACTAAGCGATCAGCCAGAGAACTGCATCAGTGAACTACTTGAAATCCTTGCCGATGCAGAGATTGACGATGTCCAACTGCGCGGCATTTACGATGTCTCAGGAATGCGCGCCAATGCCGATCTTATGTTCTGGTTTCATGCTCCGCGCGCCGAACAGATACAAGAAGTCTTGCGTGAAATAAGGCGATCTACTCTTGGCAAATCCCTTGAGGTTGTCTGGGCCGCGATGGCACTGCATCGCCCAGCCGAATTCAATAAGGGCCACGTCCCAGCTTTTATGACTGGAGTTGGCGCTAAAGATTGGCTCTGCGTGTATCCCTTTGTTCGATCATATGAATGGTATTTGCTGGCCGATGAAGAACGCCGAGCACTTTTGGTTGAACATGGAATGGCCGGTCGCGATTTCACTGGAGTTCTAAGTAACACAGTTGCCTCCTTTGCACTGGGAGACTATGAGTGGGTTTTGGCTCTTGAATCAAATGAGCTTCCAGAGATTGTCGACCTCATGCGTGATTTACGTTCAACAAAGGCCCGGTTGCATGTTAGGGAAGAGATTCCCTTCTATACCGGACGCAAAATTGCACCCGCTGAAATTGGAGATTTAATTTCGTGAATTACGACGCAATCCTTCTCACAACATTCGGAGGACCAGAATCTCCAGCGGAGGTTATGCCTTTTTTAGAACGAGTCACTGCAGGTCGGGGAATTCCCCGAGAGCGATTAGAGGAAGTAGCACATCACTATTTAGCCCTGGGCGGAGTGAGTCCAATAAATGAACAAAACCGTAGTCTTTTAGAATCTCTGCGGGCGGAATTTACTAAACGCGGAATCAAAACTCCTATCTATTGGGGGAATCGAAATTCGCATCCCTTCCTAGCCGAAGCCCTTGAGCAAATAAAGGCCGATGGCCACCGCAGAGTTCTTTCCTTCGTAAGCAGTGCTTACTCTTCCTACTCGGGCTGCCGCCAGTACCGCGAGAACTTGGCACAAGCGCTGATCGAAACCAATCTGCAGGGGATTTTAACAATTGACAAAGTTCGCCAATATTTTGATCACCCTGGATTTATTGCACCGTTCGCGAGGGGGTTGACCGAAGTTCTGGAAACGCTAAAAAAAGATGGAACCACAGCATCTGATACACACATTTTCTTTACAACTCACTCCATTCCTATCTCCATGGCAGAAACATCTGGACCTGCAAATCTACGGGATACACCCAACAACGGCGCTTATGTGGCGCAACACAATGCCGCCATCACGTCCATTCTCGCATCGGTGGCTACTCAATGTGCAGGCGAAGTACCGCAATGGTCCTTGGTCTATCAATCTCGAAGTGGTGCCCCACATACTCCGTGGCTGGAACCCGATATTGGAGATGCCTTACGTTCGGTAGCTAAATCCGGAACTTCAACGGCCATCGTAGTTCCAATTGGATTCATAAGCGATCATGTTGAAGTCATCTGGGACTTAGACCATGAAGCAAAGGCGATAGCTGACGAGTTGGGGATTCGATTCTTTAGGGTAGCCACTCCGGGAACCTCAATGGAATTTATAGCAGGGATCGTCGATTTAATTCAAGAGCGACAAACTCAGAACGAAGGAAAAGAACTTTCATCGATTGGGGCTCAGATCAATTACTGCAGCGCAGAGTGTTGTCCAAATCCACGTAAAGGGCTTCCAACAGTGGCACAAGCAACTAACTAACTCATAATGGTCAAAGCGGCGAGAATAGAAAGATCTTTTTCGCGCACTACTCTAAAAATTCTCTCCTCCATGGCGCTGGGAATGTTCCTCGCGGCATTGGACCAGACGGTGATGTCAACGGCCGGGCCAACAATTGCAACTCGCTTTGCACAAATACCTAATCAGAGTTGGTTACTAACGACTTACTTATTAGCATCTTTAATCACAACTCCTATCTACGGCCGATTGTCAGATGGCTTTGGACGACGACTGCTTTTTCTTGTAGCTCTAGTGCTCTTTCTCCTTGGATCGGTTATTTCTGCAGTAGCACCAACTTATCTGCAGTTAATTCTCGGCCGGACTGTCCAAGGTCTCGGCGCCGGTGGTCTCTTATCCCTTGCCTTTGCCGTAATTGCCGATTTAGTTCCGCCGCGCGAAAGAGCGCGTTACATACTTATTTTCGTGGCGGTTTTCGGTTCGTCGAGTCTGCTTGGCCCGATAGTGGGCGGAGTAATAGCCACACAGAGCTCGATTCTTGGAATCGCTGGTTGGCGATGGATATTTATCATAAATATTCCAATCGCCCTTATTGCCATTTACTGTGCCCTGCGTTTTCTACATATTAAGCAAGAGCTTCACCGACACTCATTTGACTGGTGGGGGGTCGTACTTTTCAGTATCTTCGTTCTCTCTCTTTTGCTCATCAACCAAACATCTATATCTCCAAATATTTCTCATTGGCGTCCATACTTAATTTTCTTGCTACTAAGTAGCGCTATATTTTTTGTGATAGTCGAACGGGGTTTGGAAGAGAGTGCCCTAATCCCAATTCACTTCTTTAGAAATCGACTCTTTGTTATCACCTTAACTGCAAGTTTTTTCTCAGGAGCGGCGATTTTTTTAGCTCTTGTTGTCGTTCCATTGTCAGTTCAAGTTGTACACGGTAAAAGCCCAGCGATCGCCGGATTACTCCTTCTGCCAGTGGGTGTGGGTAATCTCATCGGATCCGGCTGGGCCAGCCGATCAATTGATAAGTCGGGTTACTATCGCTGGCTGGCCACAGTTGGACTTTGCTCCTTCGCATTGGGATTCTTAATCCTGTATCTAAACCACCAACTATGGGCGGTGACATGTGCCGCAATCGCTCTGGGTTTCGGATCAGGGTTTCTAACTCAATTCGGATCTGTCGTGGCGCCACATGCGCTGGGCCGTAAAAATAGGGGTTCGGGTTCTGCAATAAATAGCTTTACCAGGCAGCTTGGAGGTGTTTTGGGCATCGGAATATCCCTGACTGCCATCTTCCAACACTGGAAATCACATGGCAGTCTGACCCTTGCCAACTTAGAAACCGCAGGAAACACCTTAAGAAATTTGGATGCCGCCACTCGCGAGGGCTTTGTGATTGCAGCAAATAATGTCTACTTAGTGAGCGCAATTGCCTTACTGACCGTCGCCCTTTTAACTCGTTGGATTGCTAATGAGAGGCTCGAGTGATTCGTAAACATGGATAGATTGATTACATATGAAAGAGATTAAGCGCTTTCAAATTCGAGGAGTCACAGGCGATATAAGGCGAGTGGATTTCGAAGGTCGAACCGTTGATTACTGGCTGCCTAAAGCGCCTGCAACCCACCTATTAATTGCTCATGATGGACAGAATGTTTTTGACGGTCATACCTCTACCCATCGAGGTCAAACATGGCAGATGGCGCAATCAGCGATTCGCGTAAGTGAATCTCTCGGAATAACTCCCCCGGCCATCATTGGTGTCTGGCATAGTCAGTCAAAAGAGAATCCCTGGGGTCGAGGTAAAGACCTAGTGCCGGAAAAATTCTTTCGTGGAGGACTAGCAGTTCCTAGCGACTTTGCGAAAACCTTTGATCCTTCCATTCTTCATGGCGATACATATTTAAGAAAAATTTTCGATGAGTATGTTCCAGCCATTGCCCCTGGAGTAAATCCCGAACGAACTGCGATGATCGGTTCGAGCATGGGCGCACTTGCAACTCTTTACGCACTCACCCAATTCCCAGATCGTTTTACATCTGCACTTGCACTCTCTCCGCACTGGCCATTTGGCGCTACTCCACTCGTTGAAAAAACTATTAAATCCCTGCCAAAACCAGGACCATTTAAACTCTGGATGAGTCACGGTACGAAGGGTTTAGATGCCGAATACGCACCATTTCAGCTTTTAGCAGATCGATTAATGTTCGAGCATGGATATTCGCACCACAATTTCATGAGCAAGGTGTACAAACGAAGTGGACACAATGAAAGATCGTGGGCTAAGTACTTAGATCAACCTTTGCGTTTTTGGCTTGGTTCAACAACCCAGATACATTGAACCGCATCCGTAGAGTTGATAACTGTCGTTGCACCTGTTGCCTCTTGCCCAAAGAGCCTTTCTTTAAATACATACCCGTATGGGACCAGATTGAGAGTTGTTTTGACGCCCTTACGAGAGATAAATACCAGTAGCGACTCTTTAGTAGATTCGCGAAGATAAGCAACGTAATCCGCCTCAACTGCTAGCCATCGTAATCCTCCATTGATGAGAGAATCTCGGTTTCTACGGAGTTCAACTAATTTCTTAATCTCTTCAAAAAACTCAAGGTCCCACTGTGATCTATCATCCCAATTAATAGTTCTACGAGAGTCTTCTCCCCACGCCCCTTCAAGACCGATTTCATCGCCAGCAAATATCGAAGGTACCCCGGGATAAGTAAGCATCATTGCCATCGCTGAAAGATGCGAGGTTTTATCTCCGAGCACGACGGTGCGCATCCGAGCTGTGTCGTGAGAATCAAGTAAGACCATACTTGCAACGAGAGATCTCCAAGGAATCGCAGCGTTAAATGCGCTCATGCTTTCAACCAACTGGATTCCATTGATCTTTGGCATAGAAAATGGAAGTCCTTGAAAACCACCACCAATTGTTGAATTCTGATTGAGCCAGTTCCAGACTGGACGCATAAAGCCTTGATAATTCATCGCGCCATGCCAGCCTAAGCCATTGAGATCACTTGCGACAAAATCACCGTTCTCTGCAACCAACCATGCATCGGGCTTCACTTCATCCATTGCTTTGCGGATTCCATGCATGACCTCATCGTGCAAATCATCGGCACCTAATCGCCCTGTCATATTTCCTACATCTATTCGCCAACCAGCCATTCCAAATTTTGGAGAGAGCCACTTCTTTACGATTGAATTCTTGCCTGAATACATGGCGTTACGAAGCGCCTGCGAGTTGAAGTTCAATTTAGGTAGCGAAGCATGACCCCACCAGCCGACGTAGCCGTGTTTGACCGACTTATCCCAATAAAAGTAACCACGCTCCTTTGACTTCTTGTCCTTAAGCGCTTTCGCAAGCCATGGGTGACCCGCACCGCAATGATTAGATGTTAAATCACCTAATAAGCGAATCTTTCGCTTTCTGGCCGCAGCAACCAGAGAAAACATTGCTTTGTTGCCACCTAATACAGGGTCTACTTCATCAAAACTACTTGCGTCATAGCGATGATTTGATCGTGCTGGGAAAAATGGCGTAAAGTAAATTCCATTGACACCTAATTCGCTCACGTGATCTAAGTGTTGTTCTACACCCTTTAAATCTCCTCCATACAATTCGCGGCCGGTGTATTTACTGCGACCACGAGGCAGCTCGTTCCAATCCCTGGGGAATGCCCAATCAGGAATTTCGAGCTTTTCCCCAGATTTTGCAAAACGATCAGGGAATATCTGATAGAAAACCGATGATTTTATCCACTGCGGATATGCAGGTACGGCGACAATCTGAAAATCATTATTCGAATGAACATCGTGGTCAAATAAACCAGCAGCGTTTAACCAGTCATATTTACCTTCGGCGACAAAAACAAAGCGATAAAGCGTGGACAAATTCTCAATTGCAACTTTTACCGACCACCATGTTTCAACATCATTTTTCTTGCCCGCCTTTAATTCAAAACTTCGTGGCTCACCATCATGATACAAGCGGATAAATGCCTTTTCAAAGGCGTAAGTATGTGGAACACGTATACGAAGAGTTACTATTTCGCCAATTGCTGGGGCGGCATTACTGACATACAGTTGACTTCCATCATGGTGCGGTAATGCTGACCGTGGCATGAGGTAACTCATACATAACCCCTTTCGAATTAGTGACACTTGCTCGAAGTTCTAAATCCTCACTTGGAAAATCTAGAGGATCAATAAAAATACTATAAGGAGCGTTTAAATCTGTACCGAGCAAAACCCAAGAAGGGTTAACTGAACTTCGTGCATAAAAGCTTACTTTCAATAGATCTCGGCTTGTCATTGTCGCCCTGGTTTCATAGTATCCGGAGAGAAAGTCCAACTTTGATGAAATTTTTCCAACTTTAACCTGGCTTTTATCTATCTTCTTATTGGCTCTTAATACAACTGTAGAAAGCGCAGGTACGGTAAAGGCAATTTTTTCCTTGGCGACAACCGCTTTGGAAGTTCCCAAAATAGTTTTCCAACCACCCATCGACGTTGCCGTATAAAGGCTCGCTTTGATAGCTTTAGTTGAATTGTTGAAGGCCACGACGTATTCGCGGTTTTCCTTCCCATCCTTCTTGGAAATCACAAATAGGGAATCCTTTGCAACTCTTACCTGCATCTGAGCATTTGCAAGAGCGGGATTTTTCGCACGCAGACTCGCTAAGGTTTTGAGGTAATTGGCAATGGGATGGGTATCGGTGACAGAAAATGAGTTACCTGATGCGATTGGATTTGAACCTATACGCGGTTCGGTTTTCCACATCGTTACTTTAGTTGAAAACATATCTTGACGCGCAAGTTGATCAGTGCCGTTACCTGTACCAGACATTCCTACTTCATCTCCATAATAAACCGTTGGAATTCCGCGAGATAAATACATCAACGCATGTGCTAAAAGAGTCCGAGGGAGAAGTTCACTTGGACTATTAATCCGTGTGGATTCGATTAATTTCCCAGCTCGACCCATATCGTGGTTACCCAGAAAAGTGACGAGGTTACTGGCATCAGAGGTTGCACTTGTATATAAATCATCATACCCAAAGAGGCCTTCAACGACGCTTGCATCTGAGTATCCCGCTGCAAACTCGGTTGCCGTTCGTTGAAATGGAAAATCTAGGACCGTTTGAATTTTATTTCGACGCACAAATCCCATTAAATTTATTGGATTTACGTCATAAACTTCGCCGAAGACCGTAAAATCATTTACTCCAACTTTTTTGGCCTGAGTATTAATGAGAGGGCTCCAGTTTTTAAAGAACTGGTCATCTACGTGGCGCGCAGTATCTACACGAAAACCTGATAACCCAAAATCCTTAATCCATTGCCCATATACGTCGGCCCAACCCTTATAAACAACCTCTTTTTCGGTAGCGATATCATCTAAACCAAAGAAATCTCCAAATTGAATACATGGCCCTTCACTCCAGCAATTACCCATCACCCCCACATTGTGATAATTACTTAAGTCATTGAGCCAGCTCGGATTTTTAAGATTTATAGAATCTTCTGGAATATAGGCTGTGCGATCGTTGTACTTAATAATGTCGGCGGTGTGGTTAGTTACGATATCGAGAATTATTTTTAAGTTGAGAGTTTTTGCACATGCGACGAATGCCAAAAGATCGGCCCTAGTTCCTAAATGCGGATCAACATTAAGAAAATCAACACCCCAATATCCATGATATCCAGCACTATACGGCGTAGCCTTTGCTTGCACGACTAGTGGGGTGAGCCAAACGGCCGTAAAACCCAATTTTTTTATTCTGGGCAATCCATTATCGCCTGGCAAGCATGTTCCGGTTAATCCCTTCAAATCTCCACCGTGAAAGAATGCGGTGTCTTTGGGGTTAAAGCCCGGTGCGTAGTTATTGCTTGGATCGCCGTCGAGATATCGATCGGGAAAGACGAAGTAGATAAGATCTTTAGCCAATCCAACTTTCGGTGTCTCTATAAGTGGACCTGCGGCAAAAGAAGTTGCGCTGATGAGCAAAAGCAGAGAAATTGTGGCAACGACAAAGCCCTTATTCTTCAATGCTATCCCTTGACCGAACCTGCAGTGAGGCCGCTAACTATATATTTTTGAAGAGATAAGAAGATGATGACAATCGGAATCGATGCCAAAATTGAACCTGCGGCAAATGGTCCCCAGTTTTGTGAATACTGTCCCCCAATGAACTGTTGTAATCCAACTGCAATTGTCCGATTTTCCATATCTACTAAGAATAACCTCGCTAAAATAAACTCATTAAAGGTTCCGATGAAGCTTAAAAGGGCTACAACTGCAAGAACTGGGGCAGCAAGGGGAACAAAAATTAACCAAAATGTCTGCACAGCCGAAGCTCCATCAATTTTTGCCGCCTCATCCAGCTCAGCTGGAATCGAATCAACGAAGCCTTTGAGTAACCATATGTTTACACCCATAGCCCCACCTAAATAGACTAAAAGCAGGCCCGGCTGAGTTCCTAGGCCAATTTCTGGGGCAAACTTATATACACGTTCCATAATGACATAGACGGCAGAGATAGCAAGAATGGCTGGAAACATCTGGACAAGTAGTAATAATTGAATTCCCGTTTTGCGGCCCTTGAAAGCTAATCGACTAAAAGCAAATGCTGAAGCCGAGCCGATGATCACTGATAACACCGCCACAGATCCGGCAATCACTAACGAGTTCTTTGCCCATGTCAAATATGGAATGGCGGGATTATTAAAGAGGAGTTGATAATTCTTAAATGAGATCTCTTTGGGAACAAATGAAGTCAGCTGTAAACTTCCTGATGAGGCAAATGAAGAGATGACAACTAAATAAAGTGGAAAGAGTGCAAATAAGCTAATCGAAATTCCAATGAGATGACGCCATGAATCCTGCATTAGCCATTTTTTCATGAGAAGCTCTCCAAAACTTTAGACTTTCGTAGACCATAAAGCGAAATCGAGGCGACTAGGATAAAGATGATTAATGAGATTGCACTTGCCAATCCAAGATCTTGAGTACTTGACCCAAAGGCAATCTTGTACGTGTAGCTAATCAAAATATCGGTAGCTCCGGCAATTTCACCATCAAGTTCATTGCGTGGTCCGCCGCCAGTAAGTAGGAAAATCAAATTAAAATTATTGAAATTAAATGCAAAAGAGGCAATTAATAACGGGGAGAGAATTTGCAAAAGCAGTGGCAATGTGATTTTACGGAAAATCTGACGCGAGTTTGCACCATCAATAGCAGCAGCTTCAAGCAGTTCACTAGGAATTGCTTGAAGTGAGCCACTTGAAATGAGATAGAAGTATGGAAAGCCGAGCCAAAGATTTACAAGAATTACTGCTAACCGCGCAAAGTTCGGATCAGAAAACCATGCAATATCGGTACCAAAGAGCGCGTTAATCGCTCCAAACTCGGTATTAAACATTCCACCCCAAATTAAAATGCTCATTACGCTTGGCATGGCATATGGAAGAACTAAAATTGAACGGTAAATCCTGCGGCCGCGAATTGGCTTATTGAGAGCAAGTGCAAGTAACAAACCAAGGGCAAAAGTTGTTAGAACAGTGGCAGTTGCAAAGACAATGGTCCAGATAAAGACCCTGACCAATGGCTCACGTACACGAGGATCAGTAAATATTTTTGAGTAGTTTTCAAACCAAATTGGTGCTCTCCAACCAGGTTCAAGAATCGCTGTTGCGTCGCTTGGAAGTGAATAGTTGCCTCGTCCATTGTCGCTATATAACTTGCCATTAACTAGATTTTTAAATTGATCTGTTGACGGAACGTACTCCAATACTTGGCGAGATACCACGCCGGCTTCAAAACCTTCAAGGGCTATGAAATACTCTCCCTCATAGATGAAGTGTCTCTTTGAATATGACTTATCGGCGTTAGCAAGCTCTGAATCCGTTAGGGCCTTAAAATTAGGCGCGCTAATGGCAACTCCGTATTCATTGAGTGTGACTTCGCGTGGATCAATAGCAACTCTTGAACTTGTAGTTGAAATAAAATATTTCAGATTAGCTATATCTGATACAAGAATCGCCTCTGTTCCATCGAATCTGCCAAGTTTTATATCAAACGAAATTCCTGAAGGATCGGCTTCTATTCCTCTAGCCTTAATCTGAAGTATTGCCTCTTCTTTTGAGATGATGTTTCCCGTTTTATAGTTAAAGCCCGACATCGTCACCGTATAAAGAATTGGCCCAATTACAAAAGCGGTCAAGAGTAATATGCCCGGGATGAAGAATTTTAGGGGTATGGAAATCTTGGTTAAATATGTAAGAGCCAGGACGAGAACAGTTAGACCAAGAAATGCCGCAATGACATATTCGCGTTGAGCAAAGGCGCTCTGAGTAAGCATGAGTAAAATAGCGCTAATAAGTGAGATAACGATGATTTTTAGTGTAAAGGCAACCTTGCCTCTCAAAAAGTACATCATCAATTCAATATCCTCACTTTTGTTTTATTGGTTAAGAGTAAGCATCTTTAATTCTTTTGGAAAGAGTAATGCGGGCGAAAAATTCGCCCGCATTACTCTTTTTCAGATATTAATTTGAATTTCGCAAATTAATTTATAGGTCGCCCTTGCCCGCTTCAACGTTTGCACGCCAGATTGCGGCAAGCTTTGAAGCTTCAGAAACAGCGTTTTTGCCATCGATTAAGACTGCCGTCCAATATGCTGGAGCTGAATCCCAATAGTTAGCGCCACCCTTGTTGCTATTTAGGAATGCGCCAATCTGTGGAATACCCGCAAGGCTTGCGGCTGAGCCAAAGCCACGTTGTCCTGCAGATACTGAAGCATCTGCTTGTGCTCCCTTTTCAGCTGGTGGACGTAGTTCGAGAGCTTGGTAACGAACCTGTCCATCAGTTGATGCAAAGAAATTAGTCAGAAGTGATTTTGCGCCCGCTTCTACTCCATGCTTTTCAGCAAAGGTAGTTAGAAGAGCACCACTCACGCTTCCAAACATATGGCCATAAGTACCTGCAACGACTCCAGGTACTGGCATTAGATTCATTGTGAATCCCTTAGCAACGTAATCTTTCCACTCCCAGTTACCAATAACTGCGAAAGGAACGGTTCCTGCTAAGAAGTTATCCTTGCAGCCAGTATCTGTTGCTGGGAAGAAGCCATTGCTCTTCTTACCATCCAAAAGGTAGGTACGAACATTCTTTCCGAAAGTTACTGCGCTAAAAGTACGGCCGTAGACGATTTTGTTACGAGAGTTGAACTGGTATGCATTTGCGCCTAGTGCCGAGAAGACTGAGTGAGCTCCCCACGACATTCCGCCGCCTGCAATACATAATCCAGCCTTTAAGCCCTTAGAGGCTTTGTTAGCCTTGTAATAATTGACCATTTCACCGAAAGATGTTGGTGCCGATGAAACCAATTTCGTGTTGTAGATCATTGCAACGTTGTTGATGTCCACTGGTACGCCATACAACTTGCCCTTATATGTTAGATCTAGGAACTGAGTTTGATTGAAGCGAGCTTTAACAGCGGCAGTTAGTACGATTGGTGCTAATTTTCCGCTCTTTGCTCCAGATGGAACCCAGTCATTAGCTGCAACTACTACATCAGGTCCGGATGCATCAGTTGCTTTATCAAATGCCTCTTTTAAAGCATCGAAGCTTGAAAAAGTTACAATCTTAATTGTGTAACCAGGAACCCAGTCACCTTTTGCTGCGATTACTTTAGTCAGATTTGGCCCGCGAGATTCATCTGCCCACACAACGATTTCGGTGGCAGCACTTGCTGATGGTGCGACAAGTGTTGAAACTGCGAGCGCGGCTGCTGCGATTACGCCAGCAAAACCAAAACGCTTTGTATTCATGTATATCCTCCATGGATGGAAAATACGCATACGAGGGTATGCGTTAGTAGTCTCATTCCACACGTGAATAGGTAAGTAAGCAAACCAAAAAGGGGGTTTTTACCCTATTTGTAGCTGGATTTACTAAATTGTTATAAAGCCTTGCGGTTACATAAACCGCTTGCAGAGTTTACTTATGGAGCTGTTCGACCGTTGAATCCCACCCTGAAACCGCCTCAACTGCGCGAGGGGCTTTGCCGATGTATCGCGACGATGGACGAATCAAGCGACCTGTGCGCTTTTGCTCAAGAATGTGTGCAGACCAACCGGCAGTACGAGCCGCAGTAAACATTGAAGTAAATAAGTGCGATGGTACTTGCGCAAAATCTAAAATAATCGCTGCCCAGAATTCAACGTTTGTTTCTAAAACGCGATCAGGTTGGCGTTCGCGAAGTTCTTTTAGCGCAGCTTGTTCTAGAGCTTCAGCAACTTCATAGCGTGGAGCATTAAGTTCCTTTGCAGTGCGGCGCAAGGTGCGAGCTCGTGGATCTTCAGCACGATACACGCGGTGACCAAAACCCATTAAGCGTTCTTTGCGATCGAGCAAATCTTTTACATATGCAGTTGCATCGCCAGTTTTTTCAACTTCATCAATCATGTGTAATACACGCGATGGCGCACCACCATGTAGAGGACCAGACATCGCTCCGATTGCACCTGAAAGCGCAGCGGCCACATCAGCACCAGTTGATGCAATAACACGTGCCGTAAATGTTGATGCATTCATTCCATGCTCGGCAGCTGATACAAAATATGCATCAATTGCTCGTACATGAAGTGGGTCAGGCTCTCCACGCCAGCGAATCATCATTCTTTCAACAACCGTGTGTGCCTTATCGATTTCGGATTCTGGAACGGGTGGTGCTGTAACTCCGCGAGCAGCCTGTGATAAGTATGAAAGAACCATCACTGATGCTCGTGCTAGATTGTTACGTGCTTCTGCATCATCAATATCTAACAGTGGTTTGAATCCCCAAGCCGGAGCCAACATTGAAATTGCAGCTTGAACATCTACTCGAACATCTCCTGAGTGAACAGGAAGCGGAAACTTTTCTGCATTTGGAAGACCAGGGTTGAACTCATCATCTACAAGTAATCCCCATACATTTCCAAAAGAGACTCGCCCTACTAACTCGTCAATATCGACACCGCGGTAACGAAGGGCGCTGCCTTCTTTATCAGGTTCGGCTATTTCGGATTCAAAAGCTATGACACCTTCAAGACCAGGCTTAAAATCTTCTGACACGTTGGGCTCCTTTTTGCAGTGTGCAATTGCCTAATTCTGCACCTAGATAAGGGGTGCTAGCGACCACAATGCCAAGAGGATGCACTCATAGACAAAGTGAGGTTCGATACATCTATGAGCAATCAAGATGTCAGCCGAGATGAAATCAGGGCGATGCGCCTTTCTTATGGTCAATCTGGAATTGGTGAGTTAGATAATGACCCGTTCGTGGCCTTTGCCGATTGGCTCCGGCAAGCACGTGAGAATCCCCATATAGTCGAGGCTAATGCAATGGTGCTTTCAACATTAGATTCTGACCTATTAATTACAACACGTACCGTTCTACTTAAAGATATCTCTTTGGGCGGATTTACATTCTTTACTAATTACTCATCTCGAAAGGCACATGCAATAGATGCTAATCCACAGGTTAGCCTTTTATTTCCTTGGTATGCAATGGAGCGTCAGATTTCAATAAGTGGTCTGGCGGAAAAAGTTAGTGCCGATGAGTCAGCAAGTTATTTTGCAACACGCCCTTGGTCCTCACAAATAGGTTCTTGGGCAAGTCATCAATCTGCACCTTTGATCTCGCGCGAAGAGTTGGATTTAAGATTTCAAGGTGCCTCTGAAAAATGGCCAGAGGGAACCCCTGTCCCGTGCCCTCCACATTGGGGTGGTTATCGAGTTACACCACTGGCAATTGAATTCTGGCAAGGCCGATATTCAAGAATGCATGATCGATTGCGATATGAGCGGGCCAACACCGGTCTCAATTGGGAGTTGAACCGCTACTACCCATAAACTTATCTAATGAGCGCAGAGATAATTATTCCATCACAGATCAAACCAGCTGATGGACGTTTTGGCTGTGGTCCATCAAAGATTCGTCCCCAGTCTCTTGGTGTTCTTGCATCCAGTGGAAATTTAATTCTTGGAACATCTCACCGACAAAAGCCGGTAAAGAATGTAGTCAAGCGCATACGCGAAGGTCTTCATACACTCTTAAATCTGCCCGATGGATATGAAGTAATCCTTGGAAATGGTGGTTCAACTGCATTTTGGGATATTGCTACCTTTGGATTAATTCAGGAGCGTTCTCAGCACTTAGTTTTTGGAGAGTTCTCATCAAAATTTGCAAGCGCGGCTAAGGAGGCTCCATTTATAAGTGAGCCGACAGTGATTAAATCTGAGCCCGGAACCCATCCACTCTGCGTTGCTGAGGCTGGAATCGATGTGTATGCACTGACACATAATGAAACCAGTACCGGTGTTTCAATGCCGATTCTTCGCCCCGCTGGTACTGAAGGCGCTCTCGTGGTTGTCGATGCAACGAGTGGAGCTGGTGGCTTGTTAGTTAATCCACTGGAGTTCGATACCTATTACTTCGCGCCTCAGAAATCCTTTGCATCAGACGGTGGTCTTTGGATTGCGATTATGAGTCCAGCTGCTATTCAACGCGTCGAGACAATAAAGGCAAGCGGCCGTTGGATTCCTGCTTTCTTTGATCTGAGCATCGCGATTGAAAACTCCCGACTTGATCAGACCTACAACACCCCAGCAGTTGCAACATTAATGTTGCTTGCCGAACAGATCGAGTGGATGAACAATGGTGGTGGACTTGCATTTGCGGCGGGCCGAAGTGCCCAATCCTCGGAGATTTTGTATTCATGGGCAGAAAAAACTAGCTATACAACGCCTTTTGTAATCGATCCCGCGATGCGCTCGAATGTTGTTGGCACAATTAATTTCGACGAAGCGATTAATGCCACCACGATTGCGGCGACTCTACGCTCAAATGGAATTGTTGATACAGAGCCATATCGAAAGTTAGGCAAAAATCAATTGCGGGTTGGGATGTTCCCTGCAGTTGATCCAGCAGATGTCTATGCACTCACTCAATGCATCGACTTTGTTGTAGCTGCGCTCTAGAATGCCAAAAACCTTTCACCGCGATCGTTTTTTCTGGGTAATTGCAACCCAAACAGCGATAGTTAACTTCTATCTCGGTGGCTTTGGACCAGCACAATCACTTCTACGTGCCGACCAAGGCACCTCACTCACCGTCGCCGGTCTGCATGGTACCGCGATGGGAATCGCATCAATTTTTGCAGGGTATGCCAATCCCCATATTGCACATCGCTTTGGTCGCACCCGCGCAAGTTGGATTGGCCTTTCAATCTTTAGTATTGGCATAACAATATTTGTTCTTTCACCTCCGGTTTTTCTAACTCTGCCAGCAACGTTAATAACAGGCTTTGGAACTTCGATTGTGATTAACACAATGCTTACCTCAATGTCGCACCACTTTGGCAAAGCGGCCGAAGTTGCTATCCCACAAGCAAATGGAATTGCCTCAGCTGGTTTCGTGATTGGAACTGCGCTCATTGGCTCAATCGCAATCATCTTTCCTAACTTATGGCGCATCGGCCTTCTCCTTGCGCTGCCAGTTGCAATTGCGCTCTTTTTACTGGGTCGCGAAAAAGATGGCGATGAATATGTTCCGGATGAGTCGGGTCCTCAAAGCGGAAAACTTTCGCGTGCGTTCTGGATCTCCTGGATTGGCTTTGTCGCCTGCATTTCTAGCGAATTTGCAATCTCTTTCTGGGCAGCAGCGCTGCTAAAAGAGCGTGTTGGTTCGAGCGCAGCTATCTCAACGGTTGCCATTGTTGCCCTCGGCACTGGAATGGGAATTGGACGCTGGTATGGCGGTTTACTGTTAAAGCGCTTAGCACTCGATACTCAGCTTCTCATAGTGATTGCCGTTCAGTTCGTTGGCTTTGCAGCATTTTGGTTTTCACATTCAATGGCTATCAGTCTCATTTCTCTCTTCGCTATCGGCCTCGGAATTTCTATCCAATTTGCACTGGCATCAATTCGACTCATTGGATTCAGTGATGGTCGCCCAGATCTTGCAATTGGTCGAACTTCTCTTGCCGCTGGAATTGCAATTGCTGCCGCGCCGTTCCTACTTGGGGTCCTCGGCGATAGTTTTGGAATTTCACGTGCCTACATTATGGTTCCACTATTAATTACAATCGCTTTTCTGATTGTAAAGTTAGTCCCATCGCAAAAAGTAAGGAATTGAATTCATGAACTATAAAACACGTAGAATAGTTACCTTAGTGGTACTCATTGGCTTAATTGTTTTAGTTGCCATTAGCGGTCTTTAATACCGCGGCAACGCTTATATCTTCTGGCGTTCCAACTTTGTTGCGGTACTTAATCCAGACAAAGAGTGAAGCGCACAGCGAAATTGCTCCGCACAATGCGATTGTCGCTCTGATTCCAATTAAATCTGTAGCTAACCCTATGAGTGGCGAGCCAAAAGGTGTTCCACCCATAAATATAAGTAAATAAAGACCCATTATGCGACCTCGTATGACTTGGTCCGTACTTGTTTGAACAATTGAGTTAGCTGAAATTAAGGTAATAAGTGCAGTGAGGCCACATATCGGGAGCCATGCAATATAGGTTGCAAACGTTGGAAGTAGTGAAAGAACCAAAATCGAAATCGAAAATAGCATCCCTCCTTTGATTACAAAACGTGTGGTCCTAAAACGTTCTAGCCGTGTAGAGCCAATCGCCCCCGACAACGATCCAATAGCGATAAAGGTTCCCATTAAGCCAAAGCTCGCTGGTCCTAATCCAAACTCTTGAGTTGCCATAAGCGCATTAAAGATTTGAAAGTTGAGACCGAAAGTTGCCAGTGCAAAAACCATAATCATTACTACATAAATATCAGGTCTAGCCTTTGCATAGGCAATGCCCTCGCGAATATTTCCCAAACTCTTGGCTTGGTCCTGATGAAAAAACTCAGTGTGGTTGAGCTTAATAAGTGCAAAGATTACGAAAAAATAGGATGCCCCATTTATTAGGAATGAAGGACCTGTACCGAAGGCGGCAATCAATAGGCCAGAAATAGCAGGACCAACAAGTCGACCGCCGTTAAAGTTTGCCGAATTTAGGCTTACAGCATTTGGCAAATCATCCGCACCAACTATCTCACTTGTAAATGCCTGACGTACAGGTGCATCTATTGCGGTAGATATTCCAAGTACTCCTGCCAGAAGAAATACATGCCAGAGTTGAACCAGATCGGCAATCACTAAAAAACCAAGTCCAATGGATGCAGCGCCACCGACGATATTTGTCGCAATTAAAACTTTACGTTTATCTATACGATCGGCCAGTGCTCCTCCATGAAGTGAAAAAAGCAAAACAGGTGCAAATTGAACCGCCGTCACAAGACCTAAATATGTGCCATTGTTATTAGTTAGCTCTAGAACTAGCCAGTCCTGAGCAATTCGCTGAGCCCAACTTCCGATGTTGGAAATCGTATTCGCCGGAAAGAGAATTCGGAAGTTTCGGTGGCGAAATGAACGCCAATTCTCGCCTTTGGGCTCTGCAGCCGAAATCCGCATTATCCTTCTCTCATGGAGTCAAATATCCGATCAGTTGTAACCTTAGTAGCAATCGGAACGATCTGCTGGCTCGTTGCCGGCGTAGTTGCACTGGCAATGAATGCCGATGCCAAAGTGATTTGGACTTGTGTCGTTGGAGCAGGATTAGGTGTAATTGGAATTCGTTACTCAATACGTCGCGCACGACGAACCGGTATTTAAGCCTCTAATGCCGATGCGATTCCACGCAAAACACGGCCTAAGCGTTCAGCTTCGGGACCAGCTGGATGGCGACCATGACGAAGACCATTGCCAACACGATCTAAAATCTTAATTGTGTCCTCAATCATCGCAGCTAAATCATCTGGATTAACGCGTGAGTTTTCGGCCAATGATGGGGGTGCATCAACAATATGAACTGACATCGCTTGTGGACCTTTTCGACTATCAGCAACACTAAATTCGAGTTTAGTTCCGGGTTTAACAGTTGAAATACCAGTGGGAAGCGATGAGGCAGCTAAATAAACATCTTCGCCCTCATCGTTTGCAATAAAGCCAAAACCTTTTTCTAATGAAAACCATTTAACGCGGCCTGTAGGCATGGGGTGACTCCTTAAGGATTAAGCGTACGTGTGTAGCCGCGGGCTGCGGGCAGGTAATTAGTTTAACAGAGGAGCGGTGAGGGTCGCTTCCGAATGCGCTCCGCATCCGTGATCTACCGAAACCACGCGAGCATCTTCCGGAGAAATGGCATTGGCACAAACGCCAAAAGTTGAGCGTAGCGAACCGGCGATTTGAATAAAAAATCCGCATGAGTAACATGGTTTTGGTGCAGATTCTGCCATAGGCGAGTTAGGTCCACGATCTCCCTCATACCAACGTTTGGCGGCTTGGTCGCGACCTTCGATAGACATAACTCGGGCACGACCAAAACCAAGTTCAACAGCCATTGCTGTATCTAAATCCTCATCGGCGGGAAGCGCTTCTGAACCTGATACTAAACGTGTGTCATCGAGTGAGCTCGGAACAATGTCGCCAACTCCAACATCACCTGGTTGAATTCGATCGCGATAAGGAATCCAGTCCGGCGCAATAAGCGCATTAGGGCCAGGAAGAACAACTACATCACAGATTGTTGGTTGCGCATCTGAATCAACTTTTGCAACGGTAACGCACCAGCGCCAGCCTTTATATCCTGCAAGTTTGGCTTCAAATAAATATGTTGCTAAACGATCCTCATCATCAAACTCAACCGATACAAAACTTCCGATCTCGGATGCGCCATGGAGCTCATCGATTATTGCAGCGCGGGCAAGTTCAGTTGCATCAAATGGAATTTCGCCAGTTGATGGCTTCTCTTTAGATGCTCTTTTGAGAAACGGTTTCTTTGCCATGAAGTTAGGATAAAGCAGAACGCCGCCCCGACGTTAATCCTGGGCGGCGCTATGCGTAACTGTTAGTTAATTATGGCTTTAGAAGTCCATGTCTCCGCCACCTTGTGGCATTGGCGCTGGATTCTTTTCTGGCTTATCTGCAATGACTGCTTCAGTTGTAATGAAGAGCGCAGCAATAGATGCCGCATTTTGAAGTGCAGAGCGAGTGACCTTAGCTGGATCGATGATGCCAGCTTTGATCATATCGACGTACTCTCCAGTTGCAGCATTTAAACCTTGACCTGAAGGTAGGTGACGGACTTTCTCAACTACAACTCCGCCTTCAAGGCCTGCATTAATTGCGATCTGCTTGAGTGGAGCTTCGATTGCAAATTCAACAATCTTGGCCCCAGTTGCCTCATCGCCAACTAGTGAAAGCTTCTTAAATACTGCAGTACCTGCTTGTAGAAGTGCAACCCCGCCACCGGCGACGATTCCCTCTTCTACTGCAGCCTTGGCATTGCGGACTGCATCTTCAATGCGGTGCTTACGCTCTTTGAGTTCGACCTCAGTTGCAGCTCCGGCTTTGATAACAGCTACGCCACCTGCAAGCTTTGCAAGACGCTCTTGCAACTTCTCGCGGTCATAATCTGAATCACTCTTTTCAATCTCGGAGCGAATCTGTGTGACGCGACCTTTAATGAGTGCATCATCTCCAGCCCCCTCAACGATTGTCGTCTCGTCCTTGCTGATGACTATCTTGCGAGCGCGGCCTAATAGTTCGAGTCCGGCTTGATCAAGTTTGAGACCAACCTCTTCAGAGATAACTGTTGCACCGGTAAGGATTGCTATATCTTGCAGCATCGCCTTGCGTCGATCTCCAAAGCCTGGAGCTTTAACGGCTGCTGAGCGGAATGTTCCACGAATCTTGTTAACAACCAACGTTGCAAGTGCTTCGCCTTCTACATCCTCGGCGATAATTGCAAGCGGCTTACCTGATTGCATAACTTTTTCAAGAACAGGTACGAGATCTTTGATATTTGTAATCTTAGAGTTAGCGATTAATACGTATGCATCTTCTAAAACAACTTCCATACGGTCTTGGTCAGTTACAAAGTATGGAGAGATGTAACCCTTATCAAAACGCATACCCTCAGTGAGCTCTAACTCTAAACCGAAAGTATTTGACTCTTCAACAGTGATGACGCCTTCCTTACCAACTTTGTCCATCGCCTCAGCGATCATTTCACCGATAGTTGCATCAGCTGCAGAAATTGATGCAGTTGCAGCGATCTGCTCTTTTGAATCTACGCTCTTTGCCATTGACAAAAGCTCGGCAACGATTGCATCGACTGCCTTTTCGATTCCGCGCTTGAGTGCCATTGGATTTGATCCAGCGGCAACGTTGCGAAGACCTTCGCGTACAAGGGCTTGAGCCAACACCGTTGCAGTGGTAGTTCCATCGCCAGCAACATCATCAGTCTTCTTCGCAACTTCCTTAACAAGCTCTGCGCCAATCTTTTCCCATGGATCTTCTAAATCAATCTCTTTTGCAATTGAAACGCCATCGTTAGTAATAGTTGGGGCGCCCCACTTCTTTTCTAGTACTACGTTACGTCCGCGGGGTCCGAGGGTTACTTTGACCGCATCGGCCAAAATATTCATTCCACGCTCTAGACCGCGACGTGCTTCTTCGTTAAAGGCAATCTGCTTTGCCATGAGTTGTGCTCACTTTCCTATGTTGGCTTTCCTGTGTCGGCTATCTTTTGTCGGTCGGGGGCTTTATCACTCGCACCCCGAGAGTGCTAACGCCAAATCTAGAGGAGTTATTTCCGGTGCGCAAAACGAGCGGGTTTTTAGCGGGAGATGCGGGTGGACATTCGGGCCTCGCGCAGGCGGCGAAGGCGTTTTACCAGCATCGGCGCGGCCAGAAGGGCATCATCTCGATCGATCAGATCATTGAGGAGCTGGTAGTAGCGGGCGGCGTTCACATCGAAGAGCTCCTTTATTGCCGACTCTTTTGCCCCTGCATATCTCCACCAACTACCCTCGAAATCAAGAATTTGAGTTTCTAAATCGCTTAAGCCGAGGTGTCCGCTGGTTTCGGTTGGATCTTCCTGTGCAGACATGATGTTAATCGTATCGAGACACGCGTAAAAGTGTGGGATTTAGAGCCGGTTTAGAATAATTTCAATATCGCTAATTTTTGTCCACGGATTAACAATTGCAAATCGCAGAATTGGTTGGCCTTGATGTGAGGATGGTGGAATAAATCCAACTTGATCGGCGAGTAATGTATTGGACCAGTTTTCGTAGTCTTTGGCAGCCCAACCTTTCCGTTTGAAGGCAACGATGGAGAGCTCAGGTTCACACACAAGTTCAAGGTTGGGATGTGCTCGCACTAGATCAGCCGCGGCATGTGCCACAGTGAGTGTGTGCTCCATTGCATCGGTATATGCATCGGTGCCATGTGCAGCTAATGAAAACCAAAAAGGAAGACCGCGAGTGCGACGTGTTAGATGAATAGCGTAATCAGAAGGCGACCATGCACCATCTTTCAAGGTATCTAAATATGATGCGTGTTGTGAATGTACCGCCCGCGCAAGCTCGGGTTCGCGATAAATGAGTGCACATGCATCAAATGGAGCAAACAACCATTTATGGGGATCAACAATGA
Organism: Candidatus Planktophila sp.; assembly: GCA_030649935.1. Classification (GTDB taxonomy): domain Bacteria; phylum Actinomycetota; class Actinomycetes; order Nanopelagicales; family Nanopelagicaceae; genus Planktophila. The sequence goes on from JAUSFN010000007.1 coordinate 25,252, forward strand.
AAGAGTCGGCGGCTTCGATGCCATCGAACTTTGCACGCACCGACGGCGCACATAGCGCTGCCAATCCATACGCACCATCGACATGAAACCAAATATCGCGTTCATGTGCTGCGATACCGATGCCTTTTAAATCATCAATGATTCCTAAATTTGTAGTGCCTGAAGTTGCAACCACAACAAATACTCGAGTTGTAGTTGTTGCGTGCAGTTTGTCAATTGCTTCGGCTAAGGATTCACCCATGAGTTTTCCATCTGCGCCCGCTGGCACTTTAAGCACATCTACATCCATAACATTGGCAGCACTAACAATGGATGAATGTGACTCTTCACTACATGCGATTACCCAACGAGTCGCATCGGGATATTTCTTACGTGCTTCGGCTCGAGCTACTACAAGTGCGGAGAGATTCCCAAGAGTCCCACCTTGCACAAAAACTCCACCAGCTGATTGTGGAAGACCAGCTAAATTCGATAACCAGCGCAGTGCTTGATTTTCGGCAAAGACAGCGCCTGCACCTTCTTGCCAAGAGCCCCCATAGAGCGCACTGGCACCCACGACTAAATCAAAAAGGTTTGCATACTCACTGGGTGCCGAAGGAATAAATGCCAAGTTACGTGGGTGATCGGTAGAGATGCACGCCGTTGCAAGAACGTTTGTAAAGAGCTTAAGAGCTTCATGTCCGCCAAGTCCGCGCGAGGTAATTGTATTTCCTACTTCTGAATAGAGATCCTCTGCACTCCGTGGGCCATCAAGGGGTGGGTCATTTTTCAAACGATCAAGACTGTACGCTAAAACTTCTTGGGCCAACGCCTCTACTTCGGCCGTAAATTCATGCATCTTTGCTCGCTTTCTTTACAATGTTTCGTAGCATTGTTGGAAAAACAAAAAGATGAAATGGTGAGAGTGCATACCAATATAACTGGCCACCAAGTCCACGGGGGTTAAAGGTCGCCTCTTGCACAATACGAATCTTTCCATTCTCTTGTGTCACCGTAAACTCCAACCAAGCCTTTCCGGGAAGAACCATTTCAGCATAGAGTTTTAGATGGTGACCCCGATCTAACTCTTCTACTCTCCAAAAATCCAAACTTTCTCCCACTCGCAAATAATCTGGATCACGTCGCCCACGCCGCAGACCTACTCCTCCTACACAACGATCTAATACTCCGCGTCCCCACCAGAGAAAATCTGAGCCAAACCAACCGTGCTCTCCACCAATTCCTTCAATCTGCTTCCATACCTTTTCCAACGCAACATCGGTCGTGGTTTCGCGACGATCACGTAATACCATTTCGCCTGCCCACTCAGGATCTCCTTGCGCCTTCTGCCACGGTGCAGTTGGGCTCGTTGCATCTGACCAACGGGTTTCAACACCGTGATCAATAATCCTAGAAAGTGCCAAGTTAATGGCGGTGCCAACATCAGTGAGACCATCTGGCGGAGGTGGAATCACCTCATTAATGCTCTTAGCAGGATCGGCAACAACTTCACTTATCAAAGACCCGACAAGTGGTCGTGCAAGAGCTGTTGGCACAGGAGTTACAAGACCAATCCATAAACTAGACAGTCCTGGAGTTAAGACTGGAACCTTTATAATCCATCGTTTCTTTAGCCCCGACAGTTTGGCAAACTTTTGCATCATCTCTGCATATGTCAACACTTCAGGGCCACCGATATCAAAAACTTTTCCAACGGGTTCTGGTATAGCTGCCGCACTTTTTAAGTAATACAGAACATCTCGGATTGCAATTGGATGCGTACGGTTCATCACCCATTTAGGAGTTGTCATAATCGGCAGTCGGTGAGTTAAGTGTCGCAACATTTCAAAGCTGGCCGAGCCTGAACCAATTATGATGCCTGCTCGTAACTCCATGACCGGAACTGAAGTACTTGCTAACTCTTTACCGGTGCGAACGCGTGAAGCTAAGTGTTTGCTAATATGTACATCGTTTGCAATTCCACCTAAATAAACAATCTGCGATACACCAGCGGCTTCGGATGCTTGTGCAAAATCCCGCGCCATCTGCGCTTCGATATCATCAAAATTCGGACCTAAGTTAATCGAGTGCAACAAGTAATAAGTTGTATGAACTCCAGCTACTGCTGCATCTAAATCGGCACGGTTCTCGGCGCTACCTTCGCAAATTTCAACGGCCGATGCCCATGGCTGTCCTAGTACTTTGTGGCGATCGCGTACCAAGATTCGCACATCACTGGACCCATCAACTAGGGCTTTGACTAAGCGACCACCAACGTAGCCCGATGCGCCGGTTACAAGGTACTTACGGTTTTTAAGTGGGGAGTGCATGGTTCAGAGCCTAGACTTAGGTGTATGCAAAAGACACCTGAAAGACCACGTGTAGTTATTTTAGGAGCTGGATTCGGTGGTCTAACTGCAGCAAAATCGATGTCGCCCTTTGCCAATGTCACTCTCGTTGACCGACATAACTTCCAAACATTTCTTCCACTCTTGTATCAAGTGTCGACTGCAGGTCTTGCCGCCGATCATGTTGCACACCCAGTACGCGGGGCACTTCGCAATAAGGGGGTCTCATTTCGAATGGGCTCCCCATTATCAATAGATCATAAAAACAAAACTATAAAGTTAGATAGCAGCGAATCCCTTGAGTTCGATCACCTTGTAGTCGCACTGGGATCAGTAACTGCCGACTTTGGCGTCCCTGGTGTCCATGAGCATGCCCTTGGAATGAAAAGTGTCCACGAGGCACTCACAATTCGCGCCGAGGTAATGCGCCGATTTGAGGATCTCTGTCGATTCGAGGATGAAACTATTTTTTCAATTGCCGTCGTTGGTGGTGGACCTACAGGAGTTGAATTGGCGGGAGCTTTTGCCGAACTTGTACGAGGACCACTAAAAAATGACCAAGCACATGCCGCGACCCACATTGAAATTTATTTAATTGAAGCTGGTCCGCGATTGTTGCCTAGCTTCTCAGAGAGCCTCTCAGCGCGCACAAAGCGAGATCTTGAAAAGCTTGGCGTGAAAGTTCGCCTTAATACAGCGGTCGCACATATTAAACCGAGAGTTATCGAGATTAAAGATGGGGCTTCAATTCCAGCGCAGGTGATAATTTGGGCCGCTGGGGTACAGGGCGAACCAACTGCAGCGCGATTAAACCTCCCGCTTGTACATTCACGCATAGATGTTGAACAGTCTCTTCAAGTTAAAAACTACCCTTATATGTGGGCGATTGGCGATATCGCTGGAATAAAAGGTAAAGACGGCCGCCTTTTACCTATGGTCGCCCCAGTTGCCTTGCAGCAAGGAAAATTCGTTGCCCATCAGATACGGCGAACCTTAGAAGCTCAACCTTTATTGCCTTTCACATATCGCGATAAAGGTTCAATGGCAACGATTGGTCGCCACAAGGCCATTGTTGAAGTGAAGGGTTTTAAATTAGCCGGCATCCCAGCTTGGTATGCCTGGTTATTTTTACACTTGTTCTATCTCTTAGGTGGGCGCAACAAGATTGGAACTGTGGCCGATTGGACATGGAACTACTTAACTTTTGACCGTGGTAACCGACATATTATGGATTCAATGTAATGCCAGATTACGTCAGCCTTCGCGGGCATCAGATCTATAGTTATGAGTGGGAAAATGATGGAGAGGCCGTTGTTTTACTGCATGGTGGCTTGAGTAAGACTTCGAGCTGGGATTACATCATGGTTCCACCACTTGAAGATGAGTTTCATATTTTTGCTTATGATCGCACTGCACATGGCTTTACCGGAGATCAAGAGGATAGCCTGCACTTTGACTTTCAAACTCATGAGGCAATCGCATACCTAGAGGACATTGTTAAGGAGCCTGCGCATTTAATTGGCTGGAGTGATGGTGCAAATATTGCATTAATGGTTGCTATACAACGTCCTGACTTAGTTAAATCTATCGTTGCAATCGGAGCGAATTATCACTTTAGTGGAGTTATGCAGGCATTTGATAGCCCTGAGATATCTGAAGAGGATCAAGCTGAATACAATTTAATATCACCTGATGCACCACACACGTTGCTAGAAAAAACTATCCGAATGCATTCAATTTGGGAGAGCGAGCCCACACTTACGCTTGAGGAGATCGAAACAATTCAATGCCCGGTGCTGGTTTTAGTTGGTGATGATGACATTATTTCCCACTCACATACTGTGGCACTTTTTGAGGCGTTGCCTTTGGGTCAGTTAGCAGTTATTCCAGGTACATCGCACGCGGTTGTGAAAGAAAAACCCGATCTCATGAACTCCGTAATAGTTCAGTTCTTTGAGGATTTAAATTATCCTTCAACACGAATGCCCATAAGAAGAACTAACAATCAACCGGAGTAATTTTTCCAGTCGTAACATCATAAATCGCACCGCCAACTACCACTCCTTTATTTAATAGTGGATAGGAGCGAACGCGATTAACATCCGTAATTAGAGCCTTAGTCTGATCAGAGACGGTTCGGAACTCAAGGCTTCGAGTATCAACCCCATACTCCTCTTGAATGAGTGCATGGATATCTGCTTCTTCGCCCATGGCCATTCGACAGTTTGTGTGCGGCATAATCAAAATACGCCCTACCCCGAGTAAATATGTAGCCAAGACCAGAGTTCGAAGAACATCCTCGGTTACACGCGCACCTGCATTGCGAAGAATCTTTGCATCCCCAGATTGCATTCCAACAACTGACAAGGGGTTAATGCGAGAGTCCATACAGGTGACTATGGCTATACCCTGTTGGGCGACCCCAGTTAACTCGGAGTATTTAAAGTCCTTTGCGTACCCATCATTTGCTTTCAATGCATCTGCGAAGGCATCATGCGGAAAGTGTGACACTCATATCCCTCCAATTAATAAGTACGAGCCCCCCGTCAGGATTGAACTGACGACCTGCGCATTACAAGTGCGCTGCTCTACCACTGAGCTAGAGAGGCCTACGTGCAAGCACGCATCGATCTTTCGACCAGCGGCAATTATGGCAGTGAGTTGCAAAAACTTGAAATCGAGAAGCATAGGCGGTTCAAAAGGGTAGGTTGAGCCCGTGAGATTAGGCGTTTTGGATGTTGGATCAAATACTATCCACTTGCAAGTAATGGATGCTCATATAGGGGCTCGCCCTGCGCCAACTACCAATTTAAAAGTTGAACTTAGATTGACCCAGTACCTCAATAAATCTGGTTCCATTTCAGTTGAAGGTATCAACTTGCTTCACGAAGCGATAGCTAGTGCGGTAGCACATGCTCAAGGAAATAATACGGATGAAATTTTAGCCTTTGCGACATCGGCTATAAGGGAAGCTAAAAATGGGACCCAAATAATCCGCGATATAAACACTCGCCATCAGATTGACTTACAAATTCTTACTGGTGATGAAGAAGCGCGCATGACTTTTTTGGCGGTTCGTCGATGGTTGGGATGGTCGGCAGGCAAGCTTCTTGTGTTAGATATCGGTGGAGGCTCTTTGGAGATTGCATCTGGCGTAGATGAGAATCCCGAGGCCACACTTTCTCTGCCTTTGGGCGCAGCACGTCTTACTAGAGATTTCTTGAGCGGTGATCCTTACTCTTCAAGGGAGTTAAAATTTTTAGAAAACTTCGTGGAGACCAACCTTGAGGATAAACTCCCTGCAATTCTTCGCGCGCACGATGCAAATCACTTTGTTGCTACCAGTAAAACTTTTCGCACTCTGGCCCGGCTTTCTGGACATTGGTTTAACGAGAATCCTAAATATCTTGAAGTTACTAATTTAAAGGCTATGTGCTCAAAATTAGCTGAGATGTCCAATAAATCACGAGCTGAGCTACCCGGAGTTTCAGAAACTAGAGCACAACAGATTGTTGCTGGTGCAGTAGTTGCTCGCTCGGTCATGGATGTATTAGATATCGACCGAGTTGAAATCTGCCCATGGGCATTGCGCGAGGGAATTGTTTTGCGAAGGTTAGATTGGCTTCAGGGATAATTTAAGTATTTGGAGCGCTGACCCAGTCAATTGCAATGATTTCTCCATCTCGATGATGCAGCACCCAAGCTTCAGCGGGCTCTAATTTTTGAACTAACTCTTTAAAATTCTTCTTCCCTATTAATTTCCTTAGTAACTTCGGAAGAATTGGATTATGGCTGCAAATTATCGCGCTCTGGTTGCGAATCATTAAGTCTTGCGCATAATCGAGAGCTACCTCTTTGTCTTTTGCAAATCTATACTCGCTTAAATCAGTAGAGAAAATTGGGTGCATTTGTAACGCCCGTGTCATCGGTTCAATGGTTTCAATGCATCGCATCGCATCTGAAGAGTGCACTTCCTTTATTGCATACGGTAAGTATTTTGAAAGCAAACGCTTTGCCTGTATTTGACCGGTATTTCCCAAAGGTCGATCGCCATCATCGCCATCCCAATCCTCACGCTTGATCGCTTTGGCGTGTCGAAGCAGAACTAGCGCCGTTGTTCCAGCACCAAA
>JAUSFN010000008.1 GCA_030649935.1 Candidatus Planktophila sp.
TGTGAAATATCCATAACCCAATGCAAATTGCTTTGAAGCTTCAATCCGAACGTCATCGGAATGCGCAATACGTCCATCCATGAAAAGAACCCCTTCAGTCAGGACTCTTAATTGAGTCTCCAACTTTCGGGGTTCAGTTCACAATGCCGAGGCCCTTCTTATTAATTCTGCTTAATTAGATGCAGGCTCGCGAACGAGGTTTGGGTCCACTGCGATTCCAGGACCCATCGTTGTTGAGATTACTGCCTTTTGAATATAGCGACCCTTTGAAGAGTTTGGCTTTGCTCGCAGAACTTCTTCCATAGCAGCTGCGTAGTTTTCTGCAAGCTGCTCGGCGGTAAATGATGCCTTACCAATAAGGAAGTGAAGGTTTGAGTTCTTATCAACACGGAATTCAATCTTTCCGCCTTTGATATCTGTAACTGCCTTTGCAACATCGGTTGTAACTGTTCCGGTCTTTGGATTTGGCATCAAGCCGCGAGGTCCAAGCACCTTACCAAGGCGACCGACCTTACCCATGAGATCTGGAGTTGCAACTACTGCATCGTAATCAAGACGACCCTTTGCGACCTCTTCAATTAAATCGTCGCCACCAACAATGTCTGCACCAGCGGCGCGAGCAGCATCTGCTTTGTCGCCATTAGCAAATACTAAAACGCGTGCAGTCTTTCCTGTGCCATGTGGCAAGTTAACTGTTGAGCGGATCGCTTGATCGGCTTTCTTTGGGTCAACGCCAAGAACCAATGCAACTTCAATAGATGCGTTGTACTTAACCGTTGAGGTCTCCTTAGCAAGTGTTACAGCTTCGAGTGGGGTGTAAAGGTGATCTTTAATTACCTTGGCCGCAGCTTCGTTATATTTCTTTGAGCGCTTCATTTCATCCTCATTCTTTCCTAGGTTGTGGTTGGCGAACCAGCGCGGTCCTCCCACATCTCTCTCTCGCGATGAGAAAGAGAATTCTTAATTTATCCGTTAGTTGTAATTCCCATTGAGCGTGCAGTCCCAGCGATGATGCGTGATGCGGCATCGATGTCATTTGCATTTAAGTCATCCATCTTTACCTTTGCGATTTCAGCAACTTGAGCCATGGTGATGTTAGCGACCTTGGTCTTGTGTGGAACTGCAGAACCCTTTTCAACGCCAGCAGCCTTCAAAATAAGACGTGACGCTGGAGGTGTCTTGAGGACGAAAGTGAATGAGCGATCTTCGTAGACAGTGATCTCTACCGGAATAATCTGACCCTTTTGAGCTTCAGTAGCGGCGTTGTATGCCTTAACGAACTCCATAATGTTGACACCATGCTGGCCAAGGGCAGGACCCACTGGTGGAGCAGGTGTTGCCGAGCCAGCCTGGATCTGCAACTTGATAAAGCCGGTTGCCTTCTTCTTTGGTGCCATTTCTTGTCCTCTTTTTTCTTATCGTTTACTAGGGTAATTAAATCTTTTGTACTTGCGCAAATGAAAGTTCTACTGGTGTTTCACGGCCGAAGATTGAGACGAGAACTTTCAACTTGGCTTGCTCTGGCATGATCTCTGAAATCGATGCTGGAAGCGTTGCAAATGGACCATCCATTACGGTTACCGATTCGCCGATCTGGAAATCAATTAAGCGAATATCAACTTTGTCTGATTTCTTAACTGGTCGCGGAGCTAAAATCTTTTCAACCTCATCCATACTCAATGGACTTGGGTGATGGGCATTTCCAACGAATCCAGTTACGCCAGGTGTGTTACGAACTGCCGACCAAGATTCATCAGTGAGATCCATGCGAACTAAAACATAACCAGGATAGATATTGCGCTTAACCATTTTGAAAGCGCCGTTTTTAAGCTCTTTTACCTCTTCTTCAGGGACTTCAATCTGGAAAATATAATCCTCCATATTTAAAGATTGAATACGAGTCTGAAGGTTGCCTTTAACTTTTTTCTCATAACCGGCATATGAGTGAACTACATACCAATCACCAAGTGCGGTGCGCAGAGTGCGACGGAATTCAGCGTTTGGATCGTTTTCATCGGATTCGATATCGCCATCTTCATCTGAAGCGAGCGCGAGCTCGGACTCTGCAGTTACAACTACTTCCTCAGTAACTTCAACTGCTGGCGTTGCGATTTGAGTTGCAGATGCGGCAAGAGCGGCTTCGAAGGCATCTAGCTTCTGAGTTTCGGTATTGAGCTCTTCAGTCATTTCTCTTCCTTATCCAAATACCCAGAAGACGATCTTGGTTAATACAAGATCGAGAAGTGATACAACTGCGATAATGAAAGTTACGAAGACCAAAACAACGGCGGTATAGGTCGTTAACTGCTTACGAGTTGGCCAAACAACCTTGGACAACTCACTTGTAACTTGGCGGTAGAAAAGGCCGACGCGCGCAAATAGCCCAAGCTTCTCGGCTACGTGTTCAGGTGATTCTGTCATCGTCGTTACCTTTCCATTACTTTCATCTGATACTTCTTTTAACTTCGTACAGGTACAACGTGCAGGGCAGGAGGGACTCGAACCCCCAACCGGCCGCTTTGGAGACGGCAACTCTAGCCAATTGAGCTACTGCCCTTCGCACGAAGGCATGGCAAAACCCTAGGGAAAAGCAAACCCTCGTGAGCGTTGAAGTGTAGAGGCAAGGGGGGGCTCAGGTCTAACTCGCTTTGCAGATAAGGCAGACTTAGGGGCATGAGCTCACGAATTTCAACTCGAATCGCTGCCATTGCTGAATCTGCGACATTGGCCGTCGACGCCAAGGCCAAAGCTCTTAAGGCCCAAGGCCGCCCAGTAATCGGCTTCGGTGCCGGAGAGCCAGATTTTCCAACACCTGATTACATAGTCGAAGCCGCCGCTGCGGCAACTCATGTTGTCTCAAATCATCGATACACACCGACACCAGGATTGCCCGAACTTCGTGAGGCAATTGTGGCAAAGACCAAGCGTGACTCCAATTACGAAATTACAGCTGATCAAGTTTTGGTTACCAATGGCGGAAAGCAGGCTGTCTACCAAGCCTTCGCAACAATTATTAATGATGGCGATGAAGTTTTATTGCCCTCGCCATTTTGGACAACGTATCCAGAGTGCATCAAATTAGCCGGTGGAGTAGCAGTTGAAGTATTTGCCGATGAAACTCAAAACTATTTAGTAAGCGTTGAACAGTTAGAAGCTGCACGAACACCAAAGACAAAAGCGATTTTATTTTGTTCACCATCTAATCCAACTGGATCGGTATATTCGCCGACGCAGGTTAAGGCGATTGGTGAATGGGCGTTAAAAAATAACATTTGGGTTATCGCGGATGAAATTTACGAACACTTGCTATATGACGGTGCAACTGCTCCGAGCATGCCGGTATTAGTCCCTAGGCTTGCCGACACATGCATCATCGTGAACGGTGTTGCAAAAACCTATGCAATGACTGGCTGGCGTGTTGGTTGGATGATTGGACCTAAAGATGTAATTAAAGCTGCAACCAATCTGCAATCTCACTTGACTTCAAATGTTTCAAATGTTTCACAGCGTGCAGCAATTGCAGCAGTCAGTGGTGACTTAACTGCAGTTAAAGCAATGGGTGAGGCTTTCAATCGCCGCAGAGCATTAATTGTGGCTCTGCTCAATGAGATACCTGGATTTGTCTGTCCTACACCGACTGGTGCCTTCTATGTATATCCATCAGTTAAAGGAGTACTTGGCACAACTATTCGCGGTAAAACTCCATATACATCAGCTGAGTTAGCAACGATTTTACTAGAAGAAGTTGAAGTTGCAGCTGTTCCGGGTGAAGCATTTGGCCCCTCTGGCTACTTACGCTTTTCATATGCAACTAGCGATGCCGATATTGTCGAAGGTATAGGACGTATTAAAAAACTTTTGACCGAAGGCTAAATCTCAATTCCAACTAGATTTACTTCAGCTACCAATGTGATTCCAAAACTAATTTGCACTTGATCTCTCGCGTGCTTAGCTAACGCTGCAATATCTGACGCTGTAGCTGTTCCAGAGTTTGTAAGCGCCAAAACATGTTTCTTTGAAATACGTGCCCCACCAATTTCATCTCCTTTATGGATTCCCGAGTGTTCGATTAGCCATGCTGCTGAAATTTTTACTGTTCCATCGTTGAGCGGCCACTTTGGCGCAACGTTAGGAAGTGAGTCGGCTACTTGCTGGGAAACTATTGGGTTAGTGAAAAATGATCCCGCCGACCACGAGTCATGGTCTTCGGCCGAAAGAAGCATTCCTTTATTTGCTCTCAACGCAAGTACGGCCTTTCGACAATCTATAACTAAGGCTTTATCACCCATCTCAATTTCAAGTTTTTTAGCAAGCTCGAGATAAGTAATCGGTGTTGTTTTTTC
>JAUSFN010000015.1 GCA_030649935.1 Candidatus Planktophila sp.
CACCTGTGGCATAGAGAAGCTCAACCATTGCAACATCTCGAAGTGATAATGGAGTCTCTTCATCACTTGCCCGAGCTGCCAAAGAATCCATCGCCAACGCTGCGCTATTAATATCGAGTACTCCAGGTAATGTGCGATGTCCCTTCGGAGTTGCCAGGTTCGCCCCGACATCGGAGGTGAGATAGTTATTTTTGAAAGCCCATTTGGTAAATAAACGCACTGAAACGGCGCGACGCGAAATCGTAGTGCGCGCCGCGCCTTTTACGTTTTGATTGGCCAACCAGGATCGAATATGCGCCAAGTCAAGCAAAGAGATATCGGTTAAACCCAGCGCGCTTAGATGTTGGAGCATGGATTCTAAATCACCAATGTAGGCCCGTACTGTGTGTGCCGAAAGATTTCGTTCAATCTCTAAATGGCGCTTAAAAGCTGTCAGTAACCTCTCGAATTGGTCGACCACATGCAAAGACTACTGTTCTATCGTGCGGAAATTGAGTGAGAATAGTTTAGAAACGATTGGAAATTAATGATTAACCAGAAATTGCTGGTAACAACACAAATGCAGTTGGAGAGACAACAATGTATATAACAAACAGAGCCACTGCCAATGAACAAATGACAATCCCTATAAATACGCTCATTAATAGAGAATTCTTTACTTCCGCGGTAGACATAGAATCAACTCATTTCCTGATCAAGGGTGTGATCAATCTGTATGGGGTAATGGTGTTACCAATTCTCCATTTGTAGTGGTCAATGTCTGGTCATATTGTGTGATAGCGCACACTATGACCGGAAACTGTCCGTTTTATGTGTTTTTTCATGGGTTTCTCCGTGTCTTTCCCGTCGCTGGTCGAGACAGTTCAATAAAGTTCATGAATGATTAAGACGCCTACCTCACGGAGTTAATTAGCAGTGCATAGCAAGCCGAGCCCTAGCGGATATCTAGAGGCGGTTGCAGAGTTCATCGCCTTCCTTTCAGGAAAGGAACTCACGCTTAATGAGATTATGAGTCATATTGTGTTGGTGGTTCTGGCTCCTCTAAATGCTGAAGCTTTAACGCTAGACCAACTCAATGATAGAAATCAGGTTGAAAATATTGGCAGATGGGGAATGCCTTTAGAAATGATTAAAGACTACGTGGACATATACAGTTTCAATGATAGATACCCATCAACTGACACGCTTCGATATAGAACCACCACATATGTAACTACTCTGCCAGATTGGGGCGATGACTATCCCCTACTCAAAAACCTTCCATACACGACTGGCGCACAGAGTTTCATCACCATTCCAATTGAAAGAGCGGGCACGCCAGTGGCTGCGCTTGGAGTCTTTAGTAGAGATGTAATACAGCCAAATGCTGAAATAGAGTCCTTTTTAACCGCAGTTGGAAGCGTTTTGTCAATGTATATGTTTAGCCAAGGCTCTAGTTCTCATGTACTCCCGAAAATTAAAAATGTCGGTGGAATTGCAGCTCATCCTTATGTGGACAACTCCTCTAATGAATTTACAGAACGGCAGCAGGTGATTCTGCGCCTTATAAGCGAAGGCCATACCAATCTTTCGATTAGTGAGTTGCTTGGCTATTCAGAGTCCACGGTTCGACAAGAGACGATAAAAATTTTTGCAAAATTACAGTGTGATGGTCGTATTGAAGCGGCGAAAATTTACAAAGAAATGATGGCTAATTCCAATGAGGGATAGATACAATCATTGCGTGAGGGGAGATATTTTTGTTACTCTAAGTAACTCATTTCAAAAATCGCGGAATCTGCCATGAGTAAAAAAGTCCTCCCCACCAATGATTATTTAAAGCACGTTACAGAGTTCATCTCATTCCTTTCTGTCAATGAACTCACTCTTGAGGAAATTTTGAGTCACATTGTGCTGGTAGTTTTTGCTCCTCTGAATGCTGAAGGAATATTTATGTGTCAGTTAAATAGCGGAAATCAGGCTGAGAGAGTTGGGGCATGGGGCATGCCTCTGGAAATGTTTCGATCACAAGGAAGTCTTTTTAACTTAAATGATAAATACCCTTCAACTGACGCGCTTCGATATAGAAAAACGACTTGGGTAAATACGTTGCCAGAATGGGGTACTGCTTATCCACTTCTTAAAAATCTGCCGTACACCACTGGAGCAAAGAGTTTCATCTGTTTTCCGATTGAAAAAGCAGGCACGCCAGTGGCGACGCTAGGAGTCTTTAGTAGAGATGACATCCTCCCGAATGCTGAAATTGAGGCATTTTTAAAGGCAGTTGGAAGTGTATTTTCGATGTATATGTTTAGCCAAGACTCTAGAACGCGTGGCACCATGAGAGTTCAAGAAAAATACATGCCTTCGCATGTGGAAAGTACTGATAATAAGCTTACCGAAAGGCAGCAGGTCATTCTGCGCCTTATCAGCGAAGATCGAACTAATCTTACTATTAGTGAACTTCTGGGTTATTCAGAGTCCACTGTTCGACAAGAGACGATAAAGATTTTCGCAAAGCTGAACTGTGCCGGACGTAAAGAGGCAACGCAGATTTACAGGCAACAGTTAGCTAAATCCAAAGAGCATTATTAATACTACTTTAGTTTGCGGCCTTGACGTAGAAGACCGAATGTAATCGCATCTTCTAACGCCATGGCAGAAGCTGCGATGACGTTTTCATGCACGCCGACCGTGCTCCACTCGTTAGTGCCATCGCTAGTTTCAACTAGAACTCGAGTAATTGCACCCGTACCTAAGCGGCCCTCAAGTATTCTTACTTTGTAATCGATAAGTTTTAACTTCTCAAGTGCAGGATAGAATTGAATAAGTCCTGAGCGAAGGGCGTTATCAAAGGCGTTCACTGGACCGTTGCCAGTGCCAATGCAGACAATCTTCGTTCCCCCGGCAATAACTGTGACTTCAGCCTTGGTCAGGATGCTTTGATCTTCGGCGCGTTCAACTGTAGTTAACCAATGTTCAATAGTAAAAAAGGATGGTCGTTCTCCGTTAATTTCTTCTTGGATTAAAAGTTCGAAAGAGGCATCAGCGGCCTCAAAGGAGAAGCCTTGTAACTCCATATCTTTGACGCGGCTCACGATTCGCGCAATGAGCTCCTTATCGCCACCTAAATCCACACCTAATTCTTGGGATTTTAATTCAATCGAAGCCCGTCCGGCCATATCAGAGACCAACATACGCATATCGTTTCCAACTGACTGTGGATCTTCATGTTGGTAGAGCGCGGGATCAACTTTAATTGCACTGGCATGAAGGCCAGCTTTATGGGCAAAAGCTGAAATACCAACATATGGTTGGCGTGAACTTGATGAGACATTCGTTACTTCTGCAACGGCATGCGAAATTCTAAATGCCTCTTGCAGAGCGTTGTGCGGTAGGACTAATTTGTCCTTCTTTAACTCTAAGTTAGCGATAATCGTTACGAGATCTGCATTGCCCGTGCGTTCGCCATAACCATTTAAAGTTCCTTGAACATGTGTGGCACCTGCGGCGATCGCCGCCATTGAATTTGCAACGGCGCATCCGGTGTCATTATGGCAGTGGATACCAAGGCGGGCTGAGGTTGACGTCAAAACATCGTGAACAATCTGGGAGAGTTCATCGGGCAACATTCCACCATTAGTATCACAGAGCGCAATGACATCGGCGCCGGCTTCGGCGGCAACGCGAATGGTTTCAATGGCGTAGGCACGGTTTTTGCGATAGCCGTCAAAGAAATGTTCGGCATCTAAGAAAACGCGTTGGCCCTCGTGAATTAAATGTGTGACTGAATCGCGAATCATCGCCAAGTTTTCATCCAGGGTTGTTTTTAACGCTAAATCAACGTGGCGATCAAATGCTTTCGCAACTAGCGTTACTACTGGTGCCCCGCTATCTCGAAGCGCGCCTAGTAAAACATCATCGGCCGCATTAACATTAGGGCGACGGGTTGCTCCAAAGGCAACGAAAGTCGAATTCTTTAAGTGAAGTTCCTTTCTAGCCCGGGCAAAGAACTCGGTGTCTTTAGGATTTGCACCCGGCCAACCGCCTTCGATAAAGCCAACGCCTAGATCATCTAAATGTCGCGCGATGGTTAGCTTGTCATGAACTGAGAGGCTAAGCCCCTCTTGCTGAGCACCATCGCGCAGCGTTGTGTCATAAATATGGAAAGCGTCATCGATTGCCATTAAAGAACCCGATGCATCCAACCATGCGTATCTGCAATCGTGCCATGCTGAATTCCAAGTAAATGTGCTCGAATTTGTCCAGTAATAGGACCAGGTTCGCCATCACCTGTAATCCATGTACCCATGGCACTCTTAGCAGATCCAACTGGAGTAATCACCGCCGCGGTTCCGCAGGCAAAAATCTCTGTAATCTCACTTGATTCAACTCCGTGATGCCAATCATCGATACTGAT
Organism: Candidatus Planktophila sp.; assembly: GCA_030649935.1. GTDB lineage: Bacteria > Actinomycetota > Actinomycetes > Nanopelagicales > Nanopelagicaceae > Planktophila. The sequence continues at coordinate 4,400 of JAUSFN010000015.1, forward strand.
CATCGCCTCTTCACTTTTATACCCTAAATCATTGGCAACAGTTAAAATCGAATCGCGTGTGATTCCAGGTAGTAGCGTGCCTGTGAGTTTGGGAGTTACGAGAGTTACATCTGCGCCTTTGCCTTTGACGAAGTAGAGGTTCATGCCACCCATCTCTTCAATCCATTTTCGCTCAACGGCGTCAATCCACACCACTTGATCACAGCCTTGTTTAGCTGCCGCTTTTTGTGCAACTAAAGATGCTGCATAATTTCCACCACACTTTGCCTCACCTGTTCCACCAAGGGCGGCACGGACATACTCGGTTGAAATCCATACCGAGACCGCCGTGTTAGTAGAAAAATAGCCACTAGCGGGGGTTGCAATGAGAATGTACAAAGCTTTATTTGATGGCCGCACACCTAAACCAACTTCGGTAGCAAACATAAAGGGGCGCATGTACAGCGACTCCCCCACATTATTGGGAACCCACTTCGAGTCTTGCTTAATGAGCGTCTCTAAAGTTTCAATAAATGCTTCCACCGACATTTGCGGCAGAGCCAATCGTGCCGCCGATTTAGCAAAGCGCTGTGCGTTTTGCTCGGGGCGAAAGAGTGAGACTCCACCATCGGGTTGGCGGTAAGCCTTCATACCTTCGAAGATTTCTTGGGCGTAATGAAAAACCGCGGTCGCAGGATCTAGTGTGATGGGACCGTAAGGAACTAACTCTGGCTCTTGCCAGCCATCTTTTTCACTCCACTCGCGTGTGATCATGTGGTCGGTGTAATGACGACCAAAGCCACCTTCGGCAATCTGTGCGCTGCGAGTGGCATCATCTTTTATATGCGGATTCATAGTTGTCTTCATAGTTTTATAGCGCTGCAACCAGCGCATCTCCAACTTCCCTAGTACTTCGCTTTTTATCTCCACGAACTAATAAATCGGCGGCAACGGCCCGCTCAATATCGCGCGCAGCTTCGTCAAAACCTAAGTGTTCTAGCATCATCGCAACTGACATTACGGTGGCCGTTGGGTCGGCGATATTTTTACCGGCAATGTCAGGGGCTGAACCGTGTACTGGTTCGAACATCGATGGAAATTTACCCGTTGGATTTATATTGCCGGATGCTGCAAGGCCAATGCCGCCACATATTGCCGCGGCGATGTCGGTCAAAATGTCACCAAATAAGTTGTCGGTGACAATGACGTCAAAGCGCTCTGGGTTTGTGATGAGAAACATTGCGGCGGCATCGGCATGTAAATAATCCGTTGAAACGCTTGGGTACTCTCTTGCAACTTCATTAAAAGTGCGCGTCCAAAGATCGCCCGAGTGGACGAGAACATTATTTTTATGCACCATCGTCACTTTTTTACGATCGCGTTTTAATGCGCGCTCAAAAGCATCGCGTATTACACGTTCGGCGCCGCGGCGAGTATTAAGACTCTCTTCAGTAGCGATTTCAGCCTCTGTTCCTATTGCCATAACCCCACCAGCACCAGAGTAAGGACCCTCTGTACCTTCGCGGACTACGAGGAAATCTATTGCTGCCTGAGTTGCAAGTGGGCCAGTAACGCCTGGCATTAATTTCGCGGGACGTAAATTAACGTAATGATCAAAGGCAAAGCGAAGTTTGAGCAACAATCCACGCTCAAGCACTCCACTTGGAACCGTTGGATCTCCCACTGCGCCAAGAAGGATGACATCGGCCCTTGCGAGTTCAGCCATTGTTTCATCGGAAAGGGCGATGCCGGTGCGATGCCAGTTGGCCGCACCTAATTCATAAGAACTCCTTTTGAATTCGACGAACGGCATCTAAAACTTTCAAGCCCTCGTTAACAACTTCTGGTCCGATCCCATCCCCGGCGATCACGGCTAAGTTAATAGTTTTCATCAATCCACCAGCACAACTGCGCGAACGGATTCTGCGCCGGTCTCTCTCTTAATAGTCGCCAAAACCTCTTCACTTACATCTGAGTCGACAGAGAGCGCCATGAGCGCTTGTCCGCCGGCAGTACTGCGAGCAACCTGCATTCCAGCAATATTGATATGGGCTTGACCTAACGTATGACCTACGGTGCCGATGACTCCGGGTTGATCAACGTAACGCAAGAATAGAATGTGAGTCGTTGGGGGTAGGTCGAGTGAGAAATTGTCGATTCCAATAATCTTCTGGGTCTGTCTGATTCCCATTAAAGTGCCATCAACTATCATCGATTTTCCACTACCTGTTGCAGCGCGAAGTGAGATCATGGATCGATACTCTGCGCTATCGGCAGTGGTCGTTACATTCGAAGTCATTCCGCGCTCTGCTGCTAGCCCTGGAGCATTAACGTAGGTAACTTCTTCGGCACCGACTGCAATGAGTGCACCTTTGAGTGCGCTAATTGCAAGGATTGATGAGTCATGTATTGCAATTTCACCACGGACTTGAATATCCATGTGAACTGGCACTTCACCTAGAAGTTCAGTTGCGATCTGTGCCATTTTTTCTACAAGTGGCAGAGATGGTCGAATCTCTTGGGCAATAACCCCACCCTTAACATTGACTGCATCTGGTACGAGCTCGCCAGCCAAAGCTTTGCGCACTGACACTGCAACCGCGATTCCCGCGCGCTCTTGTGCCTCATCGGTTGATGCACCTAAGTGTGGTGTTGCAACCACGTTATCTAAAGTAAATAAGGGCGAATCAGTGCATGGCTCAGTTGAAAAAACATCTAAACCAGCTCCGGCGACGCGACCTTCAACGATTGCATCATAGAGTGCGGCCTCATCTAGAACTCCCCCACGTGCCGCGTTAACAATGCGCACAGCGGGCTTAACTTTTTTCAGCGCTTCAACGCCGATTAAATTAGCGGTCTCTTTAGTTTTTGGTAAGTGAATAGTGATGAAATCTGCGGTGCGCAGTAATTCATCGAGATCAACTAAACGCACCCCCAGTTGGGCCGCACGCGCGGGCTGTAAATATGGGTCGTAAGCGATGATATCCATGCCAAATGCCTGCATGCGTTGTGCAACTAATTGACCGATTCGACCAAAGCCAACGATGCCTAAAGTTTTTTCAAATAATTCAGCGCCGGTGTACTTTGATCTGGCCCACTTTCCATTTCGCAACGCCGCGTGAGCTGGGGAAACAAAACGCGCCGATGCTAGAAGTAGTGAAATTGCAAGTTCGGCCGCGCTAACAATGTTAGAAGTTGGTGCGTTAACTACCATGACTCCAGCGGCCGTTGCCGCTGGAATATCGACGTTATCTAAACCAACACCTGCACGTGCAATAACCTTTAATCCTTTAGCCGCCGTTATTGCCTCGGCATCCATTTTCGTTGCCGAGCGAATAAGTATGGCGTCCACGCCTTTAGCCAACACTGCTAATAGCTCGCTTCGATTTGCGCCGTCACAGGTAAGAACTTCAAAATCTGGTCCTAAGGCCTCTAACGTTGCAGGGCTCAACTCTTCAGCAATTAAAACAACGGGTTTATCCACGTGCCACGCTACCCTCTTTGTAATCGTCGCCCTTTGTCGCCTTCATCCAAGAAAACATTGTGCGAAGCTGGCGGCCAACGGCCTCGATTGGATGTGCTTCACCCTTAGCGCGAAGTGATTTAAATTCAGGTGCGCCGGCCTCTTGATCATCGATAAAGCGCTTAGCAAAAACTCCACTTTGAATATCGGCGAGCACGGCCTTCATGTTCTCCTTAACATGTGGGTCAATAACACGTGGCCCAGAAACATAATCTCCGAATTCAGCAGTGTCAGATACCGACCAACGCTGTTTAGCGATTCCACCTTCGTACATTAAATCTACGATTAATTTGAGTTCATGCAAGCACTCAAAGTATGCAACCTCTGGTTGGTAGCCCGCTTCGGTGAGAACTTCAAAACCATACATAACTAACTGAGATGCACCGCCACACAAAACAGATTGCTCGCCAAATAAATCGGTCTCCGTCTCTTCAGTAAAAGTCGTCAAAATTCCACCGGCCCGTAATCCGCCGATCGCCTTGGCATAGGAAAGTGTTAACGGCCAGGCACCGCCAGTTGAATCCTGCTCAACGGCCACGATAACTGGAACTCCACGGCCAGCAGTGAATTCGCGGCGAACTAAATGGCCTGGACCTTTTGGAGCAACCATGCAGACATCGACATTAGCCGATGGTTTAATGTAACCAAAACGAATATTGAATCCATGGCCAAAGAAAAGTGCATCGCCATCTTTCAGGTTGGGAAAAATAGAGTCGGTATAGATATGTCGCTGAAGATGGTCTGGCGCCAAAATCATAATGACCGTCGCCTCTTTAACCGCTTCAGCCACACTTGTAACTCGCAAACCTTCGGCTTCAGCCTTTGCTCGAGATGGTGAGCCATCTTTTAAGCCCACGCGTACATCGACGCCACTATCGCGCAAACTAAGTGCATGGGCATGTCCCTGCGAGCCGTAACCGATAATCGCGACCTTGCGGGCTTGAATGATGGATAGATCTGCATCCTCTTCGTGATACATCGTTGCTGCCACGGTATTTCTCCTTAGTTCTGGTAATCGGGTTGTGTGTCGTGAACAATTGGTTGTACTTCATCTGGCAATATCTCAATGATTGAAATTACATTGACCAACTTATCTAGCTGAGCAATTACTTGCTCAAGAACGTGGCCATCAAGGTTAACTACTATCTCCATTTTAGAGGTCTCGGGGTTACTGGTCGGACCAACTGATAAGCGCTCAATGTTGTAAGCCCGTCGTGCAAAAAGGCCTGCCACACGTGCTAAAACGCCAGGTGAGTTTTCAACGATAACTTCTAGTGTGTGTTGAGCCATTTTATAACTCCTGAGAACCCCAGTCGGGCGCAGTTTCGCGCGCAATCATTATTTCATCATTTGATGTTCCGGCCGCGACCATTGGCCAGACCATTGCATCTCGATTGACTCTAAAATCAACTACCACTGGTTGATTATCACTGCTCATCGCCTTCTCAATTGTTGCATCGACATCTTCTGGTCGATCACAACTTAAACCAATACAACCCATCGCCTCGGCCAGCATTGGAAAGTTTGGAACTCGCTTTGATTCAAGGTTGGTATTTGAGTAGCGACCCTCATAAAAAAGCGTCTGCCACTGTCGGACCATTCCTAATGATTCATTGTTAATAATCGCCACTTTGATTGGAATGTTATTAAGTGCACACGTTGTTAGCTCTTGATTAGTCATTTGGAAACAACCATCACCATCAATCGCCCACACAGTTGTATCTGGTGCACCGACCTTTGCACCCATCGCTGCCGGGACGGCATATCCCATCGTGCCAAGGCCACCAGAGTTAAGCCATGTGCGGGGGTATTCATATGAGATAAATTGAGATGCCCACATCTGATGTTGACCGACACCGGAAGCAAAAATTGTCTGCGGGCCAGAGATTTTTCCTAAGCGCTCGATTACATACTGCGGTGAGAGCGAACCATCGGTGGGTATGTCATAGCCCACTGGATATGTTGTTTTCAATGAGTTCATCTGGCGAAGCCAAGGTGTTAAATCCGGACGATTCTTTGCAAGGGATTCCTTCAACGCTGGAATCAGCGCAGTGATTGTATGTTTCAAATCTCCGAGCACCGGCACATCGGCAAATCTATTCTTACCTATTTCAGCGGGATCTACATCGGCATGAATTACCTTTGCATTAACGGCAAAGGTTGAGAGTTTTCCAGTTACGCGATCATCAAAGCGAGCGCCAAGCGTTATTAATAGATCCGCCTTTTGCAACGCGGTAACGGCGGCAACGGTGCCATGCATCCCTGGCATCCCTAGATTCAATGGATGTGAATCTGGAAAAGCACCGCGGGCCATGAGAGTTGTAACAACTGGCGCACCAAGTAACTGCGCAAGCTCAAATAGTTCACGCGAAGCATTTGCTTTGATGACTCCGCCGCCAACGTAAAAGACGGGTTTGCTCGATTGCGCAATTAAATCAGCGGCATCGGTAATCGATTCGGCGCAAGTGATAGTTCTTGGTTGATAACCCTTTAATGAAACCGATGTTGGATAGTTAAAATCCGTCATCTTCTGCAGAGCATCTTTTGCAATATCTACAAGAACTGGACCTGGTCGACCAGTGCTGGCAATATGGAAGGCCTCGGCGATCGCGCGCGGAATATCGGCAGGATCGGTAATGAGGTAATTATGTTTTGCAAAGGGCATCGTAATGCCACGGATATCGGCCTCTTGAAATGCATCGGTACCGATAGCAAGCGATGGAACTTGACCGGTAATTGCAACAACTGGGACTGAGTCCATTGCCGCATCGGCTAGCGGAGTTACCAGATTTGTTGCACCGGGGCCAGATGTTGCGATGCAGACTCCGACACGGCCTGTTACTTGGGCATAACCAGTTGCGGCATGACCGGCTCCCTGTTCGTGGCGCACAAGAATATGGCGAATAGAGCTAGAAAAGATTGGATCATATGCTGGAAGGATCGCACCACCGGGAATTCCAAACATCACATCGACTCCAGCAGCCTCGAGCGATGCCACGAGTGAACTGGCTCCATTCATTGCACTCATCTCCATCGCCTCCTTCTTTTACCTAGTTGTGTCGTGTATAAATGAAAAAACCCCCAGATTAACTGAGGGTAGCGCGCGATCGAACTGCTAGATCACGCGCTTTTAAATCACCACTGACTGTGTAGACATGGCTGTATTATTCAATAGCTTTTGATGTGAGTCAAGGTATGAGATGCACATCTCACACTGTGAACAGTTTTAGTCGCAGACTGCGCCTTTAGATGCAGAGCCGACCAGCTTGGAGTATTTGTGCAAGACGCCTCGGGTGTATGTGTGGGTCAATGGTGTCCAGCCAATTTTACGGGCTTCGAGTTCGGCCTCATCGACCAGTAAATCCATGGTTCTATTGGTGATATCGATGCGAACGATGTCTCCATCTTTTACAAATGCGATGGGTCCACCATCTACTGCCTCAGGGGCAACATGGCCAACACATAAGCCCGTTGATCCCCCAGAGAAACGTCCATCGGTGAGAAGTAAAGTGGATTTGCCAAGACCGGCGCCCTTTATAGCACCTGTAATCATTAACATCTCGCGCATTCCGGGTCCACCTTTTGGACCTTCGTAGCGAATAACAACGACATCCCCAGCTTGAATCGTTCCATTTTCGAGGGCATCCATCGCCGCTTGCTCGCGCTCGAATACTCGGGCCGGGCCTACAAAGGATTCAATTCCAATACCCGCCGTTTTACATACTGCGCCGTCGGGTGCAAGCGTGCCGCCCAAGATTGTGATTCCAATATCGGTTGAAAGTGGCTTTAACGTTGCGCGCAGAATTTCTCCATCAGGATCTGGTGGATTTATATCGGCCAAATTCTCGGCCATCGTCTTTCCGGTCACAGTTAAAACATCACCATGCAACATCTTGGCATCAAGTAGGGCTTTAAGAATAACCGGAACTCCCCCAATTTTATCCATATCACTCATGACAAATCGTCCGAAGGGTTTTAAGTCACCCAGCAGTGGAACCTTTGAACCAATGCGATGAAAGTCATTGAGTTCTAAATCAACATCGGCCTCATGTGCAATTGCAAGTAGATGCAGAACCGCATTCGTTGAGCCACCTAATGCCATTAAAATTGTAATTGCATTTTCAAATGCCTGCTTCGTTAAAATATCGCGCGTAGTAATTCCTGCACGAATTAATTCGACAACGGCTGCACCTGATTTAACGGCAAAGGCATCACGTCTGCGATCAACGGCTGGAGGCGCAGCCGAACCTGGAAGAGATAAACCAATCGCCTCACCAATGCTTGCCATAGTATTTGCGGTGAACATTCCTCCACATGCGCCTTCACCTGGACAGATTGCGCGTTCTATCTCATCCAAGCTCTCTCGGGTAATTAATCCTCGCGCACATGCACCAACGGCTTCGAAGGCATCGATAATCGTGACATCTTTTCCATCAACCTGTCCAGGCAGGGTAGAACCGGCGTAAACAAAGACGCTTGCAACATCGATGCGCGCCGCAGCCATCATCATTCCAGGAAGTGATTTATCACAACCGGCAAAAGTCACCATTCCATCTAAACGTTCGGCCTGCATAACTGTTTCCACTGAATCGGCGATTACTTCACGCGAAACGAGAGAAAAATGCATTCCCTCGTGGCCCATTGATATTCCATCAGAGACTGAGATTGTGCCAAACTGCATCGGAAATCCGCCTGCATCGATGACGCCTTGGCGCGAAGCTTTGGCTAGGCGATCAAGGGATAAGTTGCAGGGGGTGATTTCATTCCAAGAGGAGGCGATACCGATTTGGGGCTTTATCCAATCCTCATCCCTCATTCCAACGGCGCGAAGCATTCCACGTGCCGGAGCACGCTCCATTCCATCGGTGACTAACCCTGAACGTGGCTTCATCGTAGGCATACCCACATCGTAGGCGTTCAAGTTGCAGAATGCACCTCATTGCTTTACGATACGGAACCGTTCCGTTTCGTATTGGAGGTCGATATGTGCCCAGTAAAAGCTCTATGCATAAAAGGACGACCTCGCGATTCCAAACGTGAAGCTGCAATTGGCGAAGCTGCAATTTCGCTTATCCAAGAGGTTGGATATGAGCGATGCACCATAGAGGCAATTGCATTTAAAGCCGGTGTTAGCAAGGCGACTATTTATCGACGGTGGAAGAACAAACAAGAAGTAATTGCAAACGCAATTTCACATCACGCCTTTTCTCAAACTCCTTCCATTGATACTGGGAATTTGCGCGATGACTTAGTTGAACTTCTATTAGCTAAAGTAAAGCTCCTAAAAGGTCCAGATGGTGGCGTCATTGCATCAATCATGAGCGCGGCCAAAATGGATTCAGAGCTTGCTAAAGCAATTCCTTATTCAGCCCGAGATGGCGAAATTCAAGTACATGAGGTAATTCTTGAACGAGCAATTAGGCGCGGTGAGATCTCACTTAATGCAAACTTGGAACTATTAGCAGAGATTACTCCGGCAATTTTAACTTACAGAATTTTTATGTCGCAGCAACCGGTTAACCGAAAATTCATCGAAGCTTTAGTCGATGACGTCTTGATTCCATCAGCACAAAAAAGTAACATATAAAAGGAGAGAATATGTCAAACCCTAACTATCCAGCAGGTCAGGCCCCAGATCGCTGGCGTACACTTTTTGTAGTTGCGATTGCGCAGCTCATGATTGTTTTAGATGGTTCAATCGTTAACATAGCGATTCCAAGTGCCAAAGTTGACCTTGGAATTACAGATGCTAATCAGCAATGGATAATCACTGCTTATACGCTTGCGTTTGGATCACTATTATTGCTCGGTGGACGCATTGGCGATTTCATGGGTCGTAAACGTATTTTTCTTATTGGTTTATTGGGCTTTGCAGGTGCTTCAGCACTCGGCGGAATCGCCACTACACAAGGCTTGTTATTTGGTGCTCGCGCATTGCAAGGTGTCTTTGCCGCTCTATTGGCACCTGCAGCTTTATCTATCATCTCCGTAACTTTCACAGTACCTGCCGAACGGGCAAAGGCTTTTGGGGTAATGGGTGCAATTTCCGGTGGAGGCGCAGCTATCGGCCTCATTCTCGGTGGCGCGCTAACAGAGTTTTTCTCATGGCGTTGGTGTCTTGGGGTCAATGTTCCAATCGCACTCGTAGCTTTCTTTTTAGCTACTCGCTTTGTTCATGAGTCTAAGGCTGAAGGAAATCGAACATACGATATCCCAGGTGTAATCACAGCAACGGCTGGATTGTTCTCACTTACATATGGTTTTAACCAAGCGGCAACGACAGGTTGGTCAGATAGCCTGACCATTGGCTTCTTAGTCACTGCCGTTGTACTTCTAGTTATTTTCGTCATCATCGAAAGTAAAGTTGCAAATCCCATGATGCCGCTGCGAGTGGTAACAGAGCGAAATCGCGGAGGTTCCTATCTAGGTTCATTAGTAGTTGGTGCTGGTCTTTTTTCAATGTTCCTCTTTTTAGGTCTCTACCTTCAAGTCATCCTTGGATACAGTCCATTAAAATCCGGCTTTGCTTTCCTGCCATTTACCGCCGGAATAATTGTCTTCGCTGGAATCGCCTCACAGTTACTTCCTAAAGTGGGACCAAGACCATTAATGATCCCAGGTCTTATCGCCTCAAGTGTGGGTCTCCTCTTTCTTGCACGAATTACCCCTGATACTTCCTACGTCAGTTACGTACTACCTGCACTTCTGATTATGTCTAGCGGAATAGCACTTGTCTTTATTCCGCTCACATCGACATCCCTTCACAATGTAGGCAATCATGACACTGGGGTTGCAAGTGCAATGGTTAACACCAGTCAGCAGATAGGTGGTTCATTAGGTACCGCACTTCTTAATACGGTCGCTGCAACGGCAACTGCGACTTTTGCGGCTGCAAATACCTCACTTGGAGAAAATGCTCAAGCTTATGCTTTGACTCATGGCTTTACTGTCGCGTTTAAATTCAGTGCAGCCTTTCTATTCATTGGAGCAGTAGTTCTATTCTTCTTTATCAATATCGGAAAAGATGCCGTCGTTGAAACTGAAGGAGCGCTCACCCACTAATTAAGCTTGAGCCCAATTATCTTTGAAGCAAATGGCCAAGTAGAAGCTCCCTTACGCGAGCGGCATCTGCTTGGCCATTTGTCGCTTTCATGACCGCACCGATTAGCGCTCCCGCCGCCGGTAAGTGGCCGTTGCGAATTTTTTGCGCGGTCTCGGGTTGTTCAGCACAGACTTTTTCAATGGCGGCCATGAGTGCGCCATCATCATTTACAACTTTAATTCCCCTCGCAGAGATAACTTCAGCTGGTTTACCTTCACCAGCAATTACTCCTTCAATTACTTGACGGGCTAACTTATCGGTGAGTTCGCCCGCATTAACTAAAGCCACAATTTCTGCGACATCGGTAGCTGTTATCGCTAAATCAAAAATCGCCATATCTTTATCGTTTGCTATTCGAGAGATTTCACCGAGCCACCAACTACGAGCCTTAGTTGGATCTGCACCCTCATTAACCGTTGCCTCAACTAGATTTAAGACATCGGCGTTAATCATCGCAGCCATCTCTTTATCCGGCACCGACCATGCCTCTTGTAAACGTTTGCGATGAATCGATGGTCGCTCTGGAAGTGATTGGCGCAAAGTTTCAATCCATACAGAATCAGGTGCAACGGGTACTAAATCCGGTTCTGGGAAATAACGGTAATCCTCGGCCTGCTCTTTTGAGCGACCGGAACGAGTTAATCCAGACTCCTCTTGGAAGTGACGAGTCTCTTGGACAACGCGCTCCCCCTTATTTAAAAGTTCAGCGTGGCGAACCATCTCTCCTCGAATTGCACGTTCAACAGAGCGCAACGAGTTAACATTTTTAGTCTCGCTACGAGTACCTAGAGTTTCGGCTCCAATTAAGCGAAGTGAGACGTTTGCATCACAGCGAAGTGAGCCTTGCTCCATCTTTACATCACTGACACCCAGTGAGCGCAAAATATCGCGTAGCTCGGCAACATAGGCTTTTGCAACTTCTGGCGCATATTTACCGGTGCCTGGAACAATTTTGGTCACAATTTCAACTAAAGGAATTCCTGCGCGGTTATAGTCAAGTAAAGAGTATTCAGCGCCATGGATACGTCCAGTAGCACCACCTACGTGAAGTGATTTACCTGTGTCTTCCTCCATATGTACGCGTTCTATGTCGATACGAAAGCTCTTGGGACCTTCATCGCCTTCGATCTCAACATCGACGTATCCATTGGTGCAGATTGGCTCGTCATACTGTGAAATCTGGAAATTCTTAGGCATATCGGGGTAAAAATAATTCTTACGTGCAAAACGAGAAAAAGGCGCAATCGAGCAGTTCAGCGCTAAGCCGATTTTGATTGTGGATTCAATCGCTTTTTCATTGACCGTCGGAAGTGCACCCGGCAGAGCTAAGCAAACTGGACAGGTCTGCGTGTTTGGCTCGCCACCAAAAATCGTACTGCAGCCACAAAACATCTTCGACTGCGTATTCAATTCAACATGAACTTCAAGGCCAAGTACTGGTTCGTACTTTGAAATGACCTCATCGTAAGAAAGTGCCATTTATTTGCCTACCAATTCAGGTGCCTGCGAAAGCAAAGGCGCACCCCACCGTGTCAGCAGCGCGGCTTCTAGGACAGCGCCGACTAAGTACATACGTTGGTCTTGCATCGCAGGTGCCATGATTTGAAAACCAACTGGTAAGCCATCTTCAGGGGCTAAACCTGCAGGTAGCGACATTCCACCAATACCGGCCATGTTAACTGGAATAGTTGCGATGTCATTTAAATACATTGCAATTGGATCATTTGATTTTTCGCCGATTTTAAAGGCCGTTGTTGGGCAGGTTGGTGAGACCATTACGTCACATTTCTCAAAAGCTTTATTGAAATCCTGAGTAATGAGTGTGCGAACTTTTTGTGCACTGCCGTAATACGCATCGTAATAACCGGATGAAAGTGCATACGTTCCAAGAATGATTCGGCGTTTTACTTCTCGTCCAAAGCCAACTTCGCGCGTTAAATTCATCACTGATTCGGCCGATGCGCCATCCACATCACCAACACGTAAGCCATAACGCATTGCATCGAAGCGAGCTAAGTTAGATGAGCACTCAGATGGTGCGATTAAATAATAGGCGGCCAATGCATATTCAAAGTTAGGTGCAGATACTTCAACTATTTCAGCGCCAGCATCAGCCAGAAGTTCTAATGACTCCTCAAAACGCAACCGAACACCGCTTTGATAGCCCTCGCCATTTAACTCTTTAACAACACCGATTTTCATTCCTTTTACGTCGCCAGTTTTTGCTGCCGCAACAACCTGAGGAACGGGTGCGTTAATACTCGTTGAATCTTTTGGATCGTGGCCGGCTATCGCCTCATGCAAGAGCGCGGCATCTAAAACAGTACGTGCACATGGTCCTGCTTGATCAAGTGATGATGAAAAGGCGATCAGACCAAAGCGAGAGACGCCACCATACGTTGGTTTTACACCTACCGTTCCGGTGACTGCGGCGGGCTGGCGAATCGATCCGCCCGTATCGGTTCCGATGGCCAGTGGTGCTTCAAATGCAGCTAAAGCCGCTGAAGATCCGCCGCCTGAGCCGCCAGGAATTCGTGTCAAATCCCAAGGGTTGTGCGTTGGACCAAAGGCAGAGTTTTCAGTTGATGAGCCCATTGCAAACTCATCCATATTTGTCTTACCTAAAATAACAATTCCATTATTTTTTAAGTTTGTAACAACGGTTGAGTCATACGGTGGGCGCCAACCTTCAAGAATCTTCGAGCCTGCAGTAGTTGGAATGCCCTTTTGCACCATGACATCTTTAAGGGCAAGTGGAACCCCGGCCAAAGGCGCAAGTTTTTCACCGGCTGAACGCTTAGCATCAACTGCAGCGGCCTGTTCGAGGGCGCCTTTTGAATCAACAAAGAGAAATGCATGCACATTGGAATCAACTTCGGCGATGCGATGTAAATGCGCTTGAGTGAGTTCAACTGACGTGGTTTCACCAGCGATAAGTTTGGAAGCCATCTGTGAGGCGGTTAAGTGGATCATGCCTCTTCACCCAAAATCTGTGGAACGCGAAAACGGGAATCCTCTTGTGCAGGTGCTCCCGATAGTGCTGCTTCAGTAGTCAGGGAGGCCACAACAACATCGGGGCGAAAAACATTGCGAAGTGGCAAAGGATGAGAAGTTGGCTCAACTTCGGCACCTGCAACTTCTTGCACTCTGGCAACAGCGTCCAAAATAACCGTAAACTCATTAGATAGGTTAATGAGTTCTTCTTCGCTCATTTCAATGCGCGCCAGGCGTGCGAGATTTGCGACATCATCGCGTGAAAGGCTGCTCATAGGTGTGGAGTCTAATTAATTTGCAGGTTAACTGCGAATTTGACCATTACCGGTGACGATCCAGGTGGTTGTTGTCATAGCCTCTAATCCCATGGGACCGCGGGCATGGAGTTTTTGATTTGATATCCCAATTTCAGCGCCAAAGCCCATCTGCTCACCATCGGTAAATCGTGTCGAGGTATTTACCATTACCGCAGCACAATCGCTTAGTGCTATAAAACGCGCAGCGTTAGCTTTATTTTCCGTCACTATCGCCTCGGTATGTTGGGTACCGTATTTAGCGATGTGATCACAGGCGGCATCAACTGAATCGACTATCGCCACATTCATCTCAAGGGCTCCATACTCAGTAGACCAGTTTTCTTCACTGGCAAGGCTGGCAGGTATTGAATTGGCCAAAGCTAGAGAGCCAGCATCGCAGTGCAAAATTACACCGGCTTCATTCAGGGCAGCCATAGCAACAGGTATAAATTCATCTGCAATATTTTTATGAACTAAGAGTGTCTCTGCCGCATTACACACGCTAGGGCGCTGTACTTTCGAATTAATAATAATTGGCAGTGCGATGGAAAGATCGGCAAACTCATCGATAAATACATGGCACACACCTGCACCAGTTTCAATTGTGGGAACGGTAGATTCGTCGACCACCATTCGAATGAGCGAAGCGCTACCGCGTGGGATGACAAGGTCAACTTTTCCACGGGCATGCAGTAGTGCCTTTACGGTGTCGCGATCATCGGAAGGAACTAATTGCACTACATCGGGTGAAATCGCCGTGGTCGCTAATGCATCGCGCATTACGGTTACGAGAATTTGGTTGCTATCAGCGGCGTTTGATGATCCGCGTAGTAGTGCCGCATTTCCAGACATGAGCAAAATAACAGCTGCATCCACGGTGACGTTCGGGCGCGCCTCATAAACCATTCCGATCACACCAAATGGAACTGTGATTTGTTGAAGTTCAATTCCATTTGCAAGTATTGATTGGCGAAGAGTTTTACCAAGTGGATCTTCAAGAGCGGCGACTTGGCGCGCACCTTCGGCGATTCCAGCGACGCGTGCTGGAGTCAGTAATAAGCGATCTAAGAGGGAGGGATTTAATCCAGCGGCACGGCCTCGAGACATATCTTTTTCATTGGCGGTGAGAATTTCGGAGCTGCGGAGATCAATTGCATCGGCAATAGCGAGTAAGGCGGCGCTTCGCTCTGCTCCAGTGGCAACGTTCAAGGTACGTGCGGCGATGCGCGCAGATCCAGCGAGTTCAGAAATTAGCGCTGTGGCATCCATGCGGGCAAGCCTATCGGGATTAGGCTAAAGGGCGTGCTCAAATTTATTCGTAGAACCCTCATTCTTATCCTGGTTATTTATGTTGCTCTATTCGGTTTAACTAAGGCGATTAGATATCCCGAGCCGATTGCCGCCATAAAGTTAGGTCTAGCACCTGCATCTAAAACTCCAGATTTAATGCCAGCTCACACAATAAAGGCGTCAGATATACCTGCGAACTGGAGTGCAGGCTCTGAAGCCATGCCAGAAACTGTGGAATTTGAAGGTGCACAAGTAACTTTTGATGAGTTTTTAGAATCAACACATACAAATGCTTTCTTAGTTATCCGTGATGGTGTTTTAACCTATGAAAAGTATTTAAATGGCATGAATGCGCAAACTCGACTTCCGTCATACTCAGTTGCAAAAACAATGACCTCGTTGATGATTGGAAAGTTAATTGATGAGGGATTAATTAGAGAGAGCGACACTTTTGTTAGCGTTTTGCCTCAGTTCAAGGCCGGTACTTCTTTTGATAAAGTCACCATCAGAGATTTACTTGATATGAAGGCCGGTGTTGGAGTTTCCGATAATTATCCCACTGGTCCAAGCGGGTGGGGCGTTGCTATTGCCCAAATGTATGCATCCACCGATGTTGACTGGTTTTTAATGCACAATCGAATGATGAAGGAAGAGCCTGGCACCTTTGCTGAGTATCGCTCAGTTGATACGATGATGCTAGGAATGATTATCAAGAAAGTTACTGGTCGAAGTTTGGTCGACTATTTCAGCGAAAATATTTGGCAAAAAGTTGGAGCTATTGAAATCGCAACGTGGAACGTTGATCGTATTGGAGGAACTGAAAAAGCTTTCTGTTGTTTCAATGCCACGGCTAGAGATTACGCTCTCGTCGGAGTTGAGTTAATTAAACCCACATCAAGCATCATTAACAGCACTTGGCTACACCGAATCTCTACACCAGTAGTAACTCTTGATTATGGTTGGGGTTATGGTGCCCAAGTCTGGCATCCATATCCCGGCATCAACTTAATGTTGGGGCTACACGGTCAATTTGTCTGGATGGATCTGGCCAATAAAACTGTCATCGTAAAACTCAGTGATGAGCCCACGAGCTCTGATGGACGAAGTGAACGTGTCGCGCCAGTTCTGAAGTTGATCTCAGAGCAAAACTAAATCGTCGCGATGTACTAATTCACGCTCATACTCTGGCCCAAGTGCTAGGGCTAACTCTTTAGTCGATCGACCCAGCATCACTGGAATCTCTTCGCTATCAAATGCCACTAATCCGCGCGCAATTACTGTGGCATCTGGTCCAACTAATTCAACTGCATCCCCTGCAATGAAATCCCCGTGAACTGCGGTAACACCTGCTGGCAAAAGCGAGGTTCCGCGCTCCAAGATAGCTTTAACTGCACCTGCATCTAAAACAAGTTTTCCCTGCGTTGTAGTTGCATGGGCTAACCACAGCAGGCGTGAAGTAGTTTTGCTTGTTTGTGCATGAAAATAAGTTCCGAGCTCTGCGCCATTCATAGTTCTATCCACATCTGCTAATGAAGTTAAGAGCATTGGGATACCAGCGTTAGTGGCAATTCGAGCCGCTTCAACTTTAGTGACCATTCCTCCGCTACCAACGCCGGCAGAGCCAGCGCCACCGAGAACGATGTTTTCAATATCTGAAATATCTGCGACTTCAAGAATCGCTTTAGCACCTGGCTGAGTTGGTAATGCGTCATATAAGGCATCGATATCTGAAACAAGGACTAATAAATCTGCACCAACAAGGAGTGCAACGAGTGCGGCTAAGCGATCATTATCACCGAAACGTATCTCTTGGGTTCCGACCGAGTCATTTTCATTAATCACTGGAACCACTCCGAGTTGAAGCAGGCGATACAAGGTACGCTGAGCATTTTGATAATGTGAACGGCGCACAACATCTTCGGTAGTAATTAGTACTTGTGAGGCTGTAATTGAATGTTTGGCAAAACTATGCGTGTAGTGAGCGATCAATAGACCTTGACCCACCGAGGCTGCAGCTTGGGCGGTAGCCAAATCTTTAGGGCGCGAGGTCAGACCAAGAGGGGCAAGTCCAGCGGCAATCGCACCGGATGAGACGATAACAACATCTGCACCACGTGTTTTACATGCAGCGACGACGTCGACAAGTTTTTCGAGTGCCGCTGAATCTAACTGCGACCCGGCTTTACCGGTGAGAGAGGATGAGCCGATCTTGATGACAATGCGTTTTGCAGAGGTAATCTGGCCTCGGCTCACTTGGCAACTCCATCCTCTGATGATTTATCTGTGAGGAGTGGTGAAAGTTTAGGCGTGTGGGGGTCGGTTACGTTGTACTCCCACTGCTTGGCGATTTCATCATCGCTCAAGACATCTTCTACTTCTACCCGCTCGCTCTGCGCCCATGTCGATTCAAGGCGCGAATCTTCGCCGCGGCGATGTAAATGGCCAGCTAACTGCTCAGCCCCTGCCTCAATCGTTGGCTCCCAATCAAATACAACTTCGGTAGCGCCATCACCGATTCGAACTTCACTTCCGGCAACTGCGCCTTTTTTGAAAAGCTCTTTTTCAACACCTAATTGAGCTAAGCGATCGGCTAGGTAGCCAATGGCCTCGGCATTTTTAAAGTTAGTTTGACGTACCCACCGTTCAACTTTCTTACCGCGCACTGTAAAAGATCCATCGGCATTTGCTTTAACTGCAAAACCAGAGTCATCAACTGCAACTGGACGCAAAACGATTCGAGTACGCACTTCAACAACTGCAGCGGCGCGATCTTTTTGAATCAATCGCGCCATTGCATACATGAGCTCTTGCAGGCCGGCACGAGAGGCCGCCGAAACAGGATAGACCTCGTATCCCTTTCCACGAAGTTCATCTGCCACCATGTCGGCCATCGCTTGGCCATCAGGTAAATCTATTTTATTAAGCGCAATGATCCGCACTCGATCTTCCAGATCTCCATAAAGTGCAAGTTCATTTTCAATAACCTCAAGATCATGTACTGGGTTGCGATCTGTTTCTAGCGTTCCACAGTCAAGAACATGAACTAAAGCAACACAGCGCTCGACATGGCGCAGAAATTCAAGACCTAAACCCTTACCTTGGCTCGCCCCGGGAATTAAACCTGGAACATCGGCGACGGTAAAACGTGTCTCACCAGCTTGGACAACGCCTAAGTTTGGAACAAGGGTTGTAAATGGATAGTCGGCAATCTTTGGACGCGCCGCTGAAATCGCGGCAATTAAGGAGGATTTGCCGGCACTTGGATAACCCACGAGTGCGATATCGGCTACGGATTTAAGTTCTAGGGAAAGTGTGCGCTCTGCACCTGGTTCACCGAGTAGTGCGAAGCCAGGTGCTCGACGTTTAGAAGATGCAAGGGCCAAGTTTCCAAGACCACCATGTCCACCTTGGGCTGCGATAAATACTGTTCCGTTACCGATTAAATCTGCGATTTGTTCGCCATTACTATCGAAAACTACCGTGCCATTTGGAACTGGGAGAATTAAATCTTCGCCTTGATATCCATCTTTGCGATCGCCATATCCTTGATGACCCGAAGTTGCTTTTCGGTGAGGTGAGTGGTGAAAATCTAAAAGAGTTGTAACCGATGGATCGACAACGAGAACTACATCTCCACCGCGTCCACCATTTCCGCCATCTGGTCCACCCAGTGGCTTAAATTTTTCTCGCTTAACAGAGACACAGCCATCGCCACCTTTTCCAGCGGTGGCATAGAGAGTGACACGATCGACGAAAGTTGTCATCTCATGTACTCCCTTCACAGTAATAGTTTCTACACAATCTTTACTTATTAATTGATACTCATTACTTTTCACAATTACCTGCAATAAAAAAGCGAGCCACAATTCGCGGCTCGCTCTATTATGAGAAACCTAAATTAAGCGGCCGGAACCACGTTCACTACACGACGTCCGCGAGCGCGACCGAATTCAACGGCGCCTGCTGCAAGAGCAAAGAGCGTGTCATCCTTACCGCGTCCTACGTTCTTGCCTGGATGAAAATGTGTTCCGCGTTGACGGACTAAAATCTCACCTGCGTTAACTTCTTGGCCACCAAAGCGCTTGATGCCGAGGTACTGTGGATTTGAGTCGCGACCGTTACGTGTCGAGGAGACACCCTTCTTACTTGCCATTTACGCTCTCTCCCTTACTTCGCGCCGTTGATGGCGGTAATTTTTACGCGTGTGAGTTGGGCACGAAAACCTTGACGACGACGGTGACCTGTCTTGTTCTTGTAGCGCAGGATGTCGATCTTTGGTCCCTTTGTCTCTTCCAGAACTTCGCCAGTTACCTTTACCGCAGCTAATGCCGCGGCATCGGTAGTAACAGTTTCGCCATCGACAAGGAGAAGGGCAGGAAAAGAGACAGTTGCACCTACAGCAGCGGCCATACGGTCGACGATTACTGTGTCGCCAACTGCGACTTTTTCCTGGCGCCCGCCAGCTTTAACAATTGCGTACACGTGTTACTCCAGTTCAATTAAGCCCGCTCAAATGGCGGCGGGCAGAGGATAAGAGTACGGATGCCCGCCCCCTACGGTCAAATTGTCCAACATGTGTAGCTCGATGCCCTCATTATTTGACCCAAATGACTTTAAACTGCTCTGATTCAACACCATTTCGCATCCACCTGTATAAGGCGATTTTGGGGGTTGTAACCATCACCTCTTTCCATGGGGCAGAAAACCCTGCACTGCACTTCCAGCTCACACTCGGCCCCCAGGGATCTGAGTAGTGGTTACCAGCGCCTAAACTCCTCCAACTCCCATCGACAAACTCCTCCAAAACAACTGAGCTAAAGCTGCCCCAACAATAGGTTAATGCTCCAATGGTCTGTGTCCCAGTTGGACAATATGCATATTTGAATCCATCGGCACGTGGCACTGGATTTAGGAAACATCTACTCCAATAATCCTTGTTCGTATATCCCTCCCACACCGGAAGTTTTAATATGTCTTGACCTTGGGCGGAACTACCTACATAGCGAGAGCGTTCTTTATCTATCGTTAGTACGCCATTCGAAGGGCACGTGCCAGGAGTTTCGGGGTTGCCTCGCATGAAATCGCAAGGATTATCAAGAGTGTGACTTACACCGAAATTATGAATCAACTCATGGGGCCAAGTGACGGCGGCATAGTCATTAAAATTAAGAGCCTTCCCCGTACATTTTGACCCATTTACAACGCCTCTCCCTATTGCAACGACTGCCGATATCCCGGGCAAACCCGCATAGCCACAAGCGGTACCGTTTTTAAGATCATTAACATCGATAAAAAATATAAAATCTTTACGATTTATACCTGGATTTTCAAGAACCATACTCTCTGCCATTAGATCATCGATTAGAGAAGATGCGCTAAGAAGATATGAAGTAGTTAGTTTTGTCTTTAAGAATTGAATATCATAACTCACTGTGTTTTTATCAATTGGAACCTGCAAACCTAACTGCGCTTGCAAATATTTGTTACCTTCATCAAGAAATCCGGCAATATAGCCATTGGTATCGTAAGAGTTATCTACGCCATCGGAAGGAACCACATATATTGCCTTTACTTGAAATCCATTTACGGTATCTGGTTGATCGCTCATCACTCGAGCGCCGGAGATAACAATGGTGGCCTCTACAGACTGCGCAGCAGGGTATAGATCCGATCCCCCTTGAACTGCCAATACTCTACACACTCCGACCTTGAGTAGAGTCAATATGGATTCTGAAACGCTACAAATCTCTGCATCTTGAGTGTTGTATTTCAAAGGCAGTCCTGAAGTTGAAGTTCCTGAAAGAGCATACGTTTTGGTGGAGAGTAGAAGTGAGTTTATAGGAGTAAATGAGATTTGATTGCCTCCTTGAATCACAATAGTTACCTCAACGCTTAAAGCAGGATCATAGAATTCTGAACCGCTTTGTACCGCCACTACCTTACAGTAACCGACTTTAATTAATTCTAAAGTATTCTGAGACAGCGAACAAATATCCGGTGTCAAAGATTCAAATGCAACTGGAAGTCCTGATGTTGAAGTTCCAAGAAGTGAGTAATTATTACTCACCAAAGGCAAAGAGGTTGGCGGATTAAAAACAATTTCATTGTTTCCATAAATGAGCACTTTGATTTCTACCGGTAGCGCAGCCAGATATTGTGAATTGCCAAGTTGAGTGAACCGAACCATACAAAAACCAATTGAATATAGCTGCAGAATTTTATCGTTCAATTTACATATTTCAGGAGTAAGAGCAACTGGACTGACTGGAAGTTTTGAGGTTGAGAAGTAATCAATTTTTTGAGTTTGCGTAGCCACATTGACATTGGTTGGGTAGCTTGCAGAAATACTCTGTTTCTTTTTTACAAGTTGCCAGATGAGTTTGCTCTTGACTTTAGTGCAAACAAACGAACTGTTCTTTAATCCTGCTTTGGCACAACTTTGTCCAGCTTTAACTGCATGAGCTTTTTCAATAAAAAACGTTGACCCTTGCCCGCTAAAAATAAATGTAAGCAATAAAGTTAGTGAAATTTTCTCAATAGTTTTCCAATTGAAAGGAGAATATTTCGACGCCATGATAGGCATAGGTCCAGAGTAGAACAGAGTTGGAGAAAATTCTATTAAGTGTCTTGATTCATTCTTAAATCCCGCTTTGGATCACTCGGTGCACAACATGATTTACTCTTAACTCGACCAGTTATCATTCCTAAGGCAAGCACAATTGAAAAGATGATGACTAGCGTCCCAAGGAAGTATCTCAATCTCTTACTCCCCTCATCAGTAAATTGTTAGTGAAGTTCGAAGTGGCTTCATCCACCCAATGGATTAGAGTAAAGCAGAAGATTAGGGGAGCCTGTTCCGGCAGAAGTAACAATGCCGCTGGTTGCTGAGGATGTGAGCGCAGCAGCAACTTGGATTGGTGTTAACGACGGCGTTCTCGATAGCAAAACCGCCGCGACCCCTGCAACATGTGGCGATGCCATTGAGGTTCCAGAAATCGTATTTGTCGCTGTATCGGAGGATTTCCAGGCGGAAGTAATGGCTGAGCCTGGAGCAAAAAGGTCTAGACATGCACCGAAGTTTGAATATGAGGCCCGTCCATCTGTACTGACTGTCGCACCAACCGTAACTGCTTGCGGAACACGCGCCGGTGATGAGGCACAAGCATCTGCATTTGAGTTACCCGCCGCAACAACAACGCTCACGCCATCGTTGACCACACCCAAAACTGCTGCATCCAGAGTTGCACTTGCTCCACCGCCAAGACTCATATTGACCACGGCCGGCCCAGTAGTGTGATCTTGCGCAACCCAATCAAGTCCGGCGATGACACCAGAAGTAGTTCCTGATCCACGACAATTCAGGACGCGTACGGGAACAATCGTCGCTGTCTTAGCCACGCCATAAGTGGTGCCGGCAACAGTCCCGGCGACATGCGTGCCGTGGCCATTGCAATCATCAGTTCCGCGCTTATCCTTAAAGGCACTAAAACCAGTAGTCATGCGACCAATGAATTCGGTATGAGTTGCACGCACTCCTGTATCAACAATGTAAGCCCGAACACCTGC
Source organism: Candidatus Planktophila sp. (assembly GCA_030649935.1). GTDB lineage: Bacteria > Actinomycetota > Actinomycetes > Nanopelagicales > Nanopelagicaceae > Planktophila. Next base: position 27,150 of record JAUSFN010000015.1, read on the forward strand.
ACCGGTTGCCGAATAAATGAAATCGTTGGAGAGAGGGAGTGCCCGTTGATCAATTCGATCTAGCCCCCATGTCGCTCCCGATTGAGTTTCAAACGTGGTGACCTCTATATCGCGTTCAATGGATAAAACCTTTGGGTTTCGCGCCAGACCAGCAGCAGCTTGTGTAGGAAGGTTGATTGCAAAGCCTGAGAATACGTTGGTGTATTCGTGTTCAATGCGCCATCCGGCTTTACTGAATTCACGTGCCGCAGCGACACGATCAGCACCTGGATTAAGTATGACGATGTAGGTGTCAAACTCTGGAGCGGCAAATGATTGATTTGCGTTCAGAGGTAATAGGGCGATCGAAAGTGTGAATAAAGTAAATCCAAAAAGTTTACGCATAGATTAAATATACTCCTCCGCCTTTTGTTTTCATAGGATTTTCCTAGAGAGCGCGCTGTGAAGAAACGATACGAGCTACCGCTTTTTCTAGGGAATATATCGGATCACTCGCAGCACCTTTGACTTCGGCATCGGCCGTTGCAATCAGACCTACGGCATCGGCGATGGCCCCCGGCGACCAACGGTGGAGCTGGCGACGCGCCTTATCAATCTGCCACGGTGCCATGCCTAATTGGCCGGCTAGTTCGAAGGATTTAACTCCGCGATTTGCTCCAGAGACCTTTGCCAGAGAGCGAAGGGCCGATGCGATAGCACTTGTAATCATTACTGGGTCTGTACCTGTTTCAAGTGCGCTACGAAGTGCAATGAGTGCTCCAGATAAATTCCCATTCAACGTTGCATCGGCCACAACGAAGCCACTTGTTTCAACACGACCTTGGTGAAACTTATCGATTATGTTTTCATCAATTACACCGGGCGGAGCATCGGCAGCAATCTGAGAAACCGCTGCCCGGAGTTCGCGCATATCACTTCCGAGTGCACCAACTAAGGCAGTAATTGCACCGGGGGAAGCCATGCGACCTATATCCAGAAAGAGCTCTTTAACAAAACTCTCTTTCTCGACCTCTTTCTTTAATGGTTCACATAAAATAATTTCGGGTTTAACTTTTTTAATTGCATCCAGAAGCGCCTTGCCCTTTACTCCACCTTTGTGAACAAATATGACGGTCATAGTTTCATCGGGATCAGCAAGATAACGAGTTATCTCTTCGCGATTTTCTTCGGGCAGATCTTGTAAATCCCGAAGAATTAGCGCGCGACGTTCAGAAAATAAAGATGGAGCAAGGGCATCGGCTATGTCTCCAACGATAGTTTCACCTGCAAAAAGAGATGTGATCTCACAGTTGTTCTCTTTTAATTCGGCGGTTAATTTATTAATTGCTCGGTCCGATAGCGCGCCTTCTGATCCAAGGATTAGGTAGAAGGCATTCATGTCACTACCCCAATCGAAAGAGATTAAATCGACCCTTACTTGTTCGAATCCTAAACTGATGTGCCTTTGCTTGAATACTGATAGATCCGTTGATGTCGGTGCGGAGAACTTCTGCCCCAAGTCTAGTCAAGGCTTGAACCGTCTGCGGGGCAGGATGGCCGTAGCGATTTTTAGTTCCCACACTAATGACGGCAATCTCTGGTTTTAAAGCACGCATCAAAGCGGTTTCCTGATATTTCGATCCATGGTGTGAGACCTTATAAATATCAACCTCTGACACACGATCTACTAACTCTTGTTGGGCTGGCGGTTCTATATCCCCTGCGGAAAAGAGTGAGAAATCTACAGATGTAATGAAAACGGCGATGCTGGAGTTATTCACCGCTGAACCATCGCCAGGCATTGATGCAAAAACATGTTCACCAACTGCCGGCCACATAACATCAATCGTGAACTGGGCTATTTGCACCGAAAATCCCTGTTGTGGGCGCATTATTTTCACCCCTTTCATAAGCGAGGCAACGTGTTCGCTCTCCATTAATGGTTCAGCATTTGTACTAACCCAAAGCTGCGAAACTCTGCGATTTTTGATGGCTCCGCTTAATCCACCGACGTGATCGTCGTGAAAATGCGAAAGAATCAAAAGTGGAATTTCCTCAATACCTAACGCCTTTAAACATCGATCCTCTAAAACTGGATCTAGACCCACATCTATAACTATTGCCCGATGATTTCCGAGATTAAGTACCATGGAGTCGCCCTGACCAACATCGCAGTTAGCAATCTGCCAATCCCCTGCCGGCCACCGTTGAATCCATGTCAGCGCAATAATCAAAACTAGGGCGGTAATTGAAATCGCCCTCATATATTTCTTAAAAAGCCAAACCCCGAGTGAAAATGAGGCAACGATAAGAAAGCCAATGCTTCCGGTGCGCAGAGTTAATACTGGAAATTGTGCCGCCCATGTTGCAACTGCTGCAATAAAACCTGCTGGAAATTTTATTATCCAAATCAAGCCCATGCTTATAAATGGGGCTACTGGTGAAAGTAGTGCTGCAATAAACCCCAGAATAGTAATTGGTCCAACTGCAGGTGCTGCCAATAGATTTGCGATAATACTAATTGGCGAAAGATACCCAGATAGCGCCACTAAAATTGGGGAACAAAAAACAATTGCAGCAATTGGCGGCGCTAATGCTTGGGCAAGTTTGCCTGGTAAAAAACGTGCAAATCTTTCAGCCACCTTAGGTGCAAATAATAAAAGGCCACCAGTGGCTAAGACAGAGAGCGCAAAACCGGCATCGCGCGACTGCCAGGGATCTACAACAACAACTGCGCCAATAGCAAAACCCAGCGCGGGTAGAGAATCTCGGCCGCGATTAGTGCCCACGGCAATCAATAAGACTGCTGCCATCGCCGCAGCACGAAGAACAGATGGCGATGGTCGTACAAGGGCAATAAAACAGATCAAAGCAATCGCCGTTGCAATCAACCGAAACTTCATTCGGGTAAATAAAAACTGCATGCACCACAAAACGAAGGCGGAAACTATTGCAAAGTTGGCCCCACTCACTGCTACTAAGTGCGCTAATCCTGAGCGCCTCATTGCCAATTTGAACTCAAGGCTTTGTTTTGAAGTATCGCCTAGGACCATTCCGGGGATCAATGCTCCAGCATCACCCTCCCCAGTTAAGTTGCGAAGCCCCAATCGAATTGATGCTAAGGATTTCGCCCACTGCGATGCACCTGTAATTACTGTGACATCCCCATCGATTAGTACGAGTGCAGCAACTCGCCCTTCTTTGCTTTCGATTATCCGCACATTTGCGCTAAAACTTTGGCCTGGTAATAGTTCGAGCACACTCGGTCTCGGTGTAATAACACGAATCGGGGTTCGCATCTCAAAAGATCCCTGAATACTTTTCACATAGATTGCACGTGCAATGAAACTGTAATTTCCAGATTCGCTCAGATTAGGATCAGTAACAACTTGAGCGATAATCTCACTCGACTGACCATAGAGTTCAACAATCTGAGAGCTTTGGAGAGATGCTTCGCGTAAAGACATCACTGTCGAGCCAACTAGAAGTGCAGTTATTAATACGGTGAAGCGAAGTTTTCGACTGATAACTGAGAGCAAAGCAAGAAAAATGGCGACAAAGGTAATTCGCCAAGGGGCCAGCGCGCTCTGCAGAAGCGCTCCCAGCCATAGCGCTGTCCCTAATGCAATGGCGCGATAATCAGTTAAACGCGGACTTTGCTTTTTATCGCCGCGAATTTGGCAACACCAATTCCACTCACCTTTTGAAGATCCGCAATAGTTAAAAAGGGGCCATTAGATTTTCGATATTCAATAATGCGCCTAGCAATTACTGGTCCTATGCCATCGAGTGAATCCAATTGAGATGAAGTTGCACGATTAATATTGATCGGTCCGCTACGTTCTACTTTACTTACACGCACGCCGGAGCTATTTCTGACTGTTGCATCAACATATATCTGCTCGCCGTCGGATAAAACGCGGGCCAAATTAATTGTGCTCAAATCAGCGCCAGGTGCAGAATCTCCTGCCGCTTTTATTGCATCAATGACACGCGAATTTGCTGCAAGTGTATAAACACCTGGTTTATTAACTGCGCCGGTTACATCAATAAATATCTCGGGAGCTGCTATCTGCACCGCAATAATTGGCGGTGCAACGACTTCGTGAGTGTTTCCACGTACAACGAAAAGAGATGAAAAGATGATTACCAGAACGCCTAAAATTAGGAGCGCACGTTTTTGATTGTGTGAGTAGTGGAGTTCATACCACCAGTTTTTGATACCTTCATAGGCTTGATTGAGTTGGTCCATGTGCCAATGATTCGTGACTGGCGATAACTACACATTCCACAAAGTGTCAGGTGTGGGTAATTATTTCGGGTAACTTGCGGAGAGGTTTTACTGCTTACAGAACATTGAAAAAGTAGTCCACAAACCGTGGTATGAAAGTGCCACAAACTGTGGTATGAAAGTGCCACAAACCGTGGTATGAAAGTGCCACAAACTGTGGTATCATTACCGGATTGGGTAGGGAGTAAAAATGCAGTACCAAGCACGGATCGTTGATTCAGAGCTGAAAACACTCATGAAATCCAGTGGCGCAGTTTTGATCGAAGGAGCTAAGGCAGTTGGTAAAACACAGAGTGCAAGTAGGTTAGCAAAGAGCCATATCTATCTTGATATAGATAAGGATGCGCAAGAAACCGCGAAAATCGATCCCTCTTTGATTTTAATCGGGTTAGCGCCGCTCTTGATCGATGAATGGCAGATCGTGCCAGAGTTATGGAATCACGTGCGAAGGGAGATCGACCAACGCGAGAGTTTTGGGCAGTTCATTCTTACGGGATCGGCAACTCCAGCCGATGATGTGACCCGCCACAGTGGAGCTGGACGTTTTTCAAGGCTGCGTATGAGACCAATGACTTTATATGAAATGGGTCAAAGCACTGGAGATATCTCACTTGAAAAATTATTTAAAGGTGGCGAACCAAAAGCCGGCGATTCAGGAATGACGTTAATTAACCTGATTGATCGAATTTGTATTGGAGGCTGGCCAAAATTTGTCACTTTAGAAATTAACGAAGCAAGGAACGCAATGAGATCCTATTTGAACGAGATTATTCGCACAGATATACCAATGTTGAGCGGTAAAATTCATAACCCTACAAAACTTGAACGTACAATTCAGTCTCTCGCGCGCAACATTGGAACTCCAGCAAAAGTAGAAACTATCGCGAGAGATACTGGCGGTTCAGAGGCTCAGATTGATCGATTAACTATCACGCGCTACTTAGAAACCTTAGAACAACTTATGATTATTGAAGATCTTCCTGCTTGGAGGCCAGAGTTAAGATCAAGAGCCACATTGAGGAGCGCTCCTACCCGCCATTTTGTTGATCCATCATTAGCTATTGCGGCATTGAAAGCTTCTCCCGGGCAACTAATTAAAGATCCAAATTTCCTTGGCTTCCTATTCGAAAGCCTAGTGATTCGCGATCTTCGCGTCTTCATGCAACATATTGGAGGAAAACTTTCTCACTATCGAGATAGCGAAGACCTTGAAGTCGATGTTATTTTAGAGAGTGACGATGACAAATGGACAGCAATTGAAATCAAACTTGGAACTGGGAGAATTGACGAAGCAGCCGCCAACTTACTCAAATTTGCTTCGAAAGTTAATACCAAGATTCATGGTGCCCCAACTTTCTTGGCCGTCATAACTGGGACCGGGTATGGATATCGACGAAGCGATGGTGTTTTTGTTATACCGATCGGAAATTTAAAGCCATAATTTAAATAACGATGTTTACGATTTTTGGGGCGCGCGTAATGATTTTTGCAATTGTTACTCCGTTAAGCGCTTCGACTATTGCGGGTAGGCCTAAAGCCGCGGCCTCAAGCTCGGCATCACTAATCGTGGGCAGTACTTCGAGGCGATCTTTGATCTTGCCATTGATTTGGACAACTGCGGTCACTGCATCTGCCACTAAAAGTTTTTCATCAACTATTGGCCAACCGGCCAGGGCTACCGAAGGTTGATGGCCTAAACGCTCCCACATCTCTTCGGCGGTAAATGGAGCCACAAGTGAGAGCATGATTGCCACTGCTTCGACCGCTTCACGAACTGCCGGATCTGCCGGACCACACCCTGAATCAATCGCCTTGCGCGTTGCATTCACAAGCTCCATTACTCGCGCGATGGCGACATTGAAGCGCAGGGATTCAATGGCAAAGTCGGCATCGTGTAGTGATTTGTGGGTAATTTTCCGAAGCCCACTATCACCACTAGTGAAATCCACACCCGGCGCACTTGTTACATCTCCAGATAAGCGCCACGCACGTGATAAAAATTTTACCGAACCAGATGGAGAAACATCTGACCAATCGACATCATCTTCAGGTGGGCCTGCAAAAACCATAGACATTCGAATCGCATCTACGCCATGGTGTTCGAGTTCATCTGATAAACGCACTAAGTTGCCGCGGCTCTTAGACATCGCCGAGCCATCCATGACCACCATGCCTTGATTTAACAAACGTGTGAAAGGCTCATTGAAATCGAGCATATTTAAATCATTTAAAACCTTGGTTAAAAAACGGCTATAGAGCAGGTGCAAAATCGCATGTGTAACGCCGCCGACATAGTGATCAACTGGAAGCCATGTCTGAATATCTTTCTTAGTGAATGCCTCATTGTGATTATCTGAAGATGGGTAACGCAAGAAGTACCACGATGAATCTACGAAAGTATCCATCGTGTCGGTATCGCGCTTAGCATCTTCGCCACATTTTGGGCACTTAACGTTTACCCAATCCGTTGCCGCGCCTAAGGGTGATGTACCTTTAGGTTTTAAATCTAAGCCCTCGGCATTTGGCAAAGTTAGGGGTAATTGATCGGTGGGCACTGGAACTTCGCCACAGTGTGGGCAATGGATAATTGGAATGGGAGTACCCCAGTAACGTTGGCGGGATACGAGCCAGTCGCGCAAACGATAGTTACGCGCAGATTTACCAAGGCCATCTCTTTCAAGTTGAGCATTAATCGCCGCAATTGCATCGGCTTTGTTCATGCCGTTAAGCGCGCCAGAGTTAATTAATACGCCATCTCCGCCGGTAGCAACACCAGATACGTTCGGATCTTCTTCACCAGTATCAACAACTACTGTAACTGGCAGTTTCATTGCGCGTGCAAAATCTAAATCTCGTTGATCATGTGCCGGAACGGCCATGATTGCACCTGTGCCATAGTCGGCTAGAACATAATCACTGGCCCAGATTGGAAGTTTTTCGCCATTGACTGGGTTAATCGCGAAACGATGTAAGAAGACACCGCTCTTTGGGCGATCTGTCGAAAGTCGATCAATGTCGCTGTCAGCCTTAATTGTTTCCAGGTAGTCCGCAAATTCAGCCTCAACACCCGAACCAACTGAGAGCTCTGCAGCGAGTTCACTATCGGCGGCAACGACCATAAAGGTTGCTCCGAATAAAGTGTCGGGACGCGTCGAATAAACCGTGACAGGTTCGGCGCGGTTTTCAATAACAAAAGAGACATTGGCACCAGTAGATCGACCGATCCAATTACGCTGCATCATTAAGACTTTTTCTGGCCACTTACCTTCAAGTTGGGCCATGTCATTTAGAAGTCGATCGGCGTAATCAGTAATCTTGAAATACCACTGATTCAATTTCTTTTTGGTAACTGCCGTATCGCATCGCTCGCATAAGCCAGCGACAACTTGCTCATTGGCTAAAACTGTTTGACAACTTGGACACCAATTAACGGCCGAATCTTTTCGATAGGCAAGTCCGCGCTCATATAACTGTAAAAAGAGCCACTGGTTCCATTTATAAAACTCGGGATCACAAGTATTGAACACTCGATCCCAATCAAATGAGCATGCATAGCGGCGCATCGAAGCTTTCTGAACCGCGATATTTTCATAGGTCCAAATCCTTGGATCTTCATTGCGCTTTATCGCGGCATTTTCTGCTGGAAGTCCAAAGGCATCCCACCCAATTGGATGCATGACGTTAAAGCCTTTTTGAATCCAATATCGCGCTATTACATCCCCGAGTGCATATGCCTCGGCATGGCCCATATGCAAATCACCCGAAGGGTATGGAAACATGTCCAAGATGTATTTCTTCGGCCGAGCGTCATCGGCGCGGCCAGATTTAAAGGGCTGAATCTCATCCCAAATCGGCAGCCACTTTTCCTGCACATAGGCAAAGTCATAGGCCTCGTGCACGCTCTCGCGGTTCTGCTCAGATGACATGTGCATAGGTTACAGGGGAATTAGGTATTGCTTTCAGACGTTTTTCCAAGCCAGCTCTACTGGATACTTATCTTCTCGAGTTTCGCCAAGCTGGCGGTCATAGATTCAATCAATGAGTTATTTCCATTTATCCATGCTCCGCCATCACGTAAGAGATCATCGGAGAGTGCGCTGCAATCAAAGATTTCTGTAACAACTGTTGCATCATCGTCTTCAGAGGTCAAGACATATCCCCAGCGATAGCCCGCGGGAATACCGATTTTGGATGGATCATTTCCCTCTGCCCGAGAGATGTCTCCTGGAGCAGGTTCCCAAAATATACGTCTAGAAGGTTCGAACTCGACTACATGATTAAGAATGAGGTAGTCATCTCCGAGACGATGCATCTTCATCATGAAACTTTCTCCCACTTTTGTGATTGAACCCTCGTGATTCGTGCCACAAAGCATTCCTGAACCGTCGAAATCCATATGTCGGTTTGGGTTTGCAAGAATTTCAAAAATCAATTCGGCGGGTGCTTCGATTCGCCGTGAAATTTCAAGTCTTTTGTTTTTCGGATTCATTAGTGACTTCCCTCTCACTTTTATTGTAGTTTCACCTGATGGAGTGTGTCTTAACTATATTTAAGAAAAATGGTGGCCCTTTCCACTGCTGACACAAACAAATGGGCCACGCTTCTTAACAGGGGTCATTCAACCCCGGAACCCCAAGTTACAAGATTCGATTATGAACGAACTGGACCAATAAGGCAACGACAACGACGACTATCCGAAGCTCAAGCACTTCTTATGGCTGATAAGTATCAGGCTGGGGCTACTGTCTATCAGCTCGCCCAGGAGTTCGGTATTTCTCGCCAGACAGTTTCGGGACGGCTTAAAAAGGTAGGTGCCAAAATGCGAGGAAGATCGCCAGACAATGAACTCATTGACTCAATGGTCGGTCTCTACGAATCAGGGTATTCCCTTGCGGCAGTCGGAAATCGCGTAGGAACCTCACCCAGAACAGTGCATCGCTATAACCGACTCCGTGGTGTTCAAATGAGAGATTCTCATGGTCGATAGCCCTACATCAACATATGAACTTTGATTCATCGTAATATGACGATTATTCCTTTATTATTCGATGGATATGTCACATTCGATAGAGCAGACACCATGCGAATTAATCTTCGATCTTGATGGGACGTTAACTGATCCGGCGCTCGGATTTGTCCATTCCGTAAACTTTTCACTTGAATCACATGGGATAAGTCCGGTTGAAGAGGACGACCTAAAGAAGTTTATTGGCCCGCCGTTAGATGGCGCCTTCCGAGAGATCCTACATTTAGACCAAGATAAGGACGTCAGTAGCTTTGTAAGCAAATATCGTGAGCGGTATTCAGAGGTGGGATTCTCAGAGAACATTTTGTACGATGGAATTCCGGATCTCTTGGTAGCACTGCGGGGACTTGGCTTAAGGCTAGGAGTTTGCACCTCCAAGCGAGTCGACTTTGCTGAAAGGATCCTCACTCTCTTCGATATTCGTCAACACTTTGAGTTTGTTAATGGAGCAGAAGTAGGTGTCAAGAAGAGCAGTCAGTTGAAAGAACTTATGGATCAAAGTTTTATTGATACGCATTCGATAATGATTGGTGACCGGCATGTTGATATCGAGGCAGCTAAAGCGAATTCAATGAGATCGGTTGGCGTTCTTTACGGATATGGCTCGAAACAAGAAATCGAAGAAGCTCATCCTGAATGGATTGCGATAAATCCAAAAGCTCTCTTGAACATTTTCGTGGATCTAACCGCAAAAGCTGCAAAACTTTAATTTCCACAGGTTGTGACGAGGAAAAGAATTATCGAATGAATTTCCATTCTAATTCTCAGTAACCTTAGTATTCCTATTCCACGGCATAAAGAGTTGGCTGATTTACTTGCGATGCGAATCATGAAACAATTTCAACCAGTCCTAGGTGAAAGATGGTGGCACAATGATTAAGACTACATATAGAGCCAACGTCGCTAAGGATGGCGCATTTTGGCTTATTCAAATTCCATCCCTAGAAAATGTTTTCACTCAAGCTCGCAACCTTGATGAGATTGAATCCATGACACGGGACGTAATCTCGCTGATGCTCGACATCCCTTCAGATTCCTTTGATCTTGAATTCAATTTCGACTCCCAAGAGGAATCTCTATCTAAAACGCTTTGATGGCACACTTAGCTTGTAGTGGGCGTGTTCGAGGTGCCTTTCGAATACTCACGTTGGGCCATTATATTTTTAGTCGAATTTTTTTACGTAACAATTTTTTGGTGGGGGTACTGCGAAACTACTGCAATCACAATTTGGCAATTCGTCAACTTGATGAGCTGCTAGTGCTTGAGGCTTCTTCAGCCCCAACCGAGAGGTTTACTGCTCGGGTCATCCCTGTTCAAGTCCGAAAACTCACACTAGAGCAGATTGATGAACTTTGTTCATTTAAACAGAGTGGCCAATCGTTGCCTAGGCTGGCTACTCTCTACGGCATTCACCGAGGCACGGTCAAGGACCATCTGCGACGAGCTGGCCTCGCAATCCGGCCAGGTAATCAGGCGAAGTTGAGCGATGAAGATAAGGATGAGATCGCCAGGCACTACGAGGCTGGGCTCTCGATCCGCAAGCTCTCACTACAGTTCAGCGTCACGGACAACCCAGTACACAACGCATTGAAGGAGCATGGAGTCAGGATGCGAGATCCTCACGGCCGCGTTCTCTAGCAATCTCGATCAAGAACTTCGCCATAGCTTTCGGATCAATGTTCGGGTTGACCTGGCTGAGGACGCGGACTTCGTAGGGCGCACCCTTCTTTCGAGTGTTCGGTGTGGTGTGATCCGGTATTCCTCGAGTCGATTCTTGAAGAACGCGAGTTTGGCGAACGACTTGTTGGCTCGATGCGGCAGTGATGGATGAGCTCTGGGGACTGTCGCTCGATGAGCAAGGAGCTCGTGGTCGGACAGGTGCTTCATGAACTCGAAGTAGCTGTGGCGTGTCCACAGTTCGGCAGGGCTGATCATGATGAACGCTCCCCCGGATTCAGCGAACCATTCGGCCTTAAGTTGATGATGTTGAATCAGGTAGTTGATGTTAGTACGTCTTGTCATAGTGACAGAAGACAATGAAGAGCTAACCGCTGTTCGTCAATCGTCAGCGGCGCGAGCCTTGAGCTATTGCATCAGACGGAACCAGTCTTGAAGTGACAGCCTCAAGCGCAAGACTTCGTCCTCAGTCAGGTTTGAACAATGGGCAATTGGCCCGCGCAGCAGGTTCAGTCTTCCCAATACAGACTTGACCCCTTTGCGGTTGTTAAAGGTGTCGCTAAAAGCATCCCAATTGCTCTCAATAATTACGCCCAACTCACCGAACGTCGTGTAGTCGATCTGTTCTTCTGATCTGGTTGACATTGCGGCATCCCGTTCACGTTGCGCATTGTTTGCCACGTTGTCACGCACTTCCTGAGGTACCGACGACGCCCACCAATTCTCTCCATGGGCCAAAAGCAATGCATCGCTGACAGTGTCCCGAATCCAATTTTCGAGTGAGTAAAAGACTTCGTAGTAGGCGGACATCTCTTTTGCTGTTTGCCGAATTGCTGCTGGAAACTGCGGGTAGAAGATGTCATCGTTTGTGCCAACTGGCTGTGCCTCAGGAAGTATCTTCACGCCGTGATTCTGTTCGATGGCAACCAGGTCGGCATTAAGCAGTTCTCTGTTCAGATGAAAAACTTTGACCGCGTTGAGATCGGTCACTGGAGGAGATTCTCCTTTAGTGACTTGAAGATTGCGTTGAAGACGGCTTGATCAGATGTGTCGGGGAGATTTAAATTGATCGTGTAGGACAGGCCTAAGGGGAACCCACTACCGCTAGTTGAGTTGCGAGGTGGAGCTTCGGGCATTGATTTCCTCTGAGGGTCGTCCTCACTAACTGGTGTAGTCGTTTCAACTGCCGTAATCTCATCAAGTTCGAAGTTTGCAAAGGCCTTGAGTGCATTGAATGTTCCAACAATTGCCCCGATGGTCTTCGACTCTTTAGACAGACCAGTCGTCTCCATTATGAGCCCTTGGAGACCTTTGGCGTCCAATGCATGCACGAACTCATTGCGCTTGTAAAGTTCGGGGTAGCCGTTCCGAATGGCTTGCGCCATTGCTTGCTGAGAAGTTGCGTCGTTACGGAACTGGCCATACAGAGGAGTGGGCGCACCGTCTGAAGAAATCAGCCCGAGGCGCTTCGCAAGCGGGATAAAGGGAGTTGCACTTCCACCCGTGAATCCAAGGACAGTCCCCAGATAATCCTGCGAAAACCGCTCAGGTGTTTTCGCATCTTTGATCTTGTTAAGAATCTTTGTGACGTTGCCATACGCATTCATGAACGGTGGATAGTCGGCCATTTTTACCTCCTTGGTTAGTTGAGCTTCATTATGAACTCTTGATAAGGATTTGCAAGGTTAAGAAAAATGCCTGCGAATCGGTACATCTCACAGAGGTGACTAAATCGCCGAATTCATGTACTGATGTTAGGTGTCCTTCGGGGACTAAAAACAAGTAACAGGGGTGCATACCGGCATGCTCAATGCTGACTCAGATACTACCATCACAAAAAGAGGCCGCACCGGTACAGTACGACCTCTGTTACTTTTGTACTTTTTAGTACGTATGTCCGGATTTGGTGGAGCTGAGGGGATTTGAACCCCTGACCCCCTGCATGCCATGCAGGTGCGCTACCAGTTGCGCCACAGCCCCCAATTATTGAGATGAGGCGAACCTTACCGCATGGATTACGGGGCGGTCGCGCCACTTTCTTCGCCGTAAACAGGCTCTGGAATAGATCCGGCGTTATGCTCCATTAAATTCCATTGACGTGGATTGCGTTCGAGGATTGACCACGATGCATTTGAAAGTCCGCCAATTACACCCCAATGTGTGAGTGGAAGTTGTAAGAGCTGACCTAAAACACAGCGCGCAGTACCACCATGAGTGGCGACAATTAAAAGTTGATTGCTCTTTCCCTCAAGCTCTCTCTGTATAACTTTGACGGCACGATCGGCAACTTCACTACGTTTTTCACCAGTTGTGCCTGCAGGGTTATCATCGCCATCTATCCAACGGATGAAGTTGTGAAAATCCTCGGCGCGATTTTCTGCACCTGTTTTTCCCTCCCACATTCCACCATTTGTTTCTCTCAAATTTTCATCTGTTCGGACGCTAAGACCGACTAAATCCGCTAACGCTTGAGCGGTATCGCGCGCACGCCCTAAATCACTCGAAATAATTGCAGTGGGATTCATGCCAGCCAAAATTTCAGCGGCATGCTTGACTTGATAGCGACCAACATCATTGAGTGGAATATCGGAGTGACCTTGGAAGCGATTGACCATGTTCCAATCGGTCTGTCCGTGACGCCACAAAACTACGCGATTACCGGCCATTTACTACGCTGGCTTTCACGGCATTTAACTCAATTGTTGGGCAATCATTCCACAGTCGATCGAGCATGTAATATTTTCGAAGTTCGGTGCTCTGAATATGCACAACTAAATCTGAGTAGTCCAGGAGAATCCACTCAGCACCTTTTTCGCGGCGAGCAGGCTTTTCTCCAATTGCCAGTAGCTGACGCTCAACTTCGTCGGCGATTGAATCGACTTGAGCAACATTTTGTCCAGTAGCAATTAAGAATACGTCGCTGAGGACTAGCTGATCAGATAAGTCAATGGCGATGAGATCAGTGCCGATTTTCTCAACTACTGCAGCGGCGGCGGCTTGAGTGATTTCGAGGGTGCGTGCGCTAATTGTCATAGAGCTTATTCTCGCTTATAAATGCGGCAACGATTTCCGGTACGCCCTCGCTCAATCCTGCGCGAACTTCGGTGGCAGAAACATCAAGTGCTTCTATATCGATGCCATGTTGAGCAAAACCCGGCCGATTTACACAGATAATCGAGGCTAGTGAGTGGAGCTCCTCGGCACGGTGCCACTGATCGATCTTCGAATAAGCATCAGCGCCCATGATAAGAAAAATCTCATCATTAGGATGCGCGCTGCGGATCGCTTCAACTGTATCTATTGCATAGCTAGGACCCTCGCGCAGGATTTCAATCGGATTGACTTCTACGTGCATTGAAATGCTTGAGGGAAGTGTCGAAACAGCAAGTTGGCACATTGTTCGTCGATCCGAACCAGATGCAATGGGGCTGTGCTCTCTCAGCAATGGTTGGCCGGCGGGAACAAGGATTAATTGATCAATGATTTTCTTCTCAATAAGTTGGGAAATAACTTTTAAATGGCCATTGTGAATCGGATCGAAAGTCCCGCCATAAATTCCTACTCGGGACAAATTAATCCCGGTCTAAGCGCAAAGCTAAATAAAGAAAAATCGAGAGTACTGCGAAAGTTACAACACCATAAGCAAGAGCTGGCATTGGTAATTCTCGAAGATTTTCTGCGGCAAAGTTAATCATGGCACAAATCCTACTACGAGCCTGCGAGCATTTCTTTAAATCTCATCTCATCAATGATTGGAACTCCTAATTCTCGAGCCTTAGTTAACTTAGAACCGGGCTCGATACCGACTAAAAGATAATCAGTCTTCTTTGAGACCGTTGAAGCCGCCTTGCCGCCATGGGCTGTAATGGTTTCGGCTATTGAATCTCGGGTGTAACTCTCTAATCCTCCAGTTACTACAAAAGTTAAACCTGTAAGAGTTTGCCGATTTTGCGCAGTTATTTCGGCCTTAACGCGTACCCCAGCTGCTGCCCACTTACGAATAATCTCTCGGTGCCAATCAAGTGCAAACCACTCGATGATGGATTCGGCAATTGTGGTGCCAACACCATCGATTTCGGCAAGTTCGGCCGCCGTTGATGAAGCGATTTTCTCGATTGAACCGCAGTAAGTTGCAAGTGCTTGTGCGGCAGTGGGTCCGACATGGCGAATCGAGAGTGCAACTAAAATTCGCCATAAGGGAGCGCCCTTTGCTTTTTCAAGTGCGGCTAGAAGTTTTTCAACATTTAATCCCAGTTTGCCATCTTTTTTAGTAAAGAAATTAGATGTCGCTAACTTTTCCTTCGTTAGATCAAAGAGATCAGATTCATCGGTAATGATTCGTGCATCAAGTAGCGCCGTTGCTGCTTCATAACCTAAAACATCAATATCAAGGGCAGCACGAGAACCAATGTAATAAAGACGCTCACGTAACTGGGCTGGACAACTTTGCGCGTTAGGACAGCGTATATCTACATCGCCTTCCGACATAGCACGCAATTCGGATCCACACTCCGGACAGTGTGTTGGCATTACAAATGCGACTTCACTGCCTGTGCGTCGCTCAACTACTGGAGCCAAA
Source organism: Candidatus Planktophila sp. (assembly GCA_030649935.1). Lineage (GTDB taxonomy): Bacteria > Actinomycetota > Actinomycetes > Nanopelagicales > Nanopelagicaceae > Planktophila. Next base: position 42,703 of record JAUSFN010000015.1, read on the forward strand.
ACTTCAGGAATCACATCACCTGCTTTGCGAATTACGACAACATCGCCGATTAAAACTCCCTTGCGCGCAATTTCAGAAGCGTTATGCAAAGTTGCATTCGTAACTGTTGAGCCGGCGACTTTAACAGGCTCCATAAAAGCAAATGGCGTGACCCGTCCCGTGCGCCCAATGCTCACTTTTATATCCAGTAATCGAGTCGTAACCTCTTCAGGTGGATATTTAAATGCAATCGCCCATTTAGGTGCTCGCGATGTAAAGCCTAATTGAGACTGCTCTGCTATGGAATCAACTTTAATTACTACTCCATCGATTTCATGTTCGACATCATGGCGGTGGAGTCCGTAATACTCGATGTACTTTTCAACTTCGGTTCGGGTCGCACATACTGAGAAACGATTGCTCGTTGGTAAACCTAGTTTCTTTAAAACGGCATATGCCTGACTTTGAGATTTAAACTCAATCCCATCTCGAGCACCGACCCCATGGACTATGAGAGCAAGTGGGCGTGTGGCCGTGACACGTGGATCCTTCTGTCGAAGTGAACCTGCAGCGGCGTTACGTGGATTTGCAAAAAGAGCTTTGCCTGACTCTTCCAGGCCATTATTGAGTTCGTTGAAGGCGGCAAGTGGAAAAAATACTTCTCCGCGTATTTCAATGAGTGACGGAATTTTCGTACCTGTTAAATCATGAGGTAGATTCTTAATCGTCTTGACATTGAGGGTCACATCTTCACCTGTGACACCGTTACCACGGGTCAATCCTCGAATTAATTGGCCATCTTTGTAAGTCAGGTTGATTGCCAGACCATCAACTTTGAGCTCGCACAAATATGAAGGGCGCACTACCTCTTTTTCAATTCGATCAAACCAAGCATCTAACTCATCCAGATCAAATACATTGTCTAAGCTCATCATCTTTTCAATGTGGTCGTGCTGGGCAAATGTCGTTGAAAATCCCCCACCTATGCCAAGGGTTGGCGAATCGGGTTCGCGTAATTCGGGGTTTTTGGCCTCCAATACTTTAAGTTCAAGAAGTAGTCGATCAAATTCTGCATCACTAATAGTTGGCGCATCTAAAACGTGGTATTTAAATTGATGCTCTCTTATTTGATTAGTTAAATCAGAGATTTTGTGACGTTCTTGAGTACTCATTATTGAGTCTCACAGATTGTGTCCGAGCCAACTACACTGTCACCATCGTAAATCACCATCGCCTGGCCAGTTGCAAGCCCGAGGAGCGGTGTTTCCAAAACCGCTACAAGCAATCCATTCTCAATAAAGTACGTGCAGGCTAACGCCGCCCCGTGAGCACGAATCTGAACAAATCCTTTATGGCGTTGATCATCGACGGCCGGCCCACACCAAACCGGTCTTTCACCGCGCATTGTCGTAATTGCTAAATCTTCTCGTGCACCAACGACCACAGTATTTGTGACAGGTTCAATTTTTAAGACAAAACGCGGTGAACCATCAGGAGTTGGAATCGTTAAACCTAAGCCTTTTCGTTGACCGATTGTGTAGGTATATGCACCTTTGTGTTCGCCGATTTTTGTACCGCTCTGATCAACAATGGGACCTACATCGCTTCCCAAACGATCACGGAGCCACCCCGCATTATCGCCAGAGGGAACAAAGCAGATGTCGTGACTGTCAGGTTTTTGTGCGACCGCTAAACCACGAGCTTCGGCCTCTTTTCGGATATCAACTTTAGTTGTATCACCTAGTGGAAAAACTGCGCCAGATATCTGCTCGACCGTCAAAACCGAGAGTACATATGACTGATCCTTCAAATGATCGACTGCGCGATGCAGCGTCTTTCCGCTCTCACTCACCTGTGTACGGGCATAGTGGCCAGTGACCACGCCATCAAAACCCATTGCGCGAGCACGATCTAAAACCGCGGCGAACTTAATTTTTTCATTACATCGCAGACATGGATTAGGTGTACGACCGGCGGCGTACTCAGCTAAGAAATCTTCTACAACGCCGTCATGAAACTCTTCGGCCATATCCCAAATATAGAAAGGGATTCCAATGACATCGGCGGCGCGGCGCGCATCATGAGAGTCCTCAATTGTGCAACAGCCTCGTGCACCAGAGCGATATTTCTGTGGATTAGCCGATAACGCTAAATGCACGCCTATTACTTCATGACCTGCCTCAACGGCTCGCGCTGCGGCAACTGCCGAATCAACGCCGCCGCTCATTGCTGCAATTAACCTCATAGTGAGTGTGCCGCCCTTCCACGGGCAATTACATCGGGAAGTACCGATACAACAAAATCACAGTCCTGTTCAGTACTCGTTGCGCCAAATGAGAAGCGAAGCGATGACTGCGCAGAAGCCTCACTGTGACCCATTGCAAGCAAAACATGGCTCGCCTCATGTACCCCAGCGCTACATGCCGATCCTGTTGAACAGGATATGTGCTCGCCATCCATGAGCAAAAGCAGCGTATCGCTCTGAGTCCCAGGAAAAACCACGTTTACAATTCCCGGTAGTCGCTCGGAGGCCAGTCCATTAATGATTGCATCTGGAAATAAGCGTTGAACGGCCGATATAAAGCGATCTCTGAGTGCGCTGACTGCAGCGGCGTTGTAACCAGAGCTAACTGCCGCAGTGGAAAAACCCACAATGCCAGGGGCGTTGAAAGTACCGCTACGAATCTCACGCTCTTGTCCGCCTCCATGTAAGAGTGAAGGAATTTCGATTGTGCGTTTTAAAATTAACGCACCGATTCCTAACGGTCCACTGATTTTATGCGCACTCAAACTCATAGCAGTGATACCTAGTTGAGAAAATGAGAGTGGCACTTTCTTAAAACTCTGCACGGCATCGCTATGGACCGGAATTTCACCGGCAATTGACACAACTTCAGAAATAGGTTGGAGCACCCCTGTCTCGTTATTGGAGTGCATCACAGAAATAACGGCAATCTCGTCTCCGCGTTTTTCAACTAGGTTTGCAAGAAATTCTAAATCAATGGTTCCGCCGTGATTTACTGGAATCTCAATTACTTCGGCCATCTCATGAGTTGCCAGCCAATGTGCTGGATCTAAAATCGCATGATGCTCGATGCTTGAAATTACAACAACTCTTTTCCCTTTATCCCGACCAGCCCAATACAGACCCTTCAGAGCAATGTTGTTTGCCTCGGTCCCTGAAGCGGTAAATATAATTTCGCTGGGCAGACATCCAATCTCTTGAGCTAAAATTTCGCGCGCATCCTCTAAAGTTTTTCTCGTTGCGCGACCATGCGTGTGCAGACTTGAAGGATTACCGAGTGCCGCTGCCTGATCTGTCATGGCGGCAAGTGCCCGCGCATCAATTGGCGTGGTTGCAGCATGGTCAAGGTAAATCGATGGCATGCCGCTAATTCTAGGCTTTACGTGCGTTAATGCCCTCCGTGGCCTTTGGTAAAACTGAAAAGAGATCACCAACTACGCCAAAATCGGCGATTTCAAAAATCGGTGCCTCAGGATCTTTATTGATCACAAGGATTGCTTTACTAGTTTGCATACCCGCCCTATGTTGAATCGCACCGGAAATACCACAAGCGACATATAGCTGTGGGCTTACCGTCTTACCAGTCTGACCAACTTGGTGAGAGTGTGGATACCAACCGGCATCCGTCGCCGCGCGTGATGCTCCAACTGCCGCGCCTAATGAATCGGCAAATGCCTCTACTGCGGTGAAATCTCCATTTGTACCTCGCCCACCCGAAACAACAATGTCGGCCTCAGTCAACTCTGGACGTCCGCCTTCTTCAGGTGGCTGGACTGATGTCACAACACTCTTTTTGGCGCTTTCACCAATTTCCATTATGAGAGTTTCAATTATTGGATGAACCTCTCGCAGATCTGGAGTGATGGAATTTGGGCGCACAGTAATAATTGGTACTCCGTGAGAGATTTTAGAGTGCACTGCAGTAGAGCCACCAAAAACGAGCTGGGTGGCGATTAAATCGGCGCTAATATCGACGGCATCGGTAATTATTCCAGAGTTACTTTTTACGGCTACTCGGCCCGCGACCTCTTTCCCAAATGCATGCGATGCGATTAACACTGCACGCGGGGCTTTCGTTGTAATTATTTGGTTCAGAACATCGGCCGAAGCCGCTACTCCATGCGTTGTGAAACTATCTGACTCAACAACTAAAATATTAGTAATTGGACCGTGAGAAACTGCGGCTGCATATTCAGAACCTTTACCAACTGGTGCAAGCACTACTGCAGTAACCTCTGCAATTCGTGCGGCGGCAGTTGCGAGTTCGGCAGTGGTCCTACTCAATTTTGCGCCAATGAAGTCGGCGAGAATTAATACATTGCTCATATCAGCTTTTTTTCTACTAGAAAGGCAACAATTTGATCCCCAGCGGTTCCATCATCGGTAATTATGACACCCGCGGCGCGAGCCGGTCTAAGTGATGCATCAACGACAACGGACCATTGGCCTTCAATTGAAATGCCAAGGCTTGCAACATTCATCGTTTCGATTGTTTTTTTCTTAGCGGCCATGATGCCTTTAAATGATGGGTAACGGGGTTCATTAATCTTTTCAACAACCGATACGACAACAGGAAACTCCCCGAACATCTCTTCAACTCCAGTTTCAGTAACCCGAGTAATCGCCACTTTTTTGGCCGAAGGATCGACCGTTACCGCTGAAGCATAAGTAAGTTGAGCACAGCCAAGGCGTTCGGCAATCATCGCCGGTACAACACTCATTCGCGCATCAGTTGATTCAGTTCCGCAGATAATGAGATCAAATTCACCCTGCGAAATAACTGTAGATAAAACTTTCGACGTCGTGAGTGCATCGGCTCCTGCGAGCGCGACATCACAAATTAAGATCCCACCATTTGCCCCCATTGAGAGCGCCTTTCGAATCGATTCGCTCGCACGTTCTGGACCCATTGAAATCACAGTTATTGTGTGTGGCCCGCCTTCATCGTTACCTCCATGTGCTTCGACTATTCGCATAGCCTCTTCAATGGCGTACTCATCTAAGTCATTGAGGACGGCATCAACATTGACTCGATCTAGTAATCCATCAACCATCTTTTTCTCTGCCCATGAATCTGGGACCTGCTTAATGCAGACAGCAATCTTCATGGCGCATATGTTACTGATGAGTAATTCGAAAGGCCAACTCATCCAATTACCAATACATCCCACCAATTAGGGCATCATTGCCCCGTGCTTCCCGCAGATCCTCGAACCCTTGGCGCCACCGTTACCGATGGTGGAACTAATTTTGCTATCTGGTCTAATGCCGCCGATGCCGTGGAGCTCTGCCTATTTAATGAGATTAATGGCGTATTAGTGGAAACTCGCTTTGCGATGTCACATCGAAATGGGCCAATCTGGCATGGGTATTTAGCTGGGGTTCGTCCCGGACAACGCTATGGCTATCGAATGTATGGGCCTTGGCATCCTGAAAACGGTGTTCGCTTTAACGCTGCAAAACTATTAATTGATCCCTATACCCATCTCTTAGATGGCGACCTGACGTATGCGCCTGAAATCTATGGACATGTCGCACACAATGGCACGGGCGGTGGCGATTTAAGCGTGCGCGATGGCCGTGATAGCGCCGGTTTTGTTCCGTATTCGGTCGTTACCGATTACCGTGTTCGTGAGGTAGTTCGCCCGCTAGTGCCGTGGGCTAAAACAATTATATACGAAGCTCACGTAAAAGGATTAACGGCCAAGAATCCAGATATTCCTGAGAATGAACGTGGCACGTATAAAGCGTTAGGACATCCCAGCACGATTGCACATTTAAAATCAATTGGAGTTACCGCACTTGAGCTTTTGCCAATTGCGGCATCGCTCACCGAACCAGCAATATTTCATCGAGGTCGAATAAATTACTGGGGATATAACTCGATTGCATTTAGCGCACCGCATGCGGTGTACGCATCCAGCACTGATCCAATTACTGAACTGCAGTGGGCAGTTGATCAATTACACAATGCGGGAATTGAAGTTATTTTAGATGTTGTTTACAACCATACTGCGGAAGGTGGCGTTGGTGGACCAACGCTGTCTTACAAGGGAATAGATAATAAGGCTTACTACCGTCACGATAGCCACGGAAATTATGTCGATGTAACGGGTTGTGGCAATACATTCGCCGCGAGTAACCCGCACTCGGTGCGCCAAATAATTGATTCGCTGCGTTGGTGGATTGAAGTAATCGGTGTCGATGGATTCCGCTTTGATTTAACTACTGCGCTCTATACAAGTGATAGCGCCTTTAACTCATCGTTAATGACGGCCATTGAATCTGACTCGGTCCTACGCAATTTTAAAATGATTGCAGAGCCATGGGATATCACGCGGTATTCACTAGGTGATTTTCCGCATCCGTGGCGAGAGTGGAACGATGTCTATCGCGACTCAGTTCGCCAGTTCTGGCTCGGTGATCTTGAACGTGGCTTCGGTGAAGGTGTTTCCGATATTGCCAACAGTATTAGCGGTTCCAGCTCAATTTTTTATTATCGCGGTCCGACATCTTCTATTAACTTCATCACCGCTCACGATGGCTTCACTCTGCATGATTTAGTGACTTATAACGAGAAAAATAATTTAGCTAACGGTGAAAATAATGCCGATGGAAGTGGGTCCAATAGATCGTGGAATGTAGGAAGAGAGGGTGAAAGTGATGACCCAACTATCCAAGAAACCAGACATCGAATAAAGAAATCTCTTCTTGCGACTTTGATGCTCTCGTCAGGTGTTCCGATGCTCAATATGGGCGATGAGGTCAGCCGCACTCAAGCTGGTTCTAACAATGCCTATTCTCTTCCGATCGAAATGCTGCAAGAAAGTGAAGCAGATTTCAATGGTGGCTGGGCGCTACCGTGGGAGTTAAATAGCCAGGCCGAAGATATTTTGGCGACGGTGCAGTCGCTGGCTCAGATTCGCCAAACTTATTTGGCAGATGTTGCATCCGAATTCTTCACTGGAATGGTTGATCATGGCACGCGCCGTAAGGATATTGCTTGGTTTTCATTGGGTGGTCGAGAAATGAGTGGTGGGCACTGGGCCGATGAAGAGAAGCGAAGCATTACGGTATTCGTTGAAGCCGATCCAACGCGAGGCTTACTTCTATTAATGAACTCGTCAAAGAGTGAAACTCTATTTACTTTACCTGATGCACAATGGGGTGAAACTTTTCGATGCATTTTTGATGCAAGTAAGAAAGTTGCAACGTATGAGCCTGTCATCGCTGCGCCAAATGCAAAGATTTCAGTTCCACAGCACAGTGCCCAAGTCTGGCTTGTTTCGCGTACTAGGTAGTAAACGTGATTTATGGGTAATATTTAGAAATCATGTTGGCACTCATCGCACCCGGTCAGGGCTCTCAAACACCCGGAATGCTCAACTCCTGGATTGCAGAATCGAGCTCGAGAAATTTATTGAGTGCGTGGTCAAAGGAGATTGATTTGAATCTCGAGGACCTTGGTACAACTGCCGATGCCGATGAAATTAAAGATACGTCGAATGCACAACCGCTCATTGTTGCAACCTCTTTATTGGCCGTACATGCATTGGCTTTAGAAAATGTAGCAGTCACATCTGGTCACTCTGTTGGAGAACTTACTGCCGCCGCGATAAGCGGTGCCATAAGTGCTAACGATGCGCTCATGTTGGTCAGAGCCAGAGGCATAGAAATGGCAAAGGCGGCAGCACTTATACCTACAGGAATGTCGGCAGTACTTGGTGGAGAGCGAAATGAAGTTGTCACCGCAATTGCAGCGTTGGGCTTAGTTGCTGCAAATGAAAATGGCGCGGGACAGATAGTAGCCGCTGGGGATTTGACTGCTCTGGCCGCACTTAGCGAACATCCACCGCTTGGGGCGCGAGTGCGCGCACTTTCAGTTGCTGGTGCTTTTCATACCCCATACATGCACACAGCAGTTGCACCCCTAAGCGATTTAGCGGCCACAGTAACCACCCGCCAACCATTAATACCATTTATCTCAAATAAAGATGGCGTAGCAATAAGAACTGGAAGTGAAATCGTGGCTCGAATAGTAAACCAGATTACTAATCCTGTTCGATGGGATCTTTGCATGCAAAGTTTAAAAACAATGGGAGTTACCGGAGTAATTGAACTGCCACCGGCTGGAACTTTGGTTGGCTTACTTAAACGCGCAGCTCCTGAAATTGAGAGCTTCGCCTTGAAGAGTGCGCTCGACCTAGAAGCTGCACGAGATTTCGCAGAAAGGCACATATGAGTTTAAAACTTCCCGCGATGGGCAACAGTCAAATTCTCTCAGTGGGATCGTATCGCCCTAAACGACTTGTACTCAATAGTGAAATCGTGGATCGCATAGATTCCAGCGATGAGTGGATTCAACAGCGCACCGGAATCCAATCCCGCCGCTTTGCTGATTCTGATGAAACAATAATTACAATGGCACAAGCTGCCTGCGAAATGGCACTTAAGCGTGCGAATTTAACAATTGCCGATATTGATACGTTGATTCTCGCCACAATTACATATCCATTCCAAGCACCTAGTGCGGCAACGGATTTGATAAATCTTTTAGGAAACCCAAAAGCTGCAGCTTTTGATATCAGTGCTGCTTGTGCCGGTTTTTGCTACGGCGTTGCGATGGCAAGTGACCTTGTTCGCACAGGTAGTGCAAAAAATGTTTTAGTCGTTGGAGTTGAAAAGATTTCCGATTTTACCGATCCAAATGATAGAGCAACGGCATTTATCTTTGGAGATGGCGCTGGCGCAGTAGTTATTGGGCGCAGTGAAGAGGCACGCATCGGTCCCGTAGTGTGGGGCTCAGATGCCGATTCGCGGGATGCAATTTTGTTGAAGCCAGCTTATACAGAGTTTAGAAATTCACCCGATAAAGGAGTATCAGAAATTGGTTGGCCAAATATTTCACAGCAAGGTCAAACAGTTTATCGATGGGCGGTATTTGCCGTAAGTAAAGTTGGAATAAAGGCGTTAGAAGCCGCGGGTGTGCGTCCCGATGAACTTGGCGCTTTCATTCCACATCAGGCAAATATGCGCATCATCGAATCTATGGCCAAGGAGATAAAAATCCCATCACATGTTGTGATCGCAGATGATATTCGGGTAAATGGAAATACTTCCGCGGCTTCGATTCCCCTTGCCATGGATGTACTACTTGAAAAACATCCGCAACTTCACGGCGAATTAGCACTACTTATCGGCTATGGCGCAGGCCTGGTTTTTGCCGCTCAAGTAGTGCAATTGCCCCCAAAACCTTGAGATTTCCGCCACTCAAAGGCGCTGGTACTCGTAAGTATCGTTTTTTTCATAGAGAATAACGACCTATTAGTATCAGTACTTAAACCAGCTAACGGATGGAAGAAATAAAATGGCACTTGCACATGCAGATGTACTTTCAGGGTTAAAAGAGATCGTTGAAGAAGTAGCTGGCATTCCCGCCGCATCAATTGAATTGGACAAGAACTTCACTGAGGATTTAGAAGTTGACTCACTGAGCATGGTTGAAGTTGTCGTTGCCGCAGAAGAGCGTTTTGGTGTGAAGATTCCAGATGAAGCTGTAACAGATCTCGTCACTGTTGGCGATGCCGTTAACTTCATTGTCAACGCAGCTAAGTAGCAAGTAGAAAACTTTCCTATGTCTGCCCGTCGGGTTGTAGTTACTGGACTCGGTGCGACTACGCCTCTAGGCGGTGATGTAGCAACGACATGGTCGGAGCTCTTAGCGGGCACAAGCGGTGTTCGATTACTCACTGAAGAGTGGGCACAAACGATTCCAGTTCGCTTTGCCGCTCGTGTTGCAGTTGAACCAAGTGAGCAGATGGAGCGCGTTGAAATGCGCCGCTTGGATAGATCCGAGCAGTTTGCCATTATCGCATCACGTGAGGCATGGAAAGATGCTGGATCTCCCGAAATGGATAAAGAGCGTTTAGGTGTTGTAATTGCATCGGGTATTGGTGGCGTCACAACAATGCTCGATCAATATGACATCTTGCGCGAAAAAGGTGCACGTCTAGTGAGTCCGCACACCGTTCCGATGTTAATGCCAAATGGACCTGCCGCAAATGTAGGTCTTGAACTACAAGCAAAGGCTGGCGTTCATACACCGGTGAGTGCTTGTGCATCAGGGGCTGAGGCAATTGGTTATGCGTTAGAGATGATTCGAAATGATCGCGCGGACGTAGTCGTTAGCGGAGGCGTAGAAGCTGCAATTCACGTAATGCCGATGTCAGGTTTTGCCGCGATGAAGGCGCTCTCGACACGAAATGATGATCCTGCACGTGCATCGCGCCCTTATGATCTAAATCGAGATGGCTTTGTTCTAGGTGAGGGCGGCGGAGTACTAGTTCTTGAAGAGTACGAACATGCACGCGCTCGCGGTGCGAGAATTTACTGTGAATTAGTAGGTCAAGGTTTAACCTCGGATGGATATCACATCGCAGCTCCTGATCCAGATGGTGCGGGAGTACAACGTGCGATTAAATTTGCGCTGCGTGATGCCGGCCTTTCCACCAAAGATATTGTGCACTTAAATGCACATGCAACTTCTACCCCTGCAGGAGATGTTGCCGAGGCCAGCGCGCTGCGCGCAGCCCTTGGCATTGATGCCGATCACGTTGCAGTATCGGCTACAAAATCGATGACAGGGCATCTACTCGGAGGCGCTGGCGCAATTGAATCTGTCTTTATTGTTAAAAGTTTGCAAGATCGATTGGCTCCCCCAACTATTAACATCGATGAATTAGATCTAGCAGTCACTATTGATGTCGTGCGCGATAAGCCCCGCGCATTGCCAGCCGGTGATATTGCCGCACTCAATGATTCATTTGGTTTCGGTGGACATAACGTTGTATTGGTATTTAAGAGCATATAGATGTCACTGACGGCAGTTGATCCTCGAGATCCAGAGCTACGTATTGCCCGTTTAGTCGATGAAGGGAAATTTGAATTTCTAATTCCACGTACTGCATGTGGAATGATTGCGGTAACTTCCTTTATTAAGGGAAATAAAGTTGTAATTTTCGCATCCGATGCCACAATTAAAAGTGGAGCACTCGGTGTTGATGGCTCGAGGGTCATTGTTACTGCTTACAAGGCTGCCATGGGCGCTCAAGTTCCGGTCATTGGTATTTGGCACTCTGGTGGAGCACGTCTAAGCGATGGGGTTGCATCTCTAGATGCATTCGGTGAAGTATTTCAATCGATGATTTCTGCAAGTGGTCGAATTCCCCAACTCTCACTTGTACTTGGACCAACTGCAGGTGGTGGTGCATATGGGCCAGCTCTGACCGACGTCGTAGTCCTTGCACCAGAGGGTCGCATATTTGTAACCGGTCCTGATGTAGTAAAAAGCGTTACAGGTGAAGATATCGATATGGCATTGCTCGGTGGACCTGAAGCCCATAAGAAGAACAGCGGTCTTGCCCACATCATTGCAGGTAGTGAGGAAGCGGCTTTTGAAGATATTCGCAATTTAACTGCACTCTTTGCTAACCAAGGCTTTATGACGCCAGATGTTGAAGATATAAATCTATCGGTTTTTGTACCAGATTCTAAGATTCGAACATATGAAGTCCGCCCTTTAATCAACGCCATTTTAGATACCGAAACCGAACAGATCGAACTTCTATCCATGTGGGCGCCGAATATGACGACAATAATCGGGCGATTGGGTGGAGCAACTGTAGGTGTACTGGCAAATAACCCAGCCCACATCGCCGGAGTTTTAGATGCCGCCGCAGGTGAAAAAGCAGCACGTTTTGTTCGAACATGTGATGCATTTGGAATTCCATTAATCGTTCTCGCAGATGTTCAGGGATTTTTACCTGGGGCTGGCCAAGAGTGGGAAGGTGCTGTCCGACGTGGTGCAAAGTTGTTGCATGCATTTGGCGAATCTGTTGTGCCTCGAGTTACGTTAATTACTCGGCGAGCATATGGTGGCGCTTATGTTGCAATGAACTCAAAGGCTTTGGGTGCAACGCGAGTCTTTGCTTGGCCGCACGCTGAAGTCTCTGTCATGGGCGCAGTTGCTGCAGTTCGCGTTCTGCACAGGCGAATTCTGGCGGACTTACCGGCCGAACAACGCGAATCCATGGAGTTAGAGTTAGCGGCCGAACATGAAAAAGTTTCGGGTGGAGTAATACGTGCAATTGAAATCGGCGCCGTTGATGAAATGGTCGAACCGCGATTAACGAGAAGCGCACTTGCAAAGACAATTGCCGATGCTCCGCATCGCCGAGGAAGCCACGGAAATATTCCGCTGTAAATTACTTAGTTGTACGGCGAAGAGTTAATGATCCTGCTCCGAGTAGAAATACCAAGAAGAGCGAGATTATCAAAAAGTCGTTAGTGATTGAACCCTGACCAATTAAAACTTTCTTTGTAGCATCAACAGCATAAGAAAGTGGTAAAAAGTTTGAAATACTCTCTAAAATTCGTGGCATAGCTTCCCTAGGTGCAAGAAGACCACTGAGCAGCAATTGTGGCAGGAGAACTATTGGCAAGAATTGAATTGCCTGGAACTCAGTTTTAGCAAAGGAGCTAACAAAAAGTCCTAGAGCCAAGCCAAGTAATGCATCGAGAATGGCAACAAAGATTAAACCTGTCTGTGATCCGATAACGTTTAAACCAAGTGGTCCAATAGCATAAGTAGAGACTACGATTGCTTGAACGGCACTCGCAATTCCAAAGGCGACTGCATAACCAAATATAAACTCAAATTTTGTTACAGGTGAGATAAGAACGCGCTCGAGAGTGCCCGATGTACGCTCACGCAAAGTTGCAACTGAGGTTATTAAAAACATAACTAGCATCGGAAATACTCCAAGCAAGGAGCCTGCAACGTTTTGAAAAACCTGAGGTTGCGACCAGTACACGAATTTAAGTATGGTCATGAGTAGGCATGGAGCCACAATGATGAGTGCCATACTGCGTGGATCATGCTTTAACTGCAATAGGATGCGCTTGGCCGATGCAAAAGTGCGTAGTGGGTTCATGGCTTTTCCACCAACGAGATAAAGACAGCATCCATATTTTCTACTCCCGTTTGGGTGCGAAGTTCGCGAGGCGTCCCCTTGGCTAAAATCGAGCCATCTCGTAAAAGAACAAGCTCATCACAGTGATCGGCCTCTTCCATCATGTGACTACTCACCAACAAAGTCTTGCCCTCATCAGTAAAACGATGAAATAAACTCCACAAATCTCGGCGCAAAAGTGGGTCCAATCCCACCGTTGGCTCATCCAAAATCAAAATCTCTGGTTTTCCCACTAACGCAGTAGCTAAAGCAAGACGCGCTCTTTCTCCACCCGACAATGTTGCGGCAATTTGTTTACGATTTCTACTTAAATCAACAAGCTCGAGAATCTCATCCGTAGAAGAGCTCACATGCCCCTGAAGCGCGGCAAAATAATCGATGTTTTCACTGCATGTTAAGTCTCGATAGATGCTTGCATCCTGTGTCGAGTAACTGATTCGACTTCGTAAAGATTTATCCCCGGCCAGAGTTCCAAGAACTTTAATTGAACCGCCCGTTAACCTTTGCAGACCCGCAACACTTCGCATAATAGTTGTCTTGCCACTACCGCTAGGTCCAAGTAGGCCAAGAATCGCGCCAGATTCGACCTCCAAATTGAACTCACTCAAAATTCTCGTACGACCACGAATAACAGTTAAATCTGTTACCGAAATCGCCGATGTCATATTAGTTAGTTTTAAATGTTACCGAAACCGTTGCAGTAACTGTTTTCTCAATTGTGCTCGTGTCGTAAGCACCGTAATCTGCAGTCATAGTTGAATCAGGTGTTGTGATTTGAATTGGTCCGGCCTTCACATTGACAAGTGAGCCGAGATCACTGCCAACAGCCTTAGTCAACGCTAAGGCACGCACTTTGGCATCCTTCATTGCATCACTCATCAATGCTGGGCGAAGTTCGGGCAAATTAGAGATGTAGTACTGGGGACCGTAGTTATTAACATTGATTCCGGTTTCAAGGAGCGAGCCGATTCCCTGACTTAGCTTTGATACTAATGAAACATTTTTAGTACGCACAGTAACGTCTCGATTTGCGCGATATGAAAGTATTCGGCCCGTTGAATTTCCATTGACATACTCCTCGTTGGCATAGGTGGATACCGCACCCAGAGTTAATGCATCGGCGGGAATACCAACGGTAGTTAAATACATAGACAGGGCGGCAACAACGGCATCTACTTTTTTGACAGCTGTACTGACTGCAGGTGATGACAAACTTACTGAAAGCGTCCATACCGCATTATCTGCAGTCGCACTAGTTTTTGCCGAGCCCGTAACGGTTATTCCATCACTGCTTCGTGATGCAAAACCCGAGCCAACTTTAGTTAATCCAACACCGAGAGCTAATGCAACGATGACAGCTGAGATAATAATTGTTACCGCTTTGCGACGTTCAACGGTGATGATGGGAGATTCATGTAGTTGGCTCATGCCGTAACTATATTCGCTTAAATTGCGCGAAGACGAGAAAGCTCTTGGTGATTGACCCCACGGAAACGTTCAAGTTCAATTTCCCAGTCATTTCCTATAATTAAATCTAATCCAGCACGTATAGACTCTTCATCAAAACTATTGGCCAGAACTGAATTAATTTGATTTTCACTTATGACAACAGAACCAGTTAAATCGGTCAACGCTCGATGAATTCCTAGCTCAGGAGTAAATCGAAAGAGCTCTCCCCCATCGTTTGTGTCTTCAATAACCTCAAAATAGATGTAGTGCCAACTTCGAAGCGCACTTGCAATCGCCGCCGCAACACCTTCGCGATCTCGCCATGCTATGACTGATTTGAAAGTTCCGGCTTTGAGCATTTGCGGCGTCCAATGAGGGGCGAGGCCGCTGCCAAGCAGCTCTGCCAACGCCCAATCAATATGGCTACGCAGCGCCGAAGGCGCACTGTGAATAGTGAGTTGGCCCCTGACGGCTAAAGCCTTCGAGGTGCGGGTTAATCGTTGCATTAAAAACTCCTAGCAAGGACGCCGATTGCGACCTTCCCCGGCCGCCTTGTGCTCCTGCTAGTACCTTAATTAGACACCCGTCTGGCTCAAACTGTCCAGTCCCACTTTGGGAATCCAAGCCTATAGACGCTACAGTTGGCCCCAGTCCGACGCTTAATCAGTACCCGTTTCATGTAATACATATTCGGTATCGCTGGCGCAAGAGGAAGACCGTGGTCGAGGATCTCTCGAACACCCACATATCGAAGGAAAAGTAAAAACATGGCAACAGGCACAGTTAAGTGGTTCAACTCTGAAAAGGGTTTCGGTTTCATTGCAGTTGATGGTGGCGGACAAGATGTATTCGTTCACTACTCAGCAATTCAAGGAAACGGTTACAAGTCTCTTGAAGAGGGTCAGGCAGTTTCATTTGAGGTCGTACAGGGTCCAAAGGGTCCTCAGGCTGATGCAGTAAACCCTGCCTAATTAACACCGCTTTATAAATAACCCTCACTGGAGACAGTGAGGGTTATTTTTTTTCTACCGCGGAACTCGTGGAATCTCACCAACTTTTAATTTTCTAGCGTCAACCTCTTTTACAGGCGATAAATCTCTGCCTTTTTTCCACGCATCTAAATATTTCCAGGGCATAACCTCTCCACGACGCACCCACCACGTATCGGCGGCAGTCGGCCACGAGATTCCAAAATGTAAGTGCGGCGATGTTCCGCGAGCGCTCCCGGTCGCCCCGATACTCCCCAGCAGACGCCCTGCAGTCACTACTACCCCTGGCTCAATGCTGGCATGTATGGAACGCAGATGAGAGCCGTAGTAACGCACGCCATCTTCTCCAATGATAGAAACATATAGTCCACCACGATCTATACCTAGATTCGACTTCCCACTCCACTGATCGACTCGATTTACCTCATCAATAACACCATTAATCGGTGCGACAAACTTACAACCTGCCTTTGCCAAAATATCTGTAGCGGCATAATCATGGTGAGCACGTGCGTAGTTAACGGCACAACCAATGACAGGGAAAACATAGATAGGCACGGCTACGGCGTTCACAGATTGAGCAATGAGTAGACCGCTCAAGCCAGTGAGAATAGAAAACCGTCTAAAGAACCTTTTCATGGGGTTGAGTTTAGTGGCATATCAAGATGAAGATCGCTCTTTTTAGTGCGATGATGGAGATATGGCGCGTGCGATTGTAGTTTTGGGCTCCGGGGAAACCAGTCCGACAATGGTTACACCTCACAAGCAGATGATTTCCCATTTGAATTCAAATAAAACTGCGATATTAAACGTTCTCGATACGCCATTTGGCTTTCAAGAAAATGCCGATGTTTTAACCTCTAAGTTAACTGAGTACTTTGAACTTTCGGTGGGTAACACGGTTGGAGTTGTCTCTCTACGAAACTCACATGTCAGCAGCGCGGAGTTAGCTCATGCCGTGAATGCAATTCGAGATTCTGACTGGCTCTTTGCTGGCCCTGGAAGCCCCAGTTATGCATTGAAAGTGTGGCGAGAACTAGGAATTACACCGCATTTTAATGAAGTTCTTTCACGTGGAATTTTAACCTTTGCATCTGCTGCCGCATTAACGGTGGGATCTCATACGATTCCGGTCTATGAGATGTACAAAGTTGGGCAGGACCCCCATTGGCTTGATGGACTGAATCTTCTTGAACATCACACTGGAATGTCAGCGGCAGTTATCCCACATTTTGATAATTCCGAAGGCGCAAATCACGACACTCGTTTCTGTTATATCGGAGAACAACGGTTGAGAGTATTAGAAAGTGTTTTGCCTTCAAAAACTTTTATCATCGGCGTCGATGGTCACACTGGAGTGAGTTTCGATTTAAATACACGTGTTGCCAGCGTTTTTGGTCTTGGTCAAATGACGATCCGCCATCATGGTGAATCATGGATTGTAAATAGCGGAGAATCAGCTACTTTCGAAGAGATAATCGCTCACACCGGAAGTTCTATTGTTCAAGAGACTCCAGCACAATTATTTAGAGTTGATCCCCGCCGAGTTGAAGAACTCCTAGAATCTGGTGAAGTCAATGAAGCAGTTGAAGCACTTCTGGATTTAGATGAGTTAGATCGCGACACCCAAACTCGCGTAGCTGTGCACTCTTTAATCACCCGCCTTGGCAATATTGCTGCGAGTCCACGCGTTGACATCATGTCGGTAGTTGGTCCATATATCGATGCACTTCTTCAAGCGCGACAGGCCGCGCGCACTGCTGGGCGTTGGGATGACGCCGATGCCATTAGAAATCGCCTTATGGAGTTGAAAGTCACAATCAAAGATTCAGAGGCTGGCTCGGAGTGGAAAATCGAATCCTTTTAAAAGTTAACTGGCAATCCTTAAGAATTACTATTTATCAACGCGTGAAAATCGTCCAACCAATCTTTTCCGTAAACCTCAGCGCCATATGCGATGTTTGCTTTCAGCCATGATTCGGCAGACCCTAAGTCATGACGCATTCCCTGAGTAACTAAGCCGGAGAGATTTCCTTGATGAGCCAACCCTCGTAGAGCATCTGTCAACTGTATTTCTCCGCCTGCTCCTGGTTGAACTTTCTCCAAAAACGGCCATATTTCTGGAGTAAGTACATACCGACCTGTGACAGAGAGATTTGAAGGTTCTCTTCCGCTCGGTGGTTTTTCAACGAGATCTGAAATGTGAACAACACCGCCATCATTCATACCCGCTGCCACTCCATACAAATGTGCCTTTTCCTGGGGTACTTCAGTAAGAGCCAAAGTGGACTTGCCTGTACTTCCAACATGTTGAACCAATCGAGTCAATATTGGATCGCCCATCACAAGATCATCTGGAAGTAAGAGCGCAAATGCATCATCGTCGCACCAATCACGTGCAACTTGAACAGCATGACCTAAGCCCTTGGGCTTTGATTGAATTAAGTATGTGACGTGAATCGGAAGATCTTCGGTGTGGGCATACAATGCGGCAAGTTTGTTAGCGCTCGTGATAATACAAAGTTCTTCGATGCCGGCCGACGTCGCTTCTTTAACAATCCAATCAATTGCGGGACGATCTACGAGGGGGATGAGCTCCTTCGCATTCACTAAAGTGATGCGCTCCAGTCGAGTTCCACGACCGGCTGCTGGTATGACTGCTTTCCTTATATGCATTTCACAAGCATATGAGCGTTATCGGCCATTTACTAGATATTTATTGTTGAGCCCATCTATAATTGTGTTAAATCTCTATCAGTCAAAATTCGAATAGACGCGGTCGTTCTCTAATCTCCGGTCGAGTTAAAAAGGGACCTATACATGAATCGAATGTTGGCGCTACGAATATCTATAGTCGCCTCAGCACTCCTTGGAACCACATACGTCACATGGAGATGGCTATTTTCACTCAATATGAGCGCTTGGTGGATTGCAGTTCCGCTCGTTGTCTGTGAGACATACAGCATCATTGATTCACT
This sequence comes from Candidatus Planktophila sp., assembly GCA_030649935.1. Classification (GTDB taxonomy): domain Bacteria; phylum Actinomycetota; class Actinomycetes; order Nanopelagicales; family Nanopelagicaceae; genus Planktophila. Next base: position 61,154 of record JAUSFN010000015.1, read on the forward strand.
ATTTTTCAGTATGACTGTATGGCGTGCAAAAACGAGACCGGCGCCGCCAGTGCCGCCCATCGACTTTACCGTCGATGTATTCATTACCACATACAACGAGCCGATCGAGATGGTCATGCGTACCGCCGTCGCAGCTCAGAAAATTCGCTATCCGCATAAAACTTGGGTTTTGGATGACGGTGCACGCGAGGAGTTGCTCCATCAGACGCAGGCCCTAGGCATTGGCTATGTCTCTCGCGGCACCGAATGGAAAAATCGTCCGCGGCATGCAAAAGCTGGCAATGTCAATAATGCGTTGATGCAAACGACTGGTGAATTAATTCTTATCTTAGACGCCGATCAAGTGCCGGCACCTGAAATCCTCGATCACACGTTGGGCTACTTTCTTGATGATCGTGTAGCACTGGTCCAAACTCCGCAAACATTTGGCAATGTTTCAATCGCAGATCCCCTGGGCAGTCAGGCACCACTTTTTTACGGACCAATTCAACAAGGTAAAGATGGTTGGGGTGCAGCCTACTTCTGCGGCTCAAATGCTGTTCTTCGGCGAGAAGCTCTCATGCAACTTGGAGTCAAAAGGTATGTCATCGAGTTGGAAGCCGCTATAAAGAGGTCTCTCAACGATTCGGGGAAAATTATCAAGGCAGCGAAGAAAAAACTAACTCGATCTGATGAACAACTTCGCCTCGCGCTTGATCAAATTCTCGGAGCCGTAGTTGAAGCGCAAGAAAATATCAGCAATGGAAAAACTCTTGGAGAGGCCACTTTCATTTTGCATGATCGAATAAAAGATATTTCTCATGCATTGGTCTTCGCCGACTTAGACCAGATCAAACGCGACCTAGACATAATTGGAATTGAACAAAGTAACGATGCAAACTGGGCCGCAGAGTGGATCGATGATTTGGAGGATAGTCTCGATGGACTTTCGACCAAAGAATTGAGCCCACTCGCTGCTCTTAGTACCGTCATGGAACTGCTCAAGTCATTGGATGTAGATAGGTCACACGAAGCAATTCCAATTATGCCGATTGCCACGATCTCTATTACCGAAGATATGGCGACGAGCATGCGGCTCCATGGAATGAAGTGGAAGAGCGTTTATCACCACGAGACTTTGGCGATCGGGTTAGCCCCCGAGGATATGAGTTCGATGCTCACGCAAAGACTTCGATGGGCGCAGGGAACTATGCAAGTTTTTCTGAAAGAAAATCCGCTCTTTCAAAAAGGCATGACGGTGCCCCAAAAACTTATGTATTTTTCTACGATGTGGAGCTACTTCAGTGGATTTGCAGCTCTTTTCTACTTTGCCGCCCCAATCATTTTTCTATGTTTCGGTATCCTGCCGGTTCGCACAGATCCGGTGGAATTCTTTTTACGATTTATTCCATTCATGATTGCCAACCAACTGATTTTTCTTTTCGCCAGCCGTGGCATTTCAACGTGGAGAGGACAGCAATATAGTTACGCATTATTCCCAGTGTGGATAAAAGCAACTGCTTCCGCAATAGCGAATGTTTACTTCAAAAGACCCATGACATTCGTGGTTACTCCCAAAACTCGGAACGAAAACTCACCAAACTTGAGACTTATCTACCCGCAACTTATCTTTATTGCAGCATTCGTGATTTCTCTTTTCGTTGGTATTGCACGCTACGCCACGGGTCTGGCACCGCTCCTAGCTACTCTCATTAACATGATGTGGGTACTATTCGACTTGTCGTTACTCAGGGTCTTATTCCCGGCCATTTTGTACCAAGGTTCCGATTCGCACAAGAGAGGCAGTCATGGAAATCTCACATAAGGCTATTTCGGACGGAGTAGTTGTAGTAACTCCCGTTGGGAAGTTGAACATGGTTCACGCCCACCATCTGCGAGAAGAAGTTGATGCAATATTGGCCAAGGGCCAAAATCGCATAGTCGTAGATTTAACCAATGTCGAATTCTTAGATTCTTCTGGTCTAGGTGCTCTAATCGGCTGCCTTAAAGCTGCGCGCCAAGCGAATGGAAATCTACGAATCGCCTCACCAACGGAGCAGGTCAAATTAGTATTGCAACTTACTAATTTGGATCGCGTCTTGACCCCTTACACAAGTGTAGAAAGCGCGTATGTGATTGAATGAATGCAAAATCGCACACACTGTTAATCGATACTCCTCCAGATACTTTGGATGCGGTGCACAAACTTCTGAGAGCTATTTGGGATAGTTCTCCTGAAGTGGACATCCAAGATCAAATGAGATTTGAGACTGCCCTCATTGAATTAGCATCGAATATCTTCCGCCACGCAGATAGTGGAAGCGGCGTCTCATGTTCGCTTTCGGTGCACATTTCAAGCGACAAGATAGAGGCAAGTCTGCGTGACACTGGAGAACCCGGCGATATAGAAATAGTTGATGTCCAGATGCCAGATGTTCTCGCGGAAAGCGGTAGAGGACTTGCTTTAATTAGCGCTCTAATGGATGAATTCACGTATGAACGGATTGACAACCATAATGTGTGGCACATTGCAAAGAAGACGTCTCGGTCATAAAAATTCATTTCAAAGAGTTCGAGAATTCAGAAGTGTTCTTGATCACGATGAAATGCTCCCAGGGGAGCTTTTGTTAAGGCGAAGTGCGGAATAGGAACAAGGTCTTGAGCGCTTCAAATCTGAGTAAATTCGCATGAAAGAGCCTGCGGTGTTGCACTCGATGTTTGGCAAGCAGAAGAACCACCATTCTTGGCCGCATTCTGTACCAATCGGGTCTACTTGGCTACTCTCCCTTTCTATGCAATAAACTCTCCCCGCACGGGGCGGTAGCTCAGTTGGTTAGAGCCCAGAACTCATAATTCTGTCGTCGTCGGTTCGAGCCCGACTCGCCCCACTACTCTTAACCATGATTGCAACCCAAAGAGGTTGGAAGATAATTCTCGTTGCAGTTTTCGGCGGCCTAGTTTTAGGAGTTATTGCGCGCCTCTGGATGAGATGGATTTCAACTGAACCAGATTTTACTTGGAGCGGAACAATATTCATAATTCTCGCTTTTACAATTTTTACTTCTACACAAGCCACTGTCTATGTCTTAAGAATGAGAATTAAAACTAGACGATTAACTTCAATAATTAGAGGTGGTGGAATAATTCTTACCCTTCCACTTTTTACCGGAGCTGGAGCAGGAATGTTCCCGACTGTGGCTCTGGCGTCAATTGCACTCTGGCAAAAAAAGATAGATAAAAAAATACGTATTGCTCTCCTAGTAATTAGCTTGGTAATACCAGCGATTGGAATT
>JAUSFN010000026.1 GCA_030649935.1 Candidatus Planktophila sp.
AGTCGGTGTTGGAGTCGGTGTTGGGGCCACTGCGGCCCACACTGCAAAAAGAGTTAATGATGAAGGAGGGGTGTAGGGACTGCTCACAGCCGACCCCGATGTAGAGGTAGACCAACCTTCGAAAGTAAATCCTGATCTCACTAACGTGCCAATGCTTGGCAACGTAAGTGCGGTGCCCCCCACAGTAAATGTGGATGCAGAAGGTGCGGATCCCCCCGTATTCGAATTTCCATTATAGGAAACGGTATAAGTGGTCGCCGCCGTCCATTGGGCATAGAGCGTAATTGCACCAGCGCTAAACGGATAGCTTGCGCTATTTGCATTGGATGTTCCACTGCCACCAGAGGATGTATTCCAACTGGCAAATGTGAAGTTGGTTCGAGTAAATGTATTTGCCGTTAAGTTCGTCGCCACTCTTGCAACTTGGGTGTAATCAGATCCCGTGCCAGCATTGGCATTAAACGTAACGGTCGAATTCCATGCTGCATAAACTTTCGCGCTCGAAGTTGGTGAATAGCTAGCACCCCCGGCACCAAGAGATGTTGTTAAACCAGTCTCTGAAAACCAACCTGCAAACGTATAACCAGTTTTCGTTGGAGTTGGCAATGTAATTGGAGTGCCACCTGTAATGAAATTAGATGAAACTGTTGAATTATCAGAGGTCGCACCGTTGTAATCATAAGTCGTGGTGTATGTAACCCCAGTCCATTGTGCATATAGCGTAGAAGCTCCGGCATTAAATGGATAGCTGGCACCATTGGCATAGGAGACTGATGCCGAACCTGCGGTTATCGACCAACCTGCAAATGTGTAATTAGATCTGCTAAAACTATTAGATGTTAGTGCCGTGGCTTTATCTGCAGTCTGTGTGTAATCTGAACCCGTTGCACCATTTGCGTTAAAAGTAATAGTGGCGTTCCACTGTGCATAGAAGGCAATTGCGGAAGTGACAGTTAAAGTATCTCCTGCGGAATAATAAGTTCCTGATCCATTTGCCGCCGTATTCCATCGTGAAAATGTATAACTAGTTTTAGAGATTCCTGAACCACTTGAGAGAGTAAAAGTTGCACCACTATTTACAGTACTTGTATCCGGGACTGAGCCGCCAGAAGAACCATTTCCATTATATGAAACACTATAAGTAGGTAGGGTCCACTGTGCATACAAAGTAGTAGCTCCACCAGTAAATGGGTAACTAGCACCATCAGCATAGGCAACCGAAGCAGATCCGGACGTAGTGGACCAACCTGCAAATGTGTAGTTTGTTTTTGTGAAACCGTTAGAAGTTAAAACCGTGGAAGTATCTGCAGTCTGTGCAGCTGTTGAACCGCCTGTCGAAGTATTACCATCAAAGGTGACGGTTGAATTCCACCGGGCATAGAGCGTGACCGAGGAAGTAAATGCATAACTTGCAGCATTTGCATATGAGGTTCCAGAACCACTAGCAGATGTGTTCCAGTTTGCAAATGTATATCCAGTTCTAGTAAAGCCATTCGATGTCAGCGCTGTCACTGTATTAGCACTCTGTGCAGCTGTTGAACCGCCAGTAAAACCATTACCATCAAAAGTAACGGTAAAAGTACTCGCATTTACAGTGAAGGATCGAAGTACTTGCTCGGCAGGACTAAAAGTTGAATTTCCAGGTTGATCCGCCGCTAATGTGCACGTCCCCGCTGCCAGAATTGTGATAACAAAGCCGGAAACCGTACACACGCTTGTCGTGCTACTTGTTACCGAAACAGTTAATGCGCTACCGGAGGTGAACGGCGCGATTATCGGAGCCGCTGAGCCCACTGAGATGTCTGCAATTTCATCAAAAGTAATTGTCTGAGCCGTATAAGTACCAAAGGTGAAACTTCTGATTGTTGATGCTGTAGTAATCGCTCCACCAGTAACAGCGACGGTTCGGGCTCTATAGTAAACCGTATTTCCATTAACAATAAATGTAGTTAGTGCGGATCCACTCATTAGGTGACTAAGGGTTGAGCCCGAACTAATTGTGAGTTGTGGAAAAACAGCAGATGAACTTGAAAATACACTGTCGTCGTTAACTCCCGAAGCCCAGTCTGTCGTCGGATCGTCGATTAATCGGACGATTGTGACACCCGAATCGAGGGCAGAACTCGAGCTGACTTCATATTCAACATACACCGCAGTTTGGTTTGGATCTACAGTTGAATTTAGAGTAGCAGTTGTTGGTGTGATTGATGTTGCCAGATCCGTAGTGACTGTGGGAGTTGCTACTGGTTCAGTAGTAGTAAATGAAAGTATTTCACCGTAGACCGTACCGATTCTAGCCCTATAAAAATATGTAGTTCCACTTGTAAGACCGGTTAGTGCAGTGTTCACACCATATGACTCCGTGGCAGTAGTCGTGGTAGTACCAAGCGTGACAGTTGTAAATGTTGCTAAAGTCGAACTTGTTCCATATTCGAAGACAACACTTAATCCAGATGTGCCGTTTGGGTCGATAGTGGCGGGCAATGTCGCCGTTGTATTCGAACTAAAAACGGAGCCAGACGAAATGGCAGGAAGTGTCACCACTTCAACCGGGAGAGTTGGAGTGGTGACAGTGACTACCGTTGTAGCAGTACCGCAAGTTCCGGCAGAGCTTACATTTGAATAAGTCGATGCGGTGGCACCGATTACGATAGTTCCAATTTTCGCAACGGCACTGTTAGCATAAACAAAACCTGCACTTGTTGAACAGGCGACGGTCTCCTCCATTGTATAGGTCAGCAAAACAGAGGTGCTAGCCGCAACGGTAATCGGCTGGCTAAAAATCAATTTGTTTGATGAATTTAGCAAAGGCTCTGCAGTCGTGGCACCAGCAAGCCTGACGCTACTTGCGACATATGTTAATCCTGACGCTGGAGTGTCTATCACGTTGTCGAAAGTAACCGGTGCTGATCCACTATTTGTTAGGGTAATCGTGTAAGAGAACTGCGTTTTATTAGATCCTGGTCGAGTTGTTGTGGTGCTAGCATTTTTCGTCATGCTCGTGCTAATTGTGACCGTATTTGAACTTACTGTGGCCACGGGTAGTGAACCTACATCTGTATGCTTGACTTGAGTTCCACTTGTAATCTGCGCAATTGGCACAACCGTTGGTGCGGTAGCGGACTTACCAATAATTTTAAAAGTGTATGTGGCTTCATAACAAAGTTTTGTATTGTAACTACTCAAACTTGTAATTTGGAGTTCATTTACAATTGTTGCCTGTAGCCCGCTATTGCATTGGAGTTGAGAGTAAAGAGCGACTGACGTAGAGACAAGCCTCAAAGCGCTAGTCGGCCACGAAGATTTCGAGACAGGAGATATCCACATCATGTTTGGATCAGATGAAGGGCCCGCCCCAATAGTTCCTGTCTGGCCCTTCACAAAAATAGTCATTGTGCCGCCAAGAACATAAGTGGTTGTAGAAGGTGTGATGGTTAAGACTTTATTGGCCGCCGCTTTAATTGTCTCTGAGACTTTATTAAATGAATAAGTACAACTGTACAGTTCGGTGGACCCTGTTAACCCAGGCTGCCCGCTATAGACTCGAAGTGTGTGTGCTTGAGCAGAGAGAGTAGAACTCTTGGCCTTTAAAAGAAAGAATGAAGTTTGAGAGCTGCCAGTTGAAATATCTCCCACTGGCAAACTGGCATCGTTTGGATTTGCAAGTGAAACTACTCCACCTGTAAAGGTGTCCAACTTTGCCTATACGTTTGTTTTTGTAGAATTCGCAGTAATTTTGTAAGCAACGTACTCCGCATCAACGTTTTGACTCTGCCCTGTATCAACATAAAATATTTTTCCATGTTTTGGTGCGACAGTAATTCCGTTTTGATCGGTAACGCCGGCATCACAAGCGACTGCCGCGCTTGCTGGGATTATCGTTGCAACGGTTATTCCTGAAAGTAGGGATGCGAAAAGAACGGCTACCAAAATGGCATGAATTTTTTTACGCAATCTTGAATCCATTTCTCCGCAACCTACTTGCCAGTATTTTAGGGCTCGAAAGACCATAGCGCCTAATAATTTCAATTTTTCCCCGTTAGCGAATTGAGTAATTAACTCAATTCATGGCCTCACAAGAAGAAAAGCCCCCGGTGGGAAAGGCACCGAGGGCTTAACTTGTGCGCGCGGAGGGGTTCGAACTGCCAACCCTCACGCCCGAAGACAAGGCACGCAGGAATCTCTAGTGTGCTGGAATCTGCTCAGTCAGTCACTGCAAAGTTAAGTCGTTTTTGCCGTCATATACAGTGTCATGAGATATGTGCAGCTTGTGACCCGCGTGTGACCCCGAGCAGGACTGCAAAACTGGCTCAGATCGAATGGGAACCTATTCCTCACACCTTAGAAGTCAACCAAGCCTGAGGCAGACCCTTGCAAGACCATGAATTTGAGAGTAATTTGACATGTATTAGGGGTGAATTGAGGAGTACCCACTATGGCGGTACTGGCGAGAAAGTATCGAACGATCATTATTGTCACTGCGCTTATTGCGTTGGCAAGTCCATCAATGATTTTGAGTGCATCAGCTGTCCCAACGTACCGCTCTGGTCATCCACCGGTTATCATCTCCGCGGTTATTGATTCGCAGCGAAGACTTGAAGTTGTGTACAGGGCCGACGATGGTCTTACCTATGGCGGAAAGGTTTATTTTGATAATAACCCTTTGAACGCTGAGCCCCCCGCTTATGTAGACACTAAGTACGGGAATTTTATGTACTGTAATAACAAATCTAACTGTTTGGCCCGATGGTCATTACCAGTTACGCCGGATGTTGGACCCTTTACATTTCTCTCTGAGCCACTAGATCCAATCAGATTTCCTAACGGAACGTATTATGTACAGATTGAGAGCTTCAATGAGGACCCCTTCCCAAGTACGCGATACTGGGAAAATTCGGCCGTCTCCGTTGTGCTTCTCACCACTGTCTCAAGTTCTGCATCCATAAGTGTCGAGAAACTCGACGCGTTGAAGTTGCCCATCGATAACGGATCAGAACGATGCTCTCAACTTCGCCAACGACTAACTCTTGGAAATCGCCTTGCTACTGCCATAAATGCGAATGTCAAAAGGTGGAACACTGCCCTTGAAAAAGTAAAAAATCCGCCGGCAAATCTCAAAGCTGGATTAGAAGCGATATCGGAATGGATTGTTGGAGTTTCGGCTTTGCGAGAAAAGGATAGAGCGGATGCTGATGCAGTTTGTGGAACCGCTCCAGAATTAGTCGGATTGAATGGAAACTTCACCCCGATACCCGTACCTCCATCAAATGGTAAGTCGGCCTGCACGAAAATTCGAAACCAGTTGAATTATCTCAATCAAGAGTTACAGAAGGTCGTTGGCAACATTACTATGACGAATCTGAACCAAGTGGTGCGTATCAGGCAATTAAGGACTCGATTTGGACAATTATCTACGAGTTTGGTGCAGGCTTGGCCGACCGCTCTTAAGGCGTGTGCTCCTATTTGATATTCAAGTCTCTTCAAAGTGTTTTAATAGTTGCAAGGCGGCTGAAGTACTTGAATTAGTTGGCGCGCGTGTAAAACTCCACCCTTGGAAAAGTTCGCCGAAGTTGTTGCAACGACCGGCTGAAACCAAGTCCGGAGTAATACAACACATTGTGCGCGCGGAGGGGTTCGAACCCCCAACCTTCTGATCCGAAGTCAGATGCTCTATCCGTTGAGCTACGCGCGCTGGGTTGCTAAGAATACACATTGTTGGAACTCAGGCGTTATGTTTATGTGCCAGTTCAATCGCTTCGCGAAATGGATCGAATGCACCCGAATGAAGGGTTCCTCCCATAACCCAATCAAAAAACGTCCTGAACCAATTGCCATTAACCCTGCTTCGCAGGACGAGTTTTTTGTGATGGTTGTACCTTCGGGCTCACTATGGATAGAATCATTGAACTTAGTTCAACAAGTTTTTGTCCTTGACCCATTTCCTTATAAACGGAGGTCCGATGGATCAATCCGATTCCGTCGTTCAACTGCTCGATAGTAATGGCTCATTCACCAACGATTCACTTTTCACCTCCACATTAAAAGAATCAGAGTTAATTGATTTTTACCGAGACATGGTTTTAGTTCGTGCCATCGATGAGCAAGCGACTGCTTTACAGCGGCAAGGTGAACTTGGTTTGTGGGCGCCTTTACTTGGGCAAGAGGCGGCGCAAATTGGTTCTGCCCGCGCTATGAAAAAACAGGATTTTGCTTTTTCAACATATCGTGAACATGGAGTTGCATGGTGCCGTGGTGTAGATCCAGTTGACATGCTTAGTTTTTGGCGGGGAACAAAGCATCAAGGATGGGATGCAAATCAATATCGGTCTTATGGTTACCAAATTATTATTGGCGCCCACGCATTACATGCAACTGGTTATGCCATGGGAGCTTACCTCTCCAGGAACACTGAAACAGGCGATGCAGGAATAGATCAAGCTGTAATGGCCTACTTTGGTGATGGCGCCATGAGTGAAGGCGATGTAAATGAGGCATTTGTCTTTGCCGCTTCTTACCAAGCTCCGGTTGTATTTTTCTGTCAAAATAATCAGTGGGCAATCTCTGAACCAACAAAGCGTCAAAGTCGAGTGCCCCTTGCATACCGTGCCGCAGGTTTCGGAATTCCTGGCATACGAGTAGATGGAAACGATGTCATTGCTTGCTATGAAGTTACTCGGCAGGCATTAGATCGTGCACGTTCAGGCCAAGGTCCGACTTTAATTGAAGCAATTACTTATCGAATGGGCGCACATACAACATCAGATGACCCCACCAAATATCAGGTTTTTAGCGAAGTTGAACTTTGGAGAGATAGAGATCCAATCGAGAGATTAAAGGTCTACCTGCGCGCTAAGGGCGTTCTCAATAATGAGTTAGAGAGTGAAATATCTAATGAAGCTGCCACATTAAGCGAAAGGATGCGCGATGAGTGTCGAAAGCTTCCAGATCCAAATCCACTTTCGATGTTCGACCATGTTTATTCTGAGAGCGATCTGAATATCGATGAGCAAAAGAGAGAAGTCGAAACAATTCTCTCTAGATCGCAGGATAATTAAAATGCCCCAACTCAGTATCGTTCATGCCCTTAATCAAGGTCTACACCGCGCAATGGATGCTGATTCCAAGGTACTCCTCATGGGAGAAGACATTGGCAAGCTAGGCGGGGTATTTCGAGTAACCGAAGGGCTTCAAAAATCTTTTGGGGACGAGCGCGTGATCGATTCTCCATTAGCTGAATCTGGAATTGTAGGTACGGCTATCGGCCTAGCGCTCTACGGATTTCGCCCCGTTGTCGAAATTCAATTTGATGGCTTTGTCTTCCCCGCTTTCGACCAGATCGTTGTTCAACTCGCCCGAATGCGCTTTCGCTCGGCCGGTGCATTGAGCCTTCCCATCACTATAAGAATGCCTTATGGGGGTGGAATTGGCTCCGTTGAACATCACAGTGAATCTCCAGAAGGGTATTTTGCGGCAACCCCTGGATTAAGAGTTGTTACATGTTCTAATTCGCATGATGCTTACTGGATGATCCAACAATCTATTGCAAGTGATGACCCGGTTATTTTTCTAGAACCAAAAAGGCGATATTGGCAAAAGAGTGAGGTCAACACTGATTCACATCTCAACAATATATCGGCGTTGCATGAAGCAAGGGTTTTAACTGAAGGTTCAGATTGCACAATTATTGGTTACGGCCCGACCATTGCGACATGTTTGCAATCTGCTCGGCTTGCAGCCGAAGATGGAGTCTCTCTTGAAGTAATTGATCTGCGCTCTTTAAGTCCAATAGACATGCCTGTGTTAATTAAATCTGCTAATAAAACTGGTCGCGTGGTCATAGTTCACGAGGCTTCTCGCAGCGGAGGAGTTGGAGCAGAAATAGCTACACGCCTGACCCAAGAGTGCTTTTATAAACTAGAAGCACCTGTGATGAGAGTGACGGGTTATGACGTTCCATATCCTCCGAGTCGAATAGAGGATGATTACTTGCCAGATGCCGAGAGAATTCTCGATGCAGTTGAAAAGTGCATGGGTTATTAAGATTATGGAAACCTCTGGTTCAGAATTTGAGTTTCGACTTCCTGATGTGGGTGAAGGACTAGAAGATGCCGAAATTATTGAATGGAAAGTATCTGCTGGAGAAAGAATTCAGGTCAATCAACTAATTGTTGAGATCGAAACAGCTAAAGCTTTGGTTGAACTTCCAACTCCTTTTGCCGGCACGGTGCTTGAACTTCTGGTCCACGAGGGCCAAGTTGTTCATGTAGGAACGCCCATCATTCGCATCTTGATAGAGGCGGAAAAGACGTCTGTCGCACCAACCACCGAGTTGAAATCTGAGCGCACCGAAATCTTGGTTGGTTCTGGACCTCGAAATGAGGAAACCTCGCACCGGAAACGTGCTACTCGAAACTATGGAACCAGAGTAGGTGCAGTTCGCTCCGATGCTCCAAAACCTCAGATGCCAAAACCTCCGATACTTAGTGTGCCTGAACCACGATTTGAAGCTCCAGCTTCAATAAATAGCCGAATAATTGCTTTAGCAAAACCTCCTGTGCGCAGACTTGCTAGAGATTGTGGAGTGGATTTACTCTCCTTAACAGGCAGTGGTCCCGAAGGTTCAATTACACATGAAGATGTTTTGGCCGCTGCCAACCGATTAAAAAATGAGACTAATCCAAAAAATAATAGCGTTGATGAATTTAGAGAAACTCGCACTCCAATTCACGGAGTCCGACGTGTTATGGCTGAAGCAACGGTCGCTAGCGCCTTTACCGCACCTCACGTAACCGAATTCGTTACAGTTGATGTGACTAGTGCGATTGAATTGTTAGATCGACTTCGAGCCCTACCTGAGTTTTCTGGAGTTCGACTCTCCATCTTGTCACTGCTGGCACGGGCAATGTGTATTGCAATGCCCAATACCCCTGAGGTAAACAGTTTTTGGGATGTGCAATCACAAGAGGTAGTTACTAAACACTACATCAATCTCGGCGTTGCAACTGCAACCGATCGCGGATTATTAGTGCCCAACGTTAAAAACGCAGAACAATTAAATTTTAAGAATCTTGCAAAGGCAATAGAAGAAGTGGTTGACGCTGCTCGTACAAAGAAAGCATCGTTAAGCCAGTTAACAGGTGGCACTATGTCTATTACTAATATCGGCGTCTTTGGAGTTGAAACTGGAACTCCAATCTTGCCACCTGGTGAATCGGCGATAGTCTGCTTAGGTGCAATCGTCACACGGCCTTGGGTTGTTGATTCTGAGATTGTAGCGCGGCACGTATGCACACTCTCTTTATCATTTGATCATCGCTTAGTTGATGGGGCGCAAGGTTCAAAATTTTTAACCGACATCGCAAAATTATTACAAGAGCCTTCAGAACTTATTGCGCCTTAATTGAAATCGTTTTAGTGACCAAGCCATTTGGGCACTCTTTTCTCTTTAAATGCTCGTGGTCCCTCTTGGGCATCCGCACTTTTATAAACCGGTTCCCAAATTTCATTGGCCCGTATGCGTCCAGCTCCAAGAGTTGATTCGATAGTATTTCGAACCATAGCTTTACCTGCGGCTACAGAAAGCGGGGCATTGGCGGCGATTTGAACTGCCATATCTCGAGCAGTTTCCATAAGAGCCTTTGAGGCAACCACTTTATTAACCAAACCTATTTCCAGAGCCCTTGAGGCCGAAATTGGCTGGGCAGTTAGGAGAAGTTCCAGTGCAACTCGTGGTGCAATTAATAAGGGTAAATGTGCTGCCCAAGGTGCGCCTCGCCCATGTCTTGCCTCTGTAATTCCAAAAGTGGCATGCTCGGCAGCAATAACCAAGTCGGCCTGCTGAACTAAATAAAAACCTCCACCAAATGCCAGACCGTTTACCGCTGCAATAACAGGTTTTGGAGTTTTTAAATCGGAGATGAAATCATCCTCAGGAACTTCAAGTCGCTGCTCAGACATTTCTTTTAAATCCGCCCCTGCACTAAAAGCAATATCTCCAGCCCCAGTAATTATTAAAACTCTAGCATTCTCATCATGAGTAAAGAGTTCAAGGGATTCTCGAATTCCGTTTCGTACTGCTGCGTTGAGGGCATTGCGAGCTTCAGCTCTGTTTATTGTTATCGTCGCAATTGAATCGGAGACTTCATAAAGAAGTTGGCTATTAGAAGTCATTCGGCTCTCAAGCCAAGATCTCGGGCAATCAAAATCTTCTGTACTTCGCTCGTACCTTCTCCGATCTCTAAAATTTTTGAATCGCGGTAGTGTCGTGCAACTGAATACTCATTCATAAAACCATAGCCGCCAAAAATTTGTGTCGCTTGGCGTGCATTATCCATCGCCGCTTCACTTCCAACTAGTTTGGCAATAGATGCCTGAGCTTTAAACTCTTTTCCGGAGTCCATAAGAGCAGCCGCGTGATAGTAAGCGAGCCGTGCAATATGTGTTCGTGCCTGCATTTCAGCTATTTTAAATGCGATTGATTGGTGTTGGCCTATGGGTTTTCCAAAAGCTTTACGCTCCTTGGCATACTTCACTGACTCATCAAGACAGCCTTGTGCCGCTCCTACCGATAACGCCGCAATTGCGATGCGGCCTTCATCTAAACTCTGCAGAAAATTGGCATATCCCCGTCCACGCTCTCCTAAGAGATTGCCGGCGGGAACTCTCACATTATTAAATGAGAGTGGGTGGGTATCGGAGGCATGCCAACCAACTTTGCTATATGAGGGTTCAACGGTAAAACCTGGGGTTCCAGTTGGCACGATTATCGTGCTGAACTCCTTTGATCCATCGTTCTTTACGCCAGTAACACATGCGACAATCACTAAAGATGTAATCGATGTGCCTGAGTTGGTGATGAACGTCTTAGCTCCATCGATTACCCACTCATCGTTTTCCAACCTTGCCGTTGTACGCAGACCACTCGCATCGCTTCCAGAGTCGGGTTCGGTAAGCCCGAATGCACCTAGTGATTGGCCGCTAATGAGTGGTTTTAAATACTTTTCTTTCTGTTCCTCGGTTCCCATCCGATAAATTGGCATAGCGCCGAGACCAACTGCAGCATCCAGTGTGATAGCAACACTTTGGTCAATCTTTGCTAACTCTTCAATTGCAAGGCAGAGCGATAGATAATCACCACCCATCCCTCCAATTTCTTCTGGAAATGGCAGAGCGAACAGACCCATTTCCGCCATTCCCTTTACGACTTCATAAGGGAAAGACTGCTCTTGGTCATGAAGTGCGGCTACAGGTGCAACAACTTCATTGGCAAAAGCTCGCACTGTTTCTGCTAGTAATTGATGCTCCGACGATAACTGCTTAAGGACTGAATCCATTAACTCTCCACCAATCTACTGTTACCAACTAGGGCTATTGCACTCTTAGATCTAATCTTTAATCCACTTTTTTCACTCAGCCAATTACTTGTCGCTAATAATTCATCGAAATTGATTCCAGTCGAAATCCCAAGTCCATGTAGTTGCCATACAAGATCTTCAGTGGCCAAGTTTCCCGTGGCACTCTTGGCAAATGGACATCCACCAAGTCCGCCGATTGACGAGTCAATAGTTGTGATTCCCTCCAACATCGCTGTTAACGTATTTGATAGCGCTTGGCCATAGGTATCGTGAAAATGGACAGCAAGGAGCGAGCGCGAAATTCCGCGAGAATCCAATGCGTTTAATAGCTCTATAACCTCACCTGGGGTAGCGGTGCCGATGGTGTCTCCAAGTGAAATCTCCGTTACTCCATCTGCAAGTAGCCTCTCCGCGACGTCGACTACTTTTCCGGCTGCAACTGTGCCTTCCCATGGATCACGAAAGCACATAGATATGTATCCACGAACGCGAAGACCTGCATCAACGGCAGTTTTAATAACATGGCTGTATATTTCAAGTGAGCCTGCGACACTGTTATTTAAATTCGCTTTGGCAAAAGATTCTGTGGCGCTGGCAAATACGGCTACTTCACGCATGCCTGCGTGTAGTGCACGATCTAGCCCGCGTTGATTTGGAACTAGAGCGCTCATTCGATGCGAGGATAACAATGGCGATAACTGCGTTAATAGTTCGTCGGCATCGGCTAACGCCGGCACAGTGTCAGGTCGAACAAAACTTGCTACCTCAACCGCTGGGATACCAGAGTTAATCAGCCGTCTTACTAGCTCAGCCTTTATGTCAGTCGATAAGGTCAGAGCTTCGTTTTGCAGTCCATCGCGCGGTCCCACTTCATAAATGGTGACGGCCTTAGGTAAACCACTTCGATCAAACATCTCCAACCACCTCTACTAATACCTGTCCCACACGCACTTTAGACCCACTGGAGACATTGCATTTAACAACGCGTCCTGGACGTTTTGCACGCACTATGTGCTCCATTTTCATTGCTTCTATGACGACAAGTGGATCACCGATTTTTACTTGATCTCCATCTGAGACATTGATGGCAATAACCATCCCCGGCATTGGGCTGACTATTCCTTCACCCAACGAATCACTCAAGCCTCTTCTCTCATTCACCTGTTTTATTAGCCAAGTACCAAAAGATCGATGGTGAAGCCAGAAATCGGCATCATCAAGATATGCATTCACTTCTACCGTTGAATTACTCTCTACAGGAACGCCATAGCGCACTCCATCGATATAGGCCGAAATCGTCG
This sequence comes from Candidatus Planktophila sp., assembly GCA_030649935.1. Taxonomy (GTDB): domain Bacteria; phylum Actinomycetota; class Actinomycetes; order Nanopelagicales; family Nanopelagicaceae; genus Planktophila. Next base: position 12,656 of record JAUSFN010000026.1, read on the forward strand.
AGGTTGGCGAGCCGTGAATCCTCCACCCATCCGAGCGCCAAGATCCATGTACTGATGCCGACGTAGCAATTGCTGAGTACGCTGCCAAGATCTCGTTTGGCGGATTGATTCGTTTAAACTCATGTGACTCTAGATAATTAGTGTTGTATTGAAAATCTTTAATCTCTATGCGATTCAATAGATCGATCAGAAAGTCAATGTTAGTTGTTACACCTAACACCACAGTTTTTGACAGAGCATTGTGTAACTTAAGTAGGGCAGATGTTCTATCATCACCCCAGCATGCGATTTTAGCAAGCATCGGATCAAATGAAGAAGAAACTACCGTTCCTTTGATGATTGCAGAGTCGATAATTACACCAGATGTATCAGGAGTTTTATACTCTCCAATAATTCCACCAGTTGGAAGAAAGCCGTTGTAAGCATCTTCAGCATATATGCGTGCTTCTATGGCGTGCCCTTGTAAAACTCTTTGTGGAATTACATCTTTTAATATCTCACCTGCGGCAAGACGCAGTTGGCACTCGACCAAATCTAAACCAGTAATCAATTCAGTTACTCGATGCTCGACCTGCAAGCGAGTATTCATCTCCATAAAGTAGAAAACCTCAGGTGAATCAGCATCGACCAGAAATTCAATCGTCCCGAGATTCTGATATCCAATTGCACAGGTCAGCGCCAACGCAGCTTCACTCATAGTTTTACGGCTCTCATTTGACAACTCTGGAGCCGGTGCCTCTTCTATTACTTTTTGATGACGACGTTGTAGTGAACACTCACGCTCGCCCAAGTGCATATAGTTTCCGTGGCTATCGCCAACAACTTGAAACTCAATATGACGTGCATTCACAATATATTTTTCAACCAGCAGGTTGTCATCACCGAATGCGTTCTTTGCCTCACGGCGGGCTATTGGAAGTAGCCCTCGTAACTCATCAATATCTTTTGCAACATGCAGACCTTTGCCGCCGCCGCCAGCTGCAGGTTTTACAAGCAAAGGGAAAACTAAATCCCTGCAGGCCTCGAGCAACTCTTCATTTCCCATACCTGAACTTCCTGCACCAGGCACAACTGGAACACCTGCGTCAATCGCGTAATGTCGAGCTGAAATCTTCTCGCCCATCGCTTCCATGGCAGATGCTGGTGGGCCGATGAATACCAAATTGGCATCTTTACATGCTTGAGCAAATCCTGCATTTTCAGCCAAGAATCCATATCCAGGATGTATCGCCTCTGCGCCACTCTGCAACGCCGCTGTAATTATCGCCTCACTATTTAAATAACCACCTCCATGTAAATCATCAAGTAAGTAGCTATGTGAAATTCGTTGAACATGAAGAGAGTTCCGATCACCAGGTACAAAAACTCCAACTGATTCAAGCCCGAGTTTATCTAACGTTGAATGAATTCGAAGTGCAACTTCTCCTCGGTTGGCAATGAGAACTTTTGAAAACACCGTTACATCCGAAAAATTCCGAAAGAGGTCTCAGGCAAAGGTGAAAGCCCAGAGATTGAAAGCGCTAATGATAAAACCCGTCGAGTATCTTGAGGATGAATTATTCCATCATCCCAAATTCGCGCAGTTGAGAAATAAGCACTTCCCTCGCTTTCGTACTTATCACGAATTGGCGCTTTGAACTCATCAATCTCTGCCGTACTCCACTCTTGACCGCGTGCGGCTAGTTGATCGCCCTTCACTGTCGCTAAAACCGAGGCGGCTTGTTCTCCACCCATAACCGAAATACGCGCATTCGGCCACATCCAGAGAAAACGGGGATCATATGCGCGACCACACATCGAATAGTTTCCAGCACCAAATGAACCACCGACAATTACCGTGAACTTCGGCACTCGTGTACAGGCCACTGCATTAACCATCTTGGCGCCGTGTTTGGCAATTCCGCCAGTCTCATATTCGCGACCAACCATAAATCCTGAAATATTTTGTAGAAATATCAATGGTATTTTTCGCTGATCACAGATTTCAATAAAATGCGCACCTTTCTGCGCAGATTCACTAAAGAGAACTCCGTTGTTGGCAATAATTCCCACTTGGTAGCCATCGATATGAGCAAAGCCGGTCACTAGAGTCTCCCCGAATTCGGCTTTAAATTCTAAGAAACGGCTGCCATCAACGATTCTGGCAATGACTTCACGAATATCGTAAGTTGTTCGTGTATCGGTTGGCACAATTCCAAGAATCTCTTCACCATCGTATAAAGGTGGTTCAATTTCCTCATTAGGTATCAACCAACTTGCCGTCTTAGGTACGGTAGAAATGATTGAGCGAACCGTCATTAACGCTTGCCCTTCACTCTCTGCCAAGTGATCGGTTACCCCAGAAATCCGTGAGTGCATTGCGCCTCCACCTAAATCTTCAGCGCTAACTTCTTCCCCCGTTGCCGCTTTAACCAACGGTGGACCTGCGAGAAATATATGACCTTGACCTGCAACGATTACATTTTCATCACTCATAGCCGGAACATAAGCACCGCCTGCCGTACATGCTCCAAGAACGGCAGAGATTTGTGGAATTCCTGCCGCGCTAAGACGTGCTTGATTAAAAAAAATTCGGCCAAAGTGATCGCGATCTGGAAAGACTTCATGTTGCATCGGTAGAAATGCCCCGCCTGAATCGACCAAATATATGCAGGGCAATCTATTTGCAAAGGCAATCTCCTGGGCGCGCAAATGTTTTTTCACGGTCATTGGATAATACGTTCCACCTTTAACCGTTGCATCATTGGCAATTATCATTACCGCACGTTCACTAACCATTCCAATACCAGTTATTAAACCCGCACCAGGTGCTTCATTTTCATACATTCCATGAGCTGCAAGTGATGAGAGCTCTAGAAAAGGTGAACCTGCATCGAGCAGTTGATTAACGCGATCTCGAGGAAGAAGTTTTCCCCGCGCTTCATGGCGAGTGCGAACCTCTTCCGGCCCACCCAATGCCGCTTTTGACATATGCTCTGTAAATTCATTGATGACCGCTTGAAATGCCGCACTCTTTTCACGGAAGCCAGAATCGTGCGTATCAATCGTGCTAACTATCCGTGGAAAACTCATACGCCTCCGCTTTTGTAAGGCTTTCTAATATTAATAGGATAGCGGTTTTCTTGCTGTAATTGGAGGGCTTTAGCCCTCAGTTTTAAGATGGGTAAGACTTCTAGCTCTTAAAACTACACTCTTGGCAAGTCTTTGAATTGGGATTACCTTTATGGATGTCCAGTTCATTGAATTAACGAAGGAGAGATATGGACGAGAATTCGCAAGTAACTGCATCAATTATTAGAGAATTTAATAGCGCTTTTAATAACCATGACATCGATGCCGTGATGGCCTTAATGACAGATGATTGTATTTTTGAAAATACTTTTCCAGCACCGGACGGAACGCGACATGTAGGTAACACTCAAGTTCGATTGGAACTTGGGAACTTTCTAAAGAGTTCACCCCTGGCCAGTTTTGAAGAGGAGGAGTTGATTGCTTGCGATGACCGCTGTGTTGTTCGTTGGAGGTATTCATGGGGAGAGGGTCACGTTAGAGGAGTTGATGTGATGCGCGTACAGGGAGGGAAAGTGAGCGAAAAACTCTCCTACGTTAAAGGTTAAGTATTTGGTTTAGTCTGAATTTGATTGAGTTTTCTAAAAAAGTCTTTCTCTTTCGTCGAATCAACACCTAAGCACAGGATTGAAAACACCTATTCTAAAGATTTAGTAGTCCTGGAAGTCGACCCGTTAAATCGGAGACTAATTGAGCGTGTTGACCAGTCGATTAAATACGTGTGGCATTACTTGTGCAGCAGGAACTATTACTGGTCGAACCATTCGGTTAGAGGATGCCCAAAGCAATCCGCCTGTAAGCCAGCGATACGAACGGGTGATTCTTTGCCACTCGGCTTCATATCCACTTAAGTCATCGGCTACAACGGCACTGACAGCAGCTTGAGCCTCAGCGAAGCCCACCTGCAACCCTTCCCCAGTAAGTGCATCGACGTAACCCGCTGCATCTCCAACCAAAAGTACCCGACCTACTGATCTAGCACGTACACGTTGCCGAAGAGGACCAGCTCCCCGAAGTTTGCTGACAGATTCCGCTCTTTCTAAAAGTTGTGTGAGCGCCGGAATATGCGAAACAACTTCATTGAAGTTAACTCTGCTCTTGCCAAGCACCACAATACCCACTGTTTGGGAATTTGTCGGCGTCACATAAATTTCAGCATTCTTCACCCAATACACCTCAACTAAATCAGACCACGGCGCGATATGAAAATGTTGTCGAAGGCCAAAACGTGAATTGGGGGTGCTTTCGTTTGGTATTCCTAACTTTAATTGCTCCCTTACGGTCGAGTGCAATCCATCTGCACCTACTAAGTAACGACTCCGAATTCCCCCTGCTTCAACCCAAAACTGCTTCTGTTCTATCGTGTCGACTTTTCCATTGATAAATTTTATTTTCTCCGCCCTTGCAAGTTCATGGAGAGATACATGCAATGTTGTTCGACGCACACCTCTTCCACTGCCATGTGAAAAAAGCGCCTCTGCCTTTCGATTACCGGAAATATATCGAATGCCATGAAAATCCATCCCGGGCGGATCTATTCCAAGAGCAGCTAAGTGTCTTACTGCTTCAGGCATTAAGCCTTCGCCACATGCTTTATCGATGTCACCAGTACGTGGTTCAATGACCGATACTTCTAGCCCCGCCCTAGCGGCATGAATTGCGGTGACAAGCCCGACTGGACCACCGCCCACAACTAGTAAATCAATCATGAATTGCGGGGCAAAGTTGCTAGAGCAGCATTCTCGGTTCGGATACGGACATAAAGAACAAAGACATTTAGTAGTGAAAATGCGAGCGCAGTTCTCCATGCAAACCCCACCATCGGCAACGCGAAACCTTCGATAACAACGGCCACATAATTAGGGTGTTTAAACCAACGATACGGTCCGGCTTCAATCAAAGACTTGCCAGGAATAATCACGACCAAGGTATTCCAACGTTTCCCGAGCGAGAAAATGCACCACCATCTGAGTGCTTGGGATGCGAGGGCCAAGATGAGCATTGCCCAACTTACGAATGGAAGGAAAGTGGGCCGAAAGAGCCAAACTTCTACCGGCGAACCTCCAAGTAGAAAGACATGGAGTGCAACCATATATTTGTAATGACTTCGCCCGAATTCAATTCCACCCTGATCAAAACTCCATCGTAGGTTTCGTTTCGAGATGATTAGCTCAAATACCCGTTCCACCGCCACGAGAAAAATTAAGACCGTAAAGGCGATGTATCCCATCATTATTTACCACTCCAACAGTACGAATTCGGAACAAAATCCAGGACCCATTGCCAACATTAACCCGAATGTTCCTGGTATCGGTTTCTCTACTCCATGTCCTGCCAGAATATCTCGCAAAATGTGTAAAACGGAGGCCGAAGATAAATTGCCATATTCTGCCAACGAGAGCCAAGAGATTTCGAGTTGTCCATCATTCAATTCCAAACTTTCTTCAATTGCGCGTAATACCTTTGGACCACCCGTATGGCTAACCCACTGCGAAATGTTTGATGTTGTTAGACCATGATCTGCAAGGAACTCTCGTACCTCACCACCAATATTTTCAGAGACGATATCGCTTACTGAGGAGGTGAGAACAATGTGGAAACCACTACCACCAATATTCCAGGCCATTGTCTCTTCTGTATCTGGATAAATCTTGCTCCTTGAGTCAATCACCCGCGGACCCTGAATGCCCATTCGTTTCGCGCGCCGATTTCCAACCATAACCACGGCAGCGGCTCCGTCGCCAAATAAACCTGACGAGACAATATTTGCCATTGACATATCGTCGGCCTGCAAAGTGAGCGAGCAAAGCTCAACGGAGAGAAGAACTGCCACATCATCTGGATGACCAAGTAAATAGTCATGAACACGAGCGATTCCAGCTGCACCGGCCACACATCCCAATCCGAATATCGGCACTCTCTTCACGTCGGAACGGAATCCCACAATTGAAACAAGTCGTGCCTCAAGTGATGGAGTGGCCAAGCCTGTAACAGATGTCGCCATGATGTAGTCGACTTCTTCTGCGTTGATACCTACTTCATGAAGAGCGGATTCAATAGCTTTTGCGCCAAGTTCCAAAGCGATTCGAATAAAGGCATCATTTGCCTCACCAAAACCATTGAGTTCGATGTACTCCTCCGCAGGCAGGGCAAGGTTACGAAATTTGACTTCAGTGGCTTTGTGAATGCGTTCAATTAATGCAAAATCATTTCCTTGTGGCGAGACAATTTTTGCAAAGATATTTGTAATTTCATCTTGCGAATACCTGTGAGATCCCAGGACCCCATGCACTGATGCAACTACTGACATCCCACGAGTCTAGAGGGATATCAAGAATTGAGACAGTAAAAGATCCTACTTAAGCGAACCCATCACGGCGCCATCTGGAAAGGCTTCAGTATGTACCATAAGCGAATATTTGTTGGGTTGCTCTACCATATCCATCAAAATATTTGAATCTACATTCATGCAACTTTCATTCATCATATTCATATTGGCAATGTCAAATACGACAACATCCTCTTCAGAAGCAGTCACTTGAATGTGCGCTTCAGTCATTCCTGTCATACGTTTTGTCATAATCGAATAGCAAATTTCTTTGAAATTCTCGTTCACCGTAAAATTTCCGGTGGCAGAGCCATCCGCTAACCCGGTCACCATGCCATCGGTTCCCATAGGCATATTTTCTCCAGAGGCATCAACTGAAAGATCATGAAAGTTTTGAGTGGAAGAAGTCGAACAGGCGGATAATACGCTAGCAATAATTACGAAAGTGATTGCTAGAACAATTTTACTGTGTTTCATCTACTCTTCCCTCTGGTGCGGCTAATTACTGCAATGGTGTAAAAGTTACTTCTGAAAGCCTATCTCTTTACGTGGGTACTCAATCATCTCAAGACGAGAATGAAGCATTTATTATTATTATTAAAGGTCAAACAATGTTAGAAATAAGTAGATGCACGCTCGGAATTAATTTCGTCCAGTTTCGAAAGAAGTATTTCTATTGTAATGGGAGAAGAAGTGCGGTCTAATGAAAGTAACAGAAAGTTGGTCTCATGATTACTTTAGGAATCGTGCTTTTGATTTTGAGTTTAGTAACCGAAGTTTTAATTTTGAAAAGCTTGGGAATCATACTGATTTTCGTTGGGGTCATCTTTGTTTTATTGGGTAAATCTGGGCGCTCAGTTGGTGGTCGCAATCACTATTGGTGAGTGCAATGAGACTCGCCTGAATTGTAATAACCAACGGAATGAATGCGTATGACAAAAGGTAAATCTTTACTATGATTATTAGAAACTACTTCTTCGTTCACCCGAAGAATTTGAGAAAAGGTCGCAAATATGGGTTGTGGCCTACCATCAAGCCACCACAACACAATAGATATAAATGGGTTTTATTATAAAATCACTTTTCGGCTTATAGTAGGTACTGCCCCACCCATAAATTAACGCCCGTTGCACTCCCTGCACATCAGATGAAGAGCAACTTGAGGTTCAGGAGCAAATGTTAGACACTTAATTACGAGAAACTAGACGGAGGAAAACGAAATGATCAAGAAAACTATTATTCTCCTTACCGCGGCGACACTGACTATTGGATTGGCACCGGGGGCGCAAGCCAAAGAGATCACAAAACTTGCTGTCACTGCTATAGGTGCCAATCACGTGGGCGGAACTGGTGCGATGAATGGTTCAGCTAAAGGTACTTTTATTCTCAACTTAAAAAAATCTAGCCTCTGTGCAAACGTCAAGACTAAGGACTTAACCGACGTGAAAGCAGCACACATCCATAAAGGTGCAAAGGGTGTAGATGGTCCACCATTTATTACCTTCGACATATTGAAATTCAATAGCACTTCACAGAATTGTGTCAACGTTGATAAAGCGCTCTTATCAGATATTTCAAAGTCCCCAAGCATGTATTACTTCAACGTACACACAAAGGATTATTTTGCAGGCGCAGTTCGTGGACAGTTGGGGAAGAAGAAGTAACTCATGAAAATTTAATAATTGATTACTTGGTTCTAAATTCCTGGTCTGACGCCGACAATACTTACGAACAGGAATAACGCTGTGTCTAGAACACCAATCATTAATAATACTTTTTGCAACTTACTTAGTTTTCTTGGGCCCGAATTTTCACCATAATAGGGTTTAACTGATTGTCCATCCAAAATCAGAAATGATATCTGTTGAAATATTGATCGGAATTGCAAGTCTAAAAACTAATAAAACTACTCGCACTACTCGTCCTTAGTTCGGATAAGCTTTAAGCTGATGAAGTAGGCCAAAGTTGTAAATGAAGTGTGAATTTGTGCGCGCGAAGGGATTCGAACCCCCAACCTTCTGATCCGTAGATACGCGCGCCGTGACAAATACCCACTTAGAAGTGGTTTTCACGCTCTAATTGTACCAAGAGTTGTGTCATGTTGTTTCCATGTATTCCAGACTCGTAACTCACTGCGTTACTCACCAACTGCTTATCACCTCCAGAAACTTCATAAACTAATTCTGCTCAGTTCAAGTAGCAGTCGAAGTAAATTACCTATTTTGCATCATTATTAGCCTCATCCATTTCAACCAGTTGCATTAGATCTTTTAAAGAATTTGCAATGAAATCAAGTTTTCCCCACGCCTCTGTATATCCATCAAATTTTCCGACCGCGGCACTAGGGCTAAATATTGCCCCTCGTTTCTTTAACGCTTCAAGAATGCTAATCTCCCAATTCCTTGCAAGAAGCCCATCCATTGGTCCTCGTAAATCCTTTACTTCCCAACCTCTATTCTGATGTAACTTCACACGCTTATTTGGAAAATTTGTGATTCCAATTTGATACAACTGCCATTCCGAATGTTCGAGGAAATAGAGCCACGCCTTCGAATTAGGATCAAAGCCAGAGGAAGCACAGGTTGGACATCCACTCGGTCGGGTTCTGATACTTACGGCCGATGTCCATTGATGATCTTCCGAGCATTTCCAAGCCATTTTCTTATCACTTCCAGCCATCAATTTAGTCGGATCCCAGCCATCGGCTTCGCTCGCAATTATGGGGTGAGTAGTCTTGAGGTCGTTGTAACCGACCAAAATTTTGTCGTTACCGCAAATAGGACACCCCGCACTTTTTGACCGAGTTCGACTAGCAATTGACGATTCCCAAATATGCCCAAAATCGCAGATCCACTCTGCTCTATTTCTTCCCCCGCCCCCGATAATGTTTCTTGGATCCCAACCATGTGCTTGTTGGGCGATTTTTGGAAAAAGCGTTTCAAGATCGTTGTAGCCAATTAATAATTCTTGATTGGCACAGATCGCACATCCATTGCCATGCCGAGTTTTACTATAGACACGGCTAGAAGTCACATGCCCAATGGGGCATTCCCATCGCATCTTCTTTGTACTACCTGCGACAACGGTTTTTGGATCCCAGCCATGGGCATGAATAGCAATTTCTGGGTGGGTAGTTGCTAGGTCATTGAAACCAATTAAAACTTGTTGACCCGAACAAACAGGGCACCCACCACCTTTTGTTCTGTTGCCAATTGTGGCATCCCAGTGGTGTCCCAATGTGCAAAGCCATGAAACCTTTTTCCCACTATGGGCTCTAAATTTTGTTAGATCCCAGCCATGGGCTTCTTTTGCTAACTCCGGATGGGTCGTCGCCAGATCGTTATAGCCCTGAAGTACGGTGAAATTTCCACAAGTGGGACAGCCATTTTTCATGCGAGTGCTCACCACCGCTTCCCAATGGTGGCCTTCCTTACAAATCCATTTCTTGCTTTTTATCGAGCCTAAGGTGACGGTAGATGGATCCCATTCGAATGCTTCTGCGGCCAATTCCGGCTTCAATGTTGCAAGATCATTGAAACCAATAAGAACTCGACGACCAGAGCAAGTTGGACAACCTGAGCCCCTCGTCCTATTTCCAACTACTGCTAACCACTCATGACCTTTGTCGCACTTCCATTTCAGTTTGGCATTGTTACTGGCTGAAATGAGCATTGGATTCCAACCAACAGCCTCTTTCGCCAAAGCAGGGAACAAATATCCAACCGACGAGCAAACAGGACAGGATGTGCGGGAACCCCTAACTCCAGTTCTATTTCTTACTTCAGCGATCCACTCATGTCCTACGGTACATTTCCAAGGGAGTTTTTTGGCACTTCCTACTGCAACTTTGGTTGGATCCCAACCGAATGCTTCTCTCGCCAACTCTGGATGTGTATCGGAAAGTACGCGTACCAAGGATCTTTTACTCCTCTCTTGCATCCGAAGGATATTCAAATTAATTACATAAGTTTTACTATCTCTTGGTAATAAATGCCAGGAATTCTTTACCCAATGAAGTCGTTACACTGCTTCGCAAACCACTTCCTGACATCGTAACATTTAGAGACTCTATTGAGACTAATCCCGAATTTCGAAGAAGTCTTAAAAGTTGGTTTGAGAACTCCGATGTCCATTGGGGGAAAAGGATTTGAAGTAGAGATGAAATACCCCCCATCATAAAATCGGGCCATTCTTGATCAAGTTTTTCGAAGAAAAGTGGGGGATTATCAAGAAAATCTAGCAATTGGATGTGAGATACCGTCAAATCAGAGACATATTGCATAAACATGTTCAGTTTGTCTGAATCCATAGAGGGTTGTATGGCGGCATTAAGAACGGCGTTCCCGAGAAGAGCAATTTTTTCTTTATCGTGTGTGCGGACGGCACTTTGAGTAGCAGAAGCGACGGCATCAAGGAATATTTCATTGCGGGAGAGATCATCAAGATTAAGATTGTCCACTTTATTCAATAAGTCTTCTACCCTTGCTGCCAATTCTTCCAGCCATGCGTCCCTTCTTTTCCCATAAGCAACACCCAGCATTTCCTGAAGGACAATTGAAAATGGTCCTCCTACGATTGGCACAACGCTTACCGCTGCAACTGCCAAAACCTCTGAAACTCCGCGCTTGCTATCCTTTTTCGGTAGTTTTTCCACATTTATCTCACGATCGCAACAGGGTAATTTGGATAAGTAAATCCTAGGATAAATCCAAGATTAAATAGTCTTTTCCTCATCACAATAAACTACCCCTTATCACCTCCATAAACTCCACTTATTCAAATCCCCGACTTCGGATCTTGTCATTCTTTACCACTTCAAACCCACCTTCTCGTTGGAATTATTAATTTATTTCGGAGAGAACTCTTTTAATGAACGCGTAGGCTGTCGATGCTAATCTGCCCGATTCACCAACTTCATCAAGGCGACTCTTTTTGAAGGCGTGTGCACATGTACTTTTTGCCTCATAGGAATAGTCTTTCACTCTGTCCAAAAGATCATCAAAATAGATGGAGTCGCTAAAGATTGGTCTTAGGACTCCGTATGAATCTTGAAGTACAGAACATGCGTACTCCATGGCAGCGGCTGTCTTAACTCCCTCAATAAATCCCGCATAACTATACAAATAGGAATTAAGTGTTGCTGAAAATGACTTAAGAGTTCGTATTTCACTTTGCGTAAAACCACCATTGGCCATGTTCCGTGATGCTTCCATGGCTGCCTCATCATTTGCAATTGAATTCGCTTCCTCTAATTGCTTCTGACTGGCTTCAAATTGCTTCAGATTCTCTTCGGCTTGCTTTCGATTCTCTTCTTCGACTTTCTTCTTTTCTTCTAATTGCTGCTTCTCCAATGCTGCCCGCGCCGCTATGGCGATTAATTTCTCACTCGCGATTGTTGCCTCCTTCTCCGCCTGAACTACTGAAGCCTCGTATCTAATTTTTGCGGAAGGATCTATCTTCCATCTTAGAGCAGCACCTGAAGGCTCAAGCATCCCAATCAAAACCGTGATTAATAAAATTGCCCCGCCAATACTTAGTCCCCTTGACATACCCTTTTTCAACTTATTGCTCTTCATTGTCAAATTTCGGACTACTCTATAAAAGCGGATTGCGGTGAGGGTCAGGCTGATGAGGACTAGAAATGTGCCTACTGCCTCAAGATTTGAAATCGGTTTAGCATCCTCAGTTGCAACATTATGAGTCGTAAAGGTAAATCCAAATACAAGCCCAGTAGCAAGAAGCCACCAAGGAGTTCGCTCAAGTCTCTTTAATAGTCTTTTTAGTGGGCCACTCTGCTCCGGTAAATTTTCATTTTCCGCTGCTGAATTGTTTTCCGCTGCTGAACTTCCGCCGAACATTTTGCTTTTGCTCATCACAATAAAGTACCCCTTATCACCTCCATAAACTACAGAAACTCCACTTATTCAAATCCCCGACTTCGGGTCTTGTCACTGTAAGCGCAGAACTTTCCGAAGGCTTTATTGATTTTCGAAGGCATAGCGCCATACTTCTTGTATGGCCAAACCGTACAATCTCACAGGAATCTCTTGGCATATAGATAATAATGTGCTGACCAAATCCAGCGCCGAAACCCTTAGAGGATTGTTTGAGCATGGATGGGTGTTGCTCACTATCTCCTCGATAATTGAAGTAGAGCATTTGGATGCCACAAGTAAACAGGATGCTGCCAGACTTGAAGAAAGTCGCGCTCCCTTCTTTACCTCTTTTGCCCCCCTTGTCCTAGATCACTCGATTCTGGGCAAATCTGTTCTCGCAGCAGACATTGATGAAGAGAGAATAGTTAAAGTGCACAAGGCAATATGGCCTGCATCCAATTTGGAGTCCGATCGTATGAGTCCAAATCGTAGGTCAATGGGGAGGTCGCGATTTAGAGATTCACTTATCGTGGCTCACGCAATAAGAGATATTGCCTCTGCACTAGTTACGGATGATCTGAGGGTTCTTTCTGCTAATGAGAGAATTCGAATGGAATTCCCCAATTTCAAAGTAATTTCGATCAAGGCGGCAACCGACCTAGCCCTTGCGAGAGTAGAAAAGGTTAGAAGATTAGCGAAAGGTGATTCCAAATCTCGGAGTGGAACCAGACTTCCGGACTGGCCATAATGCCAAAGATTCACTCCTTTAATCGTGGACCTGTAGTTACTTTTTCAGTGCTCAAATTCACCCATTTCTTCTAAATTCACCCACTCGTTGCAAAGCATTCCCAAACTTCTAAAAACTTTTTTCATTGTATTTAATCGATCTAGGTTTCCATTCTCAGGTTCCGCCTTGAGGGAACTAGAAAATCCTGTCAAATACCTGCTATTCGCAGTATTCTTTAAAAATGAACATTCTCTACTTTAAGCGCAAGGTAGGTCTTATCGGCATCGTTGCAATTTTTGTGTCTCTCAACCTGATTTCGGTTGAATCTGCTTCTGCTGCGACCAATTGTCGACAAGTAATGCGCGATTTGCAGGTGGAAGTTATCGGTGTAAAAGCAGATATTAATGCAGATGCTACAACAGAAGAAATAGCAAGAATTAGCAAAATTATAGAGAACAGATCCATTGAGTATCCAGAATGCAAATCCGAATTCTTGGTCTGGTGGGAATGGAATCAAGATGCAAATCCTCTTACACCATTTCCATTCGGGAAGTCAGACGATCCACGAGTTTATCCTTTAGGTCCAATAAGTTGGTGGTGGGATCTTATTTACATTGATCTGTTTGGGCGTAACATTTTATTGATGTTCCTCTTTGGGTGGGAAATTTTTTTAGGGGGGATATGGTTCGCGGGTTTAATCCCTCTAATGCTTTTGAGTGCAATCATTCCTTCACTTGGAACACTTCTCTCGAGGCCGATGAGAGTCTTGCGCCGAAGAGAGAATAAGAACAAAGATGAGTTCCCAGAAAACTGAATCCACTTCTATTGATCTCGTTGAATAAATAGATATTCCTGAGAACTCTGCAAAATTTGATCTTCTGAGGCGACCCATGGCAGGAACATTGCCTACGAATTTGATGCGATTATTTTGGCAAGTTTGATTTGGATTGTATAACATGCTTTTCCGTAAGAATTTGATTCAGGATTCGTGCCGGCTCATCGGTATTGCCCACCGCATCTGAATCTTTCTCGTCCATTGAACTTTCACCATAGACTTCATTTTTCTTCGCTTCAATAAACTACCCCCTATCGAGTCAAGAAACATCAGAAAATGTAGAAACTGTAGAAACTGTAGAAATTCAACCAGCCTTCTCTTTCATGGACGGATGGTTGCTTTCCCTAATCGGGGTTTAATTCCGTAAGACTTAATGTGAGTTTCTAAGCCAAGTACAGCGCGATCAGATCCTGCCTGCACATGGCCAACATAAATGTCTTTGGTCATCTGGATACTCGCATGACCAAGCATGTCCTGTACATCATTGATTGCCACTCCAGCCTCAATCGCAAGAAAGCCTGCTGTATGGCGTAAATCATGAAGACGAATATGCCTAATTCCATCTCTTGAAAGAGCAAGGTTAAGACCTTTCCGAACATTGTTCGCCGCGTATGGCGTTCCATTCTTTGTGACAAACACATAGCCCTCCGGATTCCACTGGGATCCAAACGGCATTCGAATTTTTGCCTGCTCTCTACGATGCCGTTCAAAAAAGGCTTTGAAGTCATCGGTTAAGTGCAATTTGCGTTTTCGATTGCTTTTGGTGGATCCATTAACTCGCTCTGAAACCCAAGTACCGTCACCAACCAAAGTTGGTATGTGTGCCTCAGTCTGCGTAACCCACAAGGCTAGATTTTCAATGTCAATCTGTTCCCACTTCAGTGCAATAACCTCTCCAATTCGCATTCCCAAAAACACCATGCACCTAAATAATCCCTCGAGGTGAGAGTCTTTTAATGCAGTAAGTGCCTGACCCACTTCCTCTGTGGTGTAAGACTTCTGGACTGCGCTCTTTTCATCCTCTGGCTTTTTAACTGAACTTGATCGAGTGACCGGATTTTTGCCTATTAGGTCCTCTTCTACCGCGCTTTCAAGCATGTTGTGGAGAATTGAACGAGCACGGCGGATTGTATTCGTACTCAGTTTCTGCGCTTTTAAACTATTTATCATCTCAAGTACATCCTGAGATCGAAGGGAGTTTAAGCGTTTATTACCTAATAGTGGCAAAATATAATATTGGCACATCTGTTGATAATTGCTTAGGGAAGATGGTTTCAGGCCCCTGAGAGGCAATATATTCTTATACCAATAATCAGAATATGCCTTAATCGTGGTTGTAGACGAGAGTGTTAGGTTATGTTGCTTTTTCATGATTTGCATCTCCAAAAGTTTCCGGCCTGCTTCAGCCTTTGTCTTCGCTGTTTTACGAACCACCTTCGGCTTTCCATTTGAATAGCGTCCTACGACCACTGCGACCATCCATCCGCCAGTTCTCTTGTTTGGGTAAACAGAACCTTCACCATTTGCTCTACGCGCCATCTAATGCCTCCTCAAGTCCGTTAGAAGTGTCTCTTTGGTTTGAGAGTCGATAAATTTCTGTAAAGCGGGTGCAGGAATTCGACGAAGTGAACCGATCTTCAGTGAACGAATTTGATTTGCTTTGACAAGGCGATACATAGATGACCTTGAAATTCCAAGTAGAGAACAAGCCTCTGGAATCGTATAAAGAAGTTTCGTCATCGGCATCCACCTTCACCAAATTCAGATCTTGGTGTGAAGCACCGAAGATCAGCCTGACTCTTAGTGAGTCGTGCTGATATGAAATTATGAACATCAACCACGGTTGATTACAAGACGCGCCACGCATTACTCCACAAATATTTTTTGAGTTACTTTTGCTTTCATAACTCACCGCGTAACTCACTTGAATTGAATTTAAACCATGGTTTACAAGTAATAACTCATCGAAATATGAGGATTGGCGGGCATTTTGTCTGGTGCGCGCGAAGGGATTCGAACCCCCAACCTTCTGATCCGTAGTCAGATGCTCTATCCGTTGAGCTACGCGCGCTTATTTAGTTTTATTGAACCTGCGCATCCTACCTTCTTTTCAAGCCCTTCCAAAATGTGAAAACTAAGCGTAAATAATGCACAAAGGGCACTGGAATAATCCAGCGCCCTTTGTGATTGTTATTTAATTAACCAACTTTTTTTACACGTCCATCAAGTACAGGAACTTGTGTAACTTTGCCGGCCGCCATATCTGCCTTTAACGCCTCTACAAATACATCAAGTAGTGCACCTTTGACTTTTGCTTTTGCAGGTGAGAACACATTCAGATATCCATCTCCACCATAAATGATGAAGTCAAGGGTTGTGAGTGTGTACTCAGTACTGTCTTTTGCAATCGGCGTTCCATCATTCTTCGTGACGGTAACAATGCGAGAACCGAGTGGCTTGGAAGCATCGAATGTGAACTTGAATCCAGAAATCTGTGGGAAACGTCCATCACCTGGATAGTTTCCACCAACACCATTTTCAAGTGCCGCCCAGAGATTTGTTCCCGTTACAACCGTTGTCGCAACTTGGTTGCCAAATGGATAGACCGTAAGTGCATCCCCAAGTGTCACATCGAGTGGACCAGCACCTGTTCTGACGAGAGCGGTATTGGCTGGAATGTAAGTCTTTGCAGGGAATGTGTCACGGATTCCTCCACCGTTAGTGATTGCAAAATCCGTCTTGTACTTTGTACGGAGGAGATCTGCAATGTAATCACCCATTGGATTTTCGCCAGAGCGCTCTACTGCAGGAGTTCCACCTCGTGGGAATACTCCTGATACTGAACCAATTTTGACATCAAGTTTTCCAGTCAACTGATCCTTGTATTTCTTTACGAGTGCTGCGGCAGTTGCATCTTGTGTTGTAACGGTGCTAACTACTCCAGTATTAATTGTCGATGCGGCAGACTTCAATACATGCTGAAGAGAAGATCCGACGATTTTGCCATTCCTGATGCAGATTTGGCTACGTGTATATTCAACACCTGAATTACGGACCTGACCGAGAAGTACCGGTGCCTGCCCGCGAGCTGACGAAGGAATCAGAGTAGAGAAAGTTTGATGACTATGGCCACCATAAATAGCCGCAGCTCCTTTAATTTGAGCAGAAAGGCTATTGAATAAGCCTTTTGCAACGCCATCAGAATTCTCAGTCCATCCTTGGTGTATCACAACGACGACAATCTCAGCCCCTGCCTCCTTGGCATCGGCGATAGATTTATTGATTCCAACTACTCCCGGATCGATTTCAATTGTTGCTTTTTTACCGGATGCATCGGTGTAATCAAGGTTTCCTGGAAATACTTGCTCAATAGTCTCTGGGGTGTTAGCTCCAACGACACCAATCTTGAATCCGCCTCGGTTGATGATTGTGTAAGGCTTTGCAGCTTTTTCTCCCGACTTTAACGCCGCTAGAGATGCAGCTGGATAATTCGCCACAACCCATTGGAAATCAGATGCACCTATGATTTTTTGTAGGTGAGTAAGGCTTCGATCGTGTTCATGGTTACCAAATGATGAAGCATCAACCTTCATCAGATTCATAGATTCAATAGTTGGCAGCTCTTCAAATTCAGTTGAAATTGGTGGTGCAGCGCCGATGTTATCTCCTGATGCCACGGTAAATGTGGCGGCAGCTGCGGCTCGATCTGCGGCGAAGTTAGGTACAAAGAGTGAAGTGCCAAATGAATTCCCAGTCTCTATTGCGCCGTGAAAATCACTAAACTGCAAAATCTGCACTGATCTATTACTGGGTGAAGCAACAGTTGATAATTGAGCGGCAGTAAAACTTTGCTTAGATGTTCCAGGCTTTGAGAAGCCGTAGGCATTGATTGCCTGAACAGTGGGAGTTCCTGCAGGTTGTCCAACAACTACAGGCATTGTTACGACTGAGTGATTCTGAGCACGCACATAGACTGGACATGAGCCCGCGCCTGCAGATACAACATAACCACTTACTTCTGGAGTTACATTTTTTGCAGTTGTCCACTTAACTAATACTCCGCGATCTCCGATATAAGAATTGACATTAGTTGGTGCACCAGGCAACGAATAAACATTTGCCTGTGCAGTTGGAATTAATAGTGCAGTCAAGAGTGCGGTGGCTGTGGCAAGTGCGCCCCAGCCTGGGAATTTGCGTGATGTGAAGGTTTGTTTCATTCCTGAATCTAATCAGAGGAAACGTACCTTTACTAAACACGCATGTTAAGAAATGGTTTCGAAAGAGTGAGTTAAGTTACAAACCAGCCAACTTCAAAAGTTCATGGCGGTCAACACTCTTAACTCGGGGTTTACCCTTCGGCTCACCAGCTGCTGTCTCTGCTTCATTAATGCGTTGCCAACTCAGCTGGTCAACTACTACATGAGTGGTCAATAGGTTTTCAATACCAATCTCATTTTTCGGTTCACTTAAATCAGAAATAAGTAAGTCAATTACTGCCGCGGCATCTGATTTATTAGTACCGATAACTCCTGAAGGTCCCCGCTTTGCCCAACCAACGACATAAATATTCTCTTTTACACGGCCATCAATATTTACAACCTTGCCATTTTCATAGGGCACGCCATTAATAGTTGCTGCTTGATAACCGATAGCAGTAATAACCAATCCGCATTTAATTGTGACCTCGCCGGTTGGGGTCGAATACACAATGCCTTCAACTCGATTAGCGCCAAGAATCTCTTTCGGTGTGTGCTGAAATAGGAAGTGCATCGTTCGTTCGTGTTCAGATTTTTGTGAATCTGCAATTAACACCATCGCATCTAAATTACTCTTCACATCTTTTTCTGGCGCTTCTCCTGCGCGCACGATTGCCGCATCGATGTCGTGGCGCGTGATGACCACATTAGTGTGCTCAAGTTTTGGAAGCTCCCGAAGCTCGGGAGATGTAAAGGCTGCATGTTCTGGTCCTCGGCGAGCGCTGATGTAAACATCTCGAACCTCGCTTTTCTTCAAAGCATCTATCGCATGATCTGCCGTGTCGGTTGGATCTAATTCAGTTGGTTCAAGGGCCAAAATACGCGCAACATCCATTGCTACGTTCCCTGCGCCAATCACTACAGCGCTTTCACAATCAAGTGGAACATCTAGATCTGCAAAATCAGGGTGAGCGTTATACCAAGGTACAAAATCGGCTGCAGAGATTGAGCCGTATAAATCCTCGCCGGGAATTCCAAGTTTTTTACCGATTGAAGAGCCGGTAGCAATGATAACCGCATCATACTTTTCAGCTAACTGAGCAACTGTTATATCTGTACCTATTTCAACGTTAGCAAAAAGACGGAAATTTGGATCCGCAGCTATTTTCTCAAAAACTTTTGAAACAGTTTTGATCTTAGGGTGATCGGGTGCAACCCCGCTTCGAACTAAACCCCATGGTGTTGGAAGCCGCTCGATCATATCGATTGAAAATGTACGTTCATCATTTTGTAAATTGTGCAGAGCCTGCGCTGCAAAATAGCCAGCCGGACCAGCACCGATGATTGCTACTTTGTAATGCAGCATTTCGGCTCCTTACATTTGTAGAAAGTGCGGAGATGTCCCAACCATAGAACAACACTAAGTTGTGAAAGGTTCCACGTAAAGAAACAACCGCTTCTTATCTCTAATCTACTCCTGTTTCATGGACTTAGTGCCATTGCCACCCTGGTGCTTTCCCTTAGCCACTTCTTTGGCTCATCAAGGGATGACTGCAAGCTCCCTGACAACTGGCTCATAGAAATAAAATGTACTCTCCGTCTAAGTGGCTCTTCATTTATTATTACCCCAGCAATTACTAAACAATCCTTGCCCGTGTCTTCACATTCTTTAATAATTTCACCTGTGATCTTGCCCATCATTGACTGGCTATCAAACTGTCCTTCTGTAGTAATAATCAGATCCGCTTTTTGAATCGCAGATTTTAGACCCAAACGATGCATGAACCATTCTGAACCAGAAATAATCTCTGACTTAAACAGGCTACATAACGCCAATGGAACCCCACCTGCTGCTCCTAATCCTTTTATCATTGATGCATCGAAATTTGTTTCTTTCCTTAGTAGGTCCATCCAAGCCTTCATTGCGTTGTCCGCACTAACCAATTCTTCTTCTTTTAATCCTTTCTGCGGTCCATAAACAAAAGCTGCTCCAAGCGGGCCAATTAAAGGGTTATCTACGTCAACCAAAACGGTTACTTTGATTCCTCGTCGAATATCTTCTATCTCTTTAAAATCAACTGTATCTAGGTGCATCAAGCCGAATAAATCTGGAGTAACTTCTTGCCCCTTGGAATCGAAACCCTTGGCACCTAGCGCACACAAGAATCCAAATCCGCCATCTATGGACGCGCTACCTCCCAACGAAAAAGTGACCTCTTTCGCTCCATTTCCGACAGCCACTTTAAGTGCTTCACCTAACCCGTAACTTGATGCTCGAAGTGGATCTAGAGGTTCTTTCCCAAGGAGTGCGATTCCACAAATTTCGGCTAGTTCTATGAATGCATGATCCTGATGAATACCAATTCTGCGGTTTCCGACTTTCCCTAGGGCACCCTGGCAGGTTACTGAGACTGCCTGAAAATCACTCCCTAACAACGCAATTAGTGAACCGTCACCGCCATCAGCCACGGGAATAACTTCCAGATCCCAATTTTCGGTTTCTTCAAGAATGGCTTTAGAGATGGTCTCGCCGACCTCAACTGCACTTAAGCTCCCTTTGAACTTATCGGGTAGAACAAGAACTTTGAGAGGCTTATTTACATCGTAACTCTTCATTCTCATTACGAAGTGGTCGAGAGTTTAAAATATATTCCATTCCACTTTATTTGATCCTGAAAGGATTGTGAAACAGTTGTGTCAGAAATGTGTAAGTGTTCAATATTTAGAATATTGGCAAAGTCATTGAGAGTTTCTATCTCCAATGAGGTACTGAGTACAGTGTGATGAGATCCTCCAGCAAAAATCCATGATTCCGCTGACAAAGCAAGTGAGGGTTTAGGCTTCCAGACGGCTGAGGCAACCGGAAGCTTCTTTAACTCTTTATCTGGTTTAACCACTTCAATATCATTTGAAAGTATTCGAAAACGGCCGCCCAGATCCATTAATCCAACGACGCAACCATGTGCCGGTGTTGCATTGAAGACTAGACGTACTGGATCATCTTTTCCACCAATACCGAGTGGGTGTATTTCGCATTTTGGTCTTTGGTCTGTAATTGTTGGGCAAACTTCTAACATGTGAGCACCCAACACTTTAGGCTCGCCGGGGCCAAAGTGGTATGTATAGTCCTCCATAAATGAACTTCCGCCAACTAATCCCTGAGTCATGCTTTTAATAATTCGAAGTAGTGCAGAAGTCTTCCAATCTCCCTCACCACCGAAACCATAGCCTTTTGCCATTAAGCGCTGTACCGCTAAACCCGGGAGCTGCTTCAAATTACCCAAATCCTCAAAATTGGTCGTAAATGCGCTGAATCCCCCATCAATCAAAAATTTCTCGAGCGCAATCTCAATAGCCGCTTGGTAACGTAGCGAGCTATGCCTTGCTCCTCCTTTTACTAGTTCCGAAGAAACTTCATAGAGCTCCTCATACTCGGCGACTAATGCTGTAATTGAATCTTCGGCGACACGATCAACTGCTGCACACAGTTCATTTATTCCATAAGCTTCAATGGAAACCCCTAATGTAATTTGTGCACTCGTCTTATCTCCATCAGTGACCGCGACGTAACGCATATTGTCTCCAAAACGCGCAAGTTTAAGGTTCTGGGCTTCATTCCAACCTACGGCTGCCCGTATCCAATTACCAATGCGAGACATAACTTGCGGATCTGATTCATGACCAGCGATAATTTTCCGAGGCAAATTTAATCGAGCTTGAATATGCCCATGCTCTCGATCGCCATGGGCTGCTTGATTAAGGTTCATAAAATCCATATCCAAACTTTCCCATGGAAGTTCGGAATTTATTTGTGTGTGGAAATGCAAAAGAGGAACTTGGAGCGCATTTAAACCAGCAATCCACATTTTTGCTGGAGAGAATGTGTGCATCCATGTTATAACTCCAATACAGTTTGGATTACTGGATGCCTCCATACATGTTTTCTTAATATCCTCTGCAGTAGTAAGGACAGGCTTCCAGACAATACGAATCGAAGTGCTAGGAGATTCATTCATGCTATTGACAACATTTTGAGATTGTTTGGCGACTTGTAATAAAACTTCCTCACCATAAAGCGATTGACTTCCCGTTAAGAACCAGATCTCAAGTTGATTTTGCTTGTCTAGCATTTCAAATCTCCTTTTGCCCATAGACGTTGTGGTAACGGTCGTATAGATAGTCAATATTCTTCTGTGAAATAGGAACTACCACTCCTAGTTGAGATGCTAACCAAATAGTTTTTGCAACATCTTCACACATTACTGCAGACTTCACTGACGCATTAGAATCTCGTCCTATTGTGAATACTCCGTGGTTAGCCATTAAGACTGCGCTAGAACGACTACCTCTTAACGTCTCTACAACTCCCCGCCCAATATCATCATTGCCAATTAAAGCAAAAGGACCCACAGGTATTTCGCCACCGAATTCATCTGCCATCGCCGTTAGTGCACACGGAATAGCCTTTCCAACTGCCGCCCAGGCACTTGCATATTGTGAATGTGTGTGAGTTATCCCACCGACTTCTGGCATGTGTTTGTAAATATATGCATGAGCGGCAGTATCGCTTGAAGATTTCATTGTTCCCTCAATTACATTTCCTTCTAAATCACACAACACCATCTGACTCGGTGTTAGCAGTGAATACGGAACACCGCTTGGCTTAATATAGAATCCTGTTCGATCCGGAAGACATTCGGAAACATTGCCAGAAGTCCCTTTAACTAACCCTTCCGAAACCAAATTCAAATTCATGGTGCACAAATTCTCGCGCAAGTTTCTATTACTCATAATCTTTATTCACCCTTGCAGCGTTACGTATATCGCGCAGTGCATGCATCTTTTCGCCAGTTCCAAATAGATCATATAAGTAAACATACTGACTATATAGCTGGTCATATACCTGCGTGGTGGTTGAATCCGGCAGGAATTTTGCTATTTTTCTTCCTCCCATTTTCGAAGCTGCTTCTTCAATATTCTCATACGCTCCTGCCGCAACTGCGGCATGAATGGCTGAGCCAAGCGCAGAGCCCTGCTCTGAACTTATTACATCTATTGGTCGGTTTAAGATATTCGCGTAAATTTGCATTACGAAGTCACTTTTCGCTAACCCCCCAGCTGCTATGAATGTTTTTACCGGTACGCCACTTTGTGTAAAAGCTTCAATAATTCTCCTTGTTCCAAATGCCGTTGATTCAACAAGTGCTTGGTAAATTTCCTCTGGTTTAGTTGCAAGAGTAAGTCCCATAATCAATCCGGAAAGTGTATGGTCAATGAGTGTTGACCGATTCCCGCTTTGCCAATCTAGAGCTATTAATCCATGAGATCCCACTGGACTAAGTTGGGCCAATTGCGCCAAATAATCGTGAATATCTAGACCAGCTGTATGGGCATTTTTCTCATAATCAGCTGGAACAAATGTTCGCGTGAACCAAGCAAAAATATCTCCAACTCCACTTTGTCCCGCTTCATATCCCCATTTGCCGGGGACAATTCCTCCCATTACGGCCCCGCACATGCCTTCAACGGTCGAAAGCTCTGTACCAACCATGACATGACATGTTGATGTGCCCATAATTGCAACAAACTCTCCGGCCTGTGTTGCATTTGCTGCTGCTGCAGTCACATGGGCATCCACATTTCCGACTGCCACGACAATGCCCGCGTTAAGTCCAGTCCAATGAGCGGCTTCTTCAGTTAGTAAGCCAGCAACGTCTCCTAATTGACCGAGTTTTTGACGAACTTTTGTTTCTACGAAATCTTCAAATTTAGGATTTAGCGCTTTCAAAAACTCTCTGCTTGGATATTCATCGTCCTGCAATATCGCTTTATAACCCGTCGCACATATATTGCGAACATATGTGCCACAAAGTTGCCAAACTATCCAATCTGACGCTTCAACCCAATGATTCATTGTTAAATATATTTCTGGATCGTCTTCAAGAACTTGAAGGCCTTTAGCAAACTCCCATTCAGAGGAAATTTTCCCTCCATATCGATAAATCCAAGACTCACCACGTGCATGTGCCTGTTCATTTATGCGGTCCGCATGCTTTTGTGCAGCATGATGCTTCCACAGTTTTGCGTAGGCATGCGGGCGGGCTTTGAAACGGTCAAGCTCGCACAACGGAGTCCCATCACTCAAAGTTGGCAAAACAGTGCAAGCCGTAAAATCAGTAGCTATACCAATCACATGATCTTTAGAAACCCCTGACTCCTTCAATATTCTAGGAATCGTTTCTTGAAGGACTTCTATGTAATCATGTGGGACTTGTAGAGCCCAATCTGGTTGAAGAGTTGTAGTGAAGTCCGGTAGGTAATGCTCCAATACTCCATTCCTATATGAGTGGGCAGCAGTAGCAACTTCGACACCATCAGAGACCCGCACTAAAAGTGCGCGTCCTGAAAGTGTGCCGTAATCGACACCAATTACATACTGCTCGTCCGTCTCCTCTGCTTCCATGGAATTTACTTTATTCTGCTTCATCCAGTATTTGCTTACCCGTCATAACTCTTCCAATTTTTGGAAAAATCCAGCGTTCTGCATAAGACTGTTCTTCTTCTGTATCGGTTGCAGTGCAATCGCTCGCCACAATGACTCGGTAACCTTTGTCATACGCTGAACGTGCGCTTGACTCAACGCACCAATTTGTATGAAATCCGCTAAAGACTACGTGTTCAATTTCATTGGCACGTAACATGTAGTCGAGCGCTGTTGAATGGAAAGCATCCAAAGTCTTCTTTCCTTCAATCACGATGTCGCCTGGCTTGGGAGTCAACGGTGTAACAATTTCAGGTCCGGGTGTTCCCTTGAGCCAAGCACCTGTTCCCCAGTCTGCTTCCATATCCATTTCAATTCCTCGAAGTCCTGTAGCGCCTGGTCCAGAGCGGGGGAGTTCAGGGAATCCCTCTTCAAACGGATGGAAAGGAACATACATAATTTTGATTCCTTTTTTGCGAGCGCCTTCAAGTAAATCGGCTATATGTTTAATTGTGTCTCGCTCTCTAAGTTGATCTGCAATATGGGCATACATAGTTCCGCCAGCCGATAAAAAATCGTTTTGCGGTTCTATTAGTACAATCGCTGTCTTCTTTATTGGAAGTGTCATCATTTTCCTATTCTTGTCGGTTACTTGGTGTCTTCATGAAATGGAATCCAAACACGCATCGTCGAAAAACCTCTATTTGACCATGCGTAATAGGGAATTAGTTCGATGCTTGTCTTAACTGTTGACCTGGTCTGTTTATTTTCGACATATGGCCAGTTTTCATCGCGCTCCTCGGCTAGAACTTTCCCCGAAACTCGAATTACCTTCGAGACGTCACTGAGGCCTCCTATGCTGACTTCTTGCATTTCTTCTTTAAGATTTAATATAAAATTATCTAAGTCAACTTTGCTCGAGCTGCTCTCTAACTCTTCTGCACAAAATAGAAGTGGGCCACGCTCAATTGCGACGGTATCTCGAATTGCATTAATCCTTGAATCTGGCTCTAACACTCTAATTTTCATCTCCAAATCTAAAATGACAGTGTCTCCCGCCTGAAAATTACGTTTTATTTCGCCATACCCTGGTGCAACTGGTTGTGTGTCACCATTAAAACTAAGGGTCGATCCAGTTGCCCAATTTGGAACTCTAAGAGCAAGGTTGATATCTCCAGGAGAGTTTTTAAAAGTAACTTTTATTGCTCCATCCCATGGGTAATTTGTTTCTATGGCAAGTTCGATCAACTTTCCGTCTTCAGTTGTTGTGGTTATGTCACCGGTAAAGAATTGGTGAATTCTGATCTCAGATTCTCTGGTTGTGGCCATATATCCGGAAAGGCTTGCCATTAGTCGTACATAGTTTGTTGGGCAACAAGAAACCCAAAACCATTCGGCACGAAGCGTATCTTTTCTAAATGGAGCTTCACCTGGTTGAGCATAAATTCCTGGCTCTCTTTTTTGAAGAGGATTGGCATAAAAGAATCTATCCCCCTCTGCAGAAGGATGCGTGGCAATCATGTTATAAAGCAGTCGTTCTATTGCATCCCCATAATGCGAATCATTTGTTGCTAGGAGTAGACGCCATGCAACCATGATGGCGGCAACAGCGCCGCATGTTTCTGTATATGCACGTTCTGGAGAAAGTTCAAAATCTTCACCAAAAGATTCACCTAGATGACGAGCCCCCATACCGCCTGTGATGTATGTTCGCTTCGCCCATGTATTAGCCCACTGCAACTCTAATGCTTGGAGTAACTCTGAATCTTCCGTTTCTACTGCTAAATCGACCACACCCGCTGCAAAATACAATGCTCGAACAACGTGACCTCTAAAAATCGTGGCTTCTCTCGCTGGCATATCGTCGCTGTAATATTCAAATCCAATTGCGTGTTGCTCAAAAGTCTTATATCCACGGCTATCTATAAATCTTTTAGCTTGATTTAAATAGTTCCTATCACCTGTGGCTCTAAAGAGTTCCATTAGTGCCACCTCTATCTCAGGGTGGCCATCAGAACCTTCAATTCCTCCCGGGCCGAAATCTTCACAGATGCGATTAGCGAAGCGGATGGCAGTTTGAGTCAATAAATCATCGTGCCCACTTCTAATTCGAGCAACTGCTGCTTGAAAGAAATGTCCGCCGCAGTAAAGCTCGTGTCCATGTGCAACATCAGAGTAGCGAAATTCTCTTCCCTTGATACCAAAAAATGAATTTATATATCCATCATCTTCTTGGGCATCCGCAATTATTTGTGATATTTCTAAGATCCGAGCTTCTCTGGTGGCATCTGGTCTAGCTGCAACTTCCCAAATCATTGCTTCCAATGTTTTATAAACGTCGGCATCGGTAAAAAGTTTGCCTTGTAGGGGTCTCTTTGGACTGCCACCAGCGGCGGCAATAAAGGCGTCATACCAACCCAACTTCTCTATCCAGCTGTCAGCATGATCCAGGACTATTTCGGTATTTTGTTTTTGTCTCGTGTACCAAAATCCACCGGTCAGTTCTACATCACGAATATCGAGAGGGCGCAACTTATACATAGATGGTGATACTGGAATTACATTGTTTGGCTTTGGTTCGTTTATCATTACTTTTTGTTCTCCCTTATCATCATTAACCCTTGATTGCGCCTGCTGAAAAACCGCCCACAAAATATCTTTGCAATATGAAGAAGAGTGCAACACATGGTGCTGCGGAAATAACAATCCCTGCTTGCAGTGCTCCGAAGTCAACAGAACCGAAATCGCCTCTAACCAAGTTGACAAGCATCAGAGGAATTGTGAATTTGCTGCCATCGTTAAGCAAAATGAGTGCGGTGATAAATTCATTCCAGGCAGCAAGAAATGCAAAAAGGCCGACTGTAATTATACCTGGTCGAACAGCGGGCATTAAAACTTTGAAAATAATTCCCAGCCTGCTGCATCCATCAATCATCGCCGCTTCATCTAATTCTTTTGGGACAGATTCAAATGAATTACGCATCATGAACACTGAAAACGGCAATTGGTACATAATCATCACGAAACTAAGCCCAATCAAACTATTCCCTAGATGTAATTTATTCAGCCAAATGAATAGTGGAATGAGTAAGCTTGCATGAGGCACCATTAAAATTGATAAAATTCCAATAAATAACAGTTTGCTGCCCTTAAATTTAATACGATCTAAGGCGTAACCGGCAAAGAGGGAGACTATTACTGATCCCGTTACGGTTATTATTACGACTATTAATGTATTTCGTATATATGTTGATATACCTTCGCCATAGATGAATAAACTTGAAAAATTTTGGAAACTAAAACTGGCGTCGCCGTATCTTACGGATCCCCAAAGAACCCATAAAATTGGGCCAAGAAAGAATATTGCCAGAAGAATTGATATAGCCATTTTTATACTAGAACGTATCACCTGGTGTCCCCAGACTCATCTTTGCGCACTAAGCGCAGTTGCAAGATATTCATCATTACGAGAGCAATAAGGAGAACTACTGACATTGCTGCAGCAGATCCCATTTCAAATTGACTAAAAGCTTCGCGGAAGATGGTCATAACTATCGTGACGGTTGAATTATCTGGTCCTCCTCCAGTCAAAATATAGAATTGCTCGAAAGCGACCATGCCGCCTGTTAATATCAGAATCAAGCAGAGTGAAAATGTTGACTTCATTAAAGGAGCAGTAATATATCTAAAAGTATTTATCCGATTGGCCCCATCAACAGCAGCCGATTCATAAATGTCTCGAGGAATTGCTTGAAGTCCTGAAAGCATGATCACCATATAAAATCCTGCAAATCGCCAAGTCATCATTAAAACGGTACTTGTAAGTGCGAGATTGGGAGTTCCTAGCCAGTCAGGATCCATACCGAATAAATTGAGTATTCTTGTCATGGGTCCAATAGTTGGATTGAGAAAGCCTAGAAAGAGTAAAGCGGCAGTACTAAGACCTGTAACTACAGGAAGAAAGTAAATCGTCCTCAGTATTCCACTTGCGCGCTGTTTCCCTTCCTGCACAAGAAGGGCAAGTCCGAGGCTCAAAGAGATTAAGATAACGGAAATGATGGCCGTGTATTTAACTGTGAAGAATAGAGAGTTTAAGAAAAGTTCATTTTCCGAAATTTGAGTGTAGTTCGTTGGAAAATTTGTTGGGTAATCTGGGCCTAGAAGTGGCCAATCTTTCGTGGACATTACAACTGAATAGCCAAGTGGAACAATAAAAAAGAAGAGAAGAACCACCACTGCTGGAGCTGAAAATAGCCATCCAATCCCTGTAGACCTAAACCCTCGTTTCGGTCTACTTGGGCGCATTGAGTTTTTGCGACTCAATACATTTGGATTAGCAGTAGCCACAATGTGATGGTTCCTCTCTGTCTATTTTTATCTATTTTTAGTTTGAGATATCTATTACTGACCTAAATTAACCCGCTAACGAAGCATTCAATTTCGCTAGCAGTTCATTTGAGACTCCGTTTCCAAAGATTGCTTCGCGGATGAAAAGGATCCATGGTCCATTTGCATCGTTGAAAGTTTGGAAGAAGCGAGGAGCGTATGGGCTTTGTCCAT
Source organism: Candidatus Planktophila sp. (assembly GCA_030649935.1). Taxonomy (GTDB): domain Bacteria; phylum Actinomycetota; class Actinomycetes; order Nanopelagicales; family Nanopelagicaceae; genus Planktophila. The sequence continues at coordinate 41,728 of JAUSFN010000026.1, forward strand.
TAACTAGGAGCTTATTCAAAAGAACCATACGTGGATCTGCGAGAGCAAATTTATTCTCCGATAGATCGCGACGTGATGTCATGAAATTTTTGGAAGCGTAGATATCAATCTGTTGCTTGTCTTCCAATGTCCACTGAAGGAAATCCCAAGCTGCATCAGGGTTCTTAGAAGTTGAAGAGATACCGATCGTGTCTCCTCCAACGAATGTTGAAGTCCCACCATCAGGTCCGCTCAAAGCGACAAGACCAATTTTCAACTTGTCACTCTCCTTGATTGTTCCAAGAGCCTTTGAGCCAAGCAAGGCAAAGCCTGCATTTCCGGATTGAAATACGGCGTTTTGTGTGGCACCTGCTTCATTCTTTGATCCTGCAGCCATAGTTCCGGCTTTCCACATCTTGGAGTAAACATTAAAGACTTTTTTAGCTTTTACTGACCCGAGAAATGAACCATCTCCATTAATTTTTAAAACTCTTGATCCCTGTGCCCAAATTGATGGGAATAAAGTAAATGCCAAGCATCCTCCGCAATTGCCTGGAAAGTACAAACCATCGACTCCGCCACCTAATGCGCTTATCTTCGCGGCCATGGTTGCCATTTGGTTAAGTGTCGTAGGTGGCTTATTTGGATCTAAGCCAGCCTTCTCAAATAGCACTTTGTTATAGTAAATTGAACTCGCATCAACTACATGTGGGACTGCATAATATTTACGCTGATATAAAGCTGATGCCATATGGCCAGTTGCAAGCTCATCCCAATATGGAAGCTTCTTAATTCGCTTATCAATGTTCAACCAAAGTCCACTGCGAGTGTAATTAGGTCCGTCGATAACATTGGCTGCAAGAATATCTGGTAAATTTTTTGCTGCAGCTGCTGCAGACACTTTAGCGAGATATTCAGTAAATGGAACAACCGTTAATTTTATTTCAACTTTTCCTTTATTGGCTAAGTTGTAAGCATTAACCATGTCTTGTGACTGGACGGCAGTGACCGAACGAGTCCACATGGTTAAGGTAATTGGGTCTGCCGCATTTGCTGGTGCTGTCGCCAGTAACCCGCCGACTAGCAACATAGCAACACCTGAAGCAGTTAAGCGCCTCATTTTGCTGGTTCTATTCATCTATTACTCCTTGTGTCGCGTTCGCGTCACTCGTCCTAACAAACCCTTTGATTAGTTAGTGCCGATGTTGAGAGCACTGGCACTTGGGTATTGTTATCGATAACAATTATCGATAGGCTTATTTAAAGCCACTACCGTGAGAAAGTCAATAAGCTTTGGCGGTGGCGTGTTGTTATGGAATTGTTATGGAAGGAGCGTAGATAATGAAAAAACGGCCTATTTCAATGTTGGATGTTGCCGCCTATAGCCAAGTTTCACACCAAACCGTCTCGAGAGTCCTTAATAACCATAAAAATGTAAGCGTCAAAACCCGATCAAAGGTTTTGGCGGCTATGAAAGAGCTCGGTTACGCTCCAAACTTGGCCGCTCGAGCGTTGTCTAATGGCAAAACTACGACTATTGGGGTTTTGAGTTATAACTCCATTCTTTTTGGCCCTGCCTCCATGCTCCATGCCGTTCAGAATGCTGCTCGAGAGATTGGATATACCGTTACTTTGGCAACAACTAAAGGGGTTGATGAGTCGGCCATATCTACCGGTATCCGAGAGTTGGTTCAAAGTGGTGTTGATGGAATCATATTAATTACTCCACTAACAAAGGGAAGTCAGATAAAAGAAGATGTTTTATCTGGAACCCCTTGCGTGATCGTAGAAGGAGAAGGCTGGAAGGAAATGCCTTCTGTAAATGTTGATCAGTTCGTTGGCGCACAAAAGGCTGTTGAGTATTTGATAGCCCTCGGTCATACAGTTATAGCGCACATTTCTGGCCCCAGCACTTGGTATGAGGCTAGTAAGCGCCGCGAGGGTTGGAAAAAAGCACTTAGAAATGCTCGCCTTGAGTTGGGTCCACTCAAATATGGCGATTGGTCGGCAAATTCTGGTTACCATGCAATCAGAGAGTTAATAAAAGAAAGTAATGCGACCGCTGTATTTGTTGCAAACGATGCAATGGCCCTTGGAGTATTAAAGGCATTGAATGAACTTAAGGTAAAGGTGCCGAAAGATATAAGTGTGGTTGGTTTTGATGATATTCCTGAGTCGGAATTTTTGATTCCTGGTTTAACAACAATCCGACAGGATTTCAATTCCGTGGGAAACTTGGCTCTTGAGCTTCTCATGGACCGTATAGGGAAAAAGAAACGGGACTCTTTTCATATTGCTATCCAGCCAGAATTGATAATCCGAAAAAGTACATCACCGATTGCAAGTATGCAGCAAGTTTAGGTAACATTCGAGGGATCTGTTCGAGTTTTTGATGGCAATCTTAAGTTCGTTATTTCTTAAATTGTGTAGAAATCGTGCGGCAAAAATCCTGGGGGCAGTTGTTGCGTCGCAAATCTACTTGCTACATCTAATGGATGTGCGTAATTACTTAATTAGTGCAACTCCAGTTTCTGCTGCAACTTCTCTGACAGTTCCTGGAAATACAAACTGGAAAGGAAAATATTTCACCTAGGGGACCTATTGCCAGCGTGAAGTCTGCGCCTAGTATTAATCCCAGAGAGGAGAAATAAATGGCATCAACTGATTCACCCAATGCAAGCCTCACGCCTTCGATAACACATTGGCGCGAGGCGATGAGTTCACTTCGCGCAGGTGTTGCCCAGCGAGAGTTCACCCCAAAGGTCGGAATCGCTTCAGGTATCTGGGGGGCGTCTAAGAAATCTCGCTCAGAGAGCATTCATATAGGTCTCTTCTTAACCGCGATTGCTCGCGAGGGTAATGATGGTCGCAAAAGTTTCATCGTTGGAATTGATCTCTGCGTACTAGGTTGTGCCGAATGTGCCGACGATTTGCTCGAGGAGATTGCTAAAGGAGTTGGCGTAAGCCGCGATCAAATTCTTTTCTCATCCAGCCATACACATGCTGTGCCGATGCCCTGCATCCATAGACCAAAGAAAGATGGCTCGGAGTTTGTTCCGGAATTTAGAGAGTTGATTATAAAGAATACGATTGATGCTTGTATCGAAGCGGGATCAAAGATTGCCGATGTTGATATCACTTGGGGATATGGCCATTGTGATCTCGCGGTAAATAGAGATCTTCCTTGTGGCGAAGTCGAGGTGGTGGCATTTAATCCAGAGATAATCGCTGATGACACACTCACTGTCGGGCGAATCTCAACGCGCGATGGAAAGATAATTGCGACGATTGCAAACTATGCCTGCCACCCAACGACTCTTGCCTGGGACAATATGGCTATTTCACCCGATTACGTGGGTATGGCACGAATTATTGTAGAAGCAGAGACTAAAGCGCCGATGCTATTTCTGCAGGGAGCATCGGGTGAACTATCACCGCGCAATCAATACAGTGGTGATACCGCACTTGCCGATCGCAATGGTGCGATTTTAGGACATGCGATTCTCTCCACCCTAAAGGCTATGCAATCACCTGGCTGCGGTTTGAGATGGAATGGCATCGTGGAATCTGGCGCACTTCTTGGTGAATGGAACGAAGAGAAAGTCACTGGCTCAAGCAATGCAAAAGAATTTCGCGTTGATGTTCCGGTGCGCGTCAAAGAGTGGAAGAGCATTGAGCAATTACTTGAAGAGTGGGCGGGAATTGATCCCGATGCACTTGAAGAACGTATTGAGCGTGCAAAGCGACTTCGGATTGGATATGAATCTGGCGCTGAAGTAACCCATCCGGTCTGGATTTGGCAGTGGGGCGAGGCAATATTTGTTGCCCAACCTGGTGAGGCTTACTCCTATATTCAAACAGAGTTGCGTAAGCGTAACCCGGGACGAATTATCTTTGTTGTAAATCTCACCAATGCGCCGGGGCTTTTCTACTTACCAATTCGTTCGGCATATAACGCGCCTGCTTATCAAGCTTGGCAGACTTTATTAGCGCCAGGATGTATTGAGGCCGTGACTGATTATGTTGACAAAGAGTTAAAGAAAATCTAATGAGAGGCAGAAAGGGCTGTGAGTAAATCAAAGGTTCTACCAAAGACAAGTAGTACGGATCTGCCTCCAATTGAGAAACAATTCCACTATCCATTTAGCGCATCTCTCAAAGCCGGCGTTGCCCAACGCAATATCAATCCACCTATAGGAATCAGGGCCGCAAGTTGGGGGGCTGCAAAGTCACACGTTGCAACTGGACTTCATCGCGATATAACCACAACGGCTCTGGCAGTACTGCATGGATCAACTCCGCTATATCTCGTAACAATTGACTGGGGTTGGTGGCAGGGAGTTAAGGATGATTTGAATATCCGCGGCAAAGTTATTGCTGGCCTTGGAATCAAAGAAGATCAACTCCAGTTACACCTTACCCATACACATGCTGGTCCAAATACTGCTTGCGATGTTGCTCATCTAGAAGGTGGCGAAATGCTTGAGCCGTATCATCAATTTGCGGTCGAAGCGATAATTAGCGCCTGTAAAGAAGCTAAAGATGGAGCGATTGCCGCAACTATTACCTGGGCATATGGGAAATGTGATCTCGCGGTTAATCGCGAACTTCCCTGCGGCGAAGTAGATATCGTCGGCTTTAATCCCGATGTAGCTGCAGATGACACACTCACGGTTGGGCGTGTAAGTGATGCTTCTGGAAAAATTATCGCAACCATCGTTAACTACGCATGTCATCCAACAACTCTCGCTTGGCAAAATACAGATATCTCACCAGACTTTGTCGGCGCTACTCGTGACTTGGTTGAGCAAAAGACTGGTGCGCCAATGCTATTTCTTCAAGGCGCATCCGGAGATCTAGCGCCACGTGATGGATATGTTGGAGATCATGAGATCGCCGATAAGAATGGACGAATTCTTGGATACGCATCTCTTGCAGTATTAGAGAAGATGATTCCATCAGGTAAAGCGATGCGCTTTAAGCGTCGAGTGGAATCTGGTGCACTCCTTGGTGAATGGGAAGATTTTAAATTTGATAGTTCTACGTTCACAGATGCAATTAGGCTAGATATTGATGTACCACTGCAAGATCTTCCAACCTTTGAAGAGTTAGAAGAACGCTGGAAAGATATCGATGCTGGTGCGCGCGAAACTCGTTTAGCGCGAGCGAGAAAATTGCGAACTGGTTACGTGCTAGAAAATCAGAGAGCTAAGCATCCGGTCTGGATCTGGGCTTGGGGCGATGCCATCATCGTTGGGCAACCTGGTGAGGCTTACTCATATTTCCAAATGGAGTTAAGACGCAGGCATCCAGATCGAGTTATCTTCGTACTCAATTGCACCAATGGACCGGGTTATGTGTACATCCCAACACCTGATGCTTACACGCGTTTTCGTTATCAATCTTGGCAAACACTCCTTGAAGTCGGCGCTCTTGAATTGATTACTGATGAAGTTTCAACGGCCATTGCGCGAATACCGAAAGTTGAAAAGTAGATGAACAAGGCAAGACCTGCGATAGTTCGTGAGAGTTCATATCTCTCACGCCTGCAAATCGGAGTAGCAACTGCCGACATCACGCCCCCAGTTGGGATCTCAGCAAATCCTTGGGGAAAGAGCAAGAGCGCGATCTCACGTGGTGTCCATAAACCGATGGAGGCAACTGTCGCTGCAATTAGCAGTGATGGCGATAAAGAGCTCTCGTTAATTTTCGGCTTAGATCTTGGGTGGATTGGTTGTCATCAATGTGATGTCGTTAATTTTCGATCTCGTTTAGCGCGCGAATTAAACCTTGATATCGATTCAATTCTGGTTAATCTCAGTCAGACACATAAAGGTCCCCCTTTCTGCATCCACGAACCGGCCCGCGAAGGTGGCGAGTTAGTGGCGGGTTATATCGAAAAGACAATTGCAGATTTGATTTCGGCTGGAAAGCGCGCGATCCAGTCTCGCCAGGAAGCTGATTTAACTTGGGCTTATGGCAAATGCGCACTCGGTACAGTCCGTGATCTAGTAGTAACTGATGGCGATTTAACCCAGACGGTAGTTGGTTATAACCCCGAATTAGAGCCAGATGAGACTTTGGTAGTTGGCAGGGTTACGGATCAGAGCGGGAAAATAATTCTCACGATTGTTAATTATGGATGCCATCCCACATCAGTTGGTTGGGAGAGCGATTTAATCAGCCCTGATTATGTTGGTAGAGCAAGAGAATTGGTGGAAGAAGCTACAGGTGCGCCGATGTTATTCCTGCTTGGTGCCTGTGGAAATGTTGCACCGAAAGAACAGTACTCCGGCGATGTTTCTGTTGCAGATCGCAATGGCGAGATGTTGGGCTATTCGACCTTAGCAACTTTAGCCAGCATGCTTGCGCCATCGTGCGAGCTCCGCTTTGACCAAGTAATTACTTCAGGTTCAAACCTTGCCTCGTGGCTGCCTACAAAAATTGACCCTAATGAACTCTTTGATCGCAAGAAGATTTTTGTAGAGATGCCTCATAAAGAACTTCTCACAGATGAGCAGATGAAAACAGCGTGGGCACCCCTGACAGCTACTGAAGTATTTTTAAATTTTCGGATTAGAAAGCAGCACGAAATTCGAATTGATTACGTCACCGGCGATGGAACGGTGAAGCACCCGGTCTGGATTTGGCAACTTGGAGATGCAATCGTAATTGCGCACGGAGGTGAAGCTTATTTGGAGTTGGCTCGAGATTTAAGACGGAGAAATGCAGATCGTATGATTGTCTTCCTAGATATGACCAATGGTCCGGGTTATCTCTACCTGCCTACAAAAATTGCCTATGAACAAAATAACTACCAATCACAACAGAGCATCGTTGCGTCAGGCGGTCTTGAGAAGATGCTTGAAGTTCTCGATCAAGCAATCAAATCTCTGTAAATAGGAGAGCTAACTTACAAATCTAAGGGATACGATTCCCGCAACCGCGATCACCGCGGCAATAATCGTAGATCGATCGGGAATGCTCTTGGAAGTAATTGACTCAAAGAGCAGAACCCATAACGAGACAGTAGCAAGTATCGAAACCATCAAGATGATTTCCCCACCTTGCAGAGCATAAACAGAGGCAATCGATCCGACCGAAATGAGCGATGTTCTTTGCATTAATTTCAATAGATCGCTCTTGGTTAAGCCCCTTGGTGGAAAAATCACGATGTAGAAAAGACCGGCAAGTACTTGTCTGACGATGAAAGTCTCAGAAATATTTACGCCTTCTGCTCCAAGTACGGCGACATTTACAGATACGAAACCGGCGGCAAGAGCCGCAGAGAGAGTAAAGAAGATTGTCACTCCCAAACGCAAGCCTGGAATGCTTGATCGAATTGGGAAGAGAGTTGCGGCAATGAGAGCGATGACGGCAAGAACCTGCAGTGATGACACACTTGTTCCGAGCCAAATTGGTGCGAGTACCAAAGCAACAGCTGGTGACAGGGTGCTGGATATCGAAGATATTGATGCCGAACTGCGCACGATGATTACAAAGATGAAATAACCCGCGATGATGCTAGCGATGGCTGCACTTACATGGAGTGCGAGAATTTTTGGTTCAAATACAATCCAGTCTCGCTGAACCAATGCAATCGGCAAGGTGAAGAAACAATTAAGAAGAAAAAGTGGGCCGAGTGTCTTAAGGAATGAGATTTGTGTTGTTATACCCTTTGTAAGAAATGTTCCGAGACCCATTGTAAATGCAGCAAAAATGGCCACTATTTCAAACACGTCGCAACGCTATCAATTGCAACTACATAAATAAATGGTTTTTAATGGCAGAATTGTACTCTAAGCCAAGGAGCGGTTATGAATTCAGTAGATCAACTCTTAGGAATTAAAGGTCGCCTAGCGATGATTGTTGGCGCTGCTGGTGGTTATGGACGCCAATGTGCACTGACACTAGCTGAGAATGGTGCAAACGTTGCTCTGATTGATCGCAATCAAGATGAATTAGAGAAGACTCAAGCAATGGTTCTTGCTGGAAATCCTGGCGCATTTACTGCAATTTTCAACGCTGATATCTCTTCAGTTGATAACTGTGACCAGCTAATTAAAGATGTTTATCAAAAGTTTAATCGCATAGATATTTTGGTTCACACAGCTGCGGTATTGCAGAATGTCCTGCCGGAAGACGTTGATGAAGAACATTGGAATACAACGCTTAACGTCAATCTGCGTAGCCAATTCTTTATCTCGCGCGGCGCAGCAAAGGTGATGCGTGAGGGAAAATGGGGAAGAATCACTAACTTCATCTCTACTGCCGGGCTCTCTGGAGGACTTCCTGGCTCAATTGTGTATGGAATATCAAAATCTGGTGCTGTTGCAATGACCAAGAACTTAGCCAGAGCCAATGGTCGCGATGGAGTTTTAGTTAACGCGCTCTCCCCTGCCACTTTAGATACACCGCTCTTTCGTCGCGGAATGAAAGATGATGTGCTCGCCGATTTGAAGAAGGAGCATTTGAGGATCAATGCATTCGGAAGATGGACGCGACCTGAAGAAGTTGCCGCTGCAGTTTTATTTCTTTCCAGCGAAATGTCGAGCACTGTTACAGGTCACGTTCTACGGGCTGACTCCGGTGCGGAATTAGCTGGTCTTTAAAAAACCCTCCGCGAACGCTTCGTTGAAAAGCTCTTTCTAAAGTACTCGTCGCCGTTTACGGTGGCGACAATCTCTACCTGATGCCAGATCTCCAACGGATCACTTGCCGTGGTGCAATCCGCCTCAATCCGAATCTGATGCGATCCATTCTCTTCGGTATAAATTGAACGGGCAGTTATCTCCGCATAACCTGGCTCAATTGAATTAACTTTCAATTGCCCGGCGTTAGCGAATACCGATTTACTCTCGAATTGATAGCCAATCTCACTATTTATCAGATCTTCTGTAAGGCGATACGAGACAGCAGGTAACTCTGGTGCTTCACCTCCAACCAATACTTTAATCGTTGCTCCATCATCATTTGCCGGTAGCGATAGATATGGAATGGTGATTGTTGATGGATATTTCGCAGAGCTGTGAAGTGTCAATACAAATGGATGAGCTGCAGGCCACGACATCTGGAAATCTGCTGAACCAATCTTTATCCCTATGCGATGTCTAGGATCTAATTGATACGCCAGGGCTACTAACTCGAGATCTACTTGATAAATCTTTTCTGGTGTCAGCGCGGCTGGAGTTTGGCTTGGATAACCGGCGTAGGAAATATTGATAAATCCTCGAGAAAGTAGGGATTGCAAACCATCTGGTGCTTGATCAATCAGAGATACAGATAATTGGCCAATATCGCTATCGCTAGATAAGTAGATCCGGGCTCTTGGATTTCCTACAATTATAACTTTCTCTTCGGTAATTGCACCCAGAAGAGTAATCGAACGCTCAGATTCTAAGTTTTGATCTAATGGCTTCAATACGTTGTAGCGAAATGGTCCACCTCCGACTTTCCCAGAGAAAGTACCGGCCTTAGGCGAATAAGGAATTGAAATTTTGCTTTTCAGTTCTTGGGATTGCAGATCTTTTTCATTTCGGTCGAGGCTCATCTCGTTAAGGTTTAATGAGTATGTCTGCTCTTTACTATCTTCAATCGGCCATTGCGATCCGGTAATAAAGTACCCAGGAGAATCCCTAATAAAATTACTTGGTTTGCGATATTTCTCTACATAGATTGTAAGTGGTGCACCAAGATCAATATCTTCATCTTTTAGCCAACGATCCCACCAGCGCAGCGCTTCGCTATGCCAATCAATTCGCGGGCCTGGCAAAGCGTTATTTGGCCATTGATGGCCCCAAGGTCCAATTAAGGCGCGCTTTTCACCTTTTAATTGGGCAAAAATCCGGAGCATCGGATTTGAATACCAATCAGACCATCCCTCCACTACAAAGACTGGGCAGATGATCTGATCTAACTCACCGCGAGCTGCTCGATTGCGCCAAAATTGTGAGTCCTCAATCTCGTTAAGAAAAGAGATTCCCCAAGGTGTGTTTCCTTCTAACCGTTCGCGCCAAATCTCACGCCACTTTTTTCCCCAAAGAGTTGCGCTAGGTGGTGCAAAGTTACGAGCACTCATAAATGGCGAGTAAGACTCGTAGATGTAGTTACGTGGCGTACCACCAATATTTGTCCACTCTGCAAATGGATCATCACTTCCAGAACGAGCGATGATTGCTTTCAGCGCCAATGGTGCTTTCGCCGCCATCTGCAATGCGATTATTGCTCCGTAAGAAATTCCCCAGAGACCTACTTTCCCATCAGACCAACTCTGCTTTGATGCCCAATTAATCATAAATAAGCCATCGCTTCGTTCTCCATCGCTATAGACAGAGTCCGAGATACCTGATGAATCTCCTGTACCGCGAACATCAAAGATGACCGTGGCGTATCCATACTTTGCAAACTCCAAGAGATCGACACCACCAAGTCCGGTGCTTACGCGATAAGGGGTATAAGTCATTAAGACTGGAAACTTCTCATTACTATTCGGCCGCTTAATGAGCAGTGCAAGTGAGACGCCATCTTCCGTGGTTACGAAGATCTGCTCCTCGATAATATTTTTGTAAATAATTCGGTTCATTGCCGTCCTACTCTTTGGTAAGCGAGTACGATCACTTTTTATGAAGCCTTCCTCGAGAATAACGTGGGAGTGAAATTAGCATAATGCTCTTCTCTGCCTTAAAGAATAGTAACTATAGAAAATTTTATATAGCCACTTTGATTTCAACTTTTGGAACTTTCACGCAGCGAGTTGCGCAAGATTGGTTAACCCTTGATCTAACTTCGAGTGCGAAGAGCTTAGGTTTAGTGGTTGCAGCGCAATTTCTTCCAGGAGTCGTATTTGCAATCTACGGAGGCGTGCTTGCTGATCGTTATGATCAGAGACGTATCCTTTTTTGGTTGAACTTTGCTGGATTTTTAATTGCTACATCAACTGGCATCTTGGTCGCAACTGGCCACATAACTTTTCAGATTCTTTTGATTTCGGCCTTCCTGCTTGGTATCTTCACCGGCATCGATGGACCAGTCCGACAGAGTTACTACGTTCTTCTAGTTGGCGATAAAAACCTGCCGAATGCGCTGAGCTGGAATCAGATTAATCTCAACATTGGACGACTCATCGGCCCTGTGACCGCTGGGCTTCTGATTGAACATTTCGGTACCAGTCCTGGGTTCATAATCAATGGCGGCACTTATTTATTCGCCACCATTTTCATAACGACGATCAATGTTGCTCTTTATTTTCCAGCTCACGAACTGGAGGCTTCAGAGAATAAAGTTACCCTCTTTGATTCACTAAGATATTTGAGAGAGAACCGAACTGTATTAATCCCAATAGTAGCGGTCTGTGCCATTGCAATGGTTGGTCAAGATATGCAGATGACTTCTACGCTAATGGCTAGAAAGGTCTTTGACGTTAGTCCAATTTCATTTGGCCTTTTAGTCTCAATACTTGCCGTCGGTGCTATCGCCGGATCACTAGCCGTGGCTCGCACAAGCGCGGAAATCGATATCGCATTTTTGGGTCGAAATGTTTTGTATATGGCGCTCACTTGGTTTCTGGTTGCATCTGCACCGAATTATTTCACTTATGCAATCACCCTCTTCTTCGCTGGTTTCTTCGCAATGGGTATAAACATTTCGGGCAATATGTCGATCCGTAAGTTTGTAGATCCCCGACATTACGGTCGGATTTGGGGAATCTATATCTCGTTATGGGTAGGTGCGCTAGCTATTGGCGGTCCACTGCTGGGATGGATAAGTGAGTCAATCTCAGTGAGAATTTCAATTTACTTTGGTGCAGTTGTTACGTTGATGATTGCGCTAATAATGCATATATACATCAAGCGCACTTCGCCTAACGCGGCAAAAGGTTCGCTCTCAAGTAATTAATTGCTTGCTCTGCAACATCAATCTCGTTTAAACCAACTCCAAGATTTGAGAGCTCTATCGCAATTGGGCCATCAAATCCCCGTTGAATAAGGCGATTTACGCGTTTGACTATATTAATCTTTCCTGTTCCAAAGTTAACGGTTGGCCACCATCCAATTGGTGCGCCTTGTACGTTATCTGGCATTTGATCTATCTCTTTTGCTTGAATCATAAAAATACGTGAAGTATCAATATCCTCCATCAATAGGTCTATATCATCGCCGGCTCGAAAGGAATTGCCGAGATCTAGACAAAGGCCAAGGTATTGATCATCAATGCCGTTGATCATTTCTAAGAGGACTGGCACGTTAAAGTCAGCGTGATTTTCAACTGAGAGACGCACCCCTAATTGGCGAGCGCGCTGCACGAGAACTTCTAATTGATCGCCGATTCGCTCCATCCGGATACGTGGAGCTTCATCAAAGTTAAAGTGATTACCGAAGACGATCCGCATCTGTTCTAACTCGAAATCGGCAGATTGCTCCAGCCACTCAGCTGCGCTCTTACAGGCGTTCTCGTTCTTGCCACCATCAAAACCATTTGGATGTCCCCAGGTAAAGGCGAGGTAATTTCCTTCACCACTCTTCCAGCGTTTTAGCTCATCGCGGGTTTGGCTATCGCTTAAATCTAGATATGCAGTCTGGAGAGTAATGAGATCGATGTCGTGCCCGCGTACAAAGTCGATGAAATCTTTGGTGTGCCACTTGATTTCAGCTGGTACTTCCCATTTGGAGTTCTCACCAAAGAAGCGATGGAACGAGAAACTATCGATGCCAAATCTGACATCGGTCATCGTGACAACCATCCGCCATCAACCGGCAATATCACGCCATGCATATAGTCGGATGCCTCTGATGCTAAAAATAAAGTAGGTCCAACCATGTCTTCTGGTTTACCCCAACGCTCAGAAGTGAGGCGGTTAATAATCTGCTCATTACGCACTGGGTCAGTCCAGATGTGGCGATTGAGTTTGGTCTTGATGTATCCAGGAGCGATCGCATTGACATTTACTCCAGATTTCGCCCATTCGTTGGAAAGCGCTTTCGTCATCTGGCCCACGCCACCTTTAGCTGCCGCATAGGTTGAGGCATTTAAACCGCCCTGAAAAGTAAGCATTGATGCAAAGGTGATTATCTTGCCGCTGCCTCTTTCGATCATTTCGCCCGCCGCCGCTTTGGCTAATTGAAAGTAGGAACTTAGGTTTATCTGGATCTGCTGCAGCCAAATTTCATCGCTTGTTTCAATCGCCGGTCCGGGCTTTACGCCACCGTGCGCTATAACCAATACATCAATTCCACCTAAAGTTGTTTTCGCCTGATCAATAAAAACTCCACATTGTTTTGGGTCGGCAAAATCTGCTACGACAAAGTGAAGTTTTGTAGTGGGGGAGTTATTTGCGATGAGAAATTCTTTGAGCTCATCAAATTGCACAGCATCTCTTGCTGAAACAAGGACTTCTAATCCAGCATCAATAAAACCTTTTACGAGAGCGCTTCCGATACCACCAGTGCCACCAGTGATTACTACGCGGTTTCCCTTGATCTTGAAGCTACTCATCGGCGCTCTCGCAATCACAATTGTTAGTTAATTTATCGTTGATTTTAATTGGTTATCTTCCTATTCTTCTTTCATTGGGTCAAGGAAATTCTTAGAGAATAGAGAAATAGATAGATGGCAATTTCTTGGGATAGTCGTAGCGGATTAGTTGGTAATTGCGTCGTTGTTACTGGAGCAGCCGGTGGAATTGGCGCACCTATTGCCCGCGGATTCGCAGAAGCTGGAGCCAAGGTTCTCTTAGTTGATCGCCCAGGAACCGCACTCGATGAGGTTCACGAATCACTTGCCGGAGATGGCCATCAGATTTTTGCAGCCGATGTTACAAAAATTGCAGAGCATCACCTGATCTTTGAAGCAGCTGAGGCGATCGCTCCCTTTGTTGCGATGGTGCACTGCGCGGCGGTCCTGCGTCGTCGGGCGACTGTTGATGAAGTTACAGAAGAAGATTGGGATTTACAGATTGATGTAAATCTCAAATCAACTTTCTTTCTCAACCGAACTGCACGTGATGCCTTCCGTGCCAAAAATAGAAAGGGTTCGATTGTTAACTTCTCTTCACAAGGTTGGTGGAGTGGTGGCTTTGGTGGATCAGTTGTCTACGCTGCAAGTAAAGGTGGCGTGGTTTCAATGACTAAAGGTCTGGCCCGCTCATTTGCCAAAGATGGGGTCCGAGTTAACTCTCTATCACCAGGTGGTGTTGATACGCCGATGATGTGGAGTGATACCAGCCAAGAGGCAATGGCTAAGTTTGTTGAGATGATCCCGCTGGGTCGTCTAGCTGATCCAAATGAAATGGTTGGTGGCGCAATATTTCTCGCCTCTGATGCTTCAAGTTATATGACAGGGACTGTATTAAATATCTCCGGCGGACAGTTAATGTATTAAGAAAAAACTACCAAAGTAAATCGAGCATCTAAAGATTGTGAGAGTGATATGACGACCGCCCCAATGGATAGCAAACTCCTTGATGAATCTCCGGCTGGAGTTTTAGATTCAAATCTGATCGACCAACCTCACGAGGCCCGCGCAGAGATCGGCGTCTCCAGACGAGATATAACTCCCCCATTTGGAATCTACGGACCGGTCTGGGGATTTTCAACTCACGATGGAAGTTCACGCGGTACCCATAAGCCAATCTACGCAACCGCTCTTTCAATAACAGCCCAACCCGGAGGCAAACCAACAGTTATCGTCGCACTTGATCTTGGCACAAGTGGTGATTTAACTGGAATGGAAGATGAATGGATTAGAGAAAGCGTCGTTAAAGATTTAGGAATCCCGATTTCAAATCTAATGCTCGCCTCTTCACATACCCATGGCGCTCCTTGGCCATATCGCAGCCGTAGTGAATTTCCAGGCGGTGATTTAATCGAAGGCTATTTAGAGTCGATGAAGAGCGCGATCCTAGAAGCATCTCGCGAAGCGATCGAGACCGCCGAAGATTGCATCATTACCTTTAAAGATGGGCGCTGCGATCTGGCGAAGAACCGTAACTTAGCTGACCCAGCAAATCCAACGCGTTATCTCACTGGCTACAACCCAAGTAATAAATCGATTACCGATGACACGGTAATGGTGGGAAGAGTTACGCGAGTGAGCGACAACTCAATTAAAGCAACTGTAGTTAATTACGCTTGCCATCCGACAACTCTTGGTGGAGATAATCGCCTGGTATCACCAGACTTTATCGGCGGTATGCGCGATGTAATGGAGGCAAATACCGATGGAGCGATCTGCCTCTTCTTACAAGGTGCATCTGGAGATCTAGCACCGGCTTACCAATATGTTGCAGATACATCAGTGGCTGATCGTTATGGACATCAATTAGGACATGCTTCCTATTCCACATTGCTGGGAATGTATCCAGCGGGACATCGACTCGAATATATAAAGCCGATTGAATCGGGTGCCCCACTTGCTTACTGGGAACCCCGTCCATATAAAATTTCAAATGAGAGCGGAATCGATTTCGAAACCGTGGGACTTCCTTCAAAGGATTGGCCAGGGGTCGAAGAGCTAGATAAACAGCTCGCTGCCGAAAGTGATTTTAGAATTAAAGAGCGCTTACTTCGCAAGAAGACAATCGCTAACTTCACGCAAGGCAAAGGTGCGATACCTACGCAAATCTTTGCTTGGCGCTTTGGAAACCTAATCTTTGTCGGAATCTCCTGCGAGATCGATGTTGCTTGGCAACAAGAAGTTAGAGCAGCATTTCCAGGGTATGGCGTCGTTGCGATAACCGATGTGAATTATTCAGCAATTGGTTACATAGTTCGTGAAGAGTTGTGCGATCACAATCTTTATCAAGCCTGGCAGCCACCTTACGGAAAAGGTTCATTTACTTCTATCGTAGAGCACTGCGTGCGCCTGATGAAGAAATCGCTTAAGGGTTGATTCTTTAATAACCCTTTAACTAACCCTGATCTTTATGCGGAGCAGGGTTTCTAATTCCAGGACGTTTCCCATCGATTCGAAATGGCAATCCCGGAATCTTCTTCACTTGTGAAGTTGGATCGGGATAGTCAACGAGAATATCTAGCGCTGCCGCTTGCGGATCGCTTAAAAGATCTTCCGGAAGTGCCAGGTAATCTGCAGGCACGCCACTTGCTGCCAAGATTTCTACCCAATGTTTAGAGCTCTTTCCCACAAGAACGCGCTTTATCTCAGCTTCTAACTGAGCGTTATTTTTTACCCGATCTACATTCTCTTTATACTTCTCATTCTCAATTAAATCTTCGCGATTAATTACCGTGCACAGGCGCGCAAAGATGACATTGTTTCCAACACCGATCATGATTTCACCATCGCTGGTTTTAAATAATCCATAAGGAGCAAAAGCGGGATGTCCACTTCCAGAACGGATTGAGGGCGCGTTCGTTACTTGAAAGGCAGATAGGTGGTAGCTAACCCAGGACACTCCAGTTTCGTAAAGTGATGTTTCGATAACGCTTCCTATGCCGCTCTTTTCTCGCTTTATTAGCGCTGCCAGGATTCCAAGTGCGAGCCAAGTTCCTCCACCTACATCTAGAACGGATATTCCAGTTCGAACTGGTTCACCACTTCGTTCTCCAGTTACTTGCATAATTCCAGTTCTGGCCTGGACTGTTGCGTCATAGCCCGGAAAATGTCTGGAGGGTCCTTCAGAACCATACGAGGAGAGGTTTCCAATAATTAGTCCCGGACGCTTTGTCATCAACTCATCTGGAGTCAGGTGATATTCAGCTAACTTCTCTGGCAGGAAGTTGGTTAGTAAAACATCGGCAGAATCCAGCAAATTATCCAGGAACAAACGTCCTGCCTCAGATTTCAAATCTATTGTGACCGCTGATTTATTTCGATTTACTACATGAAAATATGCCGAACGATCACCTTCAACTGGAGACATAGTCCTCGCCGCATCTGTAGCTGGGGTCTCAATCTTTATAACTCGCGCGCCGAGATCACCGAGGATCGCCCCGCCAAATGGCCCGGCGATATTTGAAGTTGCATCAAGAACTGTAATCCCGGCCAGCGGTAAATCCGACGGTGCCTGATCTTTGCTCACTGAATACTCGCTCTCGCATATTGAAATTACATCTATAAACGTTGACTTACGATTGATACCCCCATACTATAGCAATCGTTTCCAGTAGTGATTTATAACGACTTTTCGGAGGTGGCGCAATGCCAGCAATGCGCGTAAGACAAGCAATTGCAACTGCTCTCGCTGATGAGATGCGCACTGATCCAACAGTGATCGTCTTTGGCGAAGATATTGCAGCAGCTGAAGGACCTTTTAAGACGACTGAAGGTCTCTTAGAAGAGTTTGGGCCTATTCGTGTTCGAGATACACCAATCTCAGAAATGGCATTTACCGGTGCGGCAGTTGGCGCTGCAACTATGGGTATGAAACCTGTTATTGAAATCATGTTTATGGAATTTCTCGGCGTCGCACTTGATCAACTCGTGACTGAAGGCGCAAAGATGCGTTACTTAAGTAATGGCAAACTCTCAGTTCCGATGGTGGTTCGTGCATCTGTCGGAGGTGGGCTTGGTTTCGGTGGACAGCATTCACAAACTCTTGAAAATTGGGTTGCGGCTACTCCTGGACTTAAAGTTTTATCACCAAGTGATGCACAGAGCGCGTACAGTCTGCTGCGCGCTGCGATTCAGGATCCAGATCTGGTGATGTTCCTCGAGCCACGAGTTACTTACGCAGAACGTGGCGAAGTTGATACAAATCTTAAAATGGAGATCGGCAAAGCCAGAGTAGCTAAGCCTGGTAAAGATCTCACCATTGTCGCCCTTGGGCAGATGACAAATATCGCACGCCAGGCCGCTGCGACAAGTAGCACAGATATTGAAGTAATTGATCTCTGCACCATTGTTCCTTGGGATAAGAAAACTGTATTTGAATCTGTAAAGAAGACTGGTCGCTTAGTTGTTGTGGAAGAGCAGCCAGAAAGTGGTGGTTGGGGATCTGAGATTGTTGCAGCGGTAAGCGCTGAGTTCTTTGGCGAACTTAAGGCCGCCCCTATTCGAATTACCTGCCCAAATGTCCCGGTTCCTTATAACGGCGGCCTGGAAGCGCGCTTCCTGCCGAATCCAACTGAAGTTAATTATCAGATCGATCAATTGATGGCCACCGGTAAAGCACCGCAACCTTGGTGGATACGGGAGGGTTTCTAAGATGAGTAAGGGTTTAGAGCGACGTAAAGCGATTCTTAGCGATCCAATTGCTCAGTTTGAACGCGCAGTTGAGATCCGTGAATTTGAAAATCAGATCAATGCGCTCTTTGCGTCTGGAACTATCAGAGGAACAACTCACCTTTGCCTTGGGCAAGAAGCGTTAGCAATTGGTCTAGCCAGCGTGCTTCGCACCGATGATCCAGTCTCTGCAACTTATCGAAGCCACGGAATCGCACTTGCACTTGGCTTAACACCAGAGTCTGCAATGGCCGAGATTATGGGTAAGGCAACTGGCTGTTGCGGTGGCCTTGGTGGATCAATGCACTTGTGTGATCTTGAGTTAGGTCTATTGCCAACTTCTGCAATTATCGGTGGTGGTATGCCAATTGCCGCCGGTGCCGCTCTTGCATTCCAGGTCCAAGGTAATGATCGCGTTGCAGTTGCGGTCTTCGGTGATGGCGCAACAAATATTGGCGCCTTTCACGAGACTTTAAACCTGGCAGCTATCTGGAAACTCCCTGTGGTCTTTATCTGCGATAACAATGTTTATGCAGAATATAGCCGTATCAATCTGACTACTCCGATTGAAGATCTACACATCCGCGCCGAAAGTTATGCGATGCCACATTACGCACTCGATGGAATGGATATCGATGTAGTACGCGAAGGAATTCAAAGTGCAGTTGATCGGGCGCGCTCTGGTGGCGGACCAACTCTTATCGAAGCGAAGACTTATCGCTTTGCGGGCCACTCACGCGCCGATCAAGCACTTTATCGTCCTGAAGGTGAACTCGATTCTTGGAAATCTCGGGATCCACTGCTTCTTTTGGAAGAGCGGGCGAAGAAGATCGGAAAGATGAGTGAGAGCGATGTCGCTGATATGAAAGCTCGAAAAACAAAAGAAATTGAGGCAACTGTCGCCTTATGTCAGGCAGCCCCTGAACCTTCGCCAAAGACCATGTTCGAAAATATCTGGAGCAGAAAGGTTAATCAGTAAATGAGTATCGAGATAACCATGCCACGAGTTGCTGAAACTGTTGATTCGGTTTATTTAGTCTCTTGGCTTAAAGCTGTTGGGGATATGGTCAATGAAGGGGAAGATCTCTTGGAGGTTGAAACTGATAAAGCACAATTAACAGTCCCCTCCCCTGCTTCTGGAAAGATCACCGAATTAAGATTTGCGATCGATGCAGAGATAACCACAGGCGATGTAATCGCCGTCCTTGAATAAGGCCTCGTAATATGGCCAAAATAGAACGAATTGAGACGATCCCGCTTCGCGTCCCCCTTAAGCATATTTACAAGGGCTCGTATTACAAGATGCGAAATCGTTGCACCATCATCACCAGAATACATACTTCAGATGGTGTCATCGGCCAGAGCTATAACGCTGATACTGATGAAGAGCAGGATCAAGTTCTGGCGATAATCCATGATGAAATTACGCCGTTAATTACTGGAATGGATATCCGCCAAGTCGAAAAGATTTGGCATGCGATGATTCCAGTGACACTTGATCAACTTCGCAATCGCGCACTTCCGATGCAGGCGATAGCTTGTATCGATAGTGCCGTCTGGGATGGTTTTGCCAAGATCGCTGGCCAACCACTCTGGCGCCTGTGGGGTGGATATAGAGATCGAATTCCGATGATTGGTATCGGTGGTTATTACGGCTCCAGTGAAGCAGATTTAGAGCGAGAGCTAGCTTTCTTTAAAGATGAAATTGGCATGGTCGGCATGAAGTTTAAGATCGGTGCCAAACCGCCAGAGGAAGATGCAGCACGTCTAAAACTTGCTAAATTTATTGTTGGCGATGACTTCCTCTTTGTTGTCGACGCAAATCAAGGTTATACAGTTGCGGAAGCACTTAACTTTCTCTCACTCATTGAAGGTGAAGTGAAGTTACGTTGGTTTGAAGAACCTACGAGATGGCATGCTGATTGGCGCGGTCTGAAGGATGTAAGGTTGCGAGGCAATGTAAATGTTGCGGCGGGTCAAAGTGAGATTCACAGAGTCGGCATGCGCGAGATGATCCTAAATGGCGCTATAGATGTCTGTAACTTTGATGCTTCATGGGGCGGCGGGCCTACTGAGTGGCGACGGATAGCAGCCATTGCACTTGCCTTCGACGTTCAACTTGGCCATCACGAAGAAGCACAAGTTGCATCGCACCTGCTTGCATCAGTTCCTAACGGAACTTATGTTGAATCATTCTCCCCGACCAGAGATCCGATCTTCTGGGAACTTCTTGATAATCGACCAAAGTTAGTTAAAGGAGATTTCATTCTTCCAACTGAGCCAGGTTTTGGCTGGAAATTAAATGAAGATTTCATTTCGCAATATCGAGTCGATAAAAATTAGTGTTCTCTAGATTGATCAGAATTCTCTAGGAGGAGAAATGGCTTCAGTTGCGATCTATGGCGTTGGCCAACTTGGCCAAGCGGTTGCAGCAGGCCTGCGTGTACGAGGAAATCATCGCGTCTCGGGCCCTTTTCGACGAGAAGATCGCGAACTTGCCCTTAACTCTGGCGCAGATGTAGTTCTGATTGCCACAACAACGCTCTTTAAAGATGTCGCCGATTACATTAGAGATGCCGTTAACGCGGGTTCCAATGTATTGGTCTCTGCTGAAGAGTGTGCCTATCCATGGGCAGTTGATAAAAAATTGGCAGATGAGCTAGATAAATTAGCCAAAGCAAAACGCGTCAGCATTGCCGGCGCCGGTGTAAATCCAGGTTTGATCTTCGATGCGCTAGTTGCAACTCTGCTTGGTCCAACGCCTTCTGCATTTAATAGCGATGGATCACCAAAGACAACAATTGTGGTGCGACGTACGGTAAATATTTCTGGTTTTGGTGCGACAGTTCTGCGTCGTATCGGAGTCGGCGCAACGGCTAAAGAGTTTAAAGAGAAGGTCGAGCGCGGTGAGATTCTGGGCCACGCAGGGTTTCCACAATCAATGAACGTCGTGGCCGATGCGCTCGGTTTAGAAATCGAGCGGATCGATAAGGAGTTACTGCCAGTTCTAACTGATCGCGAGATAGATCTGCCAGAGAGATTTATTATCAAACCAGGCTATAGCGCCGGTGTTAATCAGACCTATACCGCAATCGTTAAGGGTAGGCCTTGGTTCTCATCTCACTTCTTTGGCCACGTAGACCTTGCTGGAATAGAGAAAGTCGCCAAAGATGAGATCGAGATCAATATCGATCAAAAGGTGCATCAAACAATCTCGCTCAACCCAGGGATTGGTGCACAGATGGGCTCGCAGAATATGGTCATAAACTCGATTGAACGGATCATTCAAGCGCAACCAGGTTGGGTAACTGTCGCTGAAATTGCACCCGCACTTGCCCGAAGTAATGAAAGTTTTTCTAGAAAGTAATGTAAGAAGATTAAAGATGAAAACCAATAGAACTAGTTATAACCAAGTAAAAGGAGCGAAAGATGTCGGTAAGGATAAGTAAGGTCGAGGCCTTTCCAGTGAAATACCAGGAGCCAAATGATTCAATGGCTTGGCGTTATCTCACCTTTGTTCGAATCACCGCCTCTGATGGAACTACTGGATGGGGCGAGGCGATTACGCAATTCCCTGGAAGCACTAAGGGAACCGCGGCGATTATCGAAGATTTAGCAGATGTGATTATTGGGAAAGACCCACTTCAGAATATAGGTATTTGGCGCGATATTCGTAAACAGACTTGGTGGTACACCTATCGCGGCGGACTCGGTCACTTCGCACTTTCTGCAATTGATATCGCGCTCTGGGATCTGCGTGGAAAAGTTACCGGGCAATCACTAATTGAGATGATCGGTAAGCGCGATAGCCAAGAAGTAACTGAGATTCCGGTTCTTGCATCAACCCACGTCTTCAATGCAAATCTCGATGTTGAGGTAGAGCGCCATGCGCGCTACGTTAAAGAGGGTTATATAGGTTTCAAAATTGGAATGGGCAAGCGCGGTGATGCCCGAGTTGGTTATGAGTTAGAACGCGATATTAACTTTGTCCGCGATCTTCGCCAAGCAGCTGGACCAGATGCTTGGATCATGATGGATCGTGGCCAATCACTTAATTGGACCTTTGAAGACGCTGTTAAGCGCGTTAGCGCTTGGGAAGAGTATGGACTTAAGTGGGTTGAAGAACCTTTTGAGCCATGGGAGTACGAACAATTTAAGCGCTTGCGCAACCACACTAAAGTCTTGATAGCAGGCAGCGAGCGCGAGTGGGATTATCGCGGTTACACCGAAACTATTAACTCGGGAACTCTAGATGTAATCGGGTGCGATGTCGGGCGCGTAGAAGGAATCACGGGAGCGCTGGCGATTATTAAATTGGTTGAGACTGCTGGGCTCTGGTTTAACAGCCACGCTTGGTCGAGTGCGATCAATACCGCTGCATCTATCGCACTTTCAGCGACTACTCCTCGCTGCCTGCTGCAAGAGTTAAAGCCAGATGAGAATCCGATGCAACATGAATTAATTACCGAACCATTCACCCATAAAAATGGAAAGATCGCGGTTCCATCAAAACCAGGTCTTGGAGTCGAGGTAATTGAGAAGACCGTCCAAAAATATGTCTTCTGATAGCAATCTATCCATAGGTAGCGGGCTTGAAGGAAAACGGATAATTGTTACCGGCGCTAGTAGCGGGATTGGAAAAGCGATTGCGCTTCTGCTCGAGCGAGTCGGCGCATCTGTAATCGCTATCGGCCTAGATCAAGGCCGGCTCTCCCAATTAGCGGGTGAGTTCTCTGATCCCTCTCGTCATCTCACACTCTCTGTTGATCTATCTACCGAATCCTGCGCCGAAGAGATAATGGAGCCAACAATCACTCGATTCGGTGGGGTGGATGCGGTGATATTGGCTGGGGCAACGCTGCGAAGAAAAGACCTGAAAGATGTAAGTGTCACAGATTGGGATTATCAACTAGATACCAATCTCCGCTCTACTTTTCTAATAGGACGAGCTGTGGCCGAGCATTTAAAAGAGAATAAGCGTACTGGTTCGATTCTTACCTTCACCTCCCCATCTTGGTCAACTGGTTCATTCTTTGGTGCAGATGCTTATTCCGCCTCTAAAGCTGGGATCGTCGCTTTCTCAAGAGGGTTAGCAAAACAATTGGGAATTTTTGGAATTCGCGTCAATACTATTTCTCCCGGACAGATTGATACTCCAATGCAACATCGCGATAACGATCCAAAGAATGTCCAAGCAATTATCGATGCCTGTCCGTTGCGCAGACTCGGCCAACCGGAAGAAATCGCCTCGGTTGCGGTCTTTGTTACCTCAGATCACGGATCATTTATTACCGGCGCAACGCTCAACATAAGCGGCGGGGTTCATATCTATTAATTACTTACCAGCAAGAAAACGCTGTGGATTCTTTCTTGTCAGCGTGTCAATCTGATCATCTGTTACGCCGGCGCTGCGCAAGATTGGCAAGAACTTGGTAATTAGGAACTTATAACCCTCGCTACCGTGAATCTTTAACCTGGATCGAGCAGCGATATCTGTTGAGATCAAGATTTTCTCCAAATATCCCTCACCAATTAAAGTTGCAATAGTCTGCGCACGCAGTTCATCGCGTTGTTTATCTAACTGACCTACCGCGTCATAACCAATCCACACACCTCGCCTGAGGAGTTTCCGAGAATATTCGATATCGCGGTTTGTATCGCAGTGGCCAATCAAGGTGATATCAAGATCAGCGCCAGCTGCTTCTAAAATATTTAATTGTTCAATTCCCACTTCGGTATATAAGGCGTGGGTTCCGATCGGTCGCTTTGTCTGCACCTGAACCTTTGCAGCCGCTTCCAATACTTTGCGTTCATTTGCTTTCACGCCGCGATGGTGGGTTCCGAGTTCTCCCATAATGCCGGCCTTGATATTGGTACCTGGAAATCCATCCACGATATGGCCGAGCATTCGATCTGCGATCTGGGCGACGCTCCAATCATCTAGCCACTCCGGGTAATACTGCTGATGATAAAAACCAGTGCCGGCGATGATATGAACGCCAGTTGCTCGCGAGATTTCTGCAAGCCCAGACGGATCTGGATGTAGGCCAAAGACTGTCTGATCAACGATGGTATTTCCACCTGCAGATTTGTAATCGGCAACCTCATCGCTCATTGTTGCCACCTCAAGGAGCACGCCATCAGAGTTGCGTCGAACATCGTAGGTATCAACGAGGAGATGTTCATGCGGCAAGATAAAACCTAATTGATCAGCAAGTACTGGGCCAAGTACAGTCTCAACGTTTTTCATAAATATCAGCATAATCCAATTCACCGCGTATTACGAGAACTTTCTTCCGCAATAATTACTGGAACAGAGATGGAATTGCAGTTTCGATCTAGTCGGTATCTAACCTGTAACTAATCTGTATCTATTCTGAATTCATTTGAATATACTCATCCGATGGCCTTTAAATTTAATGAACTTAATTGGCAGCAAATAGATAGCCTAGATAGAGATAAGTGCATCTTTCTTTTGCCTACTGGCGCAATCGAACAACACGGGCCACATCTTCCAGTTGATACCGATATCTTTAATTCAAACGCGTTGATAGAAAGCGTTGCAAAGAGTTTTAATGGAAATGTAATTGCACTGCCACCGATTTGGTGGGGTACCTCACCGCACCATAAGGGATATCCCGGAACTATCTCACTTAGATTAGAGACCTTCCATCATCTCTTAACCGATATCTTCTCCTCACTTACCGCCCACGGTTTCTATCGCTTTCTCGTTTTAAATGGCCATGGCGGCAACGCCGGAATTCTCACCGCATCAACTGCTGATTTAAGTGAAACTCTCGGCGTATCTATCCCAACTTATTCATACTGGCAGTCAATAAAGAGCGTCCTGGTTGAGATAGGGGATTCAGAAATTGGTGGAATGGGGCATGCCTGCGAGATGGAGACTTCACTTGCCCTCTACCTGCGTCCCGAACTTGTCAATCTAAAGGCAATCGCGCGAGATATGCCTGATGTTCGAATTGCACTCTCGTGTATTGATTTTCGCCAACCAGGCTTCTTGGGGATTCCCTTAGATTTCCGTCGAGATTCTAAATCTGGAGTTATGGGAGATCCAACTCTGGCAACTGCGGAAAAGGGTGAGAAAATATTTGTGGCAGCACTGGTAGCTGCAAAAGATGCGGTGCAATCACTTCTTAGCGCCGATCGTGAGATTTTGATTACCGAGAGATTTAATTAATGTTGGTGCTAGCAGTAAAACTTCTCTTTGCCCCTCTCTTTGTTATCGGTACCTATTTGATTCAGAGAAAATTTGGCGCTAGGTGGGGCGGAATCTCTATGGCAGTCCCATTTATTCTCGTACCTATTTTGATCGTGATATATATCGAACAAGGTAGTGATTTTCTCTATAGCTCCATCGTGGGTTCATATGCAGGACAGATCGCACTACTTCTCTTTATCGCAACCTATACCCGGATGGCGCCACGCTTTAATTGGCCAATTTGCATAGTTTCTGCAACATCCGTCTTTCTTATTGGTGTGGCAGTTCTGAGTCCCCTAATAAATAAACTTTGGGTAGGTATTGCACTCTGGATAATTGTTTGGTCTATCTTAATAAAAAGATTCGTTCCTTACGATAGAACCACCAAACTTCCACCTGCTCCCAAGTGGGATATTTGGT
The DNA here is from genome assembly GCA_030649935.1 of Candidatus Planktophila sp. GTDB lineage: Bacteria > Actinomycetota > Actinomycetes > Nanopelagicales > Nanopelagicaceae > Planktophila. The sequence goes on from JAUSFN010000026.1 coordinate 67,523, forward strand.
TAAGGGTTGCATCCGCTCTCCTTCTGATAGTCACTATTACTCAATTCGCTGAGAACCTTGGGCCGCGTTTATCTGGAGCCTTTGCTACATACCCTGTGATGACTTCAATCATGTCGACCTTCAACCACTATCGCTTTGGTCCAAATTCTTCGATAGCCCTTATGCATGGACTATTGCAATATCTTCCAGCTACTTCACTTTTAATACTTCCACTTGCCGCACTTTTAATCTAGTTGATTACCTGGAAATAGCTATCTTTTCCAGCACATAACAGGTAAGAAATAGCATTGACTTAACCTTTTTTCATTTATAGATTAACCATTTATAGGGATTAAATGAAAGTAGGTCTCCCAATGGCCGGTCTAAGAGTAGGCGCCGCATCAATAAATATTAATCCACCTTTAGGTTTAAGAAAGGGTGGATTTAGACTCTTCGGCGAACCGATTACTTCAGTAGATGATGATATGGAGCTAGGCGTTGCGGTTCTGCAATCTAAAGGCGTAACCATTGCGATAATCGGTTGTGACCTCGGCAGCGCAACAAGAGAAGAGTCGCACGAATTTAGAGATACCGTTGCAGATATTTTAAAGATTGATCGGGCCCACGTTCTCTTTAATCTCAGCCATAACCACAGCGCTGCCACACTTAGACAAAATAACGGCAGCCCAAGCAATGAAGAAGATTTTGACCAAGTAAACGAGTATCAAAATGGTCTAATAGACAAGATCGCGCAATGCACCCGATCAGCGCTAGCAAATATGAAAGATGCCAGAATGGCGCACGCTTGGGGTGCTGCCGATCTCAATGTTTATCGTAGAGAGTGGAACAACGGTCAAGATATCCTCGGCGAAGTTGTTGGGCATCGGGTCGACGATAGTGTCGGTGTAATCAGATTTGATGATTTAAATGGAAAAGCAATCGTTACCTTCTTTAGATTCTCCTGCCATCCAGTTGTAAATGGAGCTGTATCAACAACCTTATCTGCTGATTTTCCAGGACCAGCGCGCAAATTGGTGGAGGAAAAAGTTGGTGGAGTTGGAATTTTCTTACAAGGTTGTGGTGGCAATGTAAATCCAAAGGTTGGAATCGGCTACGAGAAAGATTGCAGCGAGTCTGTTTACCGAGTTGGAACAGCGCTGGGCGCAGAAGTTGTACGGGTCGCGCTAGGCCTAAATAGCCATCGCTTCCAGGGTGATCGAACCACGCTTAATAATGTGCCGAATATTCTCTTTAAACCTTGGAGCGCGCGAACAGATCATCCCGAAGTAACTCTTGCTGGCGCTGAAGAGATTGTTAAATTTAGATTTTCACCACTACCTGATGAAAGTCACTTGCGTGGTCAAGAGGCTCATTGGCGAAAAGAAATTGAAGATCGCATCTCACGTGGTGCTCTATCTTGGGAGATTCGCTCTGCCAAAACTACTTATGCATGGGTGGCGGCGACACTAGAAAGGCTAAGTGATCCAAATCCAACAGATGATTTCTTGGCACATGCGCTACGAATCGGAGATGTTGCGCTGGTAGGACTTGGCGTCGAAGCATTCTTTGAAACCGGAGAAGAGATTCGGGAAAAATCTCCAATGCCTGAAACGTTTGTTCTTGGTTACTCCAATGGGACAATTATGTATCTACCAAGAAAAGAAGATTTCCCACCAGGCGGTTGGAAATATCCCAATACGCATGCGCTTCCAGATCTCTTGCCACAGGTTTACTGCCAGCCGGCGCTCTGGCATCCAGATTCAGAGCAGGAAGCTGTAGCAGCTGCGCTACGCGCACTGGGACGAGTGGCTAGCGTTTAGTTATTTGCTTTAAATAATTGGCTCAAGAGCGCGATCGATTCAGCAGCGATCATCTCCCCCGCCTCTGGTGCAAATGGCGCTGGATGTCCATATCCTCTTTGGGCAACTGCTGGTTCATAACCACCGTAAGGATATTCGGCGCGGGTTGAGATATAGCCTAAAACACCTTGGCAGTATCCGGCAAAGATCGTCGTTTTAAAGGGCGATGCCTTTCTTACTTCATAACCAATCTCACTAAATACTTCACCGGGAGTTCCAACTAAAGCAACATCTCCAAGACGTGCCACCCAGAGTTCTCCCTCAACAAAAGTTGGGAGTGATGTAGTTGCTGATAATTTAACAAATTTCTCAAGCCAAGCGATGTGATAACCGATCGGATTTAAAATATCGCGCCCAGCACCAGCGGCTTTTTTTCCTTCAAAATCGCTCCGCTTTGCTGCTAATTCATCTTCCATATCACTCACCGTCATTGCAGGATTAAGTGGCAGTAGGAGTACTTTTCTAATCGATGCAATTGGTTGCGTTGATTGTGGTGACTTAACTCGTTTGCGATATAACGCAATTGGGGTTACTGAACCGTATGCGATCCGCTCAATCTCTATCTCTCTAGGTTCTGCATCGACTACTGCATGTACTGCTTCAAGCCCCAGGCGCTTACCCATAAGAACTTCTGGGCCTGGCTGATCAAAGAAAGCTTCTAGGGGCAAAACATTTCCGGCTGCCCCTTGCAGGAAGAGACAGATGCCACCGCGGATTAACTCCACTTGGTTACGGAGCGGACCGATAAAGTCGCTACCGCTATAAGGAACTTCTCCACCGAGTGAGACCGGATGACAACCAAAACCAACTAAGGTTGCAATCGCTTCGCCGCTAAGGCCATCAATACGGATCGTCGGTACTTCTTCATCAATAAAGTTCTCTTTATTCCAACCCAGAATTGTTCTGCCATCTTCAGTTCGTTCTCGGCGATTAACTGCAATTCCTGGCGCTACTCCTGTTCCACCAGAAATTCGAGCAGGCTTCATTCGCGCCATCGCTTTAACAACTGCGCTAGCGTAATCAAAAGGTAACCTTTCAAAATATGCGACCTCACCTGGAGTCAGATCTGCATATTCTCCATGCAACTTCTCGCCGTGCTCTCGTGGCCAAAGTCCAGCATGCGAGTGGCTGACATTAAGCAGAATAGAGTTGTAATCAATTCCAGCAGCAATCGAGATAGTAGATCTGATGCGATCTGCAAAGTAGGGGTCGATATTTGCTAGATCTGCCGTAAGGATCGCTAATTGTTTTGTGCCATTACTGATGACCACGGCACGAACTTGGCATTCATCGAGTGAATCACGTACGGCAAAGGCGCGGCGGACGAAACCTTGCGGATCGGCGGGCAATGGAGGGTCGATATTTACGACGGCTGCTCCAGCCAGAAGTTCTGCCATGGGATACCTCATTCAAGCGGTTGAGTTATTGGAAAGGTTTCCAGTAGTGTAAATCATGGCAATCTAGCGGTCAATGGTTCTTAATCGTTCAAAGTTGTTAATTAGATTAGAGAGAAGGTCGTCAGATGGATGGAAATCTTCGTCGATCATTGCTCGCCGTTCCAGCAAGTTCTGCAAAGATGGTTGAAAAATCTCAAGGGCTCACTTGCGATCAAATTCTCTTTGATCTAGAAGACGCCGTCGCACCGGGTGAGAAAGCAAGTGCCCGAGAAAATTTAATTGAACTCTTTGCATCGAAGCCAACTTTTCGCGCAGGCTATATTTCAATCAGAGTTAACGCGACAAATACCCCATACTTTAAAGATGATCTAGCTGCGCTAGAAGAAATTCCAACCGGTGCTCTCTTCTCGCTTGTCGTACCCAAGGTTGAAAGCGCTAAAGAACTCGATTCCGTTGGCGGCTCCTATTTTATTGACGCACAGATCGAGAGCGCGGCCGGCCTTAGCAACGTTGGAACTATTGCGGTGCACCCTCGCCTAATCTCGCTCTCATACGGACCTCTGGATTTTGCTGCAGATCTCGGCGTATCCCTTGATGCGCTAACTGAAATCGATCTTAAGGAATTTACGCTCTATCCCCTAATGAAAATTCTCGTTGCGGCTCGCGCAAATGGAAAGCTCGCCTTCGATGGACCAGAAGTAGATATTCGTAACTCTGAGAAATTTAGCAAGAGCGCTAAGCGGGTTCGCGCCTTCGGCTTCGACGGCAAGTGGGTACTCCACCCAGATCAGATTGAACTTTGTAATGAGATATTTACGCCAAGCGATAGCGAATTTCAGCGTGCCGGCGATCTAATAGCAAAGTATGAAAGTGCGCATAGCCAGGGGCTGGGGGCCGCTACCGATGGCGATCTAATGATTGATGAAGCATCAAGGCGACATGCCGCGAAGATTGTTGCTCGCCACGAAGCTTTTAAAGCGCGATAACTTCTACTTCTCAGTTCGGCGTTCGTTAATTCGATACTTTTCTGCGTAATCGCGATCTAACTCCCAGCCCAGCCCAGGCGCATCCGTGAGCGTAATATTTCCATTTTTTAGCGGTGGGCGATTAGCGATTAAGTTATGCCAGATCGGATCGCGGTCCTTATGGAAGAACTCCAAGTAAGTTCCGTGTGGAATAGATGCAAGTAAGTGTGATGCCGCTTGTGGTTCTTCGTGGTGTGCCATCTTTATGTCGTACAGATGCGCAGTTGCTGCCGCACGGCGCCACTCAGTTGGTCCACCAGACCACGATGAATCAAAGTTACAGAAATCTATTGCGCCAATTTCCATTAAATCTCGACAGGCGGCGGCAGAGAATTCAGTCTGACCTGCACAAACGGGTACACCTCCGGAATATCTAACATCACGCATGGCTCGTTTATCGTTCTGCCATTGGCAAGGTTCTTCAAACCAAAGGAGATTATCTCCCTGAACTAAATGCGAGAACTCAATCGCATCCGGTACTGAATACCCTTGATTGGCATCAACTGCGATCCTAAAGTTATCTCCACCGTACCGACGTGCCTCTTTAAAGCGCTTAGCATCCTCTTTTGGAGTCAATCCTCCGACTTTAAATTTCATTCCAGCAAAACCTTGTTCTACAAGTGATTCGACTTCTTCTTGGATCGACATCTCACTGTTGTAGTAACCACCGATAGTGATTACGGGAATCCAATTTCGATATCCGCCCCAAAGTTTGTACAGAGGCGTTGAAAGCGAACGGGCGTAAAGATCCCAGAGAGTTAAATCAATACAAGCGGTTGCAACTAGGCCAAGTCGGCGATCTCGCAAAATATCCCAAGTCGCAGGGCGCGCAATCTCCCAAAGTCTTTCAATAGCTGATCCATCTTCTCCGAGGATCTTTGGCGCAATCTCTTCATGAATTATCTGATCAATCTCAGCAAGGCCAGCATCTTCATCACCGGCATAAGCCTCACCGACCAGGCCGCTGGCGGTAAAAATTCTGGTGATAATCGTTGACCTATGGGTCATCTTGTAGTGACTACCCCTGTAGGTGCGAACCAGCGGGACTCTGATCTGCTCGGTCTCAATTGCCGTAATGGTCAAATCCATTGGGGCGCCCTCCTATTTTTGTCTATAGCAAACGTTTCCAGTAAAGAGTACCGTGAGCCCTCTGCGCTGACAAGAGTTGGTAGCAAATGAATGGGCGACAAATAAAGTGAACTTAGTTGGTTTCCAGGGAATCTTCCTGGAAATCGAAGAGAGAAATTTACTTTACATCGAATTTATTAGATCTGAAAAGGAGTTTAGAAGTGGCAAGTAAGAAATCAGAGCACGGACCTTCCGTAAATCAACGTGTAACCATTCGCGAAGTCGCTGCAAAGGCTGAGGTTGCGCTATCTAGCGTCTCTCGCGCGCTCTCGGGGCATCCCGATGTCTCCGATGAAATGCGAAAGCGAGTGAAGGAGGTTGCAGATGAGCTGGGTTACGAACCAAATCTTATCGCACAGTCACTTCGTAGCGGCGTAACTCGAACTATTGGATTCGTTGTTCGAGATATTAATAATCCGATGTTTGCTCTCCTTGCCCGTTCTTGCGAACAAGAATTGCGACGCAATGGCTACTCAATGATCTTAGTCAATTCTGATGGACATATTGAGAATGAGAATCGGAACTTCTCACTTCTTCGTCGCCGGCGCGTCGATGGCATCATCGCTTCCCTTGTCTCTGAAGATTCTCCATATATAAAAAAGAATTTGACTGGTCCGCGTTGCCCAATTGTTCTCCTTGATCGTGAAGTTAAAGGTGTGAACGCAAGTGCAGTCCTAGCCGATCACGCGGCAGGAGTCCATCAGGCGGTTACTCAGTTAATCAAGTCAGGCCATCGCGAGATTGCATTTGTTACTGGTTCGAATAATGTTTATCCGACCCGAAATAGATTACATGGATTTACCAAAGCATTTGAAGATGTAAATTTAAAGGTGCAGCCGGATCTCTTAGCGATTGGTGGCTTTGATGCCGATTATGCGCTATCGCATGCCCGGATCTTGCTCAATAGAAACCCTGCTCCTACTGCAATTCTCGCCGGTGGGCACGGCGCTTTAATGGGAATCAGTAGAGCCCTGAAAGAGAAGAATCTAACTATGGGCAAGGAGATAGCATTTATCGCACTCGATCAACTCCCTTATCTAGAAGTCTTCTCCGACAATATCTCTACGGTTTATCGTGATACCGAGGCGATTGGTCGAGAAGCAGCGCTCTTAATCCTTGAAGGAATTGAAGGAGAAAAACCGCGCGTAAGTGTGATTGAGACGGAATTTATCGAGCGAGCTAGCTCGCAGGGCGTTATCTAGCCCCTTCAATTATGAGTAATGCTTCCAGGAGTTGGTCAGATCAAGAGTTGATCGATGTGGCTTTGCGCACGGTAGAGATTAAGCTGGAAGACCGCGATCGTGCCTGCCTACTCTTCTCTGATTATCTCCACTTACTGCTCTCTGGAAAGAAAGAAATTGCTACTCAATTAAGTCCAGACCAACTTTCTAACGTTGCCTACTTCGCCAAAGCTTCAAGTTTTTCAGATCTAGATGATGTTAACTGGAAGCTACTCATTCACCCAGGATCAATTATCTTCTCTGCCCTACTGCCACATCTCTTTAGCAAAGAGATTGATTCGCAGAGTTTTCTCCGCGCAGTAATCGCGGGCTATCACGGATCTAGCCTCTTTGCACAAGTTCTGCAGCCATCTCATTCACGTAACTGGCATGCGAGTGCAACTTCTGGAATTTTCGGTGCCGCTTTAGCAACTGCAAATCTTCTTGAGTTAAGTGATGATAAAAAAGCGCAAGCCCTGCACTTTGCATCAGCTGCAATCGGTGGTGGTGCAAATGCGTCGCGTTCTCAGAACGGTGCAACTCGATTTACCAGAATCCACGCAGCCCTGATGGGGACGATTTCGACACTTGAAGCAGCTGAGTCATCGCCTGCTCCGCTCTATATTGTTGATGGCCCAGGCGGTCTGAGCGAGCGATTTGGAGTCGTAGATCAACTTCCTATTACAAATCCCAGCGATGCGCTGCATCAAATCTCACTTCGTTACTATCCATATAGCGGTTTTTCACATAACGCACTTGAGAATCTCGCTGCTTATCTACCGCTAGATCCAAAGTCGGTGAAATCGATTGAATTGCAATTAAATGAACCGCTGTATTCAATTGTCGGATCTAGTACAAAGGGTCCCTGGTGGGATCTTTCAGCAGCGATAGTAAACACGATTGCCAGCGGTGATCCATTTGATTCCAGAGAAGGTGATATTGACCCTGATATTAAGGTTGAGAAGATTGAGGCAGAGATATCTTTAGCGAAAATTAAATTGGCAAGCGGAGAGATCTCATTCGAATTTGGAATTCAAGATCGGTTAGGTATAGAAGCGATTGATATCCCGCTCGTACAGCGGAAGTGGTCATCGCTCTACCGTGGCAACGATGAGTTAACCGACATTGCCAGCCAGATTATTGATGGGTCAGAGAGCGCGATCGCTCAGTTAAAAAGACTTATTCTGGCAGCTGGCTAAGATCGCTGTAACTGTCGCCAATAAGGGTTAGACAATCCCCGCGCTTAACGCGTGGGTATCCACGAATTACTCCGACTGTTCCGGAGCGTGAAGCCAAAACTAGGTGCGGTTTACGATCTGCAGAATCCGGGAAGTGAATCGCTCCTATTAATTCGCCCTTTTCAACTCTATCCCCAAGTCTCTTCTTATTTTGATACAGGCCCTCTTCTTCGGCCCAGTGGTATGTATCGCTGCTGCGCATATCGATAAATTCACGATTTTCTACTGCCACTTTGTGATCATAGCTATCGCTGTGCCAATCTGGTTTCAGTAATGAAATGCTCTTTAGCGCTGAGACTAGTGCTGCTCTAGTTATTCGATTGCTCGTGGCGGAAGTAACTCCAGATCCCCCAAACTCCCCAGTAAATAAGGACTTTCCTAGGCTTGCTACATATCCAGGCAGCAGCGAGCTCTCATTTGTCCCAGGATGTGAAGGGAAAATAAGAGAGTAACGGGTATTCCATCCATTTAAGTTTTTAATCAAATCACTTCTATATTTCTTATCATCACTCCAAGTTGCAGTTGCGCTCTCAAGGAAGTGGTGTCCCCTTCCGCCGCTATGAATATCGATTACAACGTCAACGCGAGGGATCAATTCAGTCGCTAAATAATGGGCGATTTTCTGGGGAATTCTGCCATTTTCATCGCCGGGGAAGATGCGATTGAAATTAGTATCATCTGCCCAAAGACGAGTGCTGGCAAAACTAGCCGGAAATGAAACAGAAGGAATAGCAATCAACTCTCCCGCAATATCGTCCACTTTTAGTTCGCGGATTAAATTAGCTATAGCGAATTGACCTTCATACTCATCTCCGTGATTGCCGCCGATGATTAAAACTTTTGGACCAGGTCCAGAGTTAATGGAATGTATTGGGAGATTGAAGATCGCCCAACCACTGTTATTGGTGGAATCACCAGCTTGTAAATAACCGGATTCCTTGCCGCGCTTATCGAAGTCAATAGAGGATGAAACTGTTCCGCTCATCGCGCGCTCATTTCTTGTATGGACTTTTCGAAAGTTTCGATATCGGGGAAAAGCTCACCAATTTGGCAAACCACATCACCGGTGGTTACCGGTGAATATCCGCGAACGAGCGCTACCGTTCCACTGCGCCTTGCCCGCACTTCTACAACTTCATTGTCGGCGCTTTTGAAGTTATGAATAAGGCCGACTAAATCTCCAACTTCGACGTGCTGATGTAGATCAACTCGATTCTCGTATATCCCATCTGTTGGCGCACTTGCAAATGAAACTGAATGATCTCGCGAATCAATGATTTTTCCAGATTTATCTATCGAATCTGCGTAAACGCTGGCGGCGACATCTGCACCCACGTAAACACCCATACCGCGCAAGTAATTCTCAAGTCCGCTATTAATAACGGCCATAGATTGCGCTGTAGTGACTCCAGATCCGCCAAATTCGCCGGTTGCGACCGCCTTACCTTGTCGAACTACATCACCTGGCAGGAGCGAGTCTGGGTTGGTAGAAGGCTGCTCTCCTCCAAGAAGAGTAAACTCACTCTTACACATAAGCGACTGTCGGAGCATTTCTTTTCGCATTTCGACATTAGAAACCCAGACCATCGTGATACTTGGAATGAAGTGCATACTGCGTCCACCGCTGTGCATATCGATTACGGAATCACAGGTAGGAAATAAGTCATTTGATAGGAAAAATGCGAGTTTCTCGGCAATTGTTCCATCTACTTTTCCAGGAAATACCCGATTGAAATTCTGTCCATTTGGCCAAAGCCGTGTACCAGCGGCAGATGCAAGAATAGATAACACTGGAATGATTAAAATTTCACCTTTAACATCCGCAACTTCTAAACGACGAGCAATATCTAGGGCTGCAACCTGACCTTCGTACTCATCTCCATGGTTTCCGGAAAGTACTAATACTCGCGGCCCGCTACCGTTTTTTACCGAAGTTATTGGAACGCAGTGGTGGGCCCAGCCGCTATTATTCGTCGAGTCACCAATCTGGATATAGCCGCTACGTTTTCCTTTGTAATCATTTGAAGTATTTAGATCAAAGGTGCAATTAGCGGTGAGTGACATGGGTTAACGCTAATGTTTTTTTAAGAAAATTAAAATGGTTTTGATGAATTTTCTTGACCTCAAACTCTGTATGAGAAATTCATTGACCTCAATTTATGCAACTGTTAGGCTGAGATATCAGTCAATTCGCTATATTTAAGGCTCAAATTTTAGAATGGGAGTTTGTTAATGGGAGAAGTTAGGCGCGTCGATGGAAATCGCCCTTGGGCACCAATTGTTGGTTATTCCAGAGCGGTAAGGATTGGAAATCTCATCGAAGTTGCAGGAACAAGTTCCACCACACGCGATGGCAAAGTTATGTTCCCTAATGATGCATATGGTCAGACGAGATATATTTTTGAAGAGATCGAAAGAGCTGTGAAAGAGTTAGACGCAACTTATAAAGATGTAATTCGCACTCGGGTATATATGACCAATATCGATGATTGGCAAGGAGTTGCAAAAGCACATGGTGAATTCTTTGCAGATATTCTGCCTGCTTCATCCTTTGTTGAAATCAGTCGCCTAATGCTCCCCGAACTTTGCATTGAAGTAGAAATGACTCTTTACTTACAAGATTAATTTTTTGTCCACCAATTCCCATTACCTAATTTTTGAATTTGGAGAGAAATGAATCGCAGAGATATTGAACACGACACGATCGTAGTAACAGGTGGCACCAGCGGCCTCGGCTTCTCTTGCGCACAACGTGCGATGCGCGATTGGCCAGATCTACACGCCGCTCTGCTTGATATGAAAGAGGGGCGCATAGACGAATTGGCGCAAGAGTTCGGAAAAGATCGTGTTAAGTTCTTCAAGACAGATGTCACTGATTATCAATCTGTTCAAGATTCATTTAAAGGAACCCTCGATTGGCGCGGTGGTTTCTCAGCTTTAATTGCAGCCGCGGGATATGCCACAAATAAATCAAGTATCGAGACGACACCAGAAGAGTGGAGAGCGATGATCTCTTGCCATCTAGATGGCACCTTCTTTGCGAATCAAGCCGCCGGACGTTTCTGGATAAAGAGTGGGCGCCCGGGCGCAATCGTAAATTTCTCCTCTGTTTCCCATATTTTTGGCTGGCCCCGCAGAGTTTCATATTCGGCGGCAAAGGCAGGTATTGATTCAGTCACTCGTACCCTCGCGGTGGAATGGGCCGAGTTCGGTATCCGCGTCAATGCCGTGGTACCTGGCTATATCAATACTCCGCTCCTTGAAGAAGGGTTGAGATCAGGAAGAGTAGATCCATCAATTAGAGAAATGCACGCTATGGAACGTTTTGGTGAAGCAGAAGAGATCGCCGCCGGAGTGAAATTCCTTTTATCTAATGATGCAAGTTATATCACTGGTGAGATGCTAACGATCGATGGTGGATTTACTCCTCGCAGAATTCCGTGGAACCGTGATTGATTCACTTGCGCAGGGAAAAGGCGCGATTCCAAAGATAAAGAGCCTTTCGGCTCGCCGGATTACTCTTAATCTTCCTTCGCCAGTCGTACTCGGCCAATATGTAATCCGTTCGCGCGGCTTTGCGATTGTTACTGTGGAACTTGCAGATGGAACAAAAGGGCAAGCCTTCTCACTTGATCGCGGCACTCCTGTTGCTGACACGGTGAATACGCTGATTGCAGAACCATATAAAGAGATATTCGATGGCGATCCAATCAACACCTTTGATGCGATTTTGCGACGAATGAGTGCGCCACTTTCATCTGGCGCATCACTTCGCGGACTTTCACTCGTTGATATAGCGACACACGATGCGGTTGCTCGCCATAAAGGCACAACAGTTGTAGACAGTTTTGGAAAGAAAGAAAAAGAGCATGCAATGTGGGCTGTTGTTGGATACCCACCATCACGCGGACCAGAAGATATCGCTTGGGAAGTTGAAGCTGCAGTTGCTGCAGGCGCATTTGGCGTGAAGTTACCGGTCGGCGCAAATCCAAAATTGACGCGCGAGCGCATAGAAGCAGCGCTTGCAACTGGCCTCTGCCCCGTCTCAACAGATCTTGCTTGGTCTTGTCGCACCGCGCAAGAGGCCTATGAGGTCGTTAAAGGTTTAGATCTTGCTTGGGTCGAAGATCCCTTTATTCCAGGCAGCATCGCTGAGTTAGTTGAGTTGCGTCGCCTCCTTGATGTTCCACTTGCAAGTGGTGATGATGAGACTCATCTCTATCATCCGCAGGCATTTATTGAAACTGGCGCACTAGATATGTTGCGAATGGATGCAACCTGCCAAGGTGGCTTATCTCGGATGGTTTTATTAAATGAATATATGGCCAATAGTAAGTTGGCAATTTCATGGCACGTCTATGACGCTATCCATCACCAGATCGCTTCAATTATTGATTCACCAACATTCTCAATTGAATACTCCGCACCAGGTGCCAGCGTTGATCCCCTCGCTGAAATGATTCTAGATCGCCGCCAATCTGGTCATACACACGATGGCAAAGGATTTAGATTGGCGGTTCCTGATCTGCCGGATCTTTCCGATGCTCTAGCGGGGCCACCACGGTGGATGAGTTATAAATTCTAGTGACAAGTAGCAAGGAGCTCTAATGGCTAGTGCTGCACCCGTTGTAATCATCACCGGTAGCGCCCACGGTATTGGCTTTGCAACTGCAGAAAAGTTCTTTGCACATGGATATAACGTTGCAATCTCTGACCTCAATGAGGGCGATATCGAATCAGCTCTTAAAGAGCTAGACCGAGAAGGTAATCGAAGTATTGGCCTTAAAATAGATGTCACTTCACGGCAAGATATTGAAGCGGGCGTTGCAAAGCTCATCGCCAAATTTGGACGCCTTGATGTACTTGTCAATAACGCTGGTAATTTTCGCCAAGGCGCAACTGATACCTATAGCGATAGCGATTGGGATCAGATTACATCTGTTCATTTAAATGGTGCCTTTAAAGCATCGCAGATCGCTTATCCCTACCTAAAGAAATCCCCTGCTGGCGCAATCGTCTCAGTCTCATCTATCGTCGCTCGAGTTGGCCTGCCAAAACGCGCTTCTTATAGCGTTTCAAAGGCAGGGATTGAAGCGCTAACTAGGACTCTGTCAGTTGAATGGGCCAGCGATGGAATTCGCGTAAATGCGATCGCACCAGGTTTTACTGAGAGTCGATGGTTGAATGACCTTGAGGATAAGGGTCTTACAACCCCAGAAAAATTAGTAGCGGCAATCCCACTTGGGCGCCTTGGAAAGATGAGTGAGCAAGCAGCGGCGATTTATTTTCTTGCCTCCGCTGAGGCTTCATTTATAACCGGGCAGACACTTGTGGTCGATGGTGGAACTACGGTCGAAGTAAGAATCTAGCTAGATAATTATTTAAAGTTATCTCTTTAACTTCGCCCGAGCAGCTTTTCCTAGCTCTCCAGGGATTGAGGCAAGAAGCATTTTGGTGTACTCCTCTTGCGGATCGTTAAAGACTGTTTCGGTATCTCCAGATTCAACAAAGACGCCATCTTTCATCACATATACCCGCTTGGTGAGGTAACGAATTACACCAAGGTCGTGTGAAACCAACACGATTGCAAGGCCATCATTTAAAAGCCCCAAAAAGAGCTTTAGAAGTTGTGCCTGCGCGCTCTGATCGATTGCAGATGTTGGTTCATCGGCAAGTAACACTGTTGGGTTGGCAGATAAAGCGCGCGCGACGCTCACACGTTGTCGCTGACCACCAGATAACTGGCGAGGTTGCTTGAGAGCATCTAACTTTCCGATACCCATCCGATCTAATAGCTCTAGCGCCTTATGTTCTGCCTCATCTTTACCGACCTTGGTATGGATTCGAACCGCCTCCGCTACCGCAGAGAGTCCATTTAATTGAGGGTTAAGGCTGCCATAAGGATCTTGGAAGACCATCTGCACTTCATTTCGATTTCCGCTTTGGAAAGATTTATTTCCTTTAAAAACATTATCGCCACGAAAGCGGATTTCACCAGCTGATGGCGTTTGTAAGCCTGCCATAACTCTGGCAAGCGTTGATTTTCCAGAACCTGATTCGCCTACGATTCCAATTGGTTCACCTGCGTGTACGGTGAGAGAACATTTCTTTACCGCTTCAACAACGCTTGAACCAGAGTCAAAAGTGACGCTGACATTTTCTACTTCCATCAAAATATCGCGCTTACTCATCAGATTTTTCCAATCTTATCGGTGTGAAGACAAGCGCTCTGGTGTTCACCTTTTTTACCAGAGAGTGCTGGATGATCTCCAACTAGACAATCTTGCTCTTTGTAATCGCAACGTTCGGCGAAGCGACATCCCGGATTCCATTGACCAACAGATGGTGGGTTTCCTTTGATAGTTAAAAGTTCACCGCCAGGCTTTGCAACATCGATACGAGATGAGTTTAAGGCGATCGTGTATGGGTGGCGCGGCTTTGCCATGCTCGCGGTAGGGCCAATCTCTACAGTTGCGCCGGCATGCATCACGACAATCTTGTCACATACTTCATCTACAAGAGCTAGATCGTGTGAGATTAAAATAATTGCAGTACCCAAATCGCGGCGGATCTCGCGCAGAAGTTCCATGATCTGAGATTGCACTGTCACATCAAGGCCAGTAGTTGGCTCATCAGCGATTAAAAGCTTTGGCTTACTGGCAAGTGCGCATGCGATCATCACACGCTGTCTCATTCCGCCAGAAAGTTGATATGGATACTGCTTCATAACAGTGTCCACGCGACGAATTTTCACGAGATCAAGGAGTTCCTTAGATCGATTCTTCATAGAACCAGTTCCTTCAACCTGCGATAACGCTTCAGCCAATTGCTTCTCGATCGTTAAGACCGGGTTTGGACCAGCGAGTGCGCTCTGCGGAACATAGCCGATAACTTTTCCGCGAAGTGTTTTCCATTTCGCTTCATTAATCGTTCTCAAGTCCAGACCTTCAAAGAGAACTTCTCCACCAATTACGGATGCACCACGACGTTCAAGTGTTCCGATAATTGCTCGACAGACCATCGTCTTACCGGAACCAGATTCGCCTACGATTCCGACCATTTCGCCATAATTAACATCGAAATTTGCTTCGCGAACAAGCACGAGAGTCTCGCGTTTGCGACGTTCAATGCCGATTGCGACATTACTTAAATCGAGAAGCTTTACATCAGAAGTCATCGCTGATTGCCCTCACCAATTCTTGCGCTCAAGCCTTCAGAGAAAACTGCTACCGAAATTCCTGCCCAGCAAATGGCCAGACCTGGGAAAACCGCTGACCACCAAGCAAGGGTGATGATATTTGCACCATCTTTAATCATCGCACCCCATTCGGCTTGTGGCGGATTGACACCGAGTCCGAGGAAGGAAAGTGCGGCAACTGCAATAATCACAATAATAAAATCGCTGAGCGCATATGCGCGGGTTTCAGATGAAACATTTGGAATGATGTGGCGAAAAAGTATGCGGGTTGGTTTATATCCAAGAGTTCGCGCCGCTTCAACATAGCCTTGTTGGTTAACTACAACTGCTCTAGTTCTGGCGATACGAGCATATCGAGCCCAGTTAACTAGTGAGAGCGCAAGGATGATGCTTCCTAAGCCAGCGCCGAGGAAAGCGACAAGTGCGATAACGAAGATCAAAAACGGGAAGGCATTGATGCCATCGATAAGAGATCCGATAAATGAGTTAAATTTTCGGTTTCGTGAGATACCAAGCAAGGTGCCGATAATTGTTCCGACTGCTAGCGGGATCAATACCCCGGCAAAAGCAGTTCCAATATCAATAAATACCGCATCGAAGACGCGTGCAAAGATATCGCGCCCCAACATATCTGTACCAAATAAATGATCACGACTTGGTGGCATTATTTGGTCAGCGCTAATTTCATTAGCATCATACTTACCAAACAAAGGTATTAAAAGGCCAGCCAGCAACATTGCAGCCATCATTCCGGATCCAATGTAGATGCCGAGAGTTCCCACTGGTCTAACTTTTCTAACTTTTTTACTCATGAAAGTGTCACCCGTCGATCAAGTAGGTAGCCAAGCAAATCTCCAATAAAGCTGGTGAAGACAACAATAAATCCGAAGATCATCACGATTCCTTGAACGATGGCATAATCGCGGGTGCTCACCGCCTCAATCAACTCTCTGCCAATTCCAGGTAGCGAGAAGATCATCTCCATAACCACGGTTCCGCCGATCATTATGCCGACCATATAACTAACTAAGACAACCGTTGGCGCAAGCGATGGGCGAAGCATGTAGGACCAATAGAACTTTAACTTTCCAACGCCGCGAATAACTCCGGTTTCTACAAACTCTTCATCGAGAGTATCCATTAAGGAGCTATGGAGTACGCGGGAGAGAATTGGAACTAGTGAGAAACAATTAACTAGCGCAGGTAACCAGAGGTATTTGAGATTGCTTGGGAAATTTCCCTCGTAGCCAGCTGCTGGTACCCACGTTACGACTGTGCCGAAAAGCAAAAGCCCAAGGAGTGCAAGGAAGAAGCCCGGAATCGCTAGTGAAATAGAGGTTGAGGTACGGAAAAAATAGGTGATAGATGCGCGGCGACTTAGCGCAACAGATAGTGCGATTGGAATTGAAATAAGAATTGCTGCTCCCATTGAAAGGAGAATGATCATGAGTGTAACCGGAAGGTGCATTGCAATCACTTCGGTCACTTCACGTTGCGAGAAGAATGACGTGCCAAGATCGCCACTGAAGAATCCAGTGAAGTAGTCGTAGAACTGGACGAAGAAGGACTGATCTAGCCCATATCTCTGCTTCATCTCAGCAACTGCTTCCTCAGTTGCATCCGTTCCGAGCGCTAGGCGGATCGGATCTCCTGGGCTAAAGCGAAGTAGCGAGAAGGCGATAAACATTACCCAGAATGCAACTACGAGAGATCGAATAAATCTGCCAAGTAGTGTTCTACGCAAGGCGATCCGATTCTTATCGGGAACTCTCTGTTCGGCTGAAATTTCATCAGCTGGTGCTCCTGGATCTATCGTTGATGAGGCCATTGTTAACGTTTCCAGTCCTTGTCACAGTTGGCCAATCTTGAGATTGGGCGGTTAGCAAAATGATATGTAAAACCTGGTGTTACGTCTATGAAATGTCGCGGGGAAATTATGAATCTATGTAATTTTGCTAAATAAATCTGAGGGAGAGACCTCTCGGCCCCTCCCTCAGATTTATAACTAGCTTTTTACCTACCGCTACTTCTTTTTCTTGAAGCCCTTTGGGCAGACAGGTTTGTAGTCCCTAACTTTCTTAGTCACTTTTCCCTTAACGCATGTGATTTTCGTCTTAACAGGCTTCACTACCGCAATCGCACCGTCTAGAGCGGGTGTCTGCAATACGGCGTACTGATCGTTAGCAGTCTGGTTCTGGAAGATTCCTGCAGGAAGACGTGATGCTCCCCAACCTGAACGCTGTCCAACAACAAGGTGTGCTGACTCATCCCAGATAAATTGCTCGATCTTCGTGAGTACTGCTTGCTGTGCCTTCTTACCTTGCGCAGCATCGTATTCAACAATGAGGTCGTCATTAGACTTTGATTTTGACCAACCAGTCCAAGCACCCTTAGATCCGATGTAAGTAGCAAGACCACCGCTCAACCATGTTGAACCATAACCTGACAACTGAACCTCGAAGGTACCGTTATTTTGACCTGCAGCTCCGACCGCATCTGGCTCAGCAGCAACAGTGGCGATAACGCCAATCTTTGCCCATTGTGATGCGATAACAGCTGCGGCATCAGCCCAACCTGGACGGTTGAATACGCTGAGACGGATATTAAACCCAGCAGATGCACCAGCCTCGGCAAGAAGTGCCTTCGCCTTTACGAGATCTTGTTTGATTCCGCCTGGCTTAACGCAGAGGTAATTTGGATGCGATGGGAAAGTCAGAGCGCAAGAAGGTATGACATCACCATTAAATGCTAGATCGCTAAATTGCTGACGGTCTAGAGCATATGAAAGCGCTTGACGCACCCTTGGATCAGCCCATGGTGTGCCAACTGCCTTAACCATGTTGAAGTCAATGGTGAAAGTTCCCGCAAGTTGCCAAGGTTGCGAACGGAATATCTTCGTATCGTTTAGTTGATTGCGACCGATTGATGCTGGAAGGTCGAATGCATAATCGATTGTACCTTGCTTAAGTGCAAGAACGCGAGTGACTGGATCTGGTACTGCAAGGAAGCGAATTTCCTTCACTGCAGGCTTTGCCCAGTAATTCTTATTGATATCGACTACGAATTCATCAGAACCTTCTACCCAAGACTTGATTTTGAATGGGCCGGCGCTGAGTGGATTCTTCCAGTAAGTAGGATTTCCTTCGGCCTTGCTACGTGGGTTGATCACGCCGTAAATTCCAGCAAGTGCACGTGGGAAGTCAGAGAATGGTGCCGATAATGTATATACAACTGTCTTTGCATCACTTGCAACGACACTTGTTACAGAGTTGAATCCTGGAACGTTCTTCTGGCTGTACTCCCAGCTAAATACTGCATCATCTGCAGTAACTGGGGTTACTCCATCTGAATACTTCATATCCTTAAGAGTCATTGTGTAAGTAAGGCCATCAGCTGAAACTGTGTACTTATCAACTAGATCTGGCTGTGCAACGCCCTTGATGTCATAACGGAAGAGCTGTCCCTGAACTAAAAGCCTTGTTACATAGTTCGGATTACTTGTTCTACTTGGATTATTAGCATCCAAGGTCACAACTTTACCAATCAAAGCAACAGTGATGAGATCACATTGTGCTTTATTTGTAGGAGTATTTACCTGACAATTCGCACCATTCGCTGCGTGTGCAGGAGCAATTCCCACTAATAAACCCGCAACCAGTGCGGATGCGGTGAGAACTCCTAAGAGTCCCCTCTTTATTGATACCTTCATAGTGTCCTTTCTGGAGCACAATAATTGTCGAGTTAGCGGTGGAAGCGTTTCCAATGGCGAATTCACACCGTTAGTTCTTTCCACCGTTGAGGAACAGTACCCTGCGAATTGAAGTGCGACAACGGTTTAAGTTGTAACTTTTTGATTAAGTTTTAACAACTCAAGTAAGTAAAGCTCCAAGATTTGCTGGAAATTTGACTCTATTCCTGGTTTTGTGCACTCGTTGACGCTCAAGGCAACCTTTACTCGGATGCATGCCGAAGGCGAGTTAACGGGAGCAAGAGCAACTGAAAAGTATGGAGTTCCTTTCACGTTATCGACCGTTGGCACAACTTCGATCGAGGATGCGTTCTCAGCTTCAGTGGAGGGCGCAAATTGGTTTCAGTTATATATGTGGAAAGATCGAGATGCCTCAATGCAATTGGTAGGGCGAGCGAGAAAAGCTGGCGTAACCAACCTGATTCTCACTGTCGATGTACCAGTAGCCGGAGCTCGCTTGCGAGATGTTCGTAATGGGCTAACAGTTCCGCCGACTTTGTCGATGGCGACGCTAATCGATGCCATCTCCCGCCGAGAATGGTGGTGGAATTCCTTGACTACAAAACCTTTGGAATTTGCCTCTACCGGGTTCAAAATCCATCCGACAACTTCCATCCCAAAATCTTCCGCGAGTATCGCATTTTGCA
The DNA here is from genome assembly GCA_030649935.1 of Candidatus Planktophila sp. Classification (GTDB taxonomy): domain Bacteria; phylum Actinomycetota; class Actinomycetes; order Nanopelagicales; family Nanopelagicaceae; genus Planktophila. The sequence continues at coordinate 86,962 of JAUSFN010000026.1, forward strand.
TTATTCATTCTGTAATCGGGATTCGAAAGAAAAGGATCGCGAATTTCTAGTTCGTTATTTCCCCACATCGCAAAGCCTTCTTTGCACGCGATGGCAAAGTTCCCTTTGGTCTCGCAGGGTGCAACAGCGCCTACGATAGAACCCACAGTAATACTTTCTGTATGGAGATTCTCAAGGTTTGTTTTATGTACTTTCCTAACAGGCATATCAATCCAGATCAATGAATCTCCAGTAAAAATTGGACCCTCACCAACTTGAGCGTCTGATTGAAGAAGTTATTCGGGTTTAGAACTCACGGTTATTTTAGCGCCAATACTTTACCTGGGTTCAAGATTCCATTTGGATCCATAGCGTTTTTTATGGTCCTCATAAGTGCAACCGCATTCTCACCAGTCTCTTCAACTAATGATTCGATCTTCCCCATACCAATTCCATGTTCGCCAGTACAAGTCCCGTTCATTGCAATAATTTTTGATGCCATTGCATGGGTAATCTCACGGATAACGGCTAATTCATTCGGATTTAATGGATCCGTGATAATCATGCAATGAAAATTTCCGTCGGCAACGTGTCCGAAGATGCTGAATTGAAAGTTATGGGTGCTTAATATCTCGTGACAAGCTTCTACGGCTTTGGCAAGCGCGGAAAGGGGGACTGCCATATCCGTACTTACAATTCTTTTTCCAGGATAAATGTGCACATTTGACCAATATGCATCGTGACGAGCCTGCCAAAGTTTTCGACGGGCACTTTCATCACTCGTCCATTCAAAATTAGTTCCACCGAATTCAGCAACTATTTCAGCAACACTTTGGGCATCAGATGCCACGTTTGTCGGACTGCCATGAAATTCAAATAAAAGAGTTGGTTGTTCAGGCAATGTTAAGCCACTGTGTTGATTTGCATTTCTTATACTGGCTTCATCGAGAAACTCGCAACGTGCAATATTTGTTCCCATTTGCACAATTGCAGTAGCTGCGGCAACACCATCTGCCAAAGTTTTAAAGCGCGCAATTGCAGCGGACATTTTCTCTGGAATTCCAAAAACCCTTAAAGTGACCTCGGTCATCACTGCTAAAGTTCCCTCGGAGCCTACTAGCAGGCGTGTTAGGTCAAAACCTGCAGACAGTTTTCTAGTTGGTCTACCAGTTTTTACGATTGTGCCATCTGCTAATACTGCAGTGAGTGCTAAAACATTTTCACGCATAGATCCATATTTCACAGTTGTCGTACCCGCGGCTCCGGTAGATGCCATACCGCCAATAGTTGCATCGGCTCCTGGGTCGACTGAGAAAAATAACCCTACGTCAGCAAGTTGATTGTTTAGTGCAATTCGAGTTAAACCGGCTTCAACTCGCACCGTTAAATCCTCCGGTAAAATTTCAATGATTTTATTCATCTCAGTCATATCTAAACTGACGCCACCTTTAAGCGGCAGAACATGCCCCTCCAATGAAGATCCAGCCCCAAATGCAACGACTGGAATTAGCTTTTGATTGCAATAAGCCAAAACTTTTGAGACCTCTTCGGTGTTATGAGGATAAATAACTGCTGAAGGCAAAACTGGTGGAAATGCAGATTCGTCTCGACTGTGTTGAACTAGAACAGATTCATTCGTGGTGAATCGTGCGCCAAATATTGCTTTCAAATCCGCTATGTGCATGGGATTGAGATCTATTCGGTTTGCCGTTAACACTTTGAAGGTGTACCCCTTTTGTTCATCAATCTGGCGGAGACGAGGAGATTTGAACTCCTGAAGGCGATTAAACCTTACCTCGTTAGCAGTGAGGCGCACTCGACCGGGCTATGCGACGTCTCCGAGTTGCAAGCGAAAGTTTAGCGGTTAATCCAAATTAACAATAACGTCGGCATTTGCCCGCGTGGTCTCTATTAACTCGGCATTTGCCTCATCACTTCCATGTGCCCACGCTTGGGCATCTTCAAAGCTTTTCCCATATTTGATATGCCTAGCTACAAGCCTTGCCATTCTCTTGTCATTATCTACATCTATAAACCAACTCTCGGTAAGGGTCTTTGCCACCCCTGACCAGCCAGCAATATCTAAGAGTAAATAATTTCCCTCCGTGAGAATTAGTGAAGTGTGCGGATGAATGACGCCCTCTGCAGCAATAGATTCTTCGATTTCACGGTGAAATATTGGAAAATAAATTTCATCTATTGGGTTTGACATTATTCTTTGCAATAAATCTACAAAGCCATGCGAATCGAAGGTATCCGGAGCGCCTTTCCGATCAGAGCGGCCTAATAATTCCAGTTGGGTGTTACTCAAGTGGTAACCGTCCATTGGGACTAATGCCGTACTTTCTTTAGGGAGTTTCTTTAAAAGGTAGTTTGAGAGCGTTGACTTACCTGCGCCGGGCTTCCCAATTAGCCCAATCATCACCCGTGTATCAGAACTCTTAGTTAGCGAAAGCACTCGCTCGAGTGCGTTTTCAAGGCCACGAATCTCCATCGCCATTTTCCACTTCTCCCTCAGTTCTACACATTTCTAGGTAGCCAGATTTACTCTCATTTTAGTAGCCTAGGCCTTTAATCTTCATTGGTAGGCTCAATGAATGATTCCACAGAGAAAACTTGGCCCTTATGAAGTCTCGGCAATCGGTTTGGGCTGCATGCATTTATCGATTCCAAATAAGCGAAATCCAAATCTTGTCAACGAACCAGATCAAGGGATTGCAGTCATTCACGCCGCCCTTAACGCAGGAATTACTCTTCTTGATACGGCCGACATTTACGCGCCAAGTTGGAACAGTATGGGACATAATGAAATTCTCGTCGGTAATGCTTTTCGCAGTTGGAACGCAAGTCCTGAGCAAAAGTCGAAAGTTGTTCTGGCGACAAAGGCGGGAATTACGCGCGAAGAAAATGGCACCATGTTCGGACTCTCTGGCCGAAACTCCTCAAAGCACTATCTCTATCGTGCAGTTGAAGCATCTGCTTCTAAAATGGGTCTATCAAAGATTCCTTTATGGCAACACCACCGCTCCGATCCTTCAATTTCTTATGAGGAGCAAATTGAAAATGTTCTGAATTTGAAGGAGCACGGTTATGTTGAGGCTATCGGAGTCAGCAATGTCAACGCCGAAATGCTTCGCCGTGCTATTGAAATTGGAGGAACACCAGAGCAAGGCGGAATCGTCTCTGTACAAAATGAGTTCAGCCCACGTTATCGACTCTGGGCCGATGTTATTGATATCTGTACTCAATACGGAATTGCATACTTGCCTTGGGCGCCTCTTGGAGGCACGAATAGTTTTTCAAAGATTGCTACAGGGGAAATGGGTGTATTTAACACAATCGCCGAACAAAGAGGAGTCTCGCCTTATGCAATTACTATCGCTTGGCATCTAGCTCAATTTCCAACGTCAATTCCAATTCCTGGCGCTTCGACATCGGCATCAATTCTGGATTCATTAGTTGGAACCTCAATCGCGTTGACTGTCGATGAAATTGCCGAACTCAACCAAAGCTGTCCGCCGGATGGTCCCCTTGAAGGTGAGTTACTGGATTTACCTAAGTTTCGAGCCTGAAAAACCACTGTACTGCACAAGCAATTGGGCTTCTTGTAGGCTAAAGCTATGGAAGATAAAACTGCAGAAAGCCGTCGTGTTTACGATGTGCCACCCTCTGATGTGTATGCCGATTTTATGACTACGGGTTGGGCGCCATCGCCTCTACATGGAATTACCCAAGATGCGGTGATTCCCTTCGCTTTTGCGCGTCGGGCCAAACTTTCTGAGGCTTTTGTAGGATTACGAATTATTATTCCAAGCGGAAACTCAAAAGTCCGCAGTAATGACACTGATTACCGTTTCCGTCCTCATAGTGCGTTCGTTTATTACACAGGTGTTCAGGGCGAAGAAGTTACATCAGATGCTGTATTAGTGATGGAGCCAATTGGCGATGCACATGATTCGATTTTGTATATTCAACCTCGATCAACGCGAGATACCAGTGCGTTTTACAACGATCGCAAATTCGGTGAATTATGGGTGGGCCGGCGATTTACCACCGATGAAGCATCAGTGCGTTTTGGGATTGAGGTTCGCAAAGTTGATGAGCTTAAAACACTTTTAAAAGATGGCACTCCCGCAGTTGCTTTAAGTGGTATTGATTATCTTGTCGATTCAGTAATAAAGAAAAATCCGCGTGGAAGCGAATTGGAGAATTTTGTATCTGTCGCGCGATTAATCAAAGATGAGTACGAAGTAAATGAACTACAGAAATCTATTGATGTGACACATCGTGGATTCAACGATGTTATTCGAGCACTGCCGGCTGCAGTTGTCACACCTCGCGGCGAGCGCGTTGTTGAAGCGGCCTTCTACGGTCGAGCGCGGATCGAGGGAAATGAGCTTGGTTACGACACTATCTCGGCGGCAGGTTCGCATACATGTGTACTACATTGGACGCGAAACGATGGTGATGTTAAAACCGGTGATCTGCTTTTACTAGATGCGGGTGTCGAGTTAGATTCGTATTACACCGCAGATATCACACGAACCATGCCGATTAATGGAAAGTTCTCTCCCGCTCAACGCTCTTTATATATGTTGGTGTATGAAGCGCAGAAAGCGGGTTTCGCCGCAATTCGAGCAGGAGTTGATTTCCTGGAAATCAATAAAGCGTGCCACACGGTTTTAGCTCAAGGTCTAGTTGATTTGGGGATTTTAACGATCAGCGCTGAAGAATCTATGCGTCCAGAAGTAGGTCTTCATAGGCGCTGGACTTTGCACGGTGTGAGCCACATGTTGGGCTTAGATGTCCACGACTGCGCGCAAGCTCGTAAAGATCAATACACCGAAGCTAAGTTAGAAGCGGGAATGGTTCTAACGGTTGAGCCGGGCCTTTATATCCAACCTGATGACGAACTCTTTCCCCCAGAGTACCGAGGGATCGGAATTCGGATTGAGGATGATGTGCTTGTCACTGAGACTGGTTATCTCAATTTGAGTGAGAACATACCTCGCCATCCAGATGCGATCGAGGCCTGGATGGCCTCCCTCTTTAAGTAACGAGCAATAAAACCCATTAATTATTAGTGAATTTTACATACTTACTAGCGATAGCGAGTACACCCCATTTACTACCCTCTTTATCCGTGAACACCCACATCGGAAGAATTAGTGTTTGTCCTTGGTTGTAAAAAACTCCTAGTTCTAACGTAGCTGAAGTTGCCACTTTGGTTTCAATCATTGCCTCAATCATTGGTTTGCCTTCAATACTAGAACCAGTCAACCCTCCAGAACGTGGCAAAGCGGGTTCGCTATATGCCACCACGTCGTTACCAGAGAGATAGATCGGCCCAAGGTTGCTCCATCGCGCATCCAGAGTTCGCTCTGCTGCATCTTTTGCCGAAACTATCTCGTATCCAGAGATTTTTTCTGTTGGAGCAGCAAACCCATTTATTCCATAAATACCTTTGGAGGAGAGATTGAACCCCAATCTCTGCATTGAAATCTTCGAGCCTTCGATTACTAAATTGATATAAACATTTAGGCTTTTGTCCTGTTCTTCAATGACCGCCCCATCAATATTGATGTCAATTCCAAGTAGTTCTACAACACGCTTTAACTCTTGTCTTGCAAACTCGCGTGAGGGAAGCGTAAAGCCATTTGAATCACATACCTTGATGTCTGGTTCGCCCTCTGATCCTGTAGACGAACCTGCCGAATCTTTGCAGTCCCAGGGAGATTTACTAGGGTTATAACCGTAGAAATTAATAAGTGATTCAGCATCTACTGTTGCATTAGGGGAAGATCCATCCTGTGAACCAATAAATAGTGATTGCTCCTGCGCAGATACTGGTCCAGTCGCCCCAATTATCTCTGCAACCGCCTTCACTAATTCTTCTCGCTTCACGGAGCTATTTACAAAAATATAACCATTGGCGAATCCAGCATCGCCTTTAAGTTGGGGATCAGTTTGGAGTAAAATCCGACCGAAGCCAAAATACATGGAGTCCACTTTTGAACTAGCGATGCCTGCATCCTGTCGTGTGGGGGCGCCCTCATCAGTGCTCATGACTGTAAAGTTTTGATTCTCGCTTGCTCGGCCAATTCCAATACCTATAGTTCCGCTAACTGCAAACAAGGTAATCGCAGCTACATACTTCAGTATTGAGGGTGATGAACTCTTTTTGATCTTTATCGCCGCCTTGATGCGGGCTTTACTTAATTGATCAAGTTCGCGGGAGGGGTCAGCCTTTTGTAATCTCTCAAAATTATCGTTCATATTATTTCACCATCTCCTCTTCAAATTTTCTTCGGGCGCGACTTAATGCCGCTCCCGCGCCACTGACTGAAATATTCAAAACAAGGGCAAGTTGATCTGGTGCTAGACCATCCCATGCGGTTAGTCGTAGCACTTCACGATCTCGGATTGAGAGCCTTAACCAGGCATCCTTTAAACTCTCATCCTCAATGACCACGTCGGCGATATCATCGCCTTCAATGTCTAATTCTTCGATCGGGATTTCAATAAACTTGCGCCTCTTATTTGCAAGAACATTCCAAGCGGTCTTATATAGCCAGGCAAGCTCCATATCAGATGGAATCTTTGCAATCTTGCGCCATGCAATTGTGAAGACTTCGGAGGTTAAATCCTCACAATCCGAGATAGCGCTCCGGCGAGTGAAGTACTTATATATGGAGCCCACGTGGGACTCATATAACTGCTCAAATCGAGTTTGAGTATTCATAGCTAATAATGTACTCATTGGTCCTCCAATTGCTATATGTCATGAATGGAGTCTTTCTTGCATCCAAATTGAATATTTTTTAGCCGATTTGAAGGCCGTACCAAGCGGCCAGAAGACCAATACCAAGGGATAAGACAAGGTTTAATACCGCCTCTTTGTAGCGGCGCAGTTCATACGCTAAAAAAATATCTAGCATGAATGTTGACCATGTTGTGAAAGCTCCAGCAAAACCAATCGCAAAGAAATCATAGACCTGTTCACTTTTATTGAATGTGAAACCAAGTAAGAAGGAACCAAGAATATTAACAAGAAATATTCCATATGGCCGAGATGAAAATCTACATATGTATTGATCGATTGCAAAACGTGCTGGCGCGCCAATCGCAGCACCGAGAATCACATAAAAAGTATTCATGTTCGCACTGGAATTACTCTGCGCGCTATAGGAAGAATAATTACGACAATCATCAATGAGAATATTAAGTTATGCGCTAGGAAAAGCATTCCTCCTTCGCGCGGTTCCAGGGATTGAGCCGTTACCGCAGAAAAAGTTGTAAGACCTGCGCAAAATCCAGGTAACAAAAGGTGGCGAAGTTCAGTAACACCACGTCGCTCCATTAAAACTAAAAGCGCACTTGCAAGTGCAACCCCAATTAAATTTGCTGCCAAAGTGCCGTTACGTGTATCAGGTATTGCTATACCGAGTGCGTACCGTACTAGCGTTCCTGCGATTCCACCTATTGAAACAAGAACCAGTGATTTCAGAAGGGTAGAGCTTTCTTTGTAACTCCAGAAAACAATCGTGTAATGATGCTGATTATGAAAGCGGCAAAGAGTGCCGACCAGAAGTTATTGACATCTAGCTTGTCGCTCCATCGCGCTACAAGCATTAAAATCGCGGCATTAACAACGACGAGAAAAAGTCCAAGCGTCAAGATAACTGCTGGAAGTGTAAGAAGTTTTAGTAAAGAACCAAGAGTTGCATTGAGTAGACCAAACAGGAGTGCCACCCATAGGTATGTTGTGAAACCACCTTTAACATCGATGCCTGGAATCAATGCAGTTGCAACCCAAAAAGCTGCGCTCAATGCGCCCCAACGGATTAATAATTTCATGAGTTAAACGATACCGTCTCGCTTGCGAATTTTGGAGCCTAACCACCGAGCGGGATCATACTTAATATCTACAACGCGCTCCTTCATGGGAATAATGGCGTTGTCAGTAATACGAATGTGCTCAGGACAGACTTCGGTGCAGCACTTGGTTATGTTGCACATGCCTAAACCGTGCTCTTCCTGTGCGGTTTTCTTTCGGTTTCGCAACGTATCGAGAGGATGCATATCCAGCTCAGCGATACGGATAAAGAATCGTGGACCGGCGAAGGATTTCTTATTCTCCTCGTGGTCACGAATTACGTGGCACGTGTCTTGGCATAAAAAACACTCGATGCACTTGCGAAACTCTTGGCTTCGCTCAACATCAATCTGCTCCATGCGCGCCTCACCTGGTGCTAACTCATCTGGGTGTGCGTATGCCGGAATTTCCATTGCCTTTTTGTAATTAAATGACACGTCCGTGACCAGATCTTTAATTACTGGGAATGCGCGAAGCGGTGTAACTGTGATTGTCTCTTCTTCACCATATGCTGCAACTTGGGTCATACACGCCAATCGAGGCTTTCCATTTATCTCCATGGAACACGAACCACATTTGCCGGCTTTACAGTTCCAACGTACAGCTAAGTCACCCATCTGAGTTGCTTGAACGCGGTGAATTACATCGAGAACTACTTCGCCTTCGTTAACTTCTACTTGAACATCTTGAAGCGCACCATCGGTTGAGTCGCCGCGCCAGATACGGAGTTTAAGCATGCGTGCCATTAATTGGTACCGCCTTTCGCAATTTCCTCTTGTGTCATGTATTTCTCCAACTCATGAATATCAAAGAGGTCGAAGAGTTCTTTAGGTAGTGCAGGCAGTGCCTGTTGGCGAACATTTACTTGTACCCCATCAAATGATGAGATGTGATTGATTTGACGCCACTTATTGTTCATCCCAGGGAAATCCTCGCGTGTGTGTCCACCTCGTGACTCTTCACGCAGAATTGCCGACTTTGCAGTTGATTCAGCAACTAACAGCATGTTGTCTAAATCGAATGCTAAATGGAATCCTGGGTTAAATTTACGTCCCCCGCTTACAGAGACATTAGCGCTGCGCTTTCTAATATCTGCAATCTGAGTAATTGCATCTTCCAATTCGCTAGCAGTTCGAATAATCCCAACTAAGTTGTGGGCAACCTCCTGAAGCTCTGCGTGGAGAGCGTAGGAGTTTTCACCGCCCTCGCGATCAAATGGTGCTTGAATCCTTGTCGCGGCAGTTCTAATCGCCGAATCGCTCACTGGATTCTTGCCGTTGCTCTTAAAGTATTGCGCAGCACCGATTCCAGCACGTCGGCCAAATACTAAGAGATCGGTGAGTGAGTTTCCACCTAAGCGATTTGAGCCATGCATCCCACCGGCAACTTCACCCGCAGCAAATAATCCAGGTACTCCGACTGCTGCGGCGCTATCAGGATCTACTTCTACTCCGCCCATCACATAGTGACAAGTCGGGCCGACCTCCATTGGCTCTTTCGTTATATCAACACCTGCTAGTTCAAAGAACTGGTGCCACATTGAGGGCAGGCGCTTCTTAATTACTTCAGCTGATAAGCGTTTTGAAACATCTAAAAACACTCCGCCATGTTCGGTTCCGCGACCTGCTTTTACTTCGCTGTTAATTGCGCGCGCAACTTCATCGCGCGGCAACAGTTCAGGTGGTCGGCGATTGTTATCTTGATCAACATACCAACGATCGGCTTCTGCCTCATTGTCGGCGTAAATCTCCTTGAATACATCAGGGATGTAATTAAACATGAATCGCTCGCCCGCAGTATTAGTAAGGACTCCACCCTCACCGCGTACCGATTCAGTAACTAAAATTCCTCGAACCGATGGTGGCCAAACCATTCCTGTTGGATGGAACTGTAAAAACTCCATATCAACTAAGTTCGCACCGGCTTTGAGTGCCAACGCGTGGCCATCTCCTGTACCTTCCCAAGAGTTTGACGTGATCTTAAAAGTCTTTCCGACTCCACCTGTTGCTATAATGACAGTTGGTGCTTCAAATAAAACTTCAGCGCCGCTTTCGCGCCAATAACCATAAGCGCCTGAAACCCTGCCGTTCTCCTTTAAAATATCGGTGATAGTTAACTCCGCGAAGACTTTAACATTGCTCTCCATCGAAGCGTACTGTTTGCCATCTTTTTGTTGTAACGCAACTATTTTCTGTTGCATTGTGCGGATAAGCTCTAAACCTGTGCGGTCTCCGACGTGTGCAAGACGTGGATACTCATGTCCGCCGAAGTTACGTTGAGAAATCTTTCCCTCTTTAGTTCGATCAAAGAGCGCGCCCCATGTTTCTAACTCCCAGATGCGATCGGGTGCCTCTTTGGCATGTAACTCGGCCATACGGTAATGATTGAGGAATTTGCCTCCTCGCATGGTGTCGCGAAAGTGAACCATCCAGTTGTCGTTGTCGTTGACGTTACCCATTGATGCTGCAGCTCCGCCTTCAGCCATTACCGTATGGGCCTTGCCAAATAGGGATTTACAGATAATTGCAACGCGTAAACCAGCTTCGCGAGCTTCAACTGCCGCACGTAAACCAGCACCACCTGCACCGATGACAAGCACGTCGTATGAGTGACGCTCTAATTCGCTCATTTTAATTTCCTTTAAAAGAAGTAGAAGTTAGTGATTGCACCAGATGCAACCGCGCGGACGTAAATATCGGCACTTGCTACTCCGAAGAGTGAGATCCATGCAAAATTTTGGTGCTTATGATTGAGTGCAGAGACAAAAGTCCAGGCTTTATAACGCACTGGGTGTTTTGAGAAGTGCTTTAAGCGACCGCCGAGTGTATGACGACATGTGTGGCATGAGAGTGAATAGAGCCACAACATTGTTGTTGAAAATAGAAACACAAGGGTTCCAACACTTAAATGTCCCCACTCTTTATCGGCATTTCTAAAAGCTAAAATTGTGTCCCAAGTTAAAATTACATTGAAAACCAAGCCTGCATAAAAAAACCAGCGGTGGCTGTTCTGCAAGATGAGTGGTGCGCGTGTTTCACCTGTGTACTTTTTATGTGGCTCGGCCACTGCACATGCAGGTGGTGACAACCAAAAAGCTCGGTAATAAGCCTTACGGTAGTAATAACATGTCATGCGGAAACCTAGTGGGAAGATCAAAATAAATAGCGCTGGTGATATCCCAATTCCAAAATACTTATTATTAAAAGGTTGACCAAAGATTGCTAGCGCCGTTCCAGGTTCACATGATGTAGATAAACATGGTGAATAGAATGGTGAGATTAAAGGTTCTACAAAATAATATTTATTTTCAAATGCGCGAAGAGTTGCATAGATAACAAATGAGAAAAGTACTCCGAATGTTATGGCCGGTTGTAGCCACCATTTATCAGTGCGCAGAGTGCGCTCTTTAATCTTTGCTCTACTTGGTGAAAAAACACCTGACATTGCCAGCCCCCAGCCTCATTGATTTGGGTAAATCACTAGGGGCTAGTGTGCTCTTGTCGAGAAAAAACGGCTATTAATATCCGCTCTTAATGGCTATGAACTCAGCCACATGGGTAAAAATTGGCGGAGGGCGTGGGATTTGAACCCACGAAACTTTCGTTTGCCGGTTTTCAAGACCGGTGCACTCGGCCGCTATGCGAGCCCTCCGTGGGAGAGGTTACCTGACTTAGGTCTTATCGAAAAATCGGCGCTAGTTTAGGCAGGTAGTTTTAAAAGCTCTTCAATGACTATCGCCACACCATCTTCCATATGCGGACCAGCAACACTAGTTGAATACTTAACTCCGTCAGGGTGGCCATCGGCCATTGCATACGATCGTCCACACCATTGAAGCATTGAAAAATCATTGGGGTTATCACCGAATGAGATGCAATCACTGGAATCAATATTTAGTCGCGTAGCAACTTTTGCAAGAGTCTGCCCTTTAGAAATACCTAAGGCTGAGATTTCAAGTAGAGACTCATTTGCATTTGAGTGGGTTACCGTAACAAGACCCTCGAGTTCAGGAAGTGCAATTTCTAACATCTCATCAGATGTAAGTTCGCCACCGCTGCAACGGGCTAGCATTTTAAAGGCTGGGCCTTTAATTGCGTCTTCGATTCGCTCCACTCCAACATTATCTAAACCAATATCCCACCGAGGAACATAAATTTTCTCGCGGTGATAATAATCATGTGACTCAATTGCAAAAGATATTGGTGGGATTGCGATGCGAAGGCGTTGGGCAACTTCTGCCTGTAACTCTTTTGAAATCATCCACTCTTCTGTGACGGTACTGGTCTTAAGGTCATATAACATCGCGCCATTGCCACAAATTGCACCACCGAATCCAAAGGCATCACGAATCTCATCCATCCAACGTGGTGGGCGCCCCGTAACGAAGTAAATATGAATGCCCATTGCATGGGCCTTCGAGAAGGCTTCGATCGTACGCTTTGAAATTGTTCCATCGTATTGGACAATGGTTCCATCTAAGTCGGTAGCAATAAGTTTTGGGCGTTTACTCACACCAACTCAAATCGATCTTTATTAAGAAATGGCCGCAGTGCAGCAGGAATATTGACTGTTCCGTCGGCATTTTGATGATTTTCCAAAATTGCAACAATCATGCGTGGGATTGCAACTAAGGTTCCATTTAAAGTTGCAACGGCCTTTGTGCCATCAGCGTCTTTGTAACGAATATTTAAGCGGCGGGCTTGAAACTCGGTGCAATTCGAAGTGCTTGTAACCTCTCGATAAGCATTTTGAGTTGGAATCCACGCTTCTATATCGAATTTCCGATTGGCACTTGATCCAAGATCCCCCGATGCGACATCTATGACACGATAAGGAATCTCCATTGCATTTAGAAAGTCCTTCTCCCACTGTAATAAACGTTTGTGTTCTTCTATGGCTTGATCTGGGTGGCAGAATGAAAACATTTCAACTTTATCAAATTGGTGAACACGAATAATTCCGCGAGTATCTTTGCCATATGTACCAGCCTCGCGTCGAAAACACGATGAATAGCCAGCGTAACGAATTGGCAGTTTTTCAGCTGGGAGAACTTCGTCCATATGAAATGCTGCAAGAGGAACCTCGCTCGTGCCTACGAGATATACATCATCTTTTTCTAAGTGATAAACATTTTCTGCCGCTTGACCTAAAAATCCTGTTCCCTCCATAGCCGGTGGGTTTACCAACACGGGTGGGATTACTGGCGTAAAACCCGCTTTTAGCGCTGATGCAATCGCATAATTAACAAGTGCAAACTCAAGCATTGCACCCGAACCGGTTAAATAATATGAGCGAGAACCGGCAACTTTCGCGCCGCGTTCAGTATCTATTGCACCTAAAAGTTTCCCGAGTTCAACATGATCTCTCGCGACGAAATCAAATGTGCGTGGAGCGCCAACATGTTCGAGTACTACAAAATCCTCTTCTTTTCCTATCGGCGCAGCTGGATCCAAGACATTAGAAAGCTGCATCACAAGGTTTTTAGTTGCATCCTCAAGTTCTGTGCGCTTAGCGTCGGCTTCTTTAACTTTCATAGCCAGCGCCTTTGAATTTTCTAGAAGTGCAGTTTTTTCATCACCTTTTGCCGAAGCAACCAATTTAGACAAAGTATTTTGCTCAGCACGAAGTGCTTCAAATTCATTTATTGCTATCCGGCGATTTTCATCACTGACCAACGCTTTATCTACAATGGTCTCATCTTCAAAACGTCCTCGTTGAGATGCTCGTACTACTTCAGGATTCTCACGCAAAAATTTGAGGTCAATCATTTTCCAGCCTTTTCTCGTGGGTAAGAGCCAAGGAAGCGGATGTCTTCACATATAGCACGCAAAGCTTCAACTGTCTCTTTTATAGCAGCGTCTGCAATATGGCCCTCTGCATCGATAATGAAATGGTAATGTCCCAGTTCTAAACCTGTAGGTCGGCTTTGAATAAAAGTTAGATTAACATTCCGCTTAGCAAATTCAGTCAAGATATCTAGAAGCGCTCCGGCGTGGTCTATTCCGATAAATACCGCAAGTGATGTGCGATCTAAGCCAGTTGCTTTTGGCGTCACGCCTGGCTTTGAAACAAGAACGAAGCGAGTAACCGCCCCTAAATTGTCACCAATATTATCGGCGATTACGCGCAGACCATAATGCGCAGCGGCTACTGGGGCAGCAATTGCCGCATCAAACTCTCCACGTCCAATTGCTTCGGCCGCTGCAGCTGTTGAGGCTGTAGCTATTAATTCAGCTTCCGGATAATTAGTTGCTATGTATGTTCGGCACTGAGCTTCTGCATGGGGATGGGTTGCAATTCGACGTATGTCAAAGACATCTCTCTTAACCATCAATGCGAAGGAGACGGGCAGGGTAACTTCACCAACAATTGTTAATGGGGTGCCTGTAGCAAGTTCGTCAAGAGTCCTAGCGACCACACCTTCAACGGAGTTTTCAATGGGTACTAGTGCAAAATGAGCCTTACCAACTCGGACAGCATCTAGCGCTGCTGTGACATTTGCATAAGGAATGAGCGAGTCGTTAGAAGAGGTAATCTTTTTAAGTGCCGCTTCGGTGAAAGTTCCTTTTGGGCCAAGATATGCATATGTACTCACTTGCTAATGATACCCGAGCACCCTACGTGCATATGACGGATTGTTTGTAATCAGAACTTCAACTCCATTATCTGAACAAAAACGCATGTCATCAGCGTCATCTACAGTCCAAACAAAGAGTTTTCGATGCTCGTGGGTTAACTCGGGCTTTAGTCGTAGATATTCCACGCTTGGTCCTAAGTAATGCGCCGAGGTATATCTACGCATGAGAGTGTTAAAACTATCTTTTAATAAGGCAACTGTTGGTTGTAGTGGATTGATCTTTCGAATATTTTCTAAGGCGAGCCAGGAAAAAGACATAATTGTTATCTCATGTAGCTGCACTTCTTGAGTGATGAGTTGCATCACTTTCTTCTCGACTGCACTTCCAGTTGGTACGGGGTGTTTTGTTTCAATTGCTAACTCTTTTTTATTGTCTCTAGCTAATTCAAGTAGCTCATCTAATAGAATTGCCTCTGGGTAGTGGCGTTTTATCTCCATAAAATCCATCTCAGCAATTCGCCCGCTATAACTAGCCACCCGCTTCATATCGGCGTCATGCCAGAGAACGAGCTGATTATCTTGTGTCACCCGAACATCACATTCAAAGCCATCGGCCCCATCATCGAGAGCGCCTTGATAGGCCCTCATTGTCATCTCCGGAAAATCAATCGATGCACCACGGTGGGCGTAAATCTTCATGATTAAAGATTAACAGGGGTTAGGCTTACCTCTTATGGGCGGCTTTTACTTCGATAGCGATGCGCGCTCAGCCCTGGGTTTGGTACGAAACGGCAATGAGGATTCGGCTTTTGTCTCTGGCCGTTTAATCGCGGTTGCTGATGGAATGGGCGGCCATGCCGGCGGAGAGGTTGCTTCCAGAATCGCAATTAGAACTCTTCAATCAATGGCTCCGATGCTCACGGATGAAACTATTGATTCTGATTCAGCGCACGATTTATTAATCAACTCGTTGCACACAATCGACACTGAAATTGGCGATTATTCCCGGGAGGCAATCGAACTACGAGGAATGGGAACTACATTAACTGCGCTCGTGATTCATAATGATTCAATTGCACTATTGCATGTTGGTGATTCACGATGTTATCGATTACGCGGAAACACCATCGAGCAGTTAAGTAATGACCATACCGTTATTCAAGAATTACTTTCTCAAGGAGCTATCACTATTACCGAGGCCCTTGATCATCCTCAACGTTCTGTATTAACCCAAGCGCTTATGGGTGAAGGAAACCTTGTTCCCGTTTTACAACTATTTGATGCTAAAGAGGGTGATCGTTATCTTTTATGTAGCGATGGTTTATCGAGTGTTTTAACCGAGAAAGAGATAAAGCTTCTCTTAAAGAAACGTGATAGAAAGGCCGCAATTAAAGCGCTGATTGATGCAGCATATATTCAAGGTGCACCAGATAACATCACAGCTCTTATTGCAGATATCACTCGTGAAGAAGTTATCACAAATGAGTTTTTGGGGGCCGCGCTGTGAGCACAGCACTTCTGGGTGGCCGTTACAAGCTCGGTGAAATGATTGGCACCGGTGGAATGGCCGATGTTTATGCCGCAAAAGATATAAGGCTTGCACGCGCTGTTGCTATCAAAGTTTTGCGGAGTGATTTAGCCCGCGATCCATCCTTTGTTGCTCGTTTTAGAAAAGAGGCCTTAGCTGCCGCTGGTTTAAACCACCCAGGCATTGTTGCTGTTTATGATTCGGGTGAAGAACCTGCGCCGTATATTGTTATGGAACTTGTCTCTGGTCAGACTCTTCGCGAACTCATACATAAAGGCGAGCGTATTCCGCTTAAACGAGCTCTTACAATTGGTGAAGGAATTTTAGCTGCTCTCGAATATTCGCATGAGCGAGGCATTGTCCACCGTGATATCAAACCAGCAAATGTTATGATTACTGATCAAGGTGATGTAAAAGTCATGGATTTTGGAATAGCGCGTGCGCTTGCAGATTTAGGTGCGACGTTAACAAATACATGGAACATTGTTGGGACCGCCCAATACTTATCCCCTGAGCAGGCTTTGGGTGAAGTTGCAGATCTTCGCAGTGATATTTACTCAACTGGTTGCTTGCTCTACGAAGTTCTCACTGGAAAACCTCCCTTTACGGGTGATACTCCTGTTTCGATTGCATATCAACATGTCTCAGGAAAGTTAGTTGCCCCAAGCGTGCTTCAACCCGATTTGCCACCGGGTGTGGATGTAATTTTGGCCGTTGCTCTTGCTAAGAAGGTTGAGGATCGATATCAATCTGCGGGTCTCATGCTCGATGATCTCTTTAAGATCTCGGCGGGGCAGGCTTTAACTACTAAAGCCCCTCGGGCAAAGATTTCCAGGCGTAAAGTATTAATAAGTGCGATCTCATCACTTCTCGCGATTTCTTTAATCGCTACCGGGTTGATATTGACCAAACCTTCGGAAGATGAATCAACTTTCCCCCAGATTCCAAATGTTGTCGGACTTACTGAGGCTGAAGCCAAAGCTCTGTTATTGGATTATGTCGTCACAATTACACGAGCCCATGATGCTCAAATTCCTAAGGATCGCGTTGCTAGTCAGATTCCGCTTGCCACGGTGCGTGCTCAAAAAGGCTCTGGTGTTGTGCTCACACTCTCAGATGGCCCTGGAGATTCAATAGTTCCGGGGGATTTAGTTGGAATGTCATTAGCAGATGCCCGTGCTGCATTATCTGCGGTTGGCTTATTAATTGCGCGAACCGAGGCAGTACCATCAAATGAACCACAAGGAACTGTTTTAAAAGTCACACCCGAAGGTGGTTCAACAATAACCGCTGGAAGCGGCGTAATTCTACAAATCGCAAATGGCGAGATTGAGGTTCCCGAACTTATCGGAGTCGATGCGATCCAAGCGAAAACACTTCTTGCTCAAGTTGGTTTTTTAGTGAACGAGATTCAAGCCTACGATGTTGATCAACCTCTTGGTGTAGTTATTAGACAAGCCCCAGATGCAGGCACTACTCAAACGATAGGTAAATCTGTAACAATTACAATTAATACTGCGCCTTAAACTTTAGTACCAACAACCGGTGAGAGACCTATCGCTTTGTCTCGCGCTTGCATGTCTCCACACTCATGTAACCAGTTAGCTAGAATCGCGTGCCCATGCTCAGTCAATACAGATTCAGGATGAAACTGCACTCCTTCGATTGGTAGAGTGCGGTGGCGCATAGACATTACAATCCCAGAATCAGTTTGACTTGTTATTTCAAGATCCTTGCCGACTGTAGCTGGCTCAACACACAACGAGTGATATCGTGTTGCCGTAAATGGGGTAGGTAGACCTGCTAGAACTCCTTGGGATTTGTGATGTACTAACGAGGTTTTTCCATGAAGCAACTCTGGTGCTCGAGAAACAGTTGCACCAAAAGCAGCACCGATCGCTTGATGCCCAAGACAAACCCCGAATAAAGGGATCTTTTTTTCGGCGCAGTACTTAATCATTGCGATACTTACTCCAGCTTTTTCTGGAATCCCTGGCCCAGGAGAGATAAGTACGCCGTCAAAATCTTTGGCGGCATCTGCCTCAATCTCATCATTTCGAACAACTGTGCACTCTGCTCCTAACTGACCCAGATATTGAACCAGGTTAAAAACAAATGAGTCGTAATTATCGATAACGAGGATTTTTGTTGCCATAGGAGCATTCTTACCCATGGTGTATCTTTCGTGTATGCCTAAATCAAAGCTCCGTAAGAAAGTTATTGAAAAGCACTCCCATGAGGCTCAGATCGTCGTTGACGCTCCGCATGTTCCGCTTGAGAGCCCAAAGTGGCTCGCTCCGACCATGGTTGCTGGCTTTTTAATTGGCCTTTTTTGGATAGTCATTTTTTATGTTACTCAAACTCGCTATCCAATCCCGGGAATTGGCGCCTGGAACATGATTGTTGGCTTCAGCTTCATTGGTGTCGGCTTCTCTCTAGCAACTAGGTGGAGATAGAGGTAGAGATAAGCCACCAAATTACACGGGTGTAACTCTCTCCACACTGTGGATAATCGCTGTGGATAACTCTTAGCGCTTATTTAAGACAAACTTCGCGCTAATCAAGCCCCCGATTAAACCTCCGAGATGGGCTTTCCAATCTACTCCGCCTAAGGCAAAGCCAATTACAAAATTGAGTCCGATGATCACATATATAGATCGAACCTCGGCACCGATTTTATTTCCAACGATGACCATCGCTCCAAATAAACCAAAAATCGCGCCTGATGCGCCAACTGAATAACTGGTTGCTGATGCAAAATAGGCCGATGTTAGTGACCCTGTTAAGAGTGAGAAGAAGAAAATAATCAATAGTTTATTTTTTCCAAATGCATCTTCAATTGGATTTCCTAAAACCAGCAACGCATACATATTAAAACCTAGGTGCAGTAAACCTGCATGTGTTAATGCCACAGTAAATAATCTGTACCACTCATTGGTTGCTTTTAAATAATCAATGTTTGGTAAAACTAAATGTACTTCGATTTCTGGAATAATCATCTGCAGCAGGTATGCACCACAGATAACTGCGATTAAAGAATATGTTGCCGAACGTTTAAGCAATGGTGATGCTGTTGATCGTGATGTCGGTTACTGGTTTATCTTGCGCACCAGTCTTGGTTTTTCCGATTGCATCTACTACTGCCCGGCTAGCCGAATCCTTAACCTCACCGAAGATTGAATGCTTTCGGTTTAACCATGTTGTTGGTGCGGTTGTAATGAAGAACTGTGAACCATTGGTTCCCGGTCCTGAGTTGGCCATTGCTAGGATGTATGGGCGATCAAAGACTAACTCTCCGTGGAATTCATCTGCGAAGCGGTAACCAGGACCGCCAGTTCCTTTACCAAGTGGATCTCCACCTTGAATCATGAAGCCTTCGATGACGCGGTGAAAAATTGTTCCGTCATACAAATTAGCCTTTGTTGTTGAGCCGGTCTTTGGATCTGTCCACTCCTTGGCGCCGGTAGCTAACTCAACAAAGTTGGCAACGGTCTTAGGTGCATGGTTTGGGAATAGCTCAACGACTATGTCGCCGAGAGATGTGTGAAGGGTTGCGCTATTTGTCATGTGGAGACCAGGGGAATCGAACCCCTAACCCCCGCCTTGCAAAGGCGGTGCTCTACCAATTGAGCTAGGTCCCCGTATTAGAACGGGTGGGCCTAGATGGACTCGAACCATCGACCTCTTCCTTATCAGGGAAGCGCTCTAACCAGGCTGAGCTATAGGCCCGCATAAAAGATCACTCTTTAATGCAGAAGCGCAAGGTTACCTTGAACTTCGCTAACTCCCAAAATGGAGAGTTAGGCCCTACAACTTCAGGTGTGAACCATACTAAGTTTTCGGGGAAATCTCATCTTCACTATTTTTTGTCACTGATACCAAGGTAACGCCTTCATCTAGATTGACTAAACGGACACCCATTGAATCTCGGCCGGTTTGACGAACCTGTGCAGCAGGTGTTCGCATTACTGTTCCCGCCGATGTGATGGCTAAAACCTCATCCTCATCACGCAATACAAGAGCGCTCACTAATAATCCACGTGAGCTTTCATCTATTTTGGCAGCTTTAATACCAATCCCGCCTCGTCCTTGTAGTCGATACTCATCAATTGGAGTTTTTTTACCGAAACCACCATCGGTTGCAGTAAAGACAAATGAGTGCGCTGCCAAGTCACTATTAATTCGAGCCATAGTTAATAATGAGTCCCCGCTTCGAAACTTCATACCGATAACACCACTAGTTGATCTACCCATTGGGCGCAATGATCCATCGTCTGCGGTAAATCGAAGTGACATTCCCTTTGTTGATACTAAGAGAAGTTCATCTTCTTTATTAATAAGTGATGCGCTAACAACTTCGTCATGTGGTTTTAATGAGATCGCTATTAAGCCTCCAGTGCGAGGAGAGTCAAATTCAACAAGTGGAGTTTTCTTAATAAGTCCACTTTTCGTTGCTAGCACTAAGAATGGTGAGATTGTGTAATCTTTAAGCGCTAATACCTGTGCAATTTTTTCTTCGGGTTTGAAGGCCATTAAATTCGCTACGTGTTGCCCCCGTGCATCGCGTCCTGCATCTGGGAGTTCATGAACTTTTGCACGATAGACACGGCCTTGGTTAGTAAAAAACAACAACCAATCATGAGTTGATGCAACAAAGAAATGATCTACAACATCATCTTCTTTTAATGCGGCCCCTTTTACGCCGCGGCCTCCACGTCGTTGCGATCGGTAGAGATCTGCCATTGTGCGCTTGGAATAACCACCTCGAGTAATCGTTACGACCACATCTTGATTTGGAATTAAATCTTCGGCGCTAAAGTCACCCTCGCTGGCTACAATCTGCGTGCGACGCTCATCTCCATATTTAGTAACGAGCTCTATGAGCTCACTTTTGACTATTCCACGCTGTTTATCTGTGCTCGCCAAGATTGCATTTAATTCAACGATGTCGGACATCAAAGCGTCATATTCATCATTAATTTTTTGTCGCTCCAGAGCAGCAATACGGCGAAGTTGCATATCCAAAATTGCATTAGCTTGAATCTCATCAACATCCAGCAACTTCATTAAACCTGTTCGTGCCTCTTCAGGAGTTGTAGAGGCACGGATTAATGCGATTACGGCGTCGAGGGCATCGAGGGCTTTTAGATAACCCTGCAAGATGTGTGCTCGGCGCTCCTTTTCAGCTAAACGGAACTTGGTACGGCGAACGATTACTTCGACTTGGTGTTCAATGTAATAACGAATAAATTCATCAAGGCGTAGTGTTCGTGGAACACCATCGACGAGTGCCAACATGTTAGCGCCAAAAGTATCCTGTAATTGGGTGTGTTTATATAAGTTGTTAAGAATCACTTTAGGAATTGCGCTATTTTGCAAAACAACTACTAAGCGTTGACCTAATCGCTCATTGCCTTCGTCGCGTACATCGGCAATACCTTTAATTTTTCCATCTTTGACTAACTCCGCTATTTTAAGCGCTAGGTTGTCGGGGTTAACTTGATATGGTAATTCGCTAATAACTAAACATGTGCGTTTATTAATCTCTTCAACTTGCACGACTGCACGCATTGTGATCGATCCCCGACCTGTGCGATAAGCATCTTCTATTCCACCACGGCCAACAATGAGTGCTTTCGTTGGAAAATCTGGTCCCTTAACTATTTTCAAAAGTTCATTAAGAAGCTCTTCTGGTTTTAATTCTGGGTGTTCAAGTGTGTACACAACTGCTTCACCGATTTCGCGTAAGTTGTGTGGGGGGATATTAGTAGCCATTCCTACAGCGATTCCCGCACTTCCGTTAACTAAGAGGTTTGGAAATCGTGACGGTAAAACAGTTGGCTCTTGTGATCGACCATCGTAGTTAGGTACGAAGTTGACGGTATCTTCATCGATATCGCGCATCATCTCCATAGCTATGTGAGATAAACGGGCCTCGGTATAGCGCATTGCCGCTGCTGGATCGTTGCCGGGTGAGCCAAAGTTGCCATTGCCATCGATCAATAAATACCGAAGCGACCAATGTTGAGCGAGGCGGACAACTGAGTCATAAATAGCAGTATCGCCATGTGGGTGGTAATTACCCATAACATCACCGACGATACGTGAGGATTTGTAGTAACCCTTATCTGGGCGATAACCCGCGTCATACATCGCGTACAAGACGCGGCGGTGTACAGGTTTTAATCCATCACGCACATCAGGAAGTGCCCGACCAACAATGACCGACATCGCATAGTCAAGATATGAACGCGCCATCTCCACTTGTAGGTCGACGGTTTCAATTTTGTCGAAGGACTGTAAATTCTTTGGGTTTAATTCATCCACTAGATATCCAAGAATCTAACATCTTTGGCGTTTCGTTGAATAAATGCGCGACGCTTTTCTACATCTTCACCCATAAGAACTGAAAATAGATCATCTGCTGCAGCCGCATCTTCAAGCATCACTTTAATGAGAACCCGGTGCTCAGGATCCATTGTTGTATCCCACAACTCTTTAGCTGGCATCTCACCTAAACCTTTAAAACGTTGGATTCCATCTTCTTTAGGAAGGCGTTTCCCATGTTCTAAACCTATTTGAATCATTCCATCGCGTTCGCGGTCGCTAAATGCGTATTCGACAGGGTCTTTTCCTCCCCACTTTAATTTATATAAAGGGGGTTGAGCAAAATAAACAAAACCGTTTTCAATTAATGGACGCATGAAACGAAAAAGTAAAGTTAGTAAGAGCGTACGAATGTGTTGACCATCCACATCAGCATCGGCCATTAAAATAATTTTGTGGTAGCGCAGTTTTGCAATATCAAAATCATCGTGAACTCCTGTGCCAAGGGCAGTTATCAACGCCTGTACTTCGTTATTTTGTAAGACTCGATCAATACGTGCTTTTTCAACATTGAGAATTTTCCCTCGGATAGGTAGCACGGCTTGGTTACGCGAATCACGCCCACCTTTTGTTGATCCACCAGCTGAATCACCTTCAACAATATAAAGTTCACATTTTTCTGGATCGGTCCATTGGCAGTCTGCCAATTTACCTGGCATTCCGCGGCCTTCAAGTAAACCTTTTCGATTTCGGCTTAAATCGCGAGCTTTTCGCGCCGCTACACGTGCAGCCGCAGCGTCGATACTCTTCCGAACAATTTCTTTGCCCTCGCTTGGGTTTTGTTCAAACCAAGTCGTTAACTCTTCATTTACAACCTTTTGCGTAAAAGTTTTAGCGATTGTATTTCCGAGTTTTGTTTTTGTCTGTCCTTCAAATTGAGGGTCGACTAGTTTAATTGAAACAATCGCTGTTAAACCTTCTCGAACATCATCTCCAGTTAAGCGATCCTCTTTCTTTCTAATAAAGCCTTGTTCCTCACCAAATTTATTCACTACTGACGTCAGGGATGTTCGAAATCCCTCTTCATGTGCGCCTCCCTCGTGGGTGTGAATAGTGTTGGCGAATGTGTATACAGATTCACTAAAACCCGCATTCCATTGCATGGATACTTCTAGTGCAATCTTATTTTTAGTATCTTCGGCAGTAAAAGAGATAATTGATTTGTGTGTTTCTCCGCGGGTCGAGTTTAAATGTTTTACAAAGTCAGAGATTCCGCCATGGTACTGGTAGCGAACTGTTAGTTGTTCACCTTTTTCGTCAACGTGGCCTGCGCGTAGATCGGTTAAAGTTAAAATTAGACCTTTATTAAGAAAAGCCATCTCCCGTAATCGTGTAGATAAAATTTCGAAAGAAAAATCCGTAGTTTCAAAAATTTCTTTTGATGGCCAAAATCGTACGGTTGTTCCTGAGGCCGTTGACGCCTCACCTTTATTCACTGGCGCGGTTGGAATACCGAGTTTGTAATCTTGATACCAAAAACTTCCATCTCGTTGAACTATCACAGAGAGATCTGTGCTGAGTGCGTTAACTACAGAGATTCCAACTCCATGCAAACCACCGGATACTGAATATCCACTATCGCCAAATTTTCCACCTGCGTGCAGCGTTGTGAGTACAACTTCGAGTGCCGGTATCTTTTCAATGGGGTGAATATCTACAGGGATTCCTCGACCATTATCAATAACTTCTACTCCACCATCTGCCATTAATGCGATATTAATTTCAGAGCAGTAGCCAGCTAGCGCCTCATCAACTGAGTTATCGACAACCTCATAAACAAGGTGGTGGAGCCCCCTTTCGCCAGTTGAGCCGATATACATCCCCGGGCGTTTACGAACGGCCTCCAGACCTTCAAGGACAGTAATCGCGCTGGCGTTATAGGAGTTCTCGACCATCTCGCTCCTTTTCACGCTGTGAGCCCAAAGACCTTATAAAGGCGTCTGGAGGGGATAATCCCATCTGCAAGGCTTCATCATATACGTAAAGGCGAGGGGGAAATACCCGAAAAAGGGGCTCTATGTGGGTATAGACGAGCGTTGAGCTCTTTGGTGAGGGTGCCTATTAGCCGTATGTATCTCTTGGGCCTCTAGCGTTGCGAATTGTTCGAATCCCTTTTTTCCACGTGGGTCTGTGAGGGCCTATAAATATCAGTTTTTCAACCGTGGCACCTGCTGGATCCCTCTGGATTGTGGTCAATAGTTCGGTTGCTACCAAAGATAGTTGAACGGCCCAGGCCGTGGATGAGCTTTGAATGGTTAGCACCCCATTTGAAATAGAGATAGGTGTTGCGTGTTGACTGATCTCAACGCCAACAATCTGGGGCCATGTAATAAATAAATTTCCTTCAGCTAATCCACTGTCCCACTCTCGCTCTGTGATGAGATTATTTAGAACTCCGCCAATTAACTCTGGATCACCAGGCTCTCCGACGCGTCGAGTAGGCGCGGGAGTATTTTTCTTTCGGGTCGCCCCTGTTTTAAAGCTATTAAACAAATCAAGAGCTAAATCTCGTTTACCCATTAACTTTTACCTTTCTTTACTAATCCTGGTGTTATATAAAATCGATGGGTTAACAACTCAGATGGTAAATCGATTTCAACTGCTGCAGTAATAATAGTTTGTTCTGCAATTGTGGTCGCTGACATTAATTGAACTCTTCTTGAAGTATCAAGCTCAGCAAAGACATCATCTAAAATCAAAATGGGTTCTGAGCCCTCGCTTTTAAGCAAGTTGAATGAGCCAATTCGTAAAGATATCGCTATAGACCATGATTCCCCGTGGCTGGCATATCCTTTTGCTGGAAACTCTCCGAGTTGTAAATGTAAATCGTCTCGGTGCGGACCAATTAAAGAAACCCCTCGTTCTATCTCTTGATAAGCAACCTCTTCTAAACGTTGTGATAAAACAGAAACATTGTTCTCAACATTATTACTAAGACCCTCCGTGCCACTTTTGTAGGAAATTGAGGCGGATTTAACTTCATTTAAATTAGCGTAGTTTTTGGCGACCCAAGGATTAAGTACTTCAATAAGTGCGATTCTTTCCGCTGTCAACTGAGCGCCGAATTTAATTAATTGTTCATTCCAAGAAATAAGAGCGTTAGTTGATGCGCGAGTTTTTAGTAATGCGTTTCTCTGTTTAACCACACGTTCGTAATCTGAGATAACACCGGCTAAACGAGGTGAGCGAGTTATCAGTAATCGATCTAAAAAATCACGTCTTATTCCTGGTTCACCTCGAACTAAATCTAGATCTTCAGGTGAAAAATAAACAACTTGGCAAGCGCCTAAAATATCTCTTTGGCTTCGGGTTGGATTGGAATTTATCTGCGCACGGTTGGCTTTTCCGCTGTTTATTTCTAAATCAACCTGCAAAATTCTTTCATCTCTTTCAATCTCGGCGCGAATAATCGCTTGTGATGCGCCTAAAGTGATAAGTGGTGTGTTGTTTGAAACTCTATGTGAGGATAGAAATGAGAGGTAAATCAAAGCTTCTGCAATATTAGTTTTTCCAGAACCGTTGTCTCCAATAAAGGTTGTAACTCCTGGCGGGAGCTCCAACTCTAAAAAAGAGTATGAGCGGAAGTTGGTTAACTCCAACTTATTTATACGCATATAAAACTCTGTGTTTAAGAGGCGTAGCGCATAGGCATTAACAAATATCGATAATTTTCAATCAGTGCGCCATCCTTATCGCTCTTACCCATTAAAATCGCTGGTTTGTTCGCTCCGGTAAATGAGATTTGAACAAATTTTGTCCCCACTGCATTCAAACCGTCGGCTAGAAATGTTGGGTTAAAAGCTATAGATATAGCCTCTCCCGTTAACAGGATTTCAATAACCTCGGTGGCTTGAGCTTCTTCACCTGCGCCGGCCTCTAATGAGAGTGAGTTGTTATTAAAATCTAGGCGAAGAGGAACGGTTTTGTCTGTAACTAGAGCTACTCGTTTCACAGAATCTAGAAGTGTTGCTACATCAATAACTGCCGTCGTTGTAACTTCCTGTGGGAGTAAGTGTCGATAAGGGGGGAAGGTGCCATCCAACATGCGAGATGTCATTGTTTTACCGTTGCTTGCAAAACCCGCTAATCGATCATTGCTTGTGTTTGGAGCGAATGATACTGAAACGTTTTTAGTTCCGGTTAAAGATTTTGCCGCTTCGGCGATTGTTCGTGCCCGCAAAAGTGCAGTTGTGGAAAAGTTTGGTGTTGTTGGATCCCATTCAATCTCCCTAACTGCTAGTCGATATCTATCGGTTGCAGCTAAAACCACGGTTTCGGCGTTAACGTCAATATGTACACCTGTTAGTGTTGGAAGTGAATCATCTCTCCCCGCCGCAATAGCTACTTGAGCAACTGCCACCGCAAAAACATCACTAGCTATAACCCCTGTCGTGTCCGGTAACTCTGGAAGGTTTGGATACTCCTCCACTGACAGGGTTGGAAGTGTGAATTTCGCACTCCCACACGTTACTAAAACGCGAGTTCCTTCGAGTACAAATGAGATTGGTTTACTTGGTAAAGAGCGTGAAATTTCCGCTAGTAGCCTTCCCGGTACTAATACCTTCCCGCTCTCTTTAATCTCTGCGTGAAAGTGCGATTTACTGGCCGTCTCTAAATCCGAAGCGGACAAATAAACTTGATCACCCGTTGCATCGATAACAATGCCCAATAACTCTGTTTTTATAGGTCTGGCTGAAAGGCTCCTTGATACCCAGTTAACCCCATCAACTAAAACAGACTGCTCAACGGTGAACTTCATGGTGCGCTCCAATTCAGTGAAAGGTTCGTTTCACATCCAGATCTATATATATAAAGGTAGTCGTAGTAACCACCAGGTTTTACTGTGGAGAAAATATAAACTCCCTGCTCACAACGGAGTGTGGGGAGGGATAAGATGTGGAGAAAAAAGTGAAAATTGTGGATAACTCGTGCAAACATAGGCCTAAACACCTTGCCTCTCTATAGAACCGTTTGTGTTACCCACACTAATAATGAAAAACCCCACAATTATCCACAACTTATCCACAGCTGGGGGCAAGTCCGAGAGGGAGAATACGGACCCTTGCAGCAGTCATCTCGCCTGCTGCTTAATCCTATTAGTGAGCTCAGTGACCTGGTTATAGATCGATCTACGCTCAGCCATCAATTGACGGATCTTGCGGTCGGCATGCATAACCGTTGTATGGTCACGCCCACCGAATGTTTGGCCGATCTTTGGCAACGAGAGCTCCGTTAACTCGCGGCATAAATACATCGCTATCTGTCGGGCATTAACCAGTACTCGAGAGCGAGAAGTCCCACACAAATCATCAATCGTGAGGGAGAAATAGACTGCGGTTTGAGCCATGATCGTGGCTCCCGTTATCTCTGGATTTCCTTCATTAGGGATCAAATCCTTTAAAACAATCTCAGCTAAAGAGAGATCAACACTCTGACGGTTAAGGGAGGCAAAAGCCGTCACACGGATCAGCGCACCCTCTAACTCGCGGATGTTAGTTGAGATTTTACTCGCAATGTACTCCAGAACATCATCGGGGGCGTTTAATTTATCTTGCGCAGCCTTCTTTCGAAGGATAGCGATACGTGTCTCCAGCTCAGGCGGCTGAATGTCAGTGATTAAACCCCACTCAAACCTACTCCTCAATCGATCTTCTAAAGTAGTCAACTGTTTTGGAGGGCGATCACTCGATATAACTATTTGTTTATTTGCATTGTACAAAGTATTAAAAGTGTGAAAAAACTCTTCTTGTGTCCGCTCTTTGTTTTCCAAAAATTGAATATCATCAACAATTAAAACATCAAGATCACGATACCGGCGCTGGAATGCCGATGCTTTATCATCTCGAATAGAGTTAATAAAGTCGTTTGTAAACTCCTCAGAAGATACGTATCGAACTCTCACATTTCCATACAACTCTTTAGTGTAAGCTCCAATAGCGTGCAGGAGGTGGGTTTTACCTAATCCTGACTCCCCATAAATAAATAATGGGTTGTAAGCCTTAGCTGGCGCTTCAGCAACTGCAACCGCCGCAGCATGTGCAAAACGATTGGAAGAACCAACAACAAATTTCTCAAATGTGTATCGTGGATTGAGTTGGGACAGCTCCCCGGTCTGCATTTTTTGTCCTGACGCATCATCGCGACCAGTACCCACTTTCGGTGCGAGAAATTCAATATCAACTTCAGGCATGGGTAGAGAAGATGTTTCTAGAGTTTCATCAACTGTCACCGCGATGTTGATTTTTTCACCAAGTTCACGCGTTAGGAATTCACTAACAGCTCCACGTAAACGACTCTCTAAGACATCTTTAGCAAAGAGATTTGGGGTGGCGACTAAGAGGGTTGTTTGATCACTGTTGTGCAGTAGGCCTAAAGGCTTTGATAGCTGAAGAAAGGCGCGGTGTTGAGGTGCATCTAGGGCGACCTCTTCAATAACCCGCCCCCATAAAGCGCTGAGCTCTATCCCTTTAACGTCCACACGAGACCTCTCTGATATCCACAGGGTTATCCACAACCTGTGGTCTAAACCTCAGGTTGAGCCCTAAAAACTCCCTAAACCAGGAAAACCTGTGGAGAGAGATGAAAAGTAGAGCGAAAAGGTAAAAATAGCAACTAGTTATCCACAGCACAAGAGCTGGTTTTTGGGTGGAGTTGAGTTTGACCGGCTTATCCCCAGACCTCTACCGTTACACCCTCGCTTCCCCCGTATTTTTGACCGCACAACTTTTATGTTTTTTAGGAGCCTCACATGACAAAACGTACCTTTCAACCTAATACTCGGCGTCGCGCCAAGAAGCATGGCTTCCGCGCCCGCATGGCAACTCGCGCAGGTCGCGCCGTTCTTGCCGCACGCCGCGTCAAAGGTCGCGCTCGACTTTCGGCATAAGGTTCTTTAAGACAGATTCTGGTGCTAGCTAAAACTGCACGGCTTACCGAGAGCGGAGATTTCGCCCGCGCAACAAAAACCGGTCTTCGATGTTCTACGACGAACTTTGTCGGTTACTTGTATATCAACGCGACTTCTACCGAACCTGCCCGAGCAGGATTGATTATTAGTAAATCTGTGGGTGGGTCAGTAGTACGTCACCGGCTAGCACGAAAAATCCGACATTGCTTGCACGACCAATACGCACAACTCCCCGCTGGAAGCTTGTTAGTCATTAAAGGCTTAAATAAGTCGGCAACTGCGAACTGCCAAATTGAAATTAGTGAAGTTGTTAGTTTATTAGTGAAAAAAACACATGAACGAGCGAGCAAGAAGTGAGAAAGCTTTTAACCGCCCCAATTAAATTTTACCAAAAATGGATTTCGCCAATGTTTGCTCCGAGATGTAAGTACTACCCATCGTGTTCAAGCTATGCAGTGTCAGCAATAGAAACGTACGGAATCAAAGGAGTTGCAATGAGCGCGTGGCGTTTAGTGCGGTGTAATCCATGGTCTTACGGCGGCGTTGACTACGCAGTTAAAGAGAAGGTTGGAGTTTAATACATGGATAGCATCCTAAAACCCTTATATATCGCTGTTTCTTGGGTGATTGTCACACTCCATGACCTACTCTCTCCAATTTTTGGTACAGATAGCGGAGTCTCATGGTCACTCGCGATCGTGGGTCTTGTGATTCTCATCCGAATTATTTTGATCCCACTCTTCGTTAAGCAAATTAAAAGTCAACGAGCACTAACTGCGCTTCAACCACACATGAAAGAGATTCAAAAGAAATACAAAGATGATCGCCAAAAACAATCTGAAGAGATGATGAAGCTTTACAAGGAGCACAAGACCAATCCGCTTGCATCATGTTTTCCAATTCTTGCCCAAGCGCCGATCTTTTTTGCACTATTCACAGTTCTAAATGGAATTGGTAAAAATCCACCAGTAAAACACGGCGTACTCACACAAGAGGATGTAGTCAGTGCGGCAGCCGCTAAATTCTTTGGTGCTCCAATCTCTCAAACTTTTCTTGGCACCGACATCACAACAGTTAAAGTGGTTACAGTTATTTTGATTGCATTCATGTCGCTAACAACTTTCACCACCCAACGACAGTTGATGTTAAAAGGCATGCCAAAAATGGATTCCAGTAATAATATGATGCTGCAACAACAAAAAATTATGTTGTATGCATTCCCAGTAATTTTTGCAATCTCAGGAGTGAACTTTCCTATTGGGGTTTTAATTTATTGGTCGACGACAAATCTTTGGACATGGGGGCAACAGTTCTATGTCATTAAACGAAACCCAACGCCTGGATCTCCGGCCTATGAAGAGCTCCAAAAGAAGAAAATTAAAAAAACCGGAGTTACCCCAATCCCTGAAGCTGAAGTTATTGAGCCAACTGAGGAGCTCAAAGGTCAAAGAAATCAACCAAAAAAGAAGAAAAAGAAGAATAAATAGATATCAGTCTAATTAGGACAAATCACCCCAATATATATTAATTTACAACAAACCCGACAGGGAGAGCACAATGGCAAAGATTAAAAAGAGTGATGAGAGCACAATTGAGGGTAATGCTGAGAAAGTTGAAGCCCCAGAAGCAGTTGAACAACCAGAGGCAGTTGAATCCCCGGAGAGTAAGAGCGTTAAGGCCGTTGCGCGGTTAGAGGAGGAGGGTGACATCGCCGCCGACTACCTGGAGGCACTCTTGGATATAGCCGATCTTGATGGCGATATAGATATCGATGTCGAGAATGATCGCGCCTCACTTGCAATCGTTGGTGGAAAACTACGGCATTTAGTTGGCGCTGATGGTGAAGTTCTGGATGCAATTCAAGAGCTCACGCGTTTGGCGGTACAGACGTCAACGGGTGATCGATCCCGCTTAATGCTAGATATCGATAATTTCCGTGGCAATAAGCGCATCGAGTTAAAAAAATTAGCACAGGAGATGGCAGAAGAGGCTAAGTCATCTGGCAAATCCATCAAACTTGCGCCTATGAACGCCTTTGAGCGTAAAATTATTCATGACACCATCCAGGAGTTAGGTCTGACGAGTGAGTCTGACGGAGAAGACCCTAACCGCTTTGTAACTATTTATAGCGCCTAAGTGGATGTTTCACGTGAAACCCTAATCGAACAGAACTTTCCAGATACCGTTCGAATAAAGGCCTACGCTGATTTTCTAGCTGGGCCAGGGATTGAGCGTGGTTTAATCGGTCCGCGCGAGGCTGAGCGAATCTGGGAGCGCCATATCTTTAACTGCTTGCCAGTTGTACATCTGCTAAAAGAGGGTTCAATCGTATTTGATGTTGGTTCAGGGGCTGGCCTACCGGGAGTAGTTATAGCGCTCGCCCGACCCGATCTACATGTAACCCTTATCGAGCCGCTTGAGCGGCGCGTTGAATTTTTGAAAGAGGCCGTTGTAGGCCTAGATATTGAGGTATTTAGAGGACAGGCCCAAGA
Organism: Candidatus Planktophila sp.; assembly: GCA_030649935.1. GTDB lineage: Bacteria > Actinomycetota > Actinomycetes > Nanopelagicales > Nanopelagicaceae > Planktophila. The sequence continues at coordinate 118,708 of JAUSFN010000026.1, forward strand.
TTTTCGTTCAACGGCGCACTATGTCACTGCGCGAGCCGTTGCCCCTTTAGAAAAACTTAAGAAAATCACCTGGCACCTACTGAAAACCGGGGGTTCGCTCATGGCAATAAAGGGTAAATCTGCCGAGGAGGAGATGAAGAGCGTGCCTAAATCCATCCTCCACGAGGTGAATCTCGATGGCATTGAGCTCGGGCGTATCGTTGAAGTACGCAAAGGTGCTTAACTAACCCCTGTGGATGATTCACGTGAAACAAAGCCAGTTGTCGGGGTTCGGCGCCTCAAAGAGGCGATGGATAAGCCTTCAGCGCTGCGCATCATTACCGTTGCCAATCAAAAAGGAGGAGTAGGCAAAACCACAACTACTGTCAATCTCGCGGCAGCCCTTTCTATGGGCGGCTTAAGAGTTCTAGTTATTGATCTAGACCCTCAAGGCAACGCCTCAACAGCTTTAGGTGTTGAGCACCTTGATAATACTGGGATCTATGAAGTTCTCATGGGCGTGGCAACGATGCACTCTTGCCTTCAAAGGGTTAAAGCCTTCCCATCCCTTGAGTGCATCTCATCGAATACAGCTCTGGCCCAAGCTGAAATTGAATTAGTACCAATGGTCGCTAGAGAGACCCGACTAAAAGAGGCGATTGAGGAGTTAATTGCAGCGCGTGCAGAACAGGGAGAGGCGCTGGATTATATTTTTATCGATTGCCCTCCAAGTTTAGGGCTACTAACCATAAATGCATTAACTGCGGCGAAAGAGTTGTTAATTCCAATTCAATGTGAGTACTACGCGTTAGAAGGTTTGTCACAACTTCTAAAAACTTTTGAACTTGTAAAGAAGCGTCTCAATGCAGATTTAAAACTCTCTACATTTGTATTAACTATGTTCGATGGACGAACACGTTTAGCAAATGATGTTGCCGATGAAATACGTAAACACTACCCAGCAGAACTCATCGACATACCAATTCCTCGAGCGGTACGCATATCTGAAGCACCAGGATTTAGACAGACGGTTATGACATATGACGCATCATCACCGGGAGCGGTTGCATACATGGCAGTAGCCAGAGAATTAGCGGCGCGCGCAAAAGTATTTGATTCTAATGTTGTTTCAATACATTACAAACGTGAAGGTGAGATCGCATAATGGCTCGTCGAGGTGGACTCGGAACAAATCTTGATGCATTAATTCCAACATCACTTACAGTTGCAGGTCAAGAAGTTGCTAGACAAGATGAAGTTGATATTAATTTAGTCTCCCCAAACCCCCGTCAACCTCGTAAGTACTTTGACGAAGAAGCACACAATGAATTAATAGCTTCAATAAAAGAGATCGGCATTTTGCAACCTCCAGTTGTTCGCCAAACAACTGATGGAAGATATGAATTAATTATGGGCGAGCGGCGTTTCCGTGCAGCAAAAGCTGCAGGACTTACAAAAATTCCAGTGATCATCCGCCAAACTTCAGATAATGAACTACTCCGAGAAGCACTCATTGAAAACATTCACCGGAGTCAATTGAATGCAATTGAAGAGGCTGCCGCATATTCGCAACTGCTTAATGATTTTGAATGCACACACGACGAACTTGCTCGAAAACTAGGCCGCTCGCGTCCATTAATCTCGAACACAATTCGCTTATTAAATCTTCCTATTTCAGTACAAAGCAAAGTCGCTGCAGGGGTAATTAGCGCAGGCCACGCACGTGCATTACTCGGATTAAGTGAGATGTATAGTATTGAAAACCTTGCTCAACGTATCGTTAATGAAGGGTTGAGCGTGCGCGCAGTTGAAGAGATTATCTCTAAAGTTGCACCAAAGGAGCGAAAGAAATTAAAGAATACAAGATCAAGTGTGATTGAATTTAATGATATCGCAGAGAGAATCGGAGACGCATTAGATACAAGAGTTTCAATTCAAGGAAGAGTTCAAAAAGGTATTATTATGATTGAGTTTGCTGGTAGCGAGGATTTAAAAAGGATTACACACACAATCGAGAGTTAGGTTAGTTCACCACTACCGCGGCGTGACATCTCAGTCTTAATAACACCTCCCAAGGCTTTTACACCTACACGGATGCGCTCCGGAGTTGGATAACAGTACGAAAGGCGCAGCGACCACGAACCAAAACCATCGGCGTAAAAGGCGGTGCCCGGAACGTAGGCAACTTTTGCAACGATAGCTTTTGGCATTAAAGCACTCGTATCGATTTCCGGTGGCAATGTAACCCATACATAAAAACCGCCACCAGGTTTCGTCCATTTTGCAGAAGCCGGAAAAAACTCATCTAAAGATTCAAGCATTGCATCACGCCGAACTTTGTATAAATCACAAAAGGAGGCGATCTGATCTCGCCAAGGTTGTTCGGCTAGATAACTTGAAATAGTTAGCTGAGCAAAATTCGAAGGACACAAAATTGAGGACTCACTTGCAATTACTAATTTTTCTTTCAATGACGGTGGGACTAACGCCCAACCTACTCGAAGCCCAGGAGCTATTGTTTTAGAAAAAGTTCCGAGATAAATTACATTTTCTGAGTCTTCAGCCCGCATCGCATTCGGTGATGGTTTATCAAAACCCAGAAGACCATAAGGATTATCTTCAACAACAAAAATCCCAGCCTCGCGACAGATATTCAAAATCTCAGTTCGACGCTCAGCAGGCAGTAAAACCCCTGAAGGGTTTTGATAATTAGGTATCATGTACAAAAATTTAATTTTGCGTCCAACTTCACGGACATTGATAATCGCCTCACGAAGAGCTTGAGGCACTAAACCTAAGTCGTCAGTTTCAACATGGACCACTGAGGCCTCGTATTGATGAAAGGTACCTAAAGCACCGACGTATGAAGGCGCCTCAACCAAAACAACATCACCTGGATCAATGAAAATTCGCGAGATTAAATCAAGGGCCTGTTGGGAGCCGGTTGTAACCAAAACATCATCAGGGTTAGCGCGGATTCCCTCAAGCGCCATTACTTCGCAGATCTGCTCACGTAGTTTTGGATGGCCCTGCCCGCTCCCATACTGCAAGGCTTCAGCACCATTGGTTAGGACTAATTTTTGAACAACATCTGCCATCATCCCCATCGGAAAGGCCGAGAGATTTGGCATTCCGCCCGCCAAAGAGACAATTTCAGGACGCGAGGCAACGGCAAAAAGCGAGCGGATTTCACTGGGCTTCATATGTGCAGCCCTGCTTGCAAAGCGCTCCTCTAAATTCTGAGGCGCACCGGTTGCAAAGCGATTGGTGATTTCAGACATGTCCCAAGTCTGCCACATGCTACGCACGCGCCGAACACTATTTAGCGGCGAATGCCTGCCTTACGTAAATCAGAGATGCGCAGTGTTCCCGTTTTTGCATCATCTTCAGATGCCAGATACAACCGCTGAATTGCGATTACTAAAGCTTCGGCGATAACATCGCGAAAATCCGAGCGAGAAATTCGCTCAACATCAATCGGGCTGGTCAAATAACCAAGATCAATCTGAACCGATGGTGCTCGTGTTAATCGCAGTAAATCCCACGTCATCGCATGAGTGCGGCAATTGACTAAATCTGTTCGGGCACAAATTTCGCGCTGAACTAATGAGGCAAATCGCTCTCCGACAATTGAATGAATACCGTGTGCATCGCTTCCATAAAAATATGTGGCAACTCCATGTGCCACCGCATTAACGTAACTATCTCTACTAAATGAGATCATGAGATCGGCATTACTTTGATTTGTGAAGGCAATGCGCTCAGTTTCAGTCGGATTATTTGAAACACCACGAGTTAAAAAAACAGAAGCACCTAATGCAAGTAACCTACCTTCAGTTCTCAGAGCGACATCATAAATCAGCGAGTCATCCTCAGCGGGATTTAAAACTATAACTTTATTGGCAAGAGCGGGACCACGATTTCGTTGTGTTGCACTCTCGCGCATCGCAGTTGGTGCACCGCCCGAAACAATTCGAGTTAAACGCAGTAAAGCAATAATTGTTCCAGGTCCACACTTTCCATCGCCGACGATACCTACAGATTGCTGAAACTCTTTAACCGCAGCTTCAGTGCGCAGACCATAGATTCCATCTACTCGCCCACAATCAAATCCCATCTCTGTCAATCGTGATTGCAACGCAGCTACATCGTCACCCCGCATTAAAGGAGTATCCTGCAAATTTAGAGAGCGATCACCTAGTTTCCATCTCGCCTCATCAAGTGCCCGTTCGGTGACAGCATCAACAACGCCAGTGACATTTAATCCGCGGCTCTGTTGAAAACTTCGAATCTGAGCTTCACTTAACTCTGACATATGTCCAGACCTATTTATGAAATAAAACTTTCAAGCTCTTTAAGCATGGCAGGTTTTGGTCGTGCGCCAACAATTGTCTTTACGACTTCACCATTGACAAAGACGTACATAGCTGGAATGGAAGTTATCCCATACTTAATCGCAATTGCTGACTCATCGTCAGTATTGAGTTTTACAATCTTCAATTTTGCGCCATGCTCATTTGAGATCTCTTCAAGAATTGGACCGACCGCCCTACATGGACCACACCACTCTGCCCAGAAATCAACCAAAACAGGGGTAGAGCTCTTCAACACCTCTGCATCAAAGGTCGCGGTCGTAACATTTGTCGTTGCCATTCTTAATCTCCAGATCTATATATGTAGTGAGCTAACTTTAGTGGTGAGCGAGAAACTTTTCAGCATCAAGTGCTGCTTGGCAACCCGAGCCTGCGGCAGTGATCGCTTGGCGGTATGTGTGATCTACAAGGTCTCCACAGGCGAAAACACCAGGAATATTGGTCTTTGTAGAGCGAGCATCTACCTCAACGTAACCTTCATTATCAAGAGTTACTTGATTGACGATTAGCTCACTACGTGGGATGTGGCCGATTGCAACAAACAAACCAGTGAAGGAGCGTTCGCTTTCGATTCCATCAATGGTGTTACGTAGTTTTAATCCAGAAAGCTTAGAATCACCAAGTACATCTACAACCTCGGTGTTCCAAAGAAATTCAATTTTTGGATTTGCTACTGCACGATCAATCATTATTTTGGATGCCCGCAGAGAATCTCGGCGATGAATCATCACAACCTTACTCGCAAATTTTGTTAAAAATGTAGCCTCTTCAACGGCTGAATCTCCCCCACCGACAACAGCTATCTCTTGCCCACGAAAGAAAAAACCATCGCATGTTGCACACCATGAGACACCATGTCCGGACAAACGCTTTTCATTTGTTAAACCAATTTCACGATAAGCAGATCCCATAGCAAGAATCACCGACCGCGCCTTAACAATATTCCCAGATCCATCCAACAATGTTTTTATTTCACCAGACAAATCCATCTTTACAATGTCATCGGTAATTAATTGCGCACCGAAACGTTTAGCTTGCTTTCGCATATTTTCCATCAAGTCAGGACCAATAATTCCATCGACAAAACCTGGAAAGTTTTCAACTTCAGTCGTGTTCATTAAAGCACCACCGGCTGTAACAGCACCTTCATAAATAATTGGATTCAATTGGGCGCGTGAAGCATAAATCGCAGCCGTATATCCAGCCGGGCCTGAACCAACAATGACAACATCTCTTACTTCACTCACGTGCACTCCTTTGGGTGGCTAATCAAACTAATTTAATCATTACTAGATGAACGACGAACGACAGAATCACGAAGATGGCCAATCATGGAAATTTCTTCTACTCCGGCGGCTTTGCCGGCAATCAAATAACCAAAAAAAGCCATCACCATCACGATAGCTAACTCACCAGCACGGGCGATGGGGGTTAATTCAACCCCAACCCAAGTAAGGTATTGCGTTAGCCCAAACAACGGAGCCATTACCGCAACTGAAGCCCCAATTAATCGCAGATGTTGCCCAAAGAAATCCCTGATCTTGAGCGGACCAGTATGTCTTTTCAAGAGTGCGAGAGTAATCAACAGGCCAACAATGTAACTAATAGAAAAAGCCACCCCAAGACCTATGGTCACCCATTGATTCTTAAGAATATTAAGAAAGAGATATGAGAGTGCCACAGAGATCACATTGATGAGAAGTATAGAAATCACTTGTGTACGGGTGTCTTCAAAGGCATTAAAGCCTCGGATTAGAATCAAATTAATAGAAAATGCCACGAGCCCAAAGCTCAATGCTGATAAAACAAAACCGATGTATCTCGAATCCTCTATTGGCACCCCAATAAAAATCACCTCGGTGATTAGGGGACCGAAAAATAGAAAGGCAACGGCGCTAGGAATCGTAATAACCCCAACTAACTTAATTGCTCGTATTAACTGAAGGCGAACCTCTTCATGGTCTTTAGCAAGAGCCAAACGAGACAGGTGTGGCAATATCGCGGTGATTATAGAGATGGTGACGATTGAATAAGGCAATAACATAACGAAATAAGCGTATGTATAAGGGGTATATCCGACTCCTCGAGCCACACCCTCTTGAGCACTTCGCACCGCTGCGCTTGTAGCAACATTTACTGTTACGAGATAGCCGAGTTGTGAAATTAAAACATATAGCAGAGTCCACCCAGCCAAACCAAAGGATTTTCCAAGACCTGCTAGACCCCACTGCGGGCGTAACTTGATACCTAAGCGCTTAATAACTGGCAACAAGACCAGTGCTTGAACAACAACACTAAAAGTTGTACCCCAACCTAAAATCAGGATTTGAGTTGAAGTAATCGTTGAAACTGCAATATCAGAGGAGAAAAATAAAAAACTGCCAAATAAAATTATGCCAACAATGTTATTAGCAATTGGAGCCCACATAAGTGGACCAAAAGATCCTCGAGCATTTGCGACTTGTCCAAGCATGGTGAAGAGACCAAGGAAAAAAATTTGAGGTAAACAATAACGAGTGAATGCAATCGCAATTTCTTTTTCGCTTTCAAAGCCCGGAGTAAAGAATTCAGGGGCATAGAGACGTACAAGTGCCGGCGCAAAATAAACTCCAACTACAACCAAGACTATTAATATAAGTGAAATAGTTGTAATTAAGCGAGAAGCAAAACCATCCCCACCATCTTCTTGATCAAATGAGCGAACTAATTGAGGAATAAATATCGCTGTAAGTGCTCCTCCAACAAGTAAGTTGTAAAGAATATTTGGCATGGTATTTGCCACGTTGTACGTGTCAGCCAACAATGTTGTGCCCAGTACTGCCACAATTAATATTCCTCGAATAAATCCAGTGATTCGAGAAATAATAGTTCCAAGCGCCATGATTCCAGAGGCTCGAAATAACTCGTTAGATTTCACTTTGTCGCCCCCTCTTGATTCGACGTACACTTTGCGCAATTGCAGCCAACAAGAGAAGTATTGCCGTTCCAGTCGTGAACCAGGTTACCCGCGAATCGATAACCGTCGCATTGAGCTCTAAAACCGCTGAGGGCACCACGCTAATTCCGAGAGCATCTGTAATCTGAGCAAGAACAACTGTTTGGCCGGGTGCAATTACAAAGGCGTTAAGTTCAAGTTGGAGCTTTGAAAGAGCAGGTAGTACCACTCCTGTAAAGCTATCGACAATGATTCGCGCATTTCCTGCCACCATGCGTATATTCACTGTGACCTCAACCGGAAAATCATTAATCACCGTTACTGGAAGAGAGCTCATCTCAGTAGTGAGCTGGTATTTGCCCCTAACTATCCGAAGTTTTTGAACCTGCGCATCAACTGCAGAGCGGGCATTAAGTGAAAACGCGGTGCGCTCTTCAAAATTGAGGAATGGCGACAATAATCGAGCTAAACCCATTCGTAATTGTTCAAGATCTGGTGAGGTGACAACCCTTGATAAACGGGTTAAATCCTTTCGTGCATCACCGTAGCTTCTACTCAAATCACCGTTCAGTTTCGCCGTCCCTTTACTCCAGAGTTGGTTTGGCTCACTGCGGACGTTGCGCCCCAAAGCTAATTCCAGAGCAGTTTTCCCATAGGCAAAGTAAGCCCGTAACTCACTTGGGGCTAAGCGTTTGGCAAGTGCTACATCTGGATTTCCATAAGCTAAAGCAATAACTTCATTATTACTCGAAATTTCCCTCAATTGAGTTAGCCACGAGAGGGCAATTTCCTTGCCACTTGGAGTAGCACCTCCAATAAGAATGTAATCACCTGTCATCGCTATAACTTCATCAATCAAAGCCGGATCAATCGCCCAGATTTTTGCTTCTTTAAAAGGTGTAAATACCAACTGACCTAATCTCCCAGAAGGAGTTAGTTCTTGAGCTAGATCATCATTGACAAATTCTCCAGTGAAATTTTGATGCACAGTGCTGGTAATGCGAACAACAGGTTCTTCTGCGGAAGCGAAAGGTAAAGTTATGAAAAGAAAGAAAAGCGAAAGTAGAATAAAAATTAATTTCCTCATATTTTTAACTCACCGCTGCGGGCAATTAATTTCTTTTCATCAGGATAAGCAAGACGCTCAATGATTTCTCCTAACGGAAACCATGAGACATCATCGACCTCACTCTCTTGTGGCATTAACACGCCACCCACTTCTGTGAATAAGAAGTGATGTACTGTTTTATGAATTCTCTTACCTCCGGCCATAAACCAAAAATCAATAACTCCTAAAGGTCTAGAAATTAATGAGGTTATTCCCGTTTCCTCAGCAACTTCACGGATCGCTGCCTGTTCAGGGGTTTCACCTTCTTCAATGTGTCCCTTTGGGAGAGACCACAGAAGTCGAGTACCACTGGCATCTTTATGATCAATTCGACCGATGAGAAGCCCTTGCTCTCCACTTGAATCGATTACCAATCCACCTGCACTGACTTCATCTACACGTTTGGCGTAATGGCGTTTAATGGCAGGCTTTACTGGAGTAGAGGCAGGAGGCTTATGAGGAGTTTGGGGGCCGCGGTTAGCGGAGCGCTTGCGCTTCCGCTTCTTTTTAATACCATCGCTGCCCGCACCAGGTGCCGGGTTCATGGAGCAAGAGTACTGCTCTAACCTTACTTATTGTGACTAGTGCATTGGGGGCGGCAGGCGAGTTAGCGATCCGTTCTCTCGTAGAACGCGCTCCATTAGCAAGCTCTTTAGCTCAGGCCTTTAAAGATAAAGGCTTTACATTGGCACTTGTCGGTGGCCCTGTACGAGATGCGATTTTAGGGCGGCTCGGTAATGATTTAGATTTTACAACAAATGCTCTACCGCAACAATCAAAAATGATTTTGCAAGGATGGGCAGAAAGCATTTGGGAAACTGGAATCGCTTTTGGAACCGTGGCTGGAAAACGTGCGGACACAACTGTTGAGGTCACTACTTATCGCAGCGAAAACTATCTTTTAGATTCTCGTAATCCCGAAGTCGAATACGGTAAAGATATTCTTGGAGATTTGTCTCGGCGAGATTTCACGGTCAATTCAATGGCGTTAGAACTAACTGGAATTTCCCCACAATTCTTTGACCCTTTTGACGGTTTACAAGATTTAGCAAAAAAAATATTACGAACCTCAGGTAGACCAAGTGACTCGTTTAACGATGACCCATTGCGCATGATGCGTGCAGCGCGCTTTGCCAGCCAATTAGATTTCGATATCGACCCCGAAGTCATAACAGCGATGAAAAACTTAGCCCCTCGCATTTCGATTGTTTCTGCCGAACGAGTGAGAGATGAATTCATAAAAATTTTAATGTCTAAAAATCCGCGTATCGGAATTACAGTTTTAGTAGACACTGGATTAGCTGACCTAGTAATACCTGAAATCCCGAAGTTACGGTTGGAAGTTGATGAGCATCATCACCACAAAGATGTGTACGAACACTCCATCACGGTATTAGAGCAGGCCATCACTCAAGAGGATCGCCTACAGGGACCTAACTTAGTGATTCGATTGGCTGCACTCTTACATGACATAGGTAAGCCTAAGACACGGAGTTTTATCAAGGATGGTGGCGTCTCATTTCACCACCATGAAGTTGTGGGTGCGCGATTAGTCAAAAAACGATTACAGGAACTTCGATTTGATCGCAACACTATCGACGCCGTTGAAACATTAACCGCGCTCCATTTACGTTTTCATGGCTACGGAGATGGAGAATGGACCGACTCAGCGGTGCGCAGATACATACGCGACGCTGGAGATCTATTAATACATCTACATGTGCTTACCCGTGCAGATTGCACGACGCGAAATATAGCTAAAGCAGTTCGACTATCAGGCATATACGACTCACTTGAGGCGCGCATCAAAATTTTGATGGAGCAAGAAGAGTTGTCAAAGATTCGCCCGGATTTAAATGGCGCTCAAGTAATGGAGATTCTCAAACTAAAACCTTCACGAGAAGTCGGCGCAGCAATGGATTTCTTAATGGAGCTACGGCTTGATCAAGGTTCAATTGGTGAAGAAAAAGCCACTGCCGAGCTACTTAATTGGTGGGAAAACCGAGCTCCGAAGTAGACGCAAAGCTACGAGTAGATAGGCCACACTTACACACAATGGAACAACGGCAGAAACTCCGGATTGAGGCAGTAAAAGCGCAGCGATTAGACCAGCTGAAACAATTGCTCCATTGACCACCACATCATAAACAGCAAAAACACGCCCTCGGTAATAATCATCGATCTTTGATTGGACTAAGGCATCATTTGTTACTTTCAAATTTTGGCCGAAGAAGGCGGTAAAAAAAGCGGTGAGAGCCAAAGCGATTTGAGTTTGCCACATAGCAAGGATTAAAGGAGCGGCTGCACTTGCAAACATTGCATATTTAATCCATAAATGCCGGCCGACTTTAGAAACGCCAAATGGTGCAAGAAATGCACCGCAAAAGAGCCCAACGCCTGCCACTGTAAGCGCGATACCGAAACCTGCTAAACCATCTTCAGGCTTACTTGGGTCGTTGAAAGTATTTCTCTCTAGCAACAGTGCAGTCAATGTTAGTGCAGTTAAACCACCTCGATGAACTGCGGTCGCTAGAATTCCACGAGCGGCATCAGAGTTTTTAGCTAGAAATTGGAAACCTTCACGCATATCTCTTAAACCTTGGGAAAAACTTGATGCCTCTTTTTCATGTGTTAGGGGCCCAATTTCAAATTTCTTTAATCGCCCCGCCAATATCGCGGAAAATAAATAACCACAACTTGCAATTAAAACAAGCAAAGCATCGGCATGATTGGCAAGAACTCTAGAATCAAATAAAGTTCGAACACCAACACCAATTCCTCCACCAATTACGACGAGAAGTGAACCACCTGTGACGGCAATTGCATTTGCCGTTATCAGCGATTTAGTATCAATAAGTAGTGGTAAACCAGCGGAGAGGGCGGCAAGTATCAATCGATTGATACCGAAAGCAATGAGGACTGCAACGGTTAATGTAGCGCCAGAAGTTCCACTAAAGATAATGAGAGCAACTACTAAGAGATTAAGAGAGCGTAAGAGATTAGAAAATAGAAGGGCTCGTTGTCTTGAAATTCGATCAAGAAGGGTTCCAACAAAAGGCCCGACTATTGAATATGGCAATAACACCACCGCAAAACCCGTCGCCGCACTTAGTGCATTTGCCTGTCGATTCGGGGAGAAAAGAATGAATGAGGCCAGAGCACTTTGAAAAACACCATCAGTGGTCTGACCTGACCAACGAATAGCAAGTAAGCGAGAGAACCTAGGATGTTTAATTACTTCCTTAAAACCCATAAGAAAGAGCGTAGTCGCAGAACTTGGTTTATTCTTATCCTCTATGAAATCGCAACGTTCGTACATCGATTATTCACTTGATAAGCGAGCGACTCTTCTTGCGCTCTTTCGTGGAGCTATCGATGCTTGCGATGCCGACCCTTATTTGGTGAGAGCAGCGAAATGGCACGGTGAAAAGGTTGCCCGAAACTGCCCGGTCTGTAAGAAAAACTCACTTGTAGAGCTTGGATACACCTTCGGAGAACAACTCGGCCAATACTCAGGGCGCATTAAGTCACCCAAGGAGCTTCGCACCATGGAGAGCGAGTTTGGTGAATTTAGGGTTTATGTCGTCGAAGTGTGTAAGGAGTGTTTGTGGAATCACCTGTGTGTCTCTTTCATCTTAGGAGATGGCAGGGAGCGTAAAGCGCCTCGAAAAGTACGCACTCTTGAGGACGAAGATTACGCAGCACGGTAGCCTTAACTAATGCTACGCAAACTGCTCATTAGAACCACGGTCTTTCTGGCCGGCATTGGTTTTATTGCTGGAGCAGTTCTATTTGCCCTTGCTTATTTCACCGTTGAAATTCCAGACCCAAATGCCTATGTCAACAGTCAATCAACCATTATTAAATATGCAAATGGCACCGAGATTGGTCGAGTAGGCACACAAAATCGTCAGATTTTACCATTGGCGAAGATTCCACTCAATGTACGTCATGCAGTGCTAGCTGCTGAAGATCGCAACTTCTATTCGAACCGCGCGTTTAGTATCACGGGTATTGTACGAGCGATTATAAATAATTTAAAAGGTGGTTCCTTACAAGGTGGATCAACAATCACACAACAATACGCAAAGACTGCATTCTTAACACCCAGTCGCACGATTCAACGTAAAATAAAAGAGCTCGTAATATCAATCAAGTTGGAGAACCAGTTATCAAAAGATCAAATTTTTGAAAGCTACTTAAATACAATCTATTTCGGCCGTGGTTCATACGGTGTTATGACTGCGGCCCAACAGTATTTCAATCGCAATGTGGGTCAATTAACCGATGCCCAAGCTGCAGTTATTGCATCCATCTTGCGCTCACCCGGTTTATATGATCCGGCATTTCAAGAGGGCAACAAGGAACGACTAATGGCTCGATTCGACTATGTAAAGAATGGAATGCTCGAGGCTGGATGGCTGGATAAGAAATCCTTTAACTCTATGAAATTACCGGAGATCGCACCACGATCTACCTCAGGGCAGTTGAGTGGACCAAAAGGTCACATTATTGAGGCGGTGCAAAAGGAGTTAGCTAAACTCGGATTCACGCAAGACCAACTATTAGTTGGCGGACTTGTAATCAAAACAACCCTCGAACAAAGAGCTCAGCAATCTGCAGTCGATGCAGTGAATAAGTACTATCCGACTAAAGCTCCCAAGGATTTGCGTATAGGTCTTGTGGCAATTAGACCTGGTACTGGCGAAATTGTCGCCTTATACGGTGGCCGAGATTACCTTGCGCGCCAATTAAGTGATGCGACTCAATCAATTGCATTGGCAGGATCAACTTTTAAACCCTTTGCAATTATTGCCGCACTAGAACAAGGGATTCCCCTCACCTCTATGTGGAATGGAGATTCACCACAAACATTTGATGACGCCGGAAAACCTTATGTAGTTTCAAATTACGGGAATGAGGGCTGGGGTCAGATAAGTTTGCTCTTTGCTACACAACACTCAGTTAATACAGTCTTTGTCCCACTTGGAATTAAAATTGGTCCAAACGCATTTATCGATGTCGCCCGACGTGCCGGGATTCCAGATTCTGTTGCAATGATGCCAACCCCATCTGTGGTCTTAGGCGTGGCAAGTCCACGCGTCATTGATGTTGCTAATGCATATGCAACCTTTGCCGCCGAGGGCATAAAATCAAAACCATATTTAGTTGCCCAAGTTATTGGACCAAACAGAGGCGTTCTCTATGAGGCAAAACCTGAAACGCAAGAGGTATTTTCAAAAGAGGTCATGGCCGATTTAACATATGCACTTAAAGCAGTAGTAACAGGTGGAACCGGTGGGGCGGCCCTTGCTTTAGGGCGTCCAGCTGCAGGCAAGACCGGAACATCTCAGTCAAATGCATCGGCGTGGTTTAGTGCCTATACGCCACAGTTAGCGGCATCGGTCGCACTTTTTAGAGATAGTGCATCTGAATCGCTCAACGGAATCGGCGGACTTACCTCCGTTACCGGCGGAACTTTTCCGGCAAAAATTTGGACTGCTTTTATGAAGGGTGCATTAAAAAAGCAAAAAGTATTAAATTTTCCAGCCCCATCAAATATTGGCGGACTTGAACCAATAGTCATGACGACTAGTGAAACGCCACCGCCAACGCCCCCACCAACAACACCTCCAACTACACCTCCACCACCACCACCATTACTGACGCCAACGCCTTAACTGTGTTACGTTTTAGAGTTGTCCTCGTCTTAGCTGTTTTAGCCTCACTCATCTCTTTTGCAAAGTTTTCTCATTGCGAAGGCACAACGTGGGCGACACCAGATCAATATGTGCACGCCTGTTATAGTGATTTACCTTCACTCTTTGGTGCGCGCGGTCTAGATAAAAATGATTGGCCCTATACAAGCGAATTGAATTCAGTTGAGTATCCAGTTTTAACTGGCATGGTTATGTTTGCAACAGCGATATTTGTAGATTCTCCAATAGCTTACTTTAACCTCAACGTAATTTTCCTAGCGCTTTTATTTATTGGATTAGTTTTATTGGTTAGGAGAATGAAGCCCGAATTTAGTTATCTATTACCGGTGGCACCAGCAATGCTCGCATCCCTATACATCAACTGGGATTTATGGGCGATTATTACAATGATGCTGGCGATATATTGGTTCGATAGAAAATCATATCTATTTAGTGCTTTGGCCATCGGAATTTCTATATCCACAAAGTTTCTACCTATCTTTTTACTTTTACCTATTGCTTTTATTTTGTGGCGCCAAGATCGCGTTAAGGAGTTATTGAAATACTTAATAACAACGGCTTTAGTCTGGCTAGCGATAAATCTTCCCTTTGCTTTAACCACACCTACTGGCTGGTGGCGCTTCTATAAACTTAACTTGGAACGTGGAGCCGACTGGGGCTCTTTATGGTTAGCTTTCAATCAACTCGGTTTGAACCTTGCTAATTTAAATTATCTCTCTTTACTTCTTTTGTTAATCGGGATGACTTCAATTGCAATCTTTCTCTTTGAAGTTAGGTCTACTCCGACCCTTGCATCCGTCGCTTTCATAGTGCTGGCAACTGTGATGGTTGCTAGCAAGGTTTATTCACCCCAATATGTTTTATGGCTGACCCCCCTTGCTGTAATAGCGCTAACGAGTACAAAGGATCTCCCGGCATTTTGGATGTGGCAGGGTGGTGAAGTTCTGTACCACATCGCCATCTGGCAACATCTAGCCAGTGTCACAGGTGCCACCTTTGGTCTACCTGCCGGCGGATATGCCGTTTTCACGCTCCTTCGAATCGCGACGACCCTGTATTTGATCTGGATCCTTGGCAAAAGAGCCCTACAAGCGCGAAATCCACAGGGCTCCCTCTTCGATTTACTCTTTGACTCCTCTAAGCCCTACCCTTAACCCTCTTGAACCAGCATTTAATGTCGGCTCAAGAAGCACTAACCCTCCTGTCACGGAAATACCGTGGCCGTCTTAGTCCAGAGGAGGTCGGGTTAACGCATGCGTCACTACGAACTTATGGTCATTCTTGATCCAGAACTTGAAGAACGTACAGTCACACCAAGCCTAGAAACATACTTAAAGATTATTAAAGACTCCGGCGGAACCGTCAACAAGCTCGACTTGTGGGGCCGTCGCCGTATGTCATTTGAAATCATGAAAAAAGGCGAAGGTATCTACGCAGTTATTGATATGAACTGCGAACCAGCTGCAATCAAAGAGTTAGATCGTCAACTTAATTTGAATGAAGCGATTCTGCGCACCAAAGTTATACGCCCAGAAAAATAAGCACGGACTCCACCAGTAGATAATCGAGAAAGAGATTGGAATAAAAAATGGCAGCAGGAGATACAACAATCACAATGATTGGCAACTTAGTTGACGATCCGGAGCTACGTTTCACACCATCAGGTGCGGCCGTTGCAAAATTTCGCGTTGCGTCAACACCTCGCTATTTAGATAAGCAAACTAATGAGTGGAAAGATGGCGAGAGTCTTTTTCTACAGTGTCAGATCTGGCGTCAAGCAGCTGAAAATGTTGCCGAGTCACTGACAAAGGGAATGCGTGTCATCCTCTCTGGTCGATTGAAGCAACGTTCTTATGAAACTAAAGAGGGCGAAAAGCGCACAGTCTTTGAGGTAGAAGTAGATGAAGTCGGACCATCACTACGTAACGCAACCGCTAAGGTCACCAAGACCCAACGCGCTGCCGGGACAAGTGGCGGATTCTCAGCACCAGCTGCGAGCGATTCATTTACCGAAGATCCATGGGCCGCAGCATCATCAACGCCAGCAGCTGGCGGTGGTTGGGGAAGCTCAACTACCGACGAGCCACCGTTTTAAATCCACCTATCCATCCATTCCTAGTATTAGTTTAAAAAACTAAACAAACTAGGGCATCTGAAAAAGGAGCACCACAATGGGAGCAAGAAATAATAAGGCTCTACGCGAGCCGAAGAATAAGGGCGCAAAAGCCGCTGCCCTGAATAAAAAGTTTAAAAAGAAGCCGTGCAGCTTCTGCCAGCAGAAGGTCACATATATCGATTACAAAGATATTGCGACTCTTCGTAAGTACATCTCTGATCGCGGCAAAATCCGCGCTCGTCGCGTGACAGGTGCATGCACACAGCACCAGCGCTCGATCGCAACTGCAGTTAAAAACAGTCGTGAAGTAGCGTTACTTCCTTACACATCTTCAGCGAAATAAAGGGGGAATCGCTTATGAAACTCATCCTTACTCGTGAAGTTGCAGGCTTAGGCGCTGCAGGCGATGTCGTAACAGTTAAAGATGGCTTTGCGCGCAACTTCTTAGTTCCAAATGGAAATGCAATTGCATGGTCAATTGGTGGCGAAAAGCAGATCCAGAGCATTCGCCGCGCGCGTTCTGCTCGTGAGGTCCGCGACATCGACCACGCTAAAGAGATCAAAGCGAAGCTTGAATCGGCAACAATTACCGCAAAGGTAAAAGTTGGCGCTAAAGGCGTTCTTTTCGGCTCAGTAACAGACAAGGACGTAGCTACTGCCATTAAGGCAGCAGTTGGTTTAGATATCGATCGCCATGCGATCAAGCTTCCCGGTCACATCAAGAAGGTTGGCAATCACACTGTCAAAATCTCACTTGGCCACAGTATCGTTGCAACTGCAACAGTTATCGTTGCGGCAGAATAGTAATTAATTAAAGAGACCCGTCGCCGTATACCTGTTCGGCTTATAGTGATGATGCGGTAGCGCATTTTGGGTGAAATGACTTAACCCCTAGTTTTCTCTAACGAGAGCACTAGGGGTTATTTTCTTTGGAAAAACTAAGAGATTCTTGATTGTGGTTGTTAATGAAGTTAATCACTTCATAACTAAACACTTACATTCAAAAACGTGCAGGGATACCGCGACCATTCATAGATACAACACATAAATTTGCCTGTTTGGTGACACGTTTCAATAGGTCTTTTGCAAACTCAAAATCATCCTTACTCAGTATTTCACTTGGTAGAGCGTCTATAGCTAGCTTCATAGCTTTTGGCGTGTTTGAAATAACTTCCAAAACTACGGATTTAGTTTTTTCCTTATCAAGTCCATTTTCCTTGGCGAGAAGTTCCCAATCAACGCCTGTAATTTGCCGGAGTTTTGGCGTAGTCCCAATTTTCATAGCCAATTCACCGTCATGGATGCTGATCTTTCCGGGTGCTATGTTGCGAACCTCTGACACCTCATAAGGAAGTATGCTGTTAAGGTCATAAAGAGGGGCTAACCGAACATCTGCACCGGATAGCAAGAGGCCGTAATTCTTGGCATGAGCGTCAGTCCCACCAATCACCCATGCTAAGGCTAAGGCGCTAATGAATTGCCAATTCGCTTCCTCAGCATGTAGTGGGTTCATTACCCTCTTAAATAGACTAATTATTTCCTTTGTTCCAGGTCCTGGCCCAGGACCTCTATCAGCCTCATACTTTTTCAAAGAGCTCAAACCAAGTGCCTGACATAAATCCTCTTGGTGAACACGAATTAATCCTGTGGGCGAATGTGATCGATCAAATCTCTCAACAACAAGTGCGCGCTTCGTCCCAAACATCCTGATCTCACTATGTGCCGTCGGTATACCCACCCCTGCAGCAGTGGCTAGACAGAGATGTTCGTTTATTTCTTGGTGTGCCCAGGATTTACTTGGTGGTTTAATAATATGGGTTGTGGGTTCTGAGCCCCAAGGCTCACCCCACTGTGAGCCATCTAGTCTAAGTGCGGTTTTAGGTTGAGCGCCCGGGAGGGAGAATTGGCCCTGGCGGGTAGTCGCATTCCATGCAGCTGGATCATTTTCGAGAACTTCTAATCTAGTCTCGATTTCCTTTATTGATAGCTTTTCTATGCCACCTGCCTTAAGGTGCGGTAGTTCTTTTTCCGGTACGAACTGAACAGCACCTGCAACATCTCGCCCAACATGTTCCATTAATGCAAAGGGATTCTTAGGTGATACTTTGTATTGCGCTCCCCATCTAGCCAGGACTGCTTCGTTATCTGGCAGTAGGTTATTTAGCCAGTCATTAATAATCCTTCCTTTATGTACCGCTTGTGCTACTGGCATTGATAAGGAAAGGGGTGTTGGGCTGGGGAGTGCTTGGTAGGCGGCCTCATATTGAAAACTTATGATCCCATGACGATCTTGCGTTAGTCTGCCCGAGATCTTTCCTCCGATTACTACCAGAATTTCCTTACTCATTTTTACACGTGGTACTTACTGAGTACGTCATCAAGTTTCGGATTTCCATTTGCATCTTCAAGACCTGCTTGAGCTTTACCAGTGACTTCTAATCTCGTCTGGCCATGGGTTGCGTGAGAGGTAGGCTTTAGATTCTTCGGGGCTTTAGTGATCTCAGCGCGAGGGCTGCGCTTTTTGCTTGGTTTGTCTTCACCAAGATTTGCAGGATCCTCGACAGTTAATTGTAAATTCATACCAAGAACGCTGACGAGGCGCAGGACAGTATCCCAGCTAGGGTTAGACTTTCCCTGCTCTAGGGTTACCAGCGAAAATCTGGACAAACCTGCCTTTTCGGCTAAATCTGTTTGTGTCCAACCTTTATTTTTTCGGGCAGCAAGAACGGCTTGTCCCAGCGCAGCCTGACTTGTCATCTCCATTTGAGTACCTCTCTGTTAGAACCTATACAGTTCTGTGGGAGCTTACTTTGTCAAGTATACTACACATTCTAATATTGTAAGGTATACTACACATTCACTATAAGCCGAACAGGGTTGTATACGGCGGGTTTTTTTATTTCTCCGTTACATGGACCAATGCATCTCGAAAATACCCACTCGTAAACTCACTTCGGGCTAGATCGTATTTAGCCATTCCCCACTCCCAGAAATCAAAGTCGAGCTCTGAGACGGAGCTTTGAATAGAAGCCCACAAACTCCATCCATACTTTGCAACTAAGGCCCACAACCATGCGCGTGCGACTTTATCGGGACGGTACTGCCCGTAATAAGCAGTTACTAATTCTTCCAGAGCATCTAAAGGTAAGAATGCTTCAGCCCAGACATTGCCAATCTCAAAGCAGGCATCATTATTTCCTGAGTATTCGTAGTCGATTAACCAAATCTTTTCACCATCATCAATGAAGTTGCCCGGCAGTAAGTCGTTGTTGCATGGAACAAGACCGTCAATTAAAACCGTAAAAGCTCTTTTTATTTCATCTATCTGAGGTGCAAAATTTAAGTAGCCATCAGGCATTCTAAATCCCTGCGACTGCACGATACCTAAGTAATTTTTCTGAGTGGTGAACATGTTAAATTCATGATCAAAGAGATCAAGTGAATGCAAAGCACGTAAACTGTGTGCAATGCGGCTCAGATTTGATGCGACATCATCGGGACCAAATGTCTTGCCTTCAATATAGGAGATAAGCAAAAGCCCTTCGCCCGGTAGATAATCTAGAACTTGCGCACCTACTCCGCCTTTTCCGGCAATCGTTGAGTTAACAAACTCAGAGCCGCGATCGATGGCTAGAAGCGAGGAAGAGTTGCTAGATACACGGGCAACGAATTTTTCCTCTGGGGTTTGAATGAGAAAATTCCGATTCGTTAGGCCACCCGAGAGTTCACTAATAGAGATTCGAGAGCGAAGCCTTTCAACCTTGTCAAAGAGTTGAGCGAATTCACGCTCCAACTCACTGGCATCACTCACCTGTTCAGGATACATTTGAAGGCGTGTCAATGTCAGTAGTGCCAAGCAGAGCAAAAATCGTCATTATCGGAGGCGGTGTTGGTGGGACCTCTGTTGCCTATCACTTAGCCGAACTTGGTGAGAAAGATGTAGTTCTCCTAGATCGCAATGAGTTAACAAGCGGATCTACTTTTCATAGCGCCGGTCTGGTGGGTCAACTGCGTGCCGATCCAACCCTGACGTTAATGAACATGCACTCTGTAGATTTATATCGAAAGCTTCAGACAACAGACACGCCTCCAAGCTGGCGCGAGTGTGGCAGCATTAAATTGGCCTCCTCGCCCGAGCGCATGCAAGAGATTCGCCGCCAAATTGGATGGGCTAAGACTTTTGGTCTGGATTTACATGAGATTTCACCTCAAGAGGCGCAGAACCTTTTCCCACTTATCGATTTAGATGGCGTTGTCGGTGCCTGTTATATGGGCTCTGATGGCCAAGTAGATCCTTCCCAGTTAGCGATGGCGCTGGCAGCAGGTGCACGCAAGAACGGTGTGCAGATATTTACCCATACCCGCGTTTTAGAAATTAAAACAATGAAGGGTCGAGTCAGCAACGTTGTCACCGATAAAGGTGAGATCGAATGCGAGATAGTTGTTAACTGTGGCGGAATGTATGCACCACACATCGGCCGAATGGTGGACGTGCGAATCCCTATTGTTCCAATGAGCCATCAATATTTAATTACCGACAATTTTATGGCCGAGGATGCACCATTCTTGCCATCACTGCGCGACCCAGACAATCTCATCTACTTTCGTCAAGAGGTTTCGGGCTTGCTCATGGGCGGATACGAGCGAAATTCAAAGGCGTGGTCGGCCGATTACAATAATGTAGATGACATTCCCACAAACTTTAACAATACGTTGCTGCCTGAAGATTGGGATCGATTTTACGACATCGCTGAAGCTTCACAAAAACGCGTTCCTAAAATGGCCGAGGTTGGGATTAAAAACTTTATTAACGGCCCCGAAGGCTTTACTCCCGATAATGAGTTCTGTCTAGGTGAAACTTCGGTCGGCGGATTTTTCGTTGCCGCTGGTTTCTGTGCCCACGGAATCGCTGGCGCCGGTGGAATTGGAAAATCCGTTGCCGAATGGATCGTTGCCGGAGAACCAACTATGGACTTATGGCACATGGATATTAAACGCTTTGGTGCATCCTATGAATCACCTGAATTTACATTGCAGCGCATTACTGAAAACTATGAAGAGTATTACGACATTCACTACCCTGGCGAAGAACGAAAAAGCGCACGTCCAAAGTTCACATCCCCTGTCTATGGATGGCACAGCGCTAATGGCGCAGTTTTTGGTGAAAAAGCCTCGTGGGAGCGCGTTAATTACTACTCAACCAATAGCGGCGATGAGGCTCTACGCCCTATTGGATGGCTTGGAAAAAACTGGTCATCTGCAGTTCAAGTAGAACACCATGCAACACGAAACGCTGCAGGCTTATTTGATGAGTCGAGTTTTGCCAAAGCACGCGTTACTGGAGTTCGAGCTTCTGAGTTTCTAAACTTTGTCTGTGCCAATAATGTAGTTAAAGGTGTTGGCAAAACGGTTTACACGCAAGCGCTCAACTCAAAGGGCGGAATCGAATCTGATTACACCGTTACACAAACTGGTGACAACGAGTTCATGATTATCACTGGCACAGCCTTTGCAACGCATGATTTTGGTTGGCTAGAAAAAATCCGTCGGGAGTTTAATTTTGATGGAGTGGAGATTACAAATATCACTCATGAACTAACCTGCTTTGGAATTATGGGACCAAATTCCCGCGCGATTTTGCAATCACTGACAACTTCCGATTTGAACCACAGCGCTTTTCCATTTATGGGTTCTCAGGAAATTACTCTTGCAGATATAAAAGTTCGTGCAACTCGGATTACATATGTTGGCGAGCTCGGTTGGGAGATTTACGCACCAGTTGCAGATGGGTTAAATCTTTGGAAAGAGATTATTGAGGCTGGACGAGATTTAGGTTTAATCCCCTGTGGTTATCGTGCTATTGAATCCTTACGTTTAGAAAAAGGTTATCGTGCATGGGCAGGTGAGATTAATACTGAAACCAATCCTTATGAAGCCGGTCTTGGCTTCGCAGTTTCGCTAAAAAAAGATAACTTCCACGGGAAAGCTGCAGCGGTTGAAGCTAAGGAGAATCAAACAAGAAAGCTTGTTGCAATTACTTTCGACGACATAACATCGGTTCCCTTTGGCTCTGAGCCGATTCGAATAAATAACAACATAATTGGACGCATTAAATCCGGTGGTCAGGGCTACACGATTAATAAAGCCATCGCTTACGCATACTTACCGATCGAACACACTGGGCCAGGAACGGCCGTTGAGGTTGAGCTCTTTGGGATATGGTCTGCCGGAGAAATCGCCGCGGAACCCCTTTTTGATCCAGATAATGCTCGAATACGCACATAATCTCACGATGTAAGATGGGCAAAAATACTTTTCTCCACAGCTCTGTGTGTATAGAAATCACCTCTGACCTGCATCTTTGCCCAAAAACTGAGTCAAACCAAAGACTTATCCACAGTCCATCCACCGCTTCCTGCACAGAAAAACTCACTTATCCACGTCTTTCTCCACACCTTATCCCCATGGCCTCCAGGAACCTCTCGCCTGCGATAGGGGCGCGCATTTAAGTTGAGCACACGAGGTCAGGACGTCAGTGGTCAATGGGAGGGTATACGTGTGAGCATCGCAGAACTTCCCAGTAATCGGACATCGCGCGATCTGAGTATCGCATCCATTGGTGCCGAGTTCGAACGCACACCACCTCAAGATTTAATCGCAGAGCAATCAGTTCTTGGTGGAATGTTGTTATCGAAAGATGCGATCGCCGATGTAATTGAAATTATTCGCGATCGTGATTTTTATCGGCCGGCACATGAGTTAATTTATGATGCAATTATCGATTTGTATGGCCGCGGCGAACCCGCAGATGCAGTTACAGTTTCAGCAGAGCTAACTAAACGCGGAGATATTGCTCGTGCCGGTGGCGCGCCATATCTACACACACTCATCTCATCGGTTCCTACGGCGGCAAATGCGGGTTACTACGCAAAGATTGTTCGCGAGCATGCAATCATGCGCCGATTGGTTGAAGCCGGCACAAAGATTGTGCAACTCGGTTATACATCCGAAGGTGAAGTCGATGACATGGTCGACCAAGCACAGGCCGAGGTCTATGCAGTTACCGAACGTAGATCATCCGAAGATTACGTACAACTCTCAACGTTATTACCACAGGCACTCGATGAGATTGAAGCGATATCTAAAGGCATTGGCGTTGAAGGTATTAAGACTGGCTTTAAAGATCTCGACGCGTTAACCCATGGCTTCCATCCAGGTAACATGATTATTCTCGCTGCGCGTCCTGCAATGGGTAAATCAACACTTGGTTTAGATATTGCTCGCCATGCATCAATTTCAAATGGTTTAACATCGGTTATTTTTTCTCTTGAAATGTCGAAATCTGAAATTACCATGCGTATGTTATCGGCCGAAGCCCGCGTTGGCTTAAATAATATTCGCGCAGGTACATTATCCGACGATGAGTGGTCACGTCTGGCACGCCGAATGGGAGAAATCTCAGAGGCACCATTATTTATCGATGACTCACCCAATCTTTCCATGATGGAGATCAGAGCAAAGGCCCGTCGTCTAAAGCAGCGCCACAACCTTAAACTCATTGTAATTGACTACTTACAGTTGATGTCATCGGGCAAGAAAGTTGAAAACCGTCAGCAAGAGGTCTCTGAATTTTCACGTCAATTAAAGTTAATGGCTAAAGAGTTAGATATTCCAGTTATCGCGATTTCACAGCTCAACCGTTCTCCCGAACAGCGCAGCGATAAAAAACCAATGCTCTCAGATTTACGTGAATCCGGTTCGATTGAACAAGATGCCGACGTTGTTATCTTGTTACACCGTGACGATATGTACGATCAAGCGAACCGAACAGGTGAGGCTGATTTGATTGTTGCTAAGCACCGTAACGGACCAACGCGTACAATTACCGTCTCTGCACAACTGCACTATGCCCGCTTCTATGACATGCCTCAGAACCCTGGCTCCGGTACAGACTGGACACAACAGCGCGAAGCGGTAACACCAGACGACAACAATAATTTTGGAAATTAACTAGCGGAAATTAACTAGCGGAAATTAGTTAATTAATAATTAATGTGCGGCAATTCGTGCTTTATCAGCTAATACAATTCCAGTAATCACGACTACTCCACCAATTAATTGAATTGTTCCCCAATTTTCCGACAACCAGAGCCACGCAAAAACCCCAGCCAATACCGGTTCGCTCATACCCATCACACTGCTCGTGGATGCCGACAAAAGCTTTAATCCATTCACAACAAGCAAGTACGGAACTATTGTGCCCAAAATGATGACCCAAGCGATCAGCACCCAACCAGAAACGTTGTAAGCGGCAAAGCGACCCTGTAAATTCATACTCTGAGTAAAAATTTCAGTTGGGAAAGACCACAAAGGCATCGTGATCGCCAATGCTAAGGATGCAAAACCAAAGCCGTAGACCATAAGCGATTCAACATCGCGCTTAGCAGTGAGTTTTTCTCCCAGTAGAAAGAAAGTAGCCAGCATAATTCCATCGGCAAGGGCGGCGATAACACCAATTGGATCTAACGTACTTCCTCTCCACACTTGGGCAATCAAGACGAGGCCACTAAAAGCCATAAAAATCGCGATCCACATCAGTGGGGGTACGTACTTCTTTTTCACATATCTCAGCCATATGACGATCCAGATTGGCGCGGTGAACTCCATAATCAGAGCAATACTCACGTGCAAGCGCGAGATAGCTACAAAGTACAGAGCTTGCACAGCTAAAAATCCAACTACTCCATAAATCGCCAAATGTGGAAGCTCGGCCATAGTCGTGCGCAGTTTTTCACGGTAGCGCAGGAAGATATAGCCTCCAAGAATAATAAAAGCACCCCCACAGCGCACTTGGGTTAGGCGCATTGAAGAAACTCCGTCGGTAAGAATTAACTTCGCAACGATTCCATTAAAGGAAAAGAGAATCGCACCTAAGAGAGTGAGAATCTGACCTTTGAATTTCGTAAACACCCAGTAAGAGTAGTGGTTTAAAAGGCGCTTTCTGGAATATCCATGATTGAACCATTTGTTGCCTCAACTATCACGCGATCAGCTGCGATCTGTGGCAAAAAGTTAGTGACAAAGAACTGTGCAGATGCAATTTTTCCCGTATAAAAATCGCTATCTTTGCCTGCATTCGGTAATTTCTCTGCGGCAATATCAGCCTGACGAATCAATAACCACGCGGTAATGATGTCACCTACCGCCATAAGGCATCGAGAGGTATTTAGACCAACGGTATAAATCTTCTCTGGATCCTCTTGTGATTCCATAGCATGAGCGATGAGAACCGAGATGATTCCATTGAGATTGCCGAGTGCGGTAAAGAGCGCAGCTTTTTCTTGAGTATGAGCGCCGCCAGATTCAGCGAACTTTTGAATCTCTTTACCAAGCAGACCTATCGCACGACCTCCATCTTTAACAATCTTACGAAAGAAGAAATCTAAGCCTTGAATAGCAGTTGTACCCTCATACAGAGTATCGATTTTTGCATCGCGAACATACTGTTCTAATGGCCAGTCTTGCGTAAAGCCAGAACCACCAAAGGTTTGCAAGGATTCAGTTCCAAGAATTGTCCAGGACTTTTCGGAGCCGTAACCCTTCACAATTGGCAGCATTAAATCATTTCGCGCAATCATGTCGGCAAGGTGGTCAGCATCTCCATCCTGTTCTGCAAGCTCAATTTCATCTTGAATTGAGGCGGTATACAGCACTAACGCCCGCATACCTTCAGAGTATGACTTTTGAACCATTAATGAGCGACGTACATCGGGGTGATGAATAATGGTGACACGCGGACTAGCTTTATCGTTCATCACCTTCATGTCGCCGCCTTGCACACGCACTTTGGCATAACTAAGCGCTTGCTGATAACCGGCAGATAGCGTTGCAATCGCCTTAGTTCCAACCATCATGCGTGCAAACTCAATAACTTTAAACATCTGCGCTATACCTTGATGGACATCACCGAGTAGATAGCCGACTGCGGGTTCATGTTCTCCCAAATTCATTTCACATGTCGACGAAACGTTCAATCCCATCTTCTTCTCAACATTTGTCACGAAAATGCCGTTGCGTTTTCCAAGTTCGCCAGTTTCATGATTAAACATAAACTTCGGAATTAAAAATAGTGAGAGCCCTTTTGTACCTGGCCCGCCACCTTCGCGGCGCGCAAGAACAAAGTGCACGATGTTTTCATAAAGATCGGCATCTCCCGATGTAATAAATCTCTTTGTTCCAGTGATGTGCCAGGTTCCATCTTCTTGCTGGACGGCTTTGCTGCGGCCAGCACCGACATCTGATCCCGCATCAGGTTCAGTTAACTGCATAGTTGCGCCCCAGTGATGATCAATCATAAGTTTTGCAATCTTTTTTTGTTCAGGAGTTCCGAGAACATATGCAACATGTGCAAAGGCGTAACCTGATGCGTAAATATGAACTGCGGGGTTAGAACCTAAAACCATCTCGGCAATTGCCCAACGCACCGATGGAGGAATCTTCATTCCACCAAGATCAACAGGTGCATCTAGGCGCCACCATTCACCATCGACATATGCATCGTAAGATTTTTTAAAACTTGCCGGAACTGTTACATCGCCAGTTGCTTTATTAAATACAGTTCCAAGACGATCACCCTCAATAAAAGATTCAGCGAGATCGTTTTCGCATAAACGCTTCATCTCTTCAAGCATGCCCATCGCAGTATCGCGATCGACATCGGAGTAGAGCGAGGTACCCATAACTTTGTCACGCTCAAGCAGATCAAAGAGGCAGAATTCAATATCGCGGAGATTGGCGCTGTAATGGCTCATGGGGTGATTTTGCTACCCGTCAGTAACTTATGCAAGCCTAAAACGATGCTTCATATGTGTTTGCCTCGGAAATAGAGCTTTAAAGGGATAGGGTTCTGCGCGTGCTACTAAGTGATCGCGATATACGTGCGGAAATCGCCTCAGGGCGGGTCGGTTGTGAGCCCTTTTCTGAATCCATGATCCAGCCCTCCTCAATAGATGTGCGCTTAGACAAGTTTTTCCGAACCTTTGAAAATCACAAATACAGCGTCATCGATCCATCGATTGAACAGGCCGAGTTAACTCGCGAAGTAGTAGCGGAAGGCAATGAGCCCTTTATCTTGCATCCTGGAGAGTTTGTTTTAGCGAGCACCTATGAAGTAATTACTCTGCCCGACGACATCGCTGGTCGTTTAGAGGGAAAGTCATCCCTGGGCCGTCTTGGCTTGTTAACCCACTCAACTGCCGGCTTCATCGATCCTGGTTTTAGTGGACACATCACGCTCGAACTATCAAATGTGGCAAACCTTCCCGTCAAATTATTTCC
Organism: Candidatus Planktophila sp.; assembly: GCA_030649935.1. Classification (GTDB taxonomy): domain Bacteria; phylum Actinomycetota; class Actinomycetes; order Nanopelagicales; family Nanopelagicaceae; genus Planktophila. The sequence continues at coordinate 146,276 of JAUSFN010000026.1, forward strand.
CGGCATGAAGATTGGCCAACTCTGCCTCATTAAACTCTCATCCCCAGCAGAGCATCCTTATGGCAGCGAAAAATATGGTTCGCGGTATCAGGGTCAGCGTGGGCCAACGGCCAGCCGCTCATTCATAAACTTCCATAAATCAAAGTTAGATTAGTCAGATAGGCAGATCAGAGTAGGGAATTAATATCCAGGAAAGGCGGTTTAATTAGCTATGGAAATAATTGTAATTATTGGTGTCATAGCTCTTCTGGCAATCTTTTTTGTTGCTCAATACAACCGCCTGATTCGCCTCAACATTAGTGTCGATGAGGCATGGGCTCAAATCGAGGTTCAGTTAAAGCGTCGTGCCGATCTGATTCCTAACTTGGTTGAAACCGTTAAAGGCTATGCCAAGCACGAACAGTCAACTTTTGATGCAGTTGTTACGGCACGCGCGAAGGCAACGACTGCAACAACCGTTGCCGATGTCGCAGCGGCCGATGGAATGCTCACGCAAGCTCTGCGTGGTTTACTGGCTGTTGCTGAGGCTTATCCAGATTTAAAGGCGTCAACAAACTTTTTAGCGCTACAAGAAGAGCTATCAACTACTGAAAACAAGGTCGCTTTTAGCCGTCAGTTCTATAACGACAATGTGCGCTCGCTCAATACTGCGGTTAAAACCGTACCAACTAACTTCTTTGCAGGCTTTGCAAAAGTGAGTGAACGCGAGTTTTACGAGGTTGAAGATCCTCAGGATCGTAACGCGCCAAAAGTTACTTTCTAATTTAAATGAACTTCAGAACACAACAGGCCGCCAATAAGCGTAAAACAGTTGGTCTGCTCGTTGGCATGGCCGTACTTGTCTGGCTCGTTGTCTATGCGGCTCTAACGTATTTCGGAACATCTACTGCAGGTATCGTCCCAATCGCAGTTGGAATCGCTCTGATTTCAGTATGGGGTTCGTACTTTGGCGCCGATAAATTAGTAATAACTATGACCGGAGCTAAGTTAATTCAAGAGTCGGATAATCCAAAACTATTTAATTTAATTCAAGAGGTAACAATTGCAAGTGGTCTACCTATGCCTAAAGTAGCAATCGTCGTCGATGATGCACCAAACGCTTTTGCAACTGGGCGAAATCCTGAGCATGCACTCATCGCATTTACCACCGGAATTTTAGAGGCGATGGATCGAGACCAACTTCAAGGCGTAATCGCTCACGAATTAGCCCATGTTGCCAATCGAGACACTCTGGTATCTGCCGTTGCTGCGACAACTGCTGGCGCGATTGCGATCTTAAGTGACATGATGACACGAATGTTGTGGTTCGGCGGAGGACGCCGGGATCGAGACAGTAATGGCAATCCGATTCTTTTAATCGTTTCACTGTTGATTTTAATTCTCGCTCCACTTGCCGCCATACTCTTAAAGTCAGCTATTTCGCGCAAACGTGAATCACTCGCCGATGCAACGGCAGTTGCCTTCACACGCAATCCCGCGGGTCTGCGAAGTGCGTTGGAGGTTCTAGCTTCGGATTCAACTGTTGTGCGCCAGAAATCAACATCGGTTGCGCACATTTGGATTGAATCGCCATTGGATGGAAAGGCAGTTTCCAAATTATTCTCTACACATCCGCCAATCGCTGAACGTATTGCAGTGCTCAAGGCGATGGAGGCGTTGAGCTAAAAAAGCAGGTTAAACCTTAGTATTGGGGAAGAACAACGTAAAAGTAGCGCCTTGCCCAGGCTTTGATGTGACACTGACTTTTCCGCCATGAGCCGCCATCACAGCATCAACAATTGATAAACCAAGCCCGCTACCTTCATTTCTATTTCTCTGTCGTGATGGGTCCGCTCGGAAAAAACGCTCAAAAATTCGTTTCTGATCCGCTTCACTTAAACCGGGGCCATTATCGGCAACACTCAGATATGCACCATCATCATCGGCGCGAGAAATGACGGTTATCGCCGTGCCCTCTGGAGTATGAATTCGTGCATTAGCAAGGAGATTGGCTATCACTTGGTAAATACGATCAGAGTCACCGAGTGTGTATAGCTCACTTGGAACAGCGACATCTATTGGATGATCTGGACCGGCAGCTCTCGCCGAAGCAACGGTTTCCTCAATAACATGAACGAGATCAACGGGCTTAAACTCCATTTGGCGCGATTGATCTATGCGAGCAAGTAGCAAGAGATCTTCAACTAATGCACCCATACGTATTGATTCTTTTTCAATGCGACTGATGAGTTCCTTAGTTTTTTCGCCTTCTGGAACCGCGCCCTGTCTATGTAGTTCAGCAAATCCTCGAATCGCAGTTAAAGGAGTACGAAGCTCGTGGCTGGCATCGGCTACGAAACGTCGAAGCTTGTCCTCGCTTTCAGTTCGAATCGCAAATGACTCTTCAATCCGTCCGAGCATTGTATTTAAGGAGGAACTCAAACGACCAACTTCAGTATCGGGCTCGAAGTTATCAAGGCGCGCCGAGAAATCACCCGCTGCAATCTTTTCAGCGGTCAACTCCACGGCCTCAAGTGGTTTCATACTTAATTTGATTACTTGGCGCGCCGCAAAACCAATAAGGAACAGAACTATAAAACCTATAATTAGAAAAACCCGACCAATTCGATTGGCCGTTCTCTCGAAATCACTGAGCGATTGTGCAACTACAACTGAACCCATTGCAGAGGGAAGCACACGGGTTACAACTCGAAAATCGGCCCCAGGCGCCTCAACGGTAAATGGTTCACTTCCAAAAGATGCCACCTGACTGGGGATCATCCCTTGTAAATAATCGGCTATTCGGTTGGTATTTAAATCTCCACCTATTCCGCCAATAAGATTTCCGAAAGGATCTAAAACAGTGACAGAGATAGATGTTGGCACTCGATTCAAAGGTGTCATAGGCGCTGCGGCTCTCATTGGCATATGTTCAGTATCTCCAGAGTGTTTAGGATTTACCTCTTCATCATTAACGATGCCCGCAGCATTTACGCGGTTAGTCGTTCCGCCAATTACGCTATTGAGTTGTTCATCTACCTGACTCATTAAGTAGCTACGCAAAAGAAACTGCGAAGTTAAACCGGCACCAATAAATCCGATTGCAGAAAGGAGCAAGACGCCAACGGTTAAACGGTTACGTAGCGACCAGTTACGAATCGGAGAGTTCATTACTTACTTTGGTGGAATCCGTAAACGATAACCAACACCTCGTACTGTGTGAATCAGTGGAGGATCACAAGCATCGATCTTCTTACGAAGATATGAGATATATGTTTCTACGATTCCTGCATCTCCACGAAAATCATACTGCCACACGTGATCTAAAATCTGAGATTTAGAAACTACACGATCGGCATTAATGATTAAGTAACGAATCAATGCAAACTCAGTGGGTGATAGATCAAGTAAGTTGCCAGCACGGCGAACTTCGTGTGTTGCCTCATTTAATTCAAGATCGGCAAAGCGCATCTTCTCATCATCTATTTCAATCTCTGTTATTCCGGTGCGACGCAGAAGAGCACGAAGACGTGCAACTAACTCTTCAAGTGAAAATGGTTTAGTCATATAATCATCGCCACCAAGAGTTAAACCCTTTACTTTATCCTCCATGCCATCCTTTGCCGTGAGAAAAAGCACGCCTGTACTTACACCTTCATTGCGAATCGCTTTGCAGACTGCAAATCCATCTAGATCTGGCAACATGACATCTAAAACCATCGCATGAGGCTTAAACTCCTCGGCAATCGCCAAAGCCTGCGCGCCATTTGCAGCGGTACGGACATCAAAGCCGACAAAGCGAAGGCTGGTTGAAATCAGTTCGCTAATACTTGATTCATCATCGACGACGAGAATGCGTTGCATGCTCTTTTCAGCGGTTGTATCCATGGCTACAGAGTGCCCCTAAAGACTGTGAGTTTCCTGAGATTTAGCGGAAAACTAGGCTTGGGTTCGACCTATACCTACTCTTTGACTGAGCGCAACAGAACCTGAGCAACGTCGAAGACCTCAACATCGGAGCCTCGGGCCGTCATTCCATCGCTGGTCATAACGCGACAGAAAGGACAGGCCACGGCGAGCTCTTTCGCCCCGGTCGCTATCGCTTCATCGACACGGTTGAGATTGATCTGACTTCCCAGCTTCTCCTCCATCCACATACGGCCACCACCAGCACCGCAACAGAATGAACGCTCTTTGTTGCGCGGCATCTCAGAGATTTCAACGCCTGTTGCCTCAAGTAGTTCGCGCGGAGGTTGATAAATTTCATTGTGACGGCCCAGGTAGCAAGGGTCGTGATAAGTCATCGCGGTGTGGCTCATTTTTATTGGTAACAACTTCTTATCGCGCAGAAGTTGATTGAGTAACTGAGTATGGTGAAGCATTTCCAACTCAAAACCACTTTGTGCATAATCGCGACCAATAGTTGTGAAGCAGTGCGGACAGGTAACGACAACCTTCTTTGTTCCCTTACTTCGCCCAGCAAAGACCTCTTTAAATGTTTCGATATTTTCAGCTGCCAAGATCTGATAGAGAAATTCATTGCCAGCTCGACGTGCAGGATCGCCCGTACACGTTTCTTTCTTCCCAAGAACTGCGAAGTTAACTCCGGCCATATAAAGAAGTTCAGCTACAGCCTTGGTTGTCTTCTTAGCGCGCTCATCATAAGCCCCCGCACACCCAACCCAAAATAAATACTCAACTTCATCGGGCAACGTGCCCTCAACAACTCGAATTGGAAAATCACATTCGGCGATCCATGCTTCACGGTCATTTTTATTAGCACCCCAAGGATTACCGGTTTGTTCTAAGTTACGAAAAGTTCCACCGAGCTCACTTGGAAAGTTTGATTCAACCAAAACTTGGAAGCGGCGCATATTAACAATGTGATCAATGTGTTCAATATCGACTGGACATTCATTTACGCACGCACCGCACGTTGTGCACGACCACAAAACATCAAGTGAAATAGGTGCACCTTCTCCCGCCATCGCCTCATTTTCAACGGTTTTGGCAAAGGCATGATCGCGCATGGCCATAATCAAAAGCTTTGGAGAAAGCGGTTTTTCAGTGTGCCAGGCTGGGCATTGAGACTGGCAACGACCACATTCGGTACACGAAGTCATGTCCAACAAACCCTTCCAGGTTATATCGGCACGGGTACCAAGTCCAAAGACATCATCATCTTTTGGATCTTCAAAATTAATTACCTCACCATGTGACAACATCGCAGGTAGTGGACCGAGTGAAGATTTACCATCAGCGTTACGTCGAAAAAAGATATTAAACGGTGCTAAGAATCGGTGCCATGCAACACCCATTGTTAAGTTACTAGCGATAACGATAAACCAGGCCATCGAAACAACGATTTTTATCATTGCAATCAACTGCACTGCTGAGGTGAGTTGACCCAATGTCCATGATTTCAACTGGGAAGCAATAAACCAAGTTGTTACAAAATGCCGATTCCATTCGGTCTCATCAGATAAAGCGCCCTCTAAACCACGTAAAGCAATTACACAAAAAACGATCACAAGTATCGTTGCCTCTACGTAATAACCTTTCACCATTCCTGAACCATAAAAACGAGATGTCCGACCCTTTTTTGCAATCCGTGTGTATTGACGAATTCCGATCAACACGAGAATTCCAACACCCGTTGCCCATGCAATTAATTCAGTGAAGTATTCATATGGCCATAAATGTCCAATGATTGGTAGCGCAAACTCCGGAGTAATTAACTGTCCATAAGCGGTAATCAGTGTTCCAAACAAAACGACAAAGCCGACCATGACGAACCAGTGGGCAAAACCCACGATCGTGAAGTTAAACATTTTGGTGTGGCCGAAGATTTCTCCAACTGCCATGCGAATACGCCTGCCGCGATCATTACTACGTGTTGGGTCGGGCTGACCTTTTTTATAGATACCTATTAACTGCCGAGTCCGAATCGTTAACAATGCTAGGGCTACAACAGTGATTCCATAGGCAATAACAACGAAAAAAAGGTTCATACGTGAAGACTATCTCAAGCCAAGATAGCTCTTCAGCTAATTGGATGAAGAGTTATTCAAAAATCCCAATATTTTGACTCGCTGTCTATATCCACGATATAGAGCAACCACATTTCTGCTCAATAGAAAATACAACATCGTAAGATTCCGAAAACGCAATAAAGCAAGTGACTTAATCACCGAAATCGCAAAAAAGCGGGCACCTTGAACTCTGCAATTTGACCAGAAGAGATAGCTGGCATGCGATTGTTTAAGTCGCCTAAGTTCCATGTCGGATGTTGCATACTTTTTAGTCACTGTATTTAAATCTTTCACGAGTAAATCTTCTTGCTTGTGTAATTGACCTGGAGAAAGGCGATAAAGAACTAATGGTTCCTTCAAAATCCCTACTTCCATTTCCGAAATTATTTCCAAGCATAAATCTAAACCCGCCGTCATTGAAAAAAATTCAGAGTACTTACCAAATTTTTCGAGAGTAGTTTTTTTCATTAAACCTGTAGATTCTATTAAACCCCCAAAACCAGTCATTTTTAACCAACGAGAAATCATTTTCCGAGCGTCACCATTAAACACGACTCTAAAATTATGCAGTTGTCCCTCGCTAAAAATTACATATGAAGTCAACAACAATCCAAAATTTGGATTAGCAAGCATAGTAACCATTTGTAGTTCGAGTTTTGATGGTAACCAAAGGTCATCTCCATCCAAGAATGCAATGAACTCCCCTTCAGCTAGCTCAATTCCCAAATTTCGCGTTCGAGTCTGACCAAAATTTTCTTGGCTAATTACCCTCCAATTTCCAGGATGGCTCGTCACAAATTCACTAACTACTGCCAAGCTTCCATCCGTGGATCCGTCGTCAATAATCAAACATTCCCAGTTCGGATATGTTTGATTATAAACAGTCAGCAAAGTCTGCGTAATCCATTTCTCTTTATTGAAAACAGGAATTACAATCGAAACGAGGGAATTAGACAAATCTATTCTTCCTTTTCATGTAGATAAGCACGCCAGAATAGCTAATTAGAAATCCAATAGGTACACCAATTATTCCCTGCAACTTTGAAAATACAATAGCTAGCGGGCCGGCGGAGAAGAATAGTATTAGTGAGGCTTTGTGTGTTTGAGAAGATGCCCCTAGGGACACTTTGTAGTTTCCCAACATTTGGAAAGCTCCACGCGCTAATTCTTGGAGAGCGAATACTAAACTGACACCCCATGGCAGAAGCCAGTCGGAACCTAACATATGCTCTATCAGGTATTGAGAAGTGAATATCATTCCTGAAATGATTCCCGTCAAGCCTACTAATAGAATTAATGGATTTCTCAGGTAATGTCTCCAGAATTCAGATTTTGAATTGACTAGAATTTTTGAAAAGGAATCGGGAATAAACCTAAAGAAAGAAATGAAACTAGACATAACAGTGTATTTTCCGAGAAGAACAACTGGAAGAAACCAAGCAATAATTAAGCGATCAAATCTGTCAACTAATCCAAGTACTGTTCCGATAGAGTGATTTCCTTTACTCATCTTGAGGAATATCTTTGGGTTCCCGAACTCTATTTTTTTTGCAAATTCTGAACGAAGAGTAAAAAGACAGAGAGTAATTATTATAAAGTAGGAGCCGGCAAATGACAAAAGAAGTCTGACTGCAATTGAGAGATCTGTAAGTGCTTCGCCTATAAAATAAAATGAAATTTGTAATAAAATGGTGAGAATGTCGAATTTTCCCGCGGTTCTGAACTTGTCAAAAGCAAAAAGAATTTCATTAAATATCAAGTGCAAAGCCGACATTACAAAATATATAAGTGAAACATAAATGAGTGGAAGAGGCAGGTTTCCTTTGTATATTGAAAAACCAATTAGTGCTAGGTAGAAGAGAATGAGTCCGGAAAATGTCTCAATAATAATCAATGAAATAAATGACGAAATATTTTTTTCATTTCTTGCCATTTTTGGAAGGTTTCGGAGGGTCAGCGTCGTTCCTGAAGTGATGATAACTATTATCAAAATGCTAAAAGTCATTACAACTGCCACATAGGACCTGTTAACAACACCCAAGTCTTTGCTATAGAGGAAGGCAAATAGAAGAGATAGCGTTGTGGTGATTCCGCGGGCCGGTAAATAAAACCGATACTCCCCTTTAAGAATCCTCATTAGGCGACCCTAATACTTGCGGGAATAAGTTCTGGAGTATCTAGGTTTACATAAGTAACAAACCTGAGTCGCTTCGACTCAACCTTTTGTGTAGTATGGACTCAGGTTTACCGCAGGCCTCGACCCTACCCCAGGCTCGAGCGAGATAAAAGGAGCGTTAATAATGGCTAGAGCAGTTGGAATCGACCTCGGAACAACAAATAGTTGCGTATCGGTCCTAGAAGGTGGCGAACCCACGGTTATCGCTAACGCAGAAGGCGCCCGCACGACACCGTCGATTGTGGCATTCGCAAAAAATGGCGAGGTCCTCGTCGGTGAGGTAGCTAAGCGTCAATCAGTCACTAACGTCGATCGTACGATCCGTTCAGTGAAGCGTCACATGGGCACTGACTGGTCTATCGATATCGATGGCAAAAAGTACACAGCACAAGAGATTTCAGCCCGCGTATTGCAGAAGCTAAAGCGTGATGCAGAATCGTACTTAGGTGAAACCGTGACAGACGCGGTTATTACAGTACCCGCATATTTTAATGATGCACAGCGCCAGGCAACAAAGGAGGCCGGAGAGATTGCAGGCCTCAACGTTTTGCGCATCATCAACGAACCAACAGCCGCTGCGCTCGCATATGGTTTAGATAAAGCCGAACAAGAGCAGACGATTCTTGTCTTCGACTTAGGTGGCGGAACTTTCGACGTCTCACTTCTTGAAATCGGGGACGGCGTTGTTGAAGTGAAGGCAACTAATGGCGATAACCACTTAGGTGGAGATGACTGGGATCAAGCACTAGTTGATTTCTTAGTACAAAACTTTGGCGCACAAAACGGAATCGATTTAACTAAAGACAAGATGGCGATGCAACGTATTCGTGAAGCTGCAGAAAAAGCAAAGATCGAACTTTCATCTTCACAATCTGCATCCATTAACCTGCCATACATCACTGTGGATTCTGGAAAGAATCCGCTGTTTATGGACGAGACAATTACGCGTGCACAGTTCCAACAGTTAACTGGATCATTACTTGATCGATGCAAGAAGCCTTTCCAGTCGGTATTAAAAGATGCCGGTATTCCTATTAGCAAAATTCAGAGTGTTGTACTCGTTGGCGGATCAACTCGTATGCCGGCAGTTGTTGAACTTGTTAAAGAGCTCACAGGCGGAAAAGAGCCTAATAAGGGCGTAAACCCTGATGAGGTTGTTGCCGTTGGAGCTTCCTTACAAGCCGGGGTCTTAAAAGGTGAAGTAAAGGATGTCCTATTACTTGATGTGACACCACTATCTCTTGGTATTGAAACTAAGGGTGGAGTAATGACTCGTCTAATCGAGCGCAATACCACGATTCCTACAAAGCGCAGTGAAGTATTTACAACTGCCGATGATAATCAGCCAGCGGTACAGATTCAGGCCTATCAGGGCGAGCGCGAAATGGCGGCTTATAACAAGAAGCTAGGCATGTTCGAACTAACTGGTCTGCCACCTGCACCACGTGGAGTTCCACAGATTGAAGTTACATTCGACATCGATGCCAACGGAATCGTTCACGTATCGGCTAAGGATCTCGGTACTGGTAAAGAGCAGAGCATGACTATTACTGGCGGCTCAGCACTTTCAAAAGATGAGATCGCACGCATGATGGAGGATGCCGAATCACATGCTGAAGAAGATCGTCAGCGCAAAGAAGAGGCAGAGATCCGCAACGCGGGTGACTCACTTCTTTACTCAACCCAAAAGTTCATTAAAGATAATGAAGAAAAACTCAGCGAGGGCGATGCACTCGAAAAGAAGACCGAGACAGAGGCAGCTCTTACCGAACTCCAAACCGCTCTCGGTGGCTCTAACTTCGAAATGATTAAGAGCGCAACTGAAAAAGTTGCAACTGTTAGTCAGGCTCTGGGTGCGGCTCTTTATGCCGGTGCAGCAGCGGCGGGAGCATCTGAGAGTGAAGGCGCAACGCATGAAGATGGCGTTGAAGACGCAGAAGTGATCGACGAAGAGCCAGCGAAGTGAGTGAACGAGACATAAGTGAGATGCAAAAGCATCGAGCATTGGAACTGGTCTAAATAAATGACCACAGAGAGCGAAACAACGCAACCTGTAGATCAAGTAACCGAACTAGTTGACGATGTAACACCGGATCAGATAACTGATCCGGTGGTTACTCTCACTTATGATTTACAACGACTTCAAGCAGAGTATGCCAACTATCGCAAGCGAGTTGAACGTGATCGTTCATTAGCGCATGAAATGGCAATCGGTGCGGTACTTACCGAACTATTGGCATTGCTCGATGATGTTGATCGCGCAGAACAACACGGAGAATTAACAGGTGGATTTAAAGCCGTTGCCGATCAACTTAATGCAATCACAGCACGCATAGGTCTTGAAAAATACGGTACCGAAGGTGAAATCTTTGACCCGCAGATTCACGAAGCGCTCATGCACGACACATCAGCAGATGTGGCTGTTGCAACAGCTTCAAAGATTTTGCAGCCGGGCTATAAATACAAAGAGCGAATTCTGCGCCCCGCCCGTGTCTCTGTAACTGATCCAACGGGAGAGTAAGTATTCATGGCCGCCAAAGATCTATATGAAAAGGACTTTTATAAGGTTCTCGGTGTAGATAAAAAAGCAGGCGCCGATGAAATCAAGAAAAAATATCGCTCGCTAGCTCGAGAGCTTCACCCCGATAAAAATAAAGGCGATGCCGTAAAAGAAGAGAAGTTCAAGGGCATTTCTGAGGCCTATGAGATCTTGTCCGATGCTAAAAAACGTGCCGAATATGACGAGGCGCGCTCACTCTATGAACGCGGTGGATTCCGTGCGCCGATGGGCGGACAAGGCCAGCAAGGTGGAGATTTCAACGACATCTTCGGCGGCGGAAACCCGCAGGATATCTTCGCAAATCTATTTGGTGGCGGTCGCCGCGGTCCACGCAAAGGTCAGGATTTACAGACCGAAGCGACGATTACATTTCGTGAATCTATTTTTGGCACAACTTTGGATCTACGCCTTGCTACCGATCGCGGAGCGACACAGAACATCACAGCACGTGTGCCGGCCGGCGTTAACGATGGCGCCAAAATACGCGTCAAAGGCAAAGGAGCTGAGGGCGAAGCTGGTCCGGGTGACTTATTCATTCTCTTGCACGTAAAGCCTCATGCAATATTTGCACGCAAAGGTGAGAACTTAACTCTGACTTTACCGGTCACATTTGCCGAAGCCGCACTTGGCGCTGATATAAAAGTTCCGACGATGAGCGGTGATGATGTGACGGTTCGAATTGCACCAGGAACATCCAATGGCCGGACCTTAAGAGTTAAAGGTCGCGGAATAACCAAGGGCTCAACGACGGGAGATCTTCTCGTGAGCGTTGACGTTCAGGTACCACAACGCGTTGATGGCAAAGCGTTAGAAGCGCTAAAAGTATTTGCTCATGAGACGGCCCATGAGAATGTACGCGCCGATTTAATCGCTAAGGCTAAGGTATGAGCGAGAATACTGAAAATAATCCCCCAGACGATGACGCCGCCGTCTATGTGATCTCTGTCGCTGCAGAAATCTCTGGACTGCATCCTCAAACTCTGCGCCAATACGATCGATTAGGTTTAGTTTCTCCTAATCGCACCGAGGGTCGCAACCGTCGATATTCACTGCGCGATATCGCATTACTTCGTGCGGTGCAAAGATTAGTTGGAGAAGGCATTAACCACGCAGGGATTAAAAGAATTATTGATCTAGAGTCTGCGATGGCCAATATGGCTATTGAGGTTGCGCAGTTACGTATTGAAGTTGATGCACTAATAGATGCAAATCCACCTAAAGGTTTAATGCGTCGAAATCGCACCGAGGTAATTCTCTACAAAGATAAAAACTAAGCAGATTTTAAGTATTTTTCCAACGCTTCTCTGATAATCGAAGATGCAGTTTCCCCGCGGCGCTTAGCTTCTCTTTCAAGTGCAACTTTAAGTTTCTTTGGAACTCTTGCCTTAATTTCAGGAGAGTGTATTTTTGGACCGGTCAAAGAGGGCCGACCAATAATCACGCCGAGATCCTTTTTTAGTATTCTTTCTACATAAGCACTTGTTACACGCTTGCCATTTCTATCAAGAATTATTTCATGCTCTAAATCAACGTAGCGAGACCTCGCCGACGATTTTTTATTTAGCTTAGCTTTAGCAACCATCTCACTTACCCCTTCTAAATCGATGCGGCATCACGTGTATAACTAGAATGCAATCTGGCAAAACAAGAGCTTCGATCTCCAAAATCAAACCTCGATTATCAGGGCCAATCCAAATCAGTCGATCAGGATCACCTGAATCTCCATGGACTCGAATCGGTTGCACTGACTCGATAACAAAAACCGCTCTGGCTTTGCCTATTCGATGCTTGCGTGCCGATTGGGTGAAGTTTAAATCCATACCATCATATTATGTGCCACACAAAGAATCAAGAGAGTTTTATACTTGATTTGTGGATAAAGATGAATAAACCCTTAAGCAGTTAAAAACGGGGTCCTTCCAGCCCACTTCCCAAGAATTTGCTCGGCGGGTGATTTCAAAATCGATTCAAGAACCGTGGCGTAGACATCCCTGAAATCCGTTGTTACCGCTAAATCTCCATCAACGAGTTTTGATAATGCTGGCTGGTCACCATAAAAACCACCCTTAACCTTTTCACCTATCAGGAACATTGGCCCAGAAGTACCGTGATCGGTTCCTTGGGATGCATTGCCCTTTACTCTGCGACCAAACTCGCTGAAGACCATTACCGTGACGTCATTTAATCGGGTGGTTGATTTGAGTTGACTCATAAAACGAGTTAACGATGAAGAGACCACACCGAGCAGTTCGGCCTGAGCATTGGACTCATTGGCATGTGTATCAAAACCTCCAAGTGAGACCGACCAAACTTTTGTTGGAGACCCGGCAGCGATTAATTTTGCGACCACATCTAACTGTTGTGACAGATCACTTCCTCCACCTGCATTGCCACCATTTACCGTTGGCAGATCAACTGCGACTGGCGCCGGTGCTTTTAATATCGGTTGTATTGCCGTTGAAACCGAGAAGAGATTTCGCATTGATGTTGCCGCCGCTGCCATTAACTTTGAATCAGTAGGTGCAGGTTTTGAAAGTTTTATACATTGTGCTGCTAAAGCACCTTTTGGTATCAATAATCCACCTAACGGTAGCGCTGATCCGGAAATCTTTGTTCCGGAAAGCATTGGCGGGAGTACAGATCCTAAAGAGATTGCGAGCATTGGATCTTCGGGTTGAGAATCTAACCAACGGCCCAACCAGCCACTATTAACGGCTTTGCCAGGGGATGCAGTCTGCCATTTTGCCATAGATGAAAAATGTGAGCGATCAGGTTTTGGATAGCCAACTCCGCGAATAATCGCAACTTTATTTTGATCCCACAGGTTCTTTATTCCTGTCATTGACGGATTTAAAGCTAGATCGGAATCAAGTGGCAACATTGTTTCGGCTTGATATGAAATATCTGGTCGTGAAGAAAAATAAATCGGATCTTTATAAGGAATTACTGTATTTAGACCATCGTTGCCACCGTATAAAGTTACAACGACGACAATTGGTGTACCGGCTGCAAGAGGGCGGTCAATTGCCGCCTCGGCGATTTCATCAAAGGTTAAAAAATTCGCGGTGACTCCGACGGCAACTGCGCCAGTAGTTAATTTTAGAAACCTGCGTCGCGAAATCGTATCCATCACTACTCCTAAGCACTCACTATGTATTCAGGGCTACATAGAGCAAGGAGGGTAAACTGAACAGGATCATCGAGCGCGCTCCGTAGAGCGGATTGAGTTCGAGAGCTCCACTCAGGTACACCTAGCCAGTCCGCGCTTTTTCGAACTCTTAACTCCCGAGGAATCTGAGTAAGGGCGGTTAAACCGCTCTGTTTGATAAGCCAGAAAGCAAAGGCCAATCGATACTGTGAAGTCGCAGAGGATAACCAAGCCTCACCCGCTGGCCAACCACCCACATTTGGTGGTTTAAATGGAACTTGACCTAATTTATCTAAATAACCATTTAATTGAGCGGTCGTTTGTAGTTGGGAAGGCGTTAATTCCAGCGCACGGCAGGCAGAGATAAACCATTCGACGGGAGATTTAACCAGCGCATTTTTAGAATCTCGCATTGCAGGATCTGCGGCCATCGCCTGAACGGCGGCCGTGATATTTCGCTCCGCGAATGCTTTTTTTGCTGAGAAATCTGTGGGCATAACTTCAGTGCTAGAAATAAAGCGATACCACAATCGTTCTGATATAAATGTCGCACAATCATCGCGAGCGACAAGGAAATCACTAAGCGTGTCGCCGGTAAATACACCAGTTTTACCTAACAAAGTTACGGGATTTGTGTCTCTGCGATTTGGATTAATTATTACAGTGCCATTACTGCGCACAACTTGATACCCCGTGAGCACACGCGATATCGCCTTGACATCATCTTCGCTATATCGGTTCACCCCAAGAACAAATAGCTCCATAAGTTCGCGACCTAAGTTTTCATTGGGAGCTTTAGCAGTGTTGTCTTGGCCATCTAACCAAAACTGTAATGCACCATCATTGAGCATCGCCTTTGTCATAGCATTAAAATCGCCAAGTGCATGTGTGCGAAAAACTTTATTTTGTTTGAACATCGGTAAAGGAAAATTTAATTTTTCAATTGAAGTCGCCCAATGTCCATGCCAAAACCAGACCATGCGCTCAGTTAATCCATGCCCACTCAAAGCCATTAAATCCAACCACCATAAACCCATCGCTTGAACCTGACTTCGCAGAGCGATCGCAAATGGAACAACCTCGGGGGAGTTTGCGGCCGGATACCTTCCTAGATCAATAATCTCTGGTTCAATCACAGGGGAGAGATTGGATGTGCTATCTGGAATAGTTGTTAACCGAACCCGTACTGTCGTTACACCATCTTTTAACGCCTGCGCATATTCGCCTGGACGGGGACCAAAACTAAAGCGATCAAACAATCGCGATGTCTCAAGGCGCCGTGCATCCATGGGGAGACTTTAAATCCATAGCATTACGTTTTAGTTAGTTTTAGGTGAATCCACATTGAACTCACAAGGTTTCGCTACAAGATAGTAGGCTCGCCCGCATGAGTTCACGCGAGGCGTTAATAGATCAGATTGTAAAAAAAGCCGTGGTGCATGGCAAAGTCATCCTCTCCTCAGGTAAAGAGGCTGACTACTACGTAGATCTTCGCCGCGTCACCCTTGATCACGAAGCAGCACCCTTAGTTGGCGAGGTGATGTTAGAACTCACGAAGGATTTGAATTACGAAGCTGTCGGAGGATTAACACTCGGAGCCGATCCCGTTGCAACGGCGATGATGCATGTTGCTGCCCAGCAAGGAAAGAAGATTGACTCGTTTGTTGTCCGGAAAGCTGAAAAGGCTCATGGCTTACAACGTCGAATTGAAGGCCCAGATGTAAAGGGAAAACGGGTATTGGCCGTGGAAGATACATCAACAACCGGTGGATCAGTTTTAATGGCGGTCGACGCCCTCCTTGAAGCCGGTGCAATCGTTGTGGGTGTCGCCGTAATCGTCGAACGCGGCGCGGCTCCAAAGATTAAGGCGGCGGGATATGAATATCGCGCTGTTTTTCAATTAGAGGATTTGGGTCTTTAATATTTTACTTGTGATGCTTGCGTGTCTGCCACTCACGAAATATTTCGATAAATACTGGAATTAAACTTATAAAAATAATTAAGCCGATGATTGGCAATAAATAAGCATCAACCGAACCTTCGAGTTTTTCACCAAGAACGAAGCCAAGGCCAATGACTCCCTGAGTCCAAATCACCGCACCGAACGCGTTATAGAAAAAGAACTTCCTTTTATCAACACCAATAACGCCACACATTGGATTAATTAATGTCCGGACAAATGGAACAAATCGAGCGAAGATAAGCGCTTTGCCTATCCCATACTTGCGAATCCACTTTTCAGTGGTAATAACTTTTTGGTGGTTAAAGAATCGGCCATCTGGTCGATCAAAAAATTTACGACCATATTTTTCACCAAAGAAATAACCTACTAGTCCGCCAACGGTGGCAGCAAAGGGAGCGCCAACAAAAAGCGCCACCGCAGATAGTTGCGCATCTCCCAAGATCGCCGCCCCCGAACCCGACGCCGCAATTCCAGCTATAAATAGCAGCGAGTCGCCAGGAAAGGCCAGACCGATAAGCAGCCCAGTTTCAGCAAAGATAATTGCGAGGACTCCAGCTAATCCAAGATCGGCGACAATCGAGTGTGCATCAAAGAGATTCATTGTACTCAGGCTACCTCACGACGGTGGAGGGGCCAAAAACTAGTTATGAAATTGTTGTATTGGCACGCTCAGTTTACATGGCGTTTTCATTGCTTTTAGCTACAAATGTGATGAGACTTGATGCACCCCATGGGACGCGGATTTCACAAGGATTCCGGACCAATGACCCCCTGAAAGAAAAGGCGATATGAAAAATACCTTGAAACTCTCAGCTGTTTTAGGTGCTCTTGCTCTAGCTGCAACGACACTTATAACACCTGCTGCAACTGCAGCACCTGCTTATTGCGCTGACTTTAAGCAGTTCGGAAAATTTAAGAATGTAACGGTCAAAGTATTCGCAGGTATTCGTGATCCAGAAGCATCTGTAATGACCAAAGTATTTTCACACTTCACGAAGTGTACAGGAATCAAAATTGCATATGAAGGAACAGATCAGTTTGAAACACTTCTACCTGTTCGTGTAAAGGGTGGAAATGCACCTGATATCGCAATTATTCCTCAACCAGGTCTTATCACAACAATGGTTGCAACTGGAAAAGCTGTTCCAATAACTGGAAGAACTCTTGCAAACCTAAACAAGTATTACAACGCTGCATGGAAGTCATTTACAACTGTCAAGGGCAAAGTGTATGGCGCACCATTCGGTGCATCATCTAAGTCACTTGTTTGGTACTCACCTGCACAGTTCAAAGCAATCGGTGCAACAGTTCCAACTACTTGGGCACAGATGGATGCAATTGGTGCAAAGTTCAAAGCTGCAGGAAAACTTCCTTGGTGTGCCGGTATTGAATCAGGCGCAGCAACTGGTTGGCCTTCAACTGACTGGATCGAACAGATGGCGCTTCGTGAACTAGGTCCCGATAAGTACAACTTATGGTGGAAAGGCAAGCTCAAGTTCTCATCTCCAGAGATGCAGGGCGTAATGGCCAAGACTGCAGCATGGTTGGGTACAGAGAGCCAAGTTGGAAATTTGCAATCAGTGGCAACTCGCAAGTTCCAAGATGCTGGTGTACCAGGACTTAAAGATGGCACATGCGGAATGTTGCAGCAGGCATCTTTCTATTCATCAATGTTCCCAGCCGGAACTACATTTGGACCAAATGGAGATGCAAATGCTTTCTACTTGCCTCCAACAAACAACAAGTTTGGTAAGCCAATCGAAGGTGGAGCAGAGTTCCCAGTTGCCTTCAGCAAGAGAAAGGAAGTTGCAGCAGTGCAGGCTTACTTCTCTTCACCAGCTTACGGAACTGAGCGTGCAAAGCTTGGCGGATGGACATCTGCCAACAGTGGAATTCCACTTTCTGCATACGCAGATCCAGTTCTCAAGGTTGTTGCAGAATCACTTCAGTCAAAGAAGGGTTCAATTGTGTTCGATGCATCAGATTTGATGCCAACTGCAGTTAACGGCGCTTTCTGGAAGGAAATGACGAAGTTCTACGCAGAAGGTAAGTCAATGAAGGATGTTGCAGCAGCAATTGATGCAAACTGGTAAATAGCAATTAGCTCGAAGTTGTAAAAAACTAGGGCCTACCTCTTGGTAGGCCCTAGTTTCTCAATTACACTGTGAAAGATTTCAATGTGAGAGATAGAAGAGAAACGAGAGTTTGCCTGTGATTACTTGGTCAACTTTGTATGCCAGTTCTTGGCCGAAGATTGTTCAAATTCTCACTGTGCTCATAATTTTCTTTGGTTTTTATGGAATCGCATTTGCTGCAGGCGCACGAATAAAAGGTAGGAAACAAAATAATCTGGCTTTGGCACTTTTCCTAGTTCCGGCTTTGATTTTAGTAATGACTGGTTTGGGTATTCCGGCAATCCAAACATTTATTGAGTCCTTTAAAAATGCTGACTCCTCTAAGTGGGTGGGATTAGCTAATTACACAAACGCTGTAAAAGATCCGGATATCCGATTAGCATTTATGAACACAATCGCTTGGGTTGTTATCTGCCCCGCCATTGTCACAACTTTAGGAATCTCACTTGCAACAATGCTTAATAAGATGAAACGTGAAGCGCTTGCAAAGTCTTTAATTTTCATGCCCATGGCGATTTCATTCGTAGGTGGATCTTTAATCTGGAATTTGATGTACTCATATCAGGAACAAGACGCACCTCAAACAGGTTTGATTGGCCAATTTTTTGTTTGGCTTAACTTTGATGTAAAGCATCTGCTGTTGTGGTACCCCTGGAATAATTTGTTTTTAATGGTTGTCTATGTTTGGGGATTTACTGGCTTTGCGATGGTTATTTTATCAGCGGCAATCAAAGGAATCCCCTCTGAAATTGAAGAAGCCGCTCAACTCGATGGTGCAACAGGGATCAAATTATTCAGGACTATTACCGTCCCAATGGTGCGCACAACAATAATCGTCGTTCTAACGACGGCAATGGTTGGGACCCTCAAGCTCTTTGATGTAATTCATACAATGACCGGTGGAAACTTCAAAACCGATGTTTTATCTAATCGAATGTTTGATGAGAACTTTGTCTATCTGAACTATGGCAGAGGCTCGGCCCTTGCAGTACTTATTTTTCTCGGCGTAATTCCGATTACGTATTACAACATTCGCTCATTGCGTCAGGAGAGGAAGCACTGATGGCTACTAAAGCGCCCGGAGCTAATCGCCCATTCACCTCACCGATCGCATCGCTCGTTGTTACAGTTATTGCACTCTTATGGACAGTCCCGACCTTTGGTTTGCTCGTCACATCATTCCGTAAGAAAGAGGAGATAGTTTCAAGTGGTTGGTGGAATTCATTTACAAACCCATCCTTCACCTTCGATAATTTTCGCGCAGTGTTATTTGAAAGCGGGGGAACTGTTGGCGAACAGGGAATGATCCCATTTGCCGTTAACTCACTCGCAATTACTATTCCCGCAGTTCTACTATCAGTTGGCTTTGGTTTGATGGCTGCATATGCACTTGCTTGGATACCCTTTCGTTTCAGTGACCATGTTTTCTATGGCCTCTTTGCTCTGCAAGGTGTTCCACTGCAACTCTCACTCTTGCCGCTGCTTACTTTCTTTGCTAGCGGCGTGCAGTTATTCGGCCACACGATCATTCCGGATTTGAATATTGTAGGAAAGTTAGCTGCGGTCTGGCTGCCTCACACAATGTTTGGTCTGCCACTGGTAATTTACTTATTACACAACTTCGTTTCAGCTCTTCCAAGGGAATTACTTGAGGCTGCGCGAATTGATGGCGCTAATCACTTTGATGTTTTCCGAAGGATTGTATTGCCGCTCTCATTACCAGCAGTTGCATCGATTGCAATTTTCCAATTCTTATGGATTTGGAATGATCTCTTAGTGGCACTTGTATTTGCTGGTGGAACCGATGATGTCGCACCATTGACATTGCATCTAGCCAACTTAGGTGGCTCTCTTGGCTCTCATTGGGAAAACGTCGCGCCTGCCGCCCTAGTTTCAATCATCATTCCGTTGATTGTCTTCTTCTCACTACAGCGCTATTTCGTGCGTGGATTGCTTGCGGGATCAGTTAAGTCCTAATGTCCGAAGGCAATGCCTTCAGGTATGTGGCAGGGGTTCCTCGGTAATGAGCGTTTACAGTTAGATGTTTTTCCCATTATTTTTAATCTGATTTCGGTACCAATAGCCTGAATCCTTAATAATTCGCTCCTGTGTGTCAAAATCGACGTGGATAATTCCAAATCGCTTTTCATATCCCAGCGCCCATTCAAAGTTATCCATTAATGACCACTGGTAATAACCTTTCACAGGTGAACCTTGTTCAATAGCTTTTGAAACTGCCTTCAAATGGGTACGTAGGTAATCGATTCGACGAAGATCCCTAATTCGACCTTCACTATCTGGTCCATCGCCATATGCCACGCCATTTTCCGTAATATATAAATCTGGCAGCTTGTCACCGTGTTCTTTATGCCAACGCACTAGTAAATTCTCTAAACCCTCTGGTGTTAGAGGCCAACCCATATCGGTCAATGGGCCACTCGGAGTTTCATTACTAGCAGCCCCAAACAGAGATGAGATTGAGTGCCATTGATCTAAACCCTTAACTTCAGGCCCGACTCGACTATCGAAGTAAAAGTTAATTCCAATGAAATCATTTTTCACAGTTGCCGCTTGCAAGTCGCCATCTTTTATGACTGCACTTAACTCTGCGCCAAACTCTTTCAACAATATCTCGGGATAACTCCCATACATAAATGCATCCATCCAGAATCGATTTTGTACCGCATCTAATACTTCTGCCGTATGTGATTGGAATGGATCATTCATATCATCGGGAACATAGTTAGCTTGGTTTAGAACTGGACCAGTTAAAATATCACTTCGAACCGCACGCATTGCATTCGTTGATGCAGCATGGGCCAGTACCGTGTGATGTGCAACGGCAAATGCAGATGCACGATCCTTAATTCCAGGTGCATGTATTCCAATGCCATGTCCGAGCCAAGCAACCACCCAAGGTTCATTGATCGGAGTGAATTTCTTAACTCGATCACCAAAACGTTCTACGACGGCCGTTGAATAGTCAGCAAATCGGTTAACGGTGTCGCGATTAACCCAGCCACCTTTATCTTCCAGCGCTTGTGGTAAATCCCAGTGATACAACGTTGCCAAGGGCTCGATACCGGCTTCAAGCACGCTATCGATCAATCGATCATAGAAATCAAAGCCGCGTTCCTCTCGCACTTCATCGCCTAGTGGAAACATTCGAGACCAGGCAAATGAAAAGCGATAACCCTGCAGGCCAATCTCCTTCATTAAGGCGATATCTTGGGGGTAGCGGTGGTAATGGTCATTGGCAACATCGCCAGTATCTCCATGTGCCACTTTGCCCGGAGTTTTTGAGAAGGTATCCCATATCGAGATCCCCCGCCCATCTTCTTGGGCAGCGCCCTCGATTTGATAGCTCGAGGTAGCCGCACCCCAGATGAAATCAGCTGGAAAACTCATGGCATGAGCCTATCCCGCGGAGAATAAGATATGTATGTTTTCACTTTTTACCCCTTTTGTGCTTAAACTTCCCTAGTCTTCGCGCCGACTAACTCAACTAGGCGTCCTGAAACTCCAATGGAGGAGAACTTATGCGTGCTTCAAGCACCGTATCACTCGTACAAGTAACTGGATCAAACCTCAACCTCGTCTATGTGGTCCTTGCGATTTCACTCGGGGCGTTAGGTATTGCCTACGCATTACGCGCGCAGGTTTTGGCCGCCTCTGATGGCACTGCCAAGATGCGTGAAATCGCAGAGGCGGTTCAAGAGGGAGCTGCCGCTTTCTTATCACGCCAGTTCCGCACTCTTTCTTACTTTGTAGCAATCGTCTTCGTACTTCTATTTGCCCTTCCCGGTGATGCCGAAATTCGTATCGGTCGATCAGTATTCTTCTTAGTCGGTGCGGCGTTTTCTGCTCTCGTTGGTTACAACGGCATGTGGCTTGCAGTTCGCGCGAATGTACGCGTTGCAGATGCAGCACGTCATCAAGATGGTCAGAAGGCCGTTCAAATCGCTTTCCGTACCGGCGGAGTTGTTGGTATGACCACGGTGGGTCTTGGCTTAATCGGTGCATCCCTTGTTGTCATTATCTACCGCGAAAATGCACCATCGGTTCTTGAGGGCTTCGGCTTTGGCGCAGCGATGCTCGCGATGTTTATGCGCGTCGGCGGCGGAATCTTT
This sequence comes from Candidatus Planktophila sp., assembly GCA_030649935.1. Lineage (GTDB taxonomy): Bacteria > Actinomycetota > Actinomycetes > Nanopelagicales > Nanopelagicaceae > Planktophila. Next base: position 168,399 of record JAUSFN010000026.1, read on the forward strand.
ACTAAGGCAGCAGATGTTGGGGCGGACCTAGTTGGTAAAGTTGAAAAAAATATTCCAGAGGATGACCCTCGCAACGCTGCGACTATCGCCGACAATGTTGGAGATAACGTCGGAGACTGCGCTGGAATGGCCGCAGATTTGTTCGAGTCATATGCAGTAACTCTCGTTGCCGCACTGATTCTCGGTAAAGCCGCTTTCGGTGATGCCGGACTTATCTATCCATTAATCGTTCCAGCGATCGGAACCGTCACTGCGGTAATCGGAATCTTTTTAACAAAACTTCGCAGCACAGATAAATCAGCGATGAGCGCAATAAACCGTTCATTCTTTATTTCAGCCATCATTAGCGCAGGCTTAACCGCGCTCGCAACATTTACCTACCTACCATCTGATTTCAAACTACTCACAGGTTTAACGCCAGAGGCAGTAACCGCGGCTGGTAATACAAATCCTCGAGTACTAGCAATCGGTGCGGTATTAATCGGTATCGCACTTGCTGCCGCAATTCAGGTACTTACTGGTTACTTCACAGAGACAGGTAAGCGTCCAGTAAATGACGTTGCCGCATCCTCCGAAACCGGCGCTGCAACCGTGATTTTGGCTGGTATTTCAGTCGGTTTTGAATCAGCTGTTTACAGTGCAATCTTAATTGCATCTGCAGTATTCGGTGCCTTCTTGCTTGGCGGTGGAAGTATTGTTCTCTCACTTCTTGCAATCGCACTCGCTGGTACAGGTTTATTAACAACTGTCGGCGTAATCGTGGCTATGGATACGTTCGGTCCGATCTCAGATAACGCGCAAGGTATCGCTGAAATGTCTGGCGATGTCGAGGGCGAAGGTTCAAAGATTCTTACCAGTCTTGACGCTGTTGGTAACACAACTAAGGCGATTACTAAGGGAATTGCAATCGCAACTGCAGTTCTTGCCGCCACAGCTCTCTTCGGTGCATTCACCGATGCAATCAAGCAAGCTGTTATCGATGCTGGACAAAAGACTGCCGACCTTGCACTTCAATACCAAGGAGTTCTCGATGTTGCTAACCCACGCAACTTAGTTGGTTTAATTATCGGAGCGGCAGTCGTCTTCTTGTTCTCAGGTCTTGCAGTTAATGCAGTATCTCGAGCAGCCGGCGCGGTTGTTGTTGAAGTTCGTAAACAGTTCATTGAGCATCCTGGAATCATGAAGGGTACGGAAAAGCCAGACTACGGTCGTGTTGTTGATATCTGTACTCGCGACTCACTGCGTGAATTAGCAACTCCAGGTCTGCTTGCAGTCATGGCACCTATCGCAGTTGGCTTCGGTCTTGGCGTTGGCGCACTTGGTGCTTACCTCGCCGGTGCAATCGGTACGGGAACTCTGATGGCAGTCTTTCTCTCTAACTCAGGCGGTGCTTGGGATAACGCGAAGAAGATGGTTGAAGATGGACATCACGGAGGAAAGAACTCTGATGCTCATGCTGCAACAATCATTGGCGATACTGTTGGAGATCCTTTCAAGGACACTGCAGGCCCAGCGATTAACCCACTGATTAAGGTAATGAACTTAGTTGGACTTCTTATTACTCCCGCGATCGTCTCTCTAGCCCTCGGCGGAAGCACAACCATCAGCACGTTGATCGGTATCGGGGCAACCCTCGTCATCATCGCCGCTTTGATTCGCAACCGTCGCCAAGCAACTGCGATTTTCGCATAACGTACTACCCACTTTCCCACATAGGACTACATGGCAAAAGTAAAGACTGACCTGATTAAGTTGGTGATTGTCGAATCACCGGCAAAGGCCAGGAAGATTGGCGCCTACCTCGGCGACGGATATGTCGTCGAGGCTAGCGTCGGTCACATCCGTGATCTCCCTCAGCGTGCTGCCGATATTCCAAAAGAGTATAAAAAGATTGCATGGGCTAAAGAGGGCGTCGATATCGAAAACGATTTCGCTCCCCTATATGTCATTAACCCCGATAAGCGTGCAAAGGTCGCTGAGTTAAAAGAGCTCATGAAAAGCGCAGAAGAGTTAATTCTGGCAACGGATGAAGATCGCGAAGGCGAAGCCATCGCCTGGCACTTAGTGGAGGTTCTGCAACCCAAAGTGCCGATAAAGCGCATGGTCTTTAACGAGATCACTAAAGAGGCGATTCAATCGGCCGTTGAAAATACACGGGATTTGGATTATCACTTAATCGATGCGCAAGAGACTCGCCGCGTACTGGATCGTTTATTTGGATATCGACTTTCGCCAGTGTTGTGGAAAAAAGTTATGCCGCGAATTTCAGCTGGGCGTGTGCAATCCGTTGCAACGCGTTTAATCGTTGAAAAAGAGCGCGAACGTATGGCCTTCATCTCATCAGGTTGGTGGGATTTAGCGGCCATCACAGCGCTCGGTTTTAACGCACGTTTATTAGAAGTTGACGGGAAAAAAGTTGCAGCAACAAGTGACTTTGGCGCCGACGGTGCAGTGAAGGAAAAATCCCTAGCCAACATTTTATTACTCGATGAAACCGGGGCTAAGCAGTTAGTTGATTCACTTAAATCCTCATCGCTCATTGTTAAGTCGATGGAAGAAAGTCCACGCACTGAGCGCCCTAAGCCACCATTTACAACATCTACCATGCAACAAGATGCAGGCAGCCGTCTTGGTTGGGGTGCGCAGATTACAATGCGCATCGCTCAGCGCTTATATGAAAACGGTTACATCACATACATGCGTACCGATAGCGTTAACTTATCTGCTCAAGCTATCGATGCGGCACGCAAAGCTGCAAAAGCACTTTATGGCGCGGATCATGTTGCAGATAGCCCACGCGTCTACCTTGGGAAAACTAAAAACGCACAAGAGGCACACGAAGCTATCCGCCCAGCGGGAGAAACATTTAAAACCCCTGGTGAGTTAGCTTCAGAACTATCACGCGATGAGTTCGCACTCTATGACTTAATCTGGAAACGCACCGTTGCATCGCAGATGGCAGATGCGAAGAAACTTCAGATGCGTGTTGATTTTGATGCACAAACTAATGATGGCAAAGCAACTATCTTTCGCGCTAATGGATCGGTGATTACATTTGCCGGCTTCTTAGCTGCCTATGATGAAATCAACACTGAAGAAAATAAAGAGGAAGAGAGCGAAGATAAACGCCTACCTGCGATGGCGCTTGGCCAATCCGTTAAAGTCAATGAATACACATGCGAAGGCCATGAAACTAAGCCCCCAGCTCGCTACACCGAACCAACCTTGGTTAAGAAGTTAGAAGAGCTCGGTATTGGCCGCCCATCGACTTTTGCATCGATTATTCAAACGATTCAAGATCGTGGCTATGTCTATAAGCGAGGCCGCGCATTGGTGCCAACGTTCCTAGCTTTTTCAGTCACCGGTCTGCTTGAAACGCACTTCACAAAACTAGTTGATTACGAGTTCACGGCCAGCATGGAAGAGGATCTCGACAAGATCGCTTCCGGTGAAGCAGGACGCGTTGATTGGCTGCGGGATTTCTTTTATGGTGTCGATGGTCAACCAGGGCTAAATGAATTATCTGCAGACCTTGGTGTTATCGATGCTCGCGCAACTAACACAATGAACTTATCTGACACGATTGAAATTCGCGTGGGTCGCTACGGTGCATATTTGCAGCAGAACTTACCCAATGAAGAGCGTAAGTTAGCAAATATCCCCGAGTCGTTAGCACCCGATGAATTAACACTTGCAAAGGCGATTGAGTTATTAGAGGCACCATCGGGTGAACGCGATCTAGGAATAGATCCTGCAACGGGATTTCCAGTTATTGCAAAGAGTGGACGCTTTGGCCCCTATATCACTGAAGTTATACCCGATGTTGAACCAGAGTTTACTGCTTCAGGAAAAAAGAAGCGAAAGAAAACCGATGCACCTAAAGCTAAGACTGCATCGCTTCTTTCGACGATGACGCTTGACACCGTCACATACGAAGATGCGTTGCAACTTCTCTCACTTCCGCGAACTCTAGGAACAAATTCAGCCGGCGATGAGATTACCGTCCAAAACGGACGTTACGGGCCGTACTTAAAGGCTGGCATTGATAGCCGCACGCTGACATCTGAAGATCAATTATTTTCATTGACTCTTGATGAAGCGCTAGAGATTTATTCAAGACCTAAAGAGCGACGCCGCGGGGTTGCAAAACCTCCAGTTAAAGAGCTGGGCGTGGATCCAGTAAGTGCAAAACCATTGATTATTAAAGATGGACGATTCGGAATGTATGTCACCGACGGCGAAACAAATGCAACGCTTCGCCGAGGCGATACGGCAGAGGGCATGACACTTGAGCGTGGATTAGAGCTCCTTGCAGGCCGCAGAGCTTGGGAGGCCGAGAACGGCCCATCACCAAAGAAGAACCGCAAGAAAGCCGCAGCGAAGCCAAAGAAGGGTGAGACCGCGCCAACACTTACCAAGAACGTAGTAAAGAAAGCTGGCGCTAAAAAGGCGGCGAAAAAGGCGGCCACCGGCAAAGCCAAGAAGAAAGAAGAATAATTACTTCATACCAGGGGATTCAACTTTAATCCCAAGCAATTTAGCATTAGCAATCATCTGTTTGTCATAGGTGATAAGCCCCTCGATACTTCCCTCCAAGCTCATTACCGTTGCAATGTGGATTGCATCTAAAGTGCGCAAAGTGATCTCTGATGAAAAATTTTCAGCCGCCATCAGAATTGGATCGCTTATTGGTAGAAAGTTGATCTTTTCTAACTCAAGATTTACTTCTGCTGTTTTTGTGAGTGCCATCCGAACCACAGTTCTTCGCACTTCAATCTTTGAAAGCCTAGAGGAAGTCGATTGCGAATTAAGAAGTCGCAACAGTTCTGGTCTCTCTTGTTCGTCAAATATAGTTTTAAGGATTGCCGAGCTATCTAGATACCAACTCAATAGCGTTCCTCTGCTCGTATTTCCATTAGAACCTCGGTTGACGTCTTATCTCCTTTAATTTTTATTGGATTCTTCGTTGGCTGCCAATTAGGATTCTTTGCAGGGATAATCAAACCAGCCTCGATGTACTCTTCGTACAGGGATTTTTTAATTGGCACCAATCGGGCCACTGGGACTCCGTGTTCAGTTATCTCAACAACTGCTCCATTTTTAACCTGATTTAAAATTTGCGAAGCAGATTGACGTAATTCGCGCACACCACATGATGTGCGTAACGGATTTAGCGAAATGTTCTTGGACGCGACTTTTTTCTTTGCTACCGTTTTTTTAACAGGGGCCGATTTCTTTGTTTCCGCCTTTTGAGTTTTATGTGCCGGTGTCGTCATGGCTCAATGTAGCACAAAGCCACTAATGTGCTACACCCAATAAACCTCTTTAAATAAGAGGGTTTGAACCACTATAGGTCTCATCAGTACGCCCCGATAGACTTCACGCCATGTCTAGAACTCTGCCAAACCCTGCCGCACCGGCGCAGGATGAAACACGCGGAGTTCTAGCGATTAGGCCTTTTCGAAAACTCTGGAACTCGATGGTCTTCTCATCGCTTGGTGATTGGCTAGGTTTACTCGCAACTACGGCGTTAGCCCAACAACTTTCGGGCGGAGATTACACAACAGCAAACTTTGCGATTGCCGGTGTATTTATTGCACGATTGTTACCGGCTGTTTTCTTAGGTCCGATCGCAGGAGTAATCGCCGATCGCTTTGATCGTCGTAAATTAATGGTCGCGTGTGATGTTTTACGAACTGTGCTTTATATTTCTATTCCAATCGCACACAATTATTTTTGGTTATACACGGCAACTATTTTAGTGGAGTGCGTAACGCTCTTTTGGTCGCCGGCTAAAGAGGCATCTGTACCAAATCTTGTTCCGCGTGAAAAATTAGAGTCGGCTAATCAAGTCTCTTTGCTTGCCGCATATGGCACTGCGCCAATTGCCGCAGCTCTATTTACTTTACTCTCGCTCTTTACATCGGCCTTTGTCGCAATCATTCCGGGTTTTAGTGCAACTGCGGTTGATGTTGCACTGTATGTAAATGCAGCTAGCTTCGCTTTCGCCGCATTTACAATTTTCAACTTACATGAAATCCCAAAGGGTGCTGCAGCAAAACATGCCACCGAAACCGGAATTCTTAAATCCTTACTTGAAGGCTGGAAGGCCGTTAGTTCATCTAAAATTATTCGTGGCTTAGTCGTTGGAATGGTTGGCGCATTTATCGCTGCCGGCGCGGTTATCGGTTTAGCCCGAACTTTTGTTGGCGATTTAGGTGGCGGAGAAGCCGCCTATGGCGTACTTTTTGGCGCCGTATTTACCGGTTTAGCTGGCGGTATTGCATTTGGTCCTAAGGTTTTTGCACAGTTTTCTCGGAGACGATTATTTGGCGCATCATTAACAATCGCTGGTCTTTTTCTCGTTGTACTCGCGGCTATCCCTAACCTAGTTCTAGCCGTATTTACCGTTATTACATTAGGCGCTTTTAGTGGAATCTCGTGGGTCACCGGCTTCACGATGTTAGGGATGGAGGTCGCTGACGATGTTCGCGGACGGACTTTTGCCTTCGTACAAAGTCTGATCCGCGTGGTTTTAGTAGGCGTTTTAGCTATTGCCCCCTTGATCGCCGCGGCAGTTGGCCAAAACACATTTAGATTTCAAAACACACAGGTGAGTTATAACGGAGCTTCGGTAACAATTCTCCTTGCCGGTCTTATCGCTTCGTTAATCGGTATGGCCTCATATCACCAAATGAAAGATCGCCCAAATATCTCTCTCTGGTCAGATATTTCAAATGCACTTAAAGGTGAACTTGGCAGTATTACCGGCGAACCAACAAAGGGAATTTTCATCGCCTTTGAAGGCGGTGAAGGTATTGGGAAATCAACGCAAGCAAAGTTATTAAAAGCCTGGTTAGAACAAGAGGGCGAAACCGTCGTTTTATCCCGCGAACCAGGTGGCAGCGATTTAGGAATCGAGATTCGAAAAATTTTGCTCTCACACTCAACTGGCGATATCAGTCCCAGGGCTGAGGCTTTGTTATATGCCGCCGATCGCGCAAACCATGTTTTTAAGGTTATACGCCCAGCCCTTGCCGCAGGCGATGTTGTTATCAGTGATCGATACTTTGATTCATCGATTGCATATCAAGGTGCGGGCCGAATTTTAGAGCCAGGAGAAGTCGCTCGAATTTCGCGCTGGGCAACCGAGTCTCTATTCCCAACGCTTACAATAATCATCGACCTACCAGCAGACATCGGCCTGGCACGTTTACACAGCAAAGATCGTTTGGAATCACAACCCTTAGATTTTCACGAACGTGTTCGACAAGAGTTCATACAACTCTCACTCTTAGATCCAGAACGCTATTTCATTGTCGATGGCAATCAATCGATTGACGAAATACATACTGCAATTATCTCTCGTGTCAGTGAGATCCCCGCACTTAAGCGCAACGCCCGCGAAGATAAAGGCGCACTATTGCTGCGTCCGATTCGTGCGGTTAATAAAGCGGTTCGCACTACAGCTCAAAGGACTTCAGCTAGTGCAACGAAGGCCGTTAAGAGCAGTACTCAAGCGGTAAGAAAATCTGCCACAAAGGCGGGCAAAAAGCCTGCAGCGAAAAAGGCGGCCACCAAGAAGTGAGTTCAATAACGAACGTGTATGAGAATTTAGTTGGACAAGCTCATGTTGTTGAGATTTTACAAAAGGCAGTAGCATCAACACGGAGCGGTGATAGCGAAGCTGAAGCGGGAATGAATAACCAGATGGTCCATGCCTGGCTCTTTACCGGTCCGCCAGGATCTGGGCGATCGACGGCCGCTATAGCTTTTGCCCAAGCACTTGTTTGTCCAAATGGTGGCTGCGGAGTATGCAACGCCTGTCGCAGCGTCATACATGGCGCACACCCCGATGTTGAGGTGGTGCGTACGGAGGGTTTATCGATCAAGATTGATGAGGTCCGCGAACTCCTAGCCCGCGTGGCGTGGGCGCCTTCGATTGGTGGCTGGCGAGTAGTTGTGATGGAAGATGCCGATCGACTAACTGAAGCTGCGGCAAACGCGCTACTAAAAGCGATTGAGGAGCCTGGCAACCGCACGGTCTGGCTTTTATGTGCACCGACTCTTCACGATGTTTTGCCGACGATTCGCAGCCGCTGCCGTCACGTGCAGTTAGTTACACCATCGACTGCCGCCGTTGCACGGGTTCTGGAAAACCGCGATGGAATCAGCCCGGCAATGGCTGACTTTGCCGCACGCGTTAGCCAAGGACATATTGGTCGCGCGAAATATTTAGCTAAGAACGAATCGGTGCGCAACACCCGCACCACGATTATGAAACTTCCACTTACATTAAAGGGAATCTCATCGGCCTTTGCAGCAGCTCAGACGCTCATTGATCTAGCAACGGAACAGGCACAAACATCAGCCGATGAGCGTAACCAGAGTGAGATTGATGCTTTATCCCTTGCTTATGGAAAAGGTGCAACTGGTCGCGGTATGGCAAGTGGCGCAAGCAAGGCGATTAAAGATTTAGAGAAAGAGCAAAAAACTCGTAGCACACGAATGGTTCGAGATGGCCTTGATGCTGCGCTTCTGGATATTGCGACTTTCTACCGCGATGTCATGATGGTTCAAGCCGGTAGCGTTGATTCATTAATAAACAAAGAGCTCGAACATCAGATCACGACATATGCTAAAAACACGAAAGCGCACACGACGATACATAAAATCAATGCGATTATGGAGGCACGCACGAACTTGAGTCACAATGCTGCGCCACTCCTAACCATCGAAGCTCTAATGTGTGTCCTTGCGCGTTGACCAAGAGACAGGTCTTGATATTTTAAAATATAAATACGCGCTAGTTATTGTAATAACTGCTCTCTTACTCGCAAGTTGTTCGTCAACTGCCAGAGCGCCATTTCCAACGGCTAGCAACGACGTTTCGAAATTAGCGTGGGAAAGCTGTAACGGTGGTTTTCAATGCGCGACGTTAAAGGTTCCTATCGACTACAACGATGTTTCACTGGGTGAATTCGAAATTGCAGTACTTCGCTACAGAGATCAGAATCAGCATGATCGACTTGGTTCACTCGTGGTTAACCCAGGTGGACCTGGAGTAAGCGGGATTGAATTCGCCCGTAACGCCGAATTTCTGCTGAACCCTGAAATCTTGGAGCGCTATGACATCGTAGGCTTTGATCCACGGGGAGTAGGCCAATCCACGGCTATTCAATGCCTAAACGCCAAAGAACAAGATGCCTTGCTATCTGGTGATCCAAAGCCCGATAACGACGCCGAATTCGCTCAAGCAATCACCGAGACCCAGAGCTTTATCGATGAGTGTGTAGAAAAAGTACCCAACCTTGCTCACTTTTCAACGCGCGATGCCGCCCACGACATGGAGCTGCTGCGCCAAAGCCTCGGTGACGCGAAACTCAACTACATGGGTTTTTCATATGGAACATATCTGGGAACTCTATATGCCCAACAGTTTCCATCCACAGTAGGACGCTTTGTTTTAGATGGAGCTATCCATCCAGGTATTTCAATTGAGCAACAATCCTTGATTCAAGCCGTTGCATTTGACAAAGCGCTTACAAATTTTATCTCCGCTTGTTTCGAAATTAAAAAATGTCCACTACCCGCCGGGGCAACTCCACAATTCTTTATCGATCTGTTTAGTAGAATTTCGAATCAACCATTGACAACAACTGATAAAACTACAAGGAAGAAGCGTCAGATAACAGAGGGACTCGTTGTGACAGGGACGGCAGCCGCACTCTATGATGATGAAACAGGTTGGCCGCAATTACGAACTGCAATTTCACAGGCTTTACTCGGAGATGGAGCTGGTTTTGCTCAGTTGGCCGATGGATACAACGGTCGAAAGAGTGATGGGACATTTAAAGACAATCAAAATGATGCCAACATAATTATTAACTGCTTAGATTGGCAGCAGATTCGAAGTAATGAAGCCATCCGCCTGGCTTCTGCGAAGTTTGTTAAGCTCGCTCCGGTATTTGGTCCCTATGTTGCCTTCAGTGGAATCACATGCAACATATTGAATCGGGCAATTAATCGCACAGTGATTACTCATGATCAAAACTCTGCTCAAATTGAAAATACAGCCACCCCTGTTCTGATTATCGGAACCACCCAAGATCCTGCGACACCGTATTTGTGGGCCAAAGCACTGGCCGCCTACATTAAAGGCTCCCGTTTAATCACATTACGAGGAGAAGGCCATACCGGCTATGGCCGGGGCTCTGCCTGTACTGATGACGCCGTAGATGCCTATTTGGTATCCGGAGTTATTCCAACTCAAAACATTACCTGTACCCAGTAACTTCTATCTAAAGATTGGCGTATTTGTTGCGCGCGATGCTTCTTCCACCCAAGGATTTTCCAAGGTGAGTTCTTCAATATCTTTAACCTTTAATTTCGGTAAATCCCATAATCCAACACATGACCAATCTGGATTGTAAAAACTCCACCATGAGACACCTGAAATGCCATCATTTTTATAAACCTTCAGCGCCCACGATTGTGTAACTGTTCGATCACGCGTTACCACCCGAGACGGTCGAATTTTCAGTTTCAGCAGGTTAGCTGCATCATCCATATCAAAAATAACGCTCTCTGGTTTGAGAGTGTAGGTCGCAATCACCCAACGGCTTTCAGGAAGAGTTTTCATTGGGCGAACCATCATTGAATCCCATGCAGATAAAAAACCAAAACTCTCTGAAACTGCACAACTCCCACTTGTCGCTAAATAGCCAACGGCGTAGTGGTTCAAGTTATCAACGCGCGCCATACCTTGATTTGGTGGAAAGTAAAGAGGATGTCCAGGTTCACGCTTCTTTGCACTTGGCAGAAATGGAATGACACGAAATAAATCGAGCATTTACGCAAATGCCCCAGTTGACAATGCACTTATTGCGGGGATAACAGAGGCAAGTCCATTAACTTGAAATACATTGATAGGGGATGCTCCACCTAAATGTGCATTCGGATTTTGTAACCATTGTTCTATTTGATCAGGATATAGAGTTAAGGATAATTGATCGATAATGTAATCAAGATCGATGAGCTTTTGTTGATTGATAAGCGATGCCTGTTCATCACCTTCACTCCAACGCGACGTTTGACTTTGGTTGACTTGAATTATTCGGGCAAGAGAGTTATTACCAAAAATTGCCGCCAATTTTTTCGTGCGCATTTGGGCATTAACCAGGTAAATGCCATCGGCATCTGCCTTAATCTTTATTGACCGCTTTCCAGACACTGCTTGTTTCTCCTTTTTAACCCCGGCGATATAAACCTCCTTGCCCAATGGTAATCGTTGGGTTACTCTTTGAATACCTGTATGTAAAACAGCCATTTTCGCCCCTTTCAGCGCTGAATCGCAAACATCCGTGAAACCACAGAAAAAGTTAGCTCGAAATCCACCGCCCAACCCATTGCTAATCGCCCTATTTATGGTAAAGAGCACCCCAATTCATAGGGCAAGATATTACCTATGCGCTTAGACCATGTTTCATACGTAACCTCCCATGATCAATTGGCCGACACTGTTCAGCGCTTAGGTTCGCGTCTTGGCAGTACTTTCGTCGATGGCGGAGTCCACCCAAGATTTGGTACTCGCAACTTCACACTGCCGCTTCAAAATGGCCATTACATTGAAGTTGTATGTCCACTCGATCACCCAGCATCAGATTCATCACCATTTGGAATGGCCGTCTCACGACGGGCCGCAGAAGGCGGCGGTTGGCTTACATGGGTAGTAGCAGTCGATGATGTTGCCGCAATTGAAACGCGTTTAGGTCGCTCGGCAGTTGAAGGTCACCGCACAAAACCAGATGGAACTGATATTCGTTGGAGGCAGATTGGCGTTCTTGGAACTTTAGAGGACCGTCAACTTCCATATTTTATTGAGTGGACTGAAAACCACCACCCATCAACAGATGGAAAAGCTGTTGCAAAGATTTTAAAAGTTGAAATTGCTGGAGATGAAAAGACTATTACCGATTGGCTGGGCTCTGATGCCGCCGCAGCACTTGGCAGTAACGTAGAAGTTGTTTGGTTATCACCTGCCGATAACGATGGAGAAAATGGAATCGTTGCTGTGCATCTGAGTACGCCTACTGGAGTTGTTCGCCTCGATTAATTCACAGTAACTTATTGCTGAAGCACAGTTGTACTTTGCCCGGCAACGTTAATCCTAGCCATCCTGCCTGAACTAATTACTTTAGTTCCTGCCTTATCACCCGCAACAACAACTGACCACTTGCCAGCTTTCGGAAGCTTTATCTCCTGCGCAGTGGCATTGGAATTGTGAATAACAACAAAGTTTGCAGTTTTATCGCCAACTGCTTTACCAGCAAGTGAGTACATGATGACGCTATTTGGCACCGAATAGAACTTCAGATTCTTAATCACCTGTGCCTCTGTTCTCATTCTAAAGGCCGGGTGGGCTTTTCGAAGTGCAATTAACCCCTTGAAATACTTATACGTTGCTATGTTCGTCGCTTTGGTGCTCCACTTGAGTGAGTTCACGGCATCAGAAGATTTATAACTATTTTCATCACCGTTTTTACTGCGCAAAAACTCTTGCCCAGCTTGAATAAATGGCAAACCCTGCGCCAATAATGCAATTGAAGATGCAAAACGTGACATCTGTGCAACCTGTGCCGGTGTTGAATTCGGAACACTTCCAGAAATCTTGTCGGCTAACGTTAAGTTGTCATGAGATTCGACATAGTTAACGGATTGTCCCGGTGCAATAGTTGTCCACTTAGTTGTGATGGTATTTGAATAAGCAGTGTTTCCAGTAATACCTGCCATGACACTGTTTATCGATGCAGGGTTGCCCGTTGCAAAACCTCTATCTAAACGATCAAAGACCGAGCCTTTGATTCCATCACGTAATTGATCATTAAACATCGAAACCCCAGGCAATAAATCGATATTCATCTGCCCCGCCCGATCTTTTTCCGGCAGGGCTCCCATGTTCCACCCTTCGGCGATAATGATGATGCTCTTATCAATCTTCTTCAGAGCTGCGCTGATTGCAGAGACGGTATCGATATCCATTAAACCCATCAGGTCAAAACGAAAACCATCGAGGTTGTACTCATCTGCCCAGTATTTAACTGAATCCACGATGAATTTACTGACCATCGACCGCTCTGAAGCCACATCGTTGCCTATGCCACTGCCATTAGTCAGAGCGCCGTTGCTATCGGTTCTAAAAAAGTAGCCCGGAACAATTTGATTTTGACTAAAACTATTAACGTCAAAGACGTGGTTATAGACAACATCCATATTCACCCGCAAACCTTGATTGTGAAGCGCCTGGATAGCTGATTTCAATTCAGTAATACGTACCGTTGGTTTAGTCGGGTCAGAGCTATACGAACCCTCTGGGACGTTGTAGTTCTGAGGATCATATCCCCAGTTAAAGCTGGGGTTCTTCTCATCAATTGATGCGAAATCAAAGATTGGTAGCAGTTCGACATGTGTGACACCAAGCTCTTTAATCGATGTAACTGCAGTAGATACTCCAGATTTGCTCGTTTTAGTCTCAGTAAAGGCTAAATACTTACCGGCGTTAACCGCTTTGACTCCGCTGGATTCATCGATTGATAAATCGCGAACATGAAGTTCGTAAACAACGGCATCCGATGGCTTGCCACTAAATTTCGGTTTCTTAGTCGACCACCCTTTTGGATCTGTCTTTGAAAGATCAACGACCACACCACGTAAACCATTAACTGTCGTTGCACGAACATAAGGATCAACGGCCTCGCGCAATACGCCATCGACTGTAACGCGGTAGTTGTATATCAAACCATTCTTGTCACCGCTAAGGGATGCCGTCCATGTTCCATTTACATCACTTGTCATCGCTGTTAGAATTCCGGTAGAAGCATTACTTTCGGCCGATGCATATGTGACTAATGAAACTTCGGTCGCCGTCGGTGCCCACACACGGAATGCAGTTTTACTTTTGCTATATGTATTTCCTAAATCATCACCTTTGTAGGTGTACTTCTTTGAAAACTCTAATGAGTCGTAAATCTTTGCCTGCGCAATCGCAGGGTTTTCTTTTACCGCTTCAGTTGGTAGCGAGTAGTGAATCTGAGTATCGCCTTTGCGCAGCCAAACTTCTGCCTTTCCATTTGCATCAAAAACACTAATAAAGCGATCAGCGTCGACATCTTTTTGCGCCCAATCATTTAAGCGAACGATGATGCCAATGTCGTCAAAACCCTTCATGTCGGGAATCTCTAAAGTTAAGACTTTGCCAAAACTGTCATCGCCATTGAACTGGACTCCTTTTGGATCAATAGATTTGTCCAAGGCGTTATTAGATGAGTTCTTCCATAACCAAAGATTCCACCCTGCGTAATCGGCAGCCGGGCGCTGGTAGTGCACAACTAGCTTTACGACATCAGGTGCTGCCGCTGAACTAATGGTCGGCATAACGATGGCCGCTAAGACAGTGATTAATAGCCCTACTAAGGCGGTACGGGGAGTTCTAATGCCAGGTTGAATTCTCATAGGCACAATCTAACCAGTACTCAGTTTCATTTATTGTGCCTTGGAAGCCCTCGCTGCACCATGAATTCAACTGCCTCATTCATGTTCAACGGAATCACTTTTTGGCCTGGGTGAAGCGCTGGCCATACACGCAACATCTCATCCACGAAACCTTGACCAACCTCGACTACATCTTTGAAGTCAATTTCTATTTCAGTGAATTTCTCCATCCCTGAAAGGATTCTTTTTGCTTCGCTGCGCGACATAAAGCGAACTCCAATTTCAAAGAGTTTTAGAATCGGTCGAGTCCGCACAAACTCGTGATCCTCGCTAAATTTTCGGAAGAGATCACCGATAGCTTCCGTAGTGCTAACGCTGAGCTCTCCTGAGACTCTTGTTCCCACTTGGGTGGGCTCCACTCCCACAGAGCTATCATCCCTAATGTTGTCTAGAGTCCAACGAATACCATCTGAAGCCAGTTGGAAAATTTCGACAGCCTTGGAGGTAAAGAAAATTCCCTCCCCGGAGTGCCCTGATGGCGCGGTGGTTCTTTTACCCTTACTCAATTCTTGCAATGCATTGAATCTATCTTCCAGTCCGAGACCTTGCATCAAATTGGTGAACACGCCTTGGCCATCATCTTCTATTTCGAAGGCCCAAATCTGTGTATTTGCCCAAAACCGAACAATGACAGATTCGCCACGAGAGTGGTCAATTGCGTTGTTAAGCATTTCCGTCACTGCGTAAGAAAATGTATTGGCCACTTGTGAAGAAACATCCAATGCGAGGTCATTCACAATTCTCTTCCAGACTTTGTCCTCTTCTAATCCCGCAATGTGAAATGACTTCTCCCACTGTGGTGCTCCATGAATGACTTCAAGTCCAGCGCCAGCCCTGAGAGACTGTTTCTGCCCAGCTCTTACGCTAAGAGCTGTTTTTACTTTTTCGACATTAAAAATCCTGTGACCTTTTGGTGTTTTATCCGACGGAATGACGCCCTCATCAGCTAATTTTCTAATCCAATTAGGGTGGAGCCCAACTATTTTAGATAGTTGACCAATTCTCACCGTCCCCTCCACCACCTCGCCCTCCTTCTTCTTAGTATCTAACAGAGCTACTGTTAAGTTTGTCGGTTCAACTTACCCTATTTCTATAAAACTTAATAGTCAGAGTGTTAGATTTAACGCCTCACTTTAAACGGAATGAGCGTAAACCGAGTTTCAATTTCCATAAAACTTAACAGTCAGTGTGTGAGGTTCATCCCCTACCCACGTGATACTACCGATATTCGCACCACCCACCTACCGCCGCACAATAGAACTCAAGACCGACAGAACCTTGTATTAATCCACAGCAAGCCCCAACCGGGATGCGAAATCCATCTCTGCCACTTACTCATAACTAAAGTTCATTTCTGCCTTGGTGGCTCGTGATGAGTTATTAAACCAACGAACTCCTTTAGCATCGGCGATACATGACCAATTTTCATCCCAACTAATGGGCTGTTTAGCAGCAAAACCCGACGGTGAAAGCATTGCAACACACAACGCTTTTATTGGATTTCTAACCGATGTATAAGCAATGCCTGCGACGCCGGATTGTCGAACTAAAGAGGCAAAGCGTTGAGATTCCAAGTAACTACTTTTATTATGGAAAATCTCCGGGCTTTTACTAAAAGGAGCCATTCGAACATCCACTAGATCCATCGAGGTTTTTACTGTGAAGAAAGTAAATGGTGTCGCTCCGCTGCTGACGAGCGCTGGTGAGTTTTTTACAAAAAGATGATGGTGATAGCCACGTTCTGCCGCGGCGGTTTCGATTGTGTCGGCCCCATAAAATACTCCAGAATCAAACTGCGCACGAAAGCGCGAACCGCCAGAGTATGACTTAGACGTAAAAGGCAGTTTTAATAATGGATGCAGATCGCGAAGGCTTTCTTTCAATGATGAAATCTGCAGGCTAATCGCCTTTTCAACTGCCGCAAACTCCTCATCGTTATCTGTAATTTTGACAATCGATGAGTAACGATTCTTTGTGACGAATCTACAAAGCGTCTCAGTGAAATGAACTCCTTTAGAGGCTATTAACGCTGGCGTCCAAGTAGTTAATGACATGAACCAACCCTTCAACGCTTTGAATCAGATTAAAGGGTGAATCACCCAGCGCAGTATTTTCACCACGTAGCCAGGTTCTGGCAGCTTCTCTCTCTCCGAGAATTGCATCAAGGGAGGTAAATAACCGGATAAGAAGGATGGAGTTTTCCCATTCGCTCTTTATCGAAGGATTCAACTGATATTCAGATGCCCACAAGTGCGATGCTTTAGTAGGACTAACTCCAACAATGTGGGCAAACTCTTTCTGCTTCAATCCTAAATACTCCGAAGTGCGAAGCGCTGCCTTTGACACGGCAGCGGCAGCGCGATGTGAATCCATCTGCACCTGCCCAACCATTAGCATCTCCGTTCTCTTTCAAATACAAGAATATCACAATAAACTTTCATATGAAATACCTCCATTTCCTATTCCAACCCCATCGAACCCCAAGAGCCTTAGCGATAAGGCGTTGTGGGCACAGTAAATGTCAGCACCGACAGAACACTCAATCAATCCACAGCCTGATACATATACTCGCTCCATGAGTTTTAGCGCTGGCCAATTCGCGCTCCTTGGTCTGATGGCATTTGCTCTCACAGGCCTGCTCACATGGCCCATTCGACTCCTAGCGATCCGTATCGGAGCGATGGATAAGCCCAATCTCGAGCGCAAGACCCAGAAAGAGCCCGTGCCTTATTTAGGCGGCATCTCAATCGCCATCGCTGTCACCGCGCTCGCTTACGCAGGCGTCGTCGCCTCTGATTTCACCACCACTAACTTTCCACTGGCCAGTTATGTTTTAATCCCCGCACTCATCATGGGTGCAATGGGGCTCATCGATGATCTAAGCGGCCTGCCAGCCCTGCCACGTTTACTTGTTCAAACGATTATTGCAATCGCTGTCGCAGTTGTTTTAGTTAAAACCGATACCGTCGGCGTGGCCTTTGGCAGTTCATTTTTGAACCAGGCGCTCACCGTTGTATGGATCGTCGGAATCTGCAACTCTATAAACTTCTTCGATAACTTAGATGGTGGCGCTGCTGGCACAGTCGCCGTTGTCACTTTAGGTATTTTCTATATCGCCTTTAACCAAGGCCAGGAATCAGTCAGCGCGCTCGCAATCACCACTGCTGGTGCCACTCTCGGCTTTCTTATCTGGAACAAACAACCGGCCAAGATTTACATGGGCGATGCCGGTGCGCTGTTTCTGGGAGTGATCATTTCTGTTTTAACGATTCGCGTGGACCCCGGTATAAACCCGAGTTGGAAATCTTTAGCCCTCATGCCGATTTTGTTAGCCGTGCCAATTTTAGATACAACGGTTGCTGTAATATCGCGCATGTATCGCGGGATATCACCTTTGACTGGTGGCAAGGATCATTTGTCTCACCGTTTAGTGCGCAAAGGCGCAACCCATAAAACCGCAGCTATTTTATTGTGGGCTGGTTCAGCTCTATTTGCCTTACTGGCCATAGGAATTTATAACTCCCCAGCAAATGTTGGGACTCCACTAATTTATCTCTCAGCAATTATTTGGGTAGGAGCTTTAATTTCTTTCCTACGAATCCCGTCTGAGGATTAATTGAAGCAACAATTACAAACAATCTCGAGTTCGAATCTCCACCTACTAACATTTCTACCTTTAGGATTAGTAATTAGTCGCTTAAATGTGATATTGTTTTATCAAAGTTCCAACCCACCAATAAGAGCCTCAGCGCTCTTCCCGTAAGGGATAGGTGGGTTGGTCATTTTAATAGTACTTATGGTAGCCATTTCTAAATATATTTAATTCCGTTGGCCGAAGTTTTGTTATCAATGAACCCCAAGGACGTAATTCACTTCGTTCAAGTTCAACATATTTAGCCCACGAAATATAATCAGCTACTTGTCAGTGGCACTAGGTACTCTTTTTAGCAGAGAAAAACTCTACTGAAAGGATCAACCCGATGGCTCCTTGGTCTATCGAGGTTTTCACGGATTCAAATGGATACTCCCCTTTTACGAATTGGTTGGAGAAAGATTTAAGACCGGTGGAGGTCGAAGCGCTAGACATTGCAATTCAAAAAATATTGGCCCCAAACGGAAACTCACTAGCTTCGACCAAGTGGCTAACACCGTTGGGTCGAGGTCTCTATGAATTCCGAATCAGTCACACAGCAGATGAGATAGAAGGGTTCTACTCCCAGAAGGAGATAGGAAAAGGAAAAAAGCATCAAAAAATCTTGCTCCGGGTTTTTGTCCATTTTTACGGAAAGAAGGTTGTGTTGATCCTTGGCGGATATAACAAAGGGGCTCGCGACCAAACAAGATATCAACAGGAGCAGATTAGCCAAGCTCGAAAACTGTTAAAAAAGTGGAAATCTTACAAAGATTGACAGTATGTGTTTATCCACATATCATTGATTTCGATTGAAAGGAGATTCAAGTGGCAAAAAGTTTCGATGAAATTATGGCGCCTTATCGTGCCAATCGTTCGCTCGAGTCTAAGGAAGCGAATGAGGTCTTCTCGGCTGTCTATACCATAAGCGGCTCAATCATAGCTGCGCGTAAAATTCGAAAATTAACGCAGGTGCAACTGGCTCGCCTATCTGGAGTCCAGCAGGGTGATATCAGCCGTATTGAAAATGGAAATCTTCTCCCAACGACTGCAACCCTTTCGAAATTACTTCTTGCCTTAGGTGCACGTATGAGTATTGAACTTGTAGATGAAAAATTAATTCCAAACAAGCCTACTGTCGAATCAATTCAAGATGCTCGATCAAGTCTCACGAGTAAAACCAAAAACCCGCGTGAATTGCTCAAGAAGGTTAGTGCGAGATGATTAAGGTTAGGTTAATGACCCCTGGTGATCTACTACGAGAAGAATTCATGCGCCCGATAGGTATTAGTTAAGCGCTCAAAAGGAGGAAGTATTTTTTTTATTTACAGTAAATGTCCAGAATGGTTCGATCTCGGAAAACTTCAACGATGATAAATCAAAATCGGCAGCACGCAGCATCTCCGTGATCTCGGCCTTGCTAAAGCGTTGTTCAAGAGATGTGCCAAAGCGATCCAGGGCATCATTTGCCAGCATCACAAAAGGCATGTCGGCATAATGATGTAATGGAAGGTTCGAAGTATCTCTCCCAAGTTTACTTAATACTTTCGAAAGCCGTGCCAATGGCCAGTAAACAAGCGCGGCAATGACCGTGGCACTCAACCGCCTTACCTTTTGCGGTGACGCAGAAATAACTCGGCGCACTATATTCACACCCCTAAAAATCAATTTGTAATACGTCGGCTTATTTTCAAGGTTGTAATACAAATAGCAGAGAAATAAGCCTCCAGGTTTGATACTGCGCGATACATCCTTGATTGCCAACGCAGTATCGGGGATATGGTGCAGCACACCAAGTGACATTGCTAAATCCAATGAAGCGACCGGAATCGAATTAACCCCAACCGTTTCCTGCAAGACCACCACCTTCGGATCTCCCGTAAATTTTCTTTTTAAGACACTGCTCGCACCATCACTTGGTTCAAGGGCATACACCAGTGAAAAATAGAGTGCTAATCTCGAACTCCACCGCCCACTACCAGCACCAAAATCACCTGCCACCGATGTAGCTGGATTGAACTGCCCCAAATCTAACGGTGCGCAGTACGCGGCAAACTGAGCATCTAGCGCCTCGGCGGTTTCAGTTTCGGCGTAATCAAAGGCTGCCCATTCATGACCAAAGCCATCGATGACCCCTTGGTCAAGGTTTTCATCTTTGTCTCGTTGGCTCATAGATGGATTATATGTGAGTAACTCTTTCATTGAATCAAGAAGAAAGAAATTAGCAAGCTTCAGAGTGTTTAATTCATTCTTCACCTTAAATCACTTTAAATTAACCCCTCACGAAACATTGCAGGGTAGGCCTTATGGAATTCGTCCTTGAGTGAAAACTCTAAGCGGAAAAGGCAAACTTGTTCCACAATCAATTCCAGTCGCTATCTACAAAGTGCCAGGAAGGGTTTATTAAATCGTTTGGATCCTCCATTGATTTAAACCATTTTCTTGGTGCAATTATAAATTGTGAAGTTAAACTTAATTGGGCTGCCCAATAAGAAAAAGATGAGTTTGCGATTATATGCGCATGCCCAAGCGACATCAACATTAGTGACTCTGCGGGATTTGAGTTCTGTGGTGGATTAATCCATAAAGTACTTATTGGAAGATCGTTTTCTAGAATTTGCTTTGCGACGCTAATATCATCAGAAAATACCCAAATAGGATTATTCCGTAGTTCTTTAGGAATCGCATTTAATGCATTTAAATAGTAGGTGCTTGATAAAAGTCCATAAATATCTTCGAGCGCTTGATAATCACCGCGCCTAACATGCATTATGACGGGTTGAGCTTCTCTGGCATACTCAGACATTTCACGATACCAAATACTTGGACTGTTTAGTTGTGGAACAAATGCATCCTCATCAATCAAAGTTTGAGCATATTTCCAAGTTTGAAAATAGCCTCGTATGGTAAGTGGATTTTTCATGGCGCCTAAATTAGAGTCATATCCAATTTTCGGTGAGCGATATATTTTATAAAATTTAGTACAAAACCCATTAATTTGTTGATTTTTTCTTGCTAAGCGATTTAGTAAGCGGTCACTATTTTTCAAAATGTATTTAAATAGCCAAAATTGGTTCTGAGAAATATTGTCATGGAATTTAATCTCTGGAAAAATATTTGCCAAGTAAAACCCGTGATTAGTTTTTGCATTTCCAATATGCTTCAGGCTTATTAAAACCTCCGCATTGATTCTATTTGCTAGGTATTTTCCAGCGGCATATTGGAATATAGTGTTACCTAATCCACCTTCGACCTCAACGATTACGTACTTTCTGTTTGGGAAAAATGAATATTTCATAAAACTAGTCCTTCACTTGAGCCGCTTTGTTGGAATAGAAGCTGCCTGCGTTTCTATACAAAATATTTGCGTAGCATCGGCTTTCAAAAATTCCTTCATAAAAAATTAGCTTGAACCTAACTGACAGACTTAATATCAGCATCGACCATCAAGTCTGCTAGGTCCATCCAATGAGTTTTCGCTCGCCACCCTAGTACTCTTTCTACCTTTGATGGATCACCAACAAGCGAGTTCACTTCCGTTGGGCGAAAGTATCGAGAATCCTCAACAACATGATCTTGCCATTGGAGGTTGGCTCGAGAAAAGGCACGCTCGCAAAATTGTCTTACCGTTGCCCCGACACCAGTTGCAACTACGTAGTCGTCAGGTTTGTCTAGCTGCAACATTAGCCACATAGTCTCCACATACTCTTTTGCATATCCCCAGTCGCGGATGGCATCAAGATTTCCAAGGTACAACTTTTCATCTGACCCACGTGCAATATTTGCGACGGCGCGAGTAATTTTGCGTGTCACGAAAGTTTCTCCTCTACGCGGGGATTCGTGATTGAAAAGAATCCCATTCGTTCCGTGAAGTCCATACGCATCTCGATAAGTAATAGTTGTCCAATAGGCATATAATTTTGCCGCCGCATAAGGGCTCCTCGGCCGAAAAGCACTGGTCTCATTTTGAGGCGGAGGAGTGGATCCAAATAATTCACTCGTACTCGCCTGGTAGAATCGTGTTTCTAACTTGCTAGAGCGGATGGCTTCAAGCAGAGTAATCGCTCCAACTGCATCAACTTGCGCGGTATAGGTCGGCATCGTGAATGAAACCATTACGTGACTTTGTGCGGCTAGATTGTAAACTTCATGTGGCTCTATTTCTCGAATAAGATTCGTTATTCCAGATGAATCGGTAATATCTCCGTAATGCAATATTAGGTTTGGTGAAGTTTGGTGCGGATCTTGAAAAAGATGATCAATTCTTGAAGTATTAAAAGTCGAAGCGCGTCGAATTAGTCCGTGAACTTCGTAGCCTTTTTCCAAAAGAAGTTCGGCCAGGTAAGAACCATCCTGACCAGTGATTCCAGTGATGAACGCCCTTTTCATCAATACCTCCTTGAGAAGTCCAAAAGCGTATTTGCCAAAAGGTCTAATTCTTTTGACATATCGTAATGGTGATTACCAACAAAAAGTCCATTGTCGTGCACTTCATCAGAGCTAGGAAGTGCGCCAATTGGTGCGTGATCTAAGTGCGTTACAACTGGATTGCGCGTAAAATTTCCAGTCACGATGGGTCTACTCTCAATACCCGCATCAGTCAGCGAAGTGAGAAGTTCACGACGATAACCTCTCAATTTTCCATCAAGAATCAAAGAAAAACCAAACCAAGAGGATTCCCCGTGTTCTTTTTGCGTTTTAAATCCTTCAATTCCTCTCAATAGATCCAAGAAACGAAGTGCATTGGCTCTCCTGACTTTAATGAACTCAGGCAGTTTTTTTAATTGTACAACGCCGATCGCAGCCTCTATTTCTAAGGGTCTAAGGTTGTAGCCTGGAAGGACAAACCTGTAAAAGTCAT
Organism: Candidatus Planktophila sp.; assembly: GCA_030649935.1. Lineage (GTDB taxonomy): Bacteria > Actinomycetota > Actinomycetes > Nanopelagicales > Nanopelagicaceae > Planktophila. The sequence goes on from JAUSFN010000026.1 coordinate 191,441, forward strand.
CCCAATTTTCACCTGACTTATTGTGTACATGATTTTTGTTTGGGAGGTCGCGCGTCCAACCATGTGCACGTATTGATTTGAGCGTATGAAATAGCGGTTCGTCGTCAGTCAGAATTACTCCACCTTCCATTGTTGAAATATGGTGGCTGAAAAAGGTAGAAAATGTTCCACCAATGCCAAAAGTTCCTGCATTTTTTTCTTGTATCCGTGCTCCAAGGGACTCACAATTATCCTCCAGTAGTTGCAAATCATTTTCCGACGCAATTGACTGTAGCGAATCCCAATCGGCGCAATTGCCAAGAAGGTTCACGGCAAAAATTGCTTTCGTTTTTGGTCCTATTGCTTCTTGTACTTTATTGACATCAATGTTAAGTGAGTCCGGATCAATATCCACGAACTTAAGCGAAAAGCCAGCTTGATTTACAGGAAAATATGTAGTGCTCCATGAAACAGCCGGGACAATTACTTCATCTCCCGGGGACAATAATTGAGGATTTCGATATCGAGCAGCAGTGAGAAGGGCTAAGTTGGCACTCGAGCCTGAATTAACCATAACTGCATATTTGCCTCCAAGTTTTTTTGCGAACTCTGTTTCAAACTCTTCAACTCTTGCGCCCATTGTAAGTCGCCCAGATCGAATAACTGACTGAATGGCTTCAATTTCTTCATCGCCCCAGGTTGAACTTGCCAGACCGTATCTATTCATCTGGGAAAATTATCCTATTAGTATTCAAATACCAATCGATTGTTGTAGCTAATCCAGAACTGATGCTAGTTTTGGGATTCCAGCCATGACTTCTTGCCACCGAGACATTAAGTAGTTTTTGAGACATACCCACGGGCTTAGATGAGTCCAAATTGAGTTCACCTCGTACATTGAGTGCATCCATGACCATGCCATAATATTCAGAAACGCTGTAATCAATCCCCGAGCCAACGTTCATCATAATGGGCATAGTCTCCAGTTTATCGAGTGATGCAATTGTAAATTCAGCTAAATCTTCCACAAAAGTGAACTCGCGACGGGCAAGACCATCACCCCACATATCTATACTCGTTGAACAATCGACTTTTGCCTCAACTACCTTTCTAATAATCGCCGCAATTAGGTGACTTCGCTCGAGCTCAAAATGATCACCAGGACCATACAGATTAGATGAAATAAAAACTTTCCAGTCCACCTTTTTAGTTTCTGATACATACTGCACGTGTTTTGCCCCAACAAGTTTGGCAAGTGCATAGCCCTCATTCGTCGGTTCCAATTTTCCTGAATAAAGTTGATCGACAGTCATTGGATTTGTTAGGTTTGTTGGATACATGCAGGAACTACCGAAGTAAATAAGGCGCTGCACCCCTATCTCATTGCATGACTGCAGAAGGTTGTTATCCATTCGAATATTTTCGCTCAAAAATTCAACTGGCTGCGCAATGTTTGCACTTATTCCACCAACCAATGCGGCCGAATGTATAACGGAATCTGGCCTATTCTCACTTAAAAATTCGCGTACTTGAAAGTTATCCCTTAGGTCTAGAACATTTCGGGGTGGAATAATGACGTCAATTCCAGCTTGTATTGCGATTCGAGAAAGAGCAGACCCGAGCATCCCCGTGCCTCCGGTAATGAGTAATCGCATCTCGTCAGTATATTCATTTGGAATGAACAATTTTCGAGAACCGGCCGCGATTTTTGACGTTGGTAATCTTTAAATGGAATCAACCGCGAGGTGGTACAGGCTAATTCGATTGATCAACTTGGACTTTGATTACGAATTCGTTTTCTCCTCGAAATTGAAAGCGATAAGCCACCATGAAACCGTTATTGAAATGCGGGTAAACCTTCTTAATTTTTACATCACGGGCATCCACTGATATCTTCATGGCTACCGATGAAAATCGCCTTAAAAGTGCAGCCCAAACAGAAGTTCCTTAATAGTAGCTCTTCCATTAGAATTGCCCGCATGGCAAAGGTTGCGGTTACTGGTGGCGCTGGTTTCATTGGTTCGAACTTAACTCGCCGGCTGGTTTCCGAGGGCTACGACGTCGTAATTGTCGATGATCTTTCCACCGGACTTCTCTCAAACATAGACCAAGAAAAAACTGAGTTTCATCAGATTTCGATTACCGAGCCAAAAGCTCTCAGTGCCGCGCTCAAAGACTGCCAAACTATCTTTCACTTAGCCGCCCGTGGCTCAGTGCCTCGTTCAATCAAAAACCCCGTCGCCACGCATGATGTCAATGCAACGGGCACGCTGAATGTTCTAGAAGCCGCACGCACGAATGGTGCTCACGTAATCTTTTCCTCATCATCATCGGTGTACGGCCGCAATATGCAACTACCAAAAGATGAGTCAATGTGGCTCGGTCCAATGACTCCATATGCCGGCAGTAAGTTAGCGGCCGAAGGTTACGTCCAGGCTTATGCCGCGACCTACAATGTTCCCACAACACTTTTGCGTTTCTTTAACGTCTTCGGTCCGCGCCAACGCCCCGACCACGAATACGCCGCAGTTTTACCAAAGTGGATCTGGCTTGCAATGCAGGGCCAAGCCATTGACGTCTACGGTGATGGCAGTGCATCTCGTGACTTCACATACGTCGACACGGTCTTAGATATTGCAATGACGGCTATGAAAGAGAAGGTATTAACCGAAGGCGCTATGAACTTGGCTTACGGCAACCGAATCTTCCTTAATGGAACCATTGAAATGCTAATGAAGCACTTTCCTGATTTACAGGTTAATTACAAAGCTGAACGCTTGGGCGATGTTAAAGAATCCCAAAATGCTCCAGTACTTCTAAAAAAACTCTTCCCCAATGTTCAACCCAAAGAGTTTGAAACCGCATTGTCTGAAACCGTTGACTGGCTTAAAGAGTTTGGCCAAAGCGTTGCTAACGGCCCTGCGACCGAAGATTAAATACTGTACACATGTGTGGAATCACCGGCGGAATTGGGTCAAGTGCACCCAGCAAACAACTTTTAGATGCACAACTCATTTCTCTTGCGCACCGCGGCCCAGATGACAGTGGTACTTATGTAAACCAAGGTATTGGCTTGGGTATGGGACGTCTAGCCATCGTCGAAATCGCAGCCGGTAAACAACCTGCATCCGATGCCAGTGAACAAATCACCATGGTTTTTAACGGCGAAATCTATAACTATCGCGAATTACGACATGAGTTAGAACAAAGCGGAATCCACTGCCGTACATCAAGTGAATCTGAAGTAATAATTAATCTTTATCTAAAGTTTGGCCTAAATTTCATCGGCAAGCTCAATGGAATGTTTGCTATCGCCATCCACGATGCACGTGATAAATCTCTGCACTTAATCCGTGACCGTATGGGTAAAAAACCATTGTGGATCTCTCAATTAAGCGACGGTACTTTGCTCTTTGCATCCGAGGTCCGTGCCTTAATGTTGGCACGTCCTGATCGCACTTTGCGCACCGACATGGTGACAGAAGTCATGCAGTACGGCTACATTAATGCCCCTCACTCAGCATTTAATGAGATCACCCAACTGCCACCAGCATCAGTTCTGACTTGGCGCGAGGGAAGAACGACCACCGCTAAATACTGGGAGCCAGATTTTGATACCAAAGTTCAAATCCCATACGAAGAAGCTCTAGAGATTACTAAAAAGTTAATTGAAGAATCGGTTTCGCGCCGCCTAGTTTCCGAGCGCCCCCTAGGTTCTTTCTTAAGCGGCGGATATGACTCAACAATTGTCACGGCATATATGGCCAAGTTAATGAGTGAGAATGTCCAAACTTATTCAATCGGTTTTCATAACGCCCAATTCAATGAGGCCCACCACGCCAAGCAAGTAGCCAATTACATCGGCACTAACCACCATGAAGAAATCCTTAGCCCTGACCCAGCACTTGTTGTTGAAAAGATCTCACATGTTTTAGATCAGCCCTTTGCCGACTCTTCAATAGTGCCAACATATTTACTAGCCAAATTCGCCCGCGAAAACTTGATTGTCGCTCTTGGCGGTGACGGCGGAGATGAAGTATTTGGTGGCTATGACCGCTACTTAGCAACCCCGGTCATGCAAAAACTAAATCCATTTTTGGGACTTGCTCGCTCTGGATTAAACTTTGTAGGTAAACAGTCTTTCGGTAATTCTCGAAAAATTAATCGAGTTGGCTCTCAGTTATCCTCAAAACCCTCGTTAGCCGCTAGATATAGTTCTATTTTATCTTTAACACAACCCCATGAATTATTAACACTACTTAACCCCAATTTCCAAACTAAGACCGCTGAAACTGCATATATACATCAATTCAACTCTGGCGCTATTACATCTTTTGATCGCATGTTTCGATCTGACTTTGATGCATATCTGCCAGGGGATCTGCTTGTAAAAGTAGATATCGCAACCATGGCGAATGGCCTTGAACTCAGATCACCGATGTTAGATTTCAATGTCGTTGAATGGGGAGTTTCACTACCACTCAAATACAAAATTAAAGGCTTTGAAACCAAGCACATCCTTAAAGACGTAGCCCGTTCATTGGTCCCAGCCAACTTAATTGATCGCCCAAAAATGGGTTTTGGAATTCCCCGTGCCGAATGGCTACGCACCGGAATGAAAGAAATGGTCATCGAGACTCTTACCGACTCAACGGCAAAGCAACGTGGCTGGTTTAATGCAGGTGAAGTTATGAAAGTGATAGATATTCACATGGCCGGTGAAGACAAAGACAATTTAATCTGGCCTATGTTGATGTTAGAGCTCTGGGCTAGGACTTGGCTCGACTAGCAAGAAGCTTCTTGTACAGATCCTCATGATCATGCACTAAACGTTTAACTCCAAAGTTGGCCAAAGTAAACTCTTGTGCTGCGGTTCCCATTTGAGCCCATAATTCATTGCTATTGGCTAGTTTTTCAAGGGCATCAGCAATTTCCTGGACTTCCAAACTTGTAATAATCCCGGTGATGCCATCAAGAACAACTTCAGGTACTGATCCAACTCTTGTCGTTACAACAGGTAACCGTGCCATCCCTGCCTGAATCAAACTCAGCGGTGTTCCTTCATTATCACTAGTGAGCACGACAACATCGGCGGCGGCAAGGACTTTTTCAATATCGCTCTGCCACCCTAAAATCTTTACGGGTAAATCCTCGCCAGCAATTCTCTCTCGACTTGTTTCCAAGAACTCGCCATCCCCTGCCATAAAGAATTCAATGGCAACTCCACGATTCTTGATTTCACTAACAACGTCTAGAAATCTGTCGGGGCGTTTTATCCGCGTTACTCGCCCGATGAATGCACATTGTAAAGATGTGGTCGAAAGGCCGAAGGACATTTGAGATTCGCTCTTATTTGGCAACTCACCAATCTCTAATCCCGGAGGCATCAACCCAAATTTTTTAGAATTTCCAATTCCAGCGGCCAATAAGTCCTGTCGCACTTTGTCACCCACAGCCAATAATTGATGTGTAAATACCGCCAAAACTTTTTCCGCGATAACAACTAATGATCGCTTACACGAACCGAAGTATCCGTTGAGTAAATGACCATGAAAGGTATGCACACGGATAGATGGCTGCAAAGAAACAATCGACGCGATGCGACCTAAGAATCCAGCTTTAGCTGTGTGTGTATGAATGATGTGTGGTTTGAAACTTCTAATCTCTTTAATAAGTGAAACAAAGGCTTTGACATCTCCGCCCAGACTCACGCGCCGCCCGAAACCTTTAATTCGAGTAGCTTTAACATCAGTGGCGACCGTATCTAGATAGTCAGCCTCATCGACGGCGCAAAAACCGGTATACAAACGTTGGTCGAAATCGACGGAATTAAAACCTCGCATTAACCCCGAAACCTGAACGGCCGGTCCTCCTACATTCATTCGGGCGATTATTCGCATGACCCTTATCGGGGTCGCATTAGATCGACTCACTCGCCAATCTTCCCTTATAAACCTCACTGGTGGCAGATTTGGATCTTCGTACGGACAGTGCATAGGAAATCACTCTGAGAGGTTAGGATTCCAACTATGAGCGCTCAAAACTCCCGAATTCTGGCAATAATCGGCCAAGGCTACGTCGGCCTGCCTTTAGCTATGGCCGCCGTTGATGCGGGTTGGACCGTCATCGGGGTAGATAACTTTGAAGCTAAAGTGGCCCAGATTACCGGGGGCTCAAGTCCTGTTGAGGACATCTCTGATGCTCAACTACAAGCCGCGCTATCAAAAGGTGTTTACACAGCAACGACCGATTACTCGATAGTGGCAAAAGCATCGGTCATCACTATCTGTGTTCCTACGCCTTTGGATGATAAGCGCGAACCAGATCTTGCACTTTTACGCAGCGCGGCCTCAGGTATCGCTCCGTATGTTTCAAATGAAACTTTGGTCGTTAGCGAATCAACCTCATACCCAGGCACATTGCGAGACATTATTATTCCAATTGTTAACTCACTCAAACCAACTGAAACATCAGCGGTCTACTTTGCAAGTGCACCCGAGCGTGTTAATCCGGGTGACCCAGTCTGGAATCAAAAAAATACTCCACGCCTTGTGGGTGCTATCGATGAAGAGTCACAAAAACGAGCGCTCGCCTTTTACGAATCAATCTGCGATGCAGCCGTTTCTGTTTCATCCCCAGAGGTGGCAGAAGCGGCCAAACTTCTTGAAAATACCTTTCGCCTAGTAAACATTGCATTAATTAATGAATTCACTCAACTCTGTTCGGCAAGCGGTATTAATGTTCACGAAGTAATCGATGCTGCATCTTCCAAGCCATATGGCTTCATGCCTTTTAGACCTGGTGTTGGCGTCGGCGGACACTGCATTCCCGTAGATCCTTTGTACTTAACATGGTGGGCACGTCAAAATGGCGGCAAGGCTACCTTTGTTGAATCCGCCGATTCAATTAATCACGAAATGCCAATATATGTGGCAGAACGTGCGCTTAATATGGTTGATCAAAGTATTAAAAACCCTAAAGTTTTAATTCTCGGTGTTGCATACAAGCCAGGTGTTGGTGATGTACGCGAAACTCCGGTTTCAGAACTCCGTGATTACTTGAAAGCGAAAGGAGTGGATGTTGCTTGGCACGATCCATTGGTGCCAGTTTGGGAGGGTTCAAGTCCAGTTGATTTGGACTGGAATTGTGATGTTGCAATCCTTGCAACGAAGCAGCCGGGTATGGATCTGAATCAACTAATTACTAAGGGAATTCAAATTCTTGACTGCACAAACTCAATTACAGGCCAAGCGGGCGTTAGCTCGCTTTAATAACCCTTTTTCATTTCGATAGAAATATCGGCAATCATCGTTGACAGATCACGTTTAGGTTTCCAGCCAACAAGTTGATTAATCAAATCGATATTTGGAACGCGCCGTTCCATGTCTTCAAAGCCATCACCATACGCCTCTTCATAAGGAACATAAACTATTTCACTCTTTGACCCAGTTTCATTGGTAATCTTTTGCGCTAGACCATTGATTGAGATTTCAAAATTGTTTCCAATATTGATTACTTTGCCAATCGTATTATCAGCAAAAGCAATTGCTATAACTGCATCCACAATGTCATAAACATGGGCGAAACAACGTGTTTGGTTACCGTCACCATAAATAGTAATCGGCTCATTGGCGAGCGCCGCCTTAACAAAACGAGGCACAACCATTCCATATGCACCCAATTGTCGAGGCCCTACAGTGTTAAAGAATCTCACAATTCTTGTCTCTAACTGTTTTTCAACAAAGTAAGCATAAGCAAGTGACTCATCAATAGCTTTAGCTTCACTATAAGACCATCGCAAGGTGATTGGGCTCCCAAGAATACGATCATCGTTCTCTTTGAGAGAGTCCGAAATATTCTTTCCATAAACCTCACTACTGCTTGTTAGAAACACAGGAGTCTTAGTTGAATGAGCGGCCTCAAGAACATTTTCAGTTCCTCGAATATTTGTTAATAAGCTAGCTAGAGGATTGTTAACAATGTTGAATACCCCAACGGCAGCAGCCAGATGGAAAACATAATCCACATCGTTAATCAAAGGAGTTAGTATCTCGGTATCTAGAATTGAACCCTCTACTAGAGTGAAATTATCGACACTTTTTAGGTTGACTAAATTCGAAGCCCTGCCAGTTGAAAAATTGTCGACAACTGTAACAGCGTGGCCATCTTTTATTAAGCGTTCACATAAATGAGAACCGATAAAGCCGGCTCCGCCAGTCACTAGAATTCGCATGTCCATATCTTAGAGGTTTGTTATGGCATCAACAATCCTGCTCGCACCTTTAAAGTCGAGGAGACCTTTAGCCTTTGCTATCAAGTCTCCTCTTAATTCGCTCGACGCAACAAGCGAATAGATCATTTCCTTATCGAGTTCCCAGTCCTTGTCTAAATTGCTTAACCCTATTTGAGCGGCAACAGCAAGTTCACCTAATGAGTTGTAATACTGTTCTTGATTATCGACCGAACATGCAATACCAACGCAAAGACCACGAGCTAAGAACTCCAAGCTGGACGTACTCGATGTTGTTAAAACTAAATCAACATTCTTTGTCAACTCATCAAGCTGGTGACCGACTTCTAAGACGTGAAATCGTTTATCTAAAGGTGAATCAAAAATGGAGTTTGAGAATAGAAAGACTTCAAATTGTTCTGGGAGCGTTAGAAAAATTCCTGCAATTTCATGCACCAGTCCGTAGAGGTCTGAACCACTCGCAACAACTGCAATTTCTAATTTGTGCTGCTCCTGACTCGTCACATGCAAATTTATAGATAGAGAAGATCGAAATGGAATTTACTTAGGCCCGGCCAGAATTGGAACTTTTGAGTCCCCAACCCAATTCGAATCCAAACCAGGGTGAATCCTTAGAGTGCAACGATAACTGGGTGTAAGTTCATCTACCATGGCAACGATGTGAAGCCAATTTTCGGGAGCTAGGAAAACATTGTCTACTTCAATCTCATATGAGTCTAAGAGCAGCACGTCAGATTCAGGGTTTGAAATAAATTTACTTGGATTATTATGGATAAAAGAAAATCCGAGCGAAGCAATTCTTTCTTCAACCCAAGGCAAGCCAGAAATCTGGCCGACAAAAATAACACCCTCTCCCCGAGCGATTAACTCCACAGCGATGGCCGAGGAGCGCATGACATGCCCAGACCCAATAGATTGCGAAGCATCTGCCCGCAGGGCTTATCTCATAGTGGTTAAGGGTATGCTCCATCCATTGAGTTGTGGATACACCGCTCAGACACACAGGAGGCTCGGATGTCTCAGTTAGATGGAGCTTCAGTACTGATTACTGGGGGTACTGGCTCATTAGGTAAATCCCTAGTTGAATATTTGCTGAAGGAAACGAAGATCCGCCGAATTGCTATTTTTTCGCGTGACGAACTCAAACAACAGCATCTGCGCATTCAATTCCAAGATGACCCGCGACTTCGCTGGTTCTTAGGCGATGTTCGAGATCTTGACCGCCTCAAGCGTGCATTCCATGGGGTGGATTACGTAATTCATGCCGCCGCCTTAAAGCAGGTAGATACTGGCGAATACAACCCAATGGAGTTCGTCAAAACTAATGTTCTTGGGAGCCAAAACGTTATAGATGCTTCTATTGATGCTGGTGTAAAACGTGTAGTCGCATTGTCAACCGATAAAGCCTCTTCACCTATCAACCTTTATGGTGCAACCAAGTTAACGGCCGATAAGCTTTTTGTAGCCGCCAATAACTACAGTTTCGCTTACGGTACAACGTTCTCGGTCGTTCGGTATGGAAATGTCATGGGTAGTCGCGGCTCAGTTATTCCTTTCTTTCAGGCAATCGCAGCCCAAGGAAAACCTCTTCCAGTCACAGACTTAAGAATGACAAGATTTTGGATCAGCATTGAATCCGCTGTAAAATTCGTTATGGACTCCTTGGACATAATGGAGGGTGGGGAGTTGTATGTCCCAAAGATTCCAAGTATGAAAATTACTGATTTAGCACGCGCAGTTGCCCCAAATGCGAAGTTAGTAGAGATTGGCATGCGCCCTGGTGAAAAACTTCATGAAGAGATGATCTCTGCAGACGATAGTCGTCGCACAATCATTCTCGAAAATCGTTACGTAGTAACACCGGTTGTCGCTGAATGGGGTTATAAACAACCTAATGGGACTGTGATGCCCGAAGGGTTGGCATACAGGTCTGATACAAACGATTTATGGATGTCAGAATCAGATATTATGAACTTTATCAAGAACCTTTAATCTGAAATGATTCCTTATGGTCGTCATTCTATCAACGAGGATGATATTGCTGCGGTTGTAACTGCACTAAAAAGTGATTGGCTTACTACTGGTCCTCTCGTTGAAGAGTTTGAAGCAGCGCTAGAAAAAATTGTTGGCGCACCGTGTATCTCCGTAAGTTCAGGTACCGCCGCATTACATTGTGCATACGCTGCAATTGGCCTTGGACCAGGAGATGAAATAATTACCCCCCCTATTACTTTTATCGCAACACAAGCCACAGCAGCATTATTTGGTGCAACGATCGTATTCGTGGACGTCCAGCCCGATACCGCCAACATTGATCCGCAGGCCGTGGAAGCTGCGATTACCCCGAGAACAAAGGCGATAGTGGCAGTTGATTATGCAGGACATCCCGCAGACCTTGATGAACTGCGAGCAATCGCCGACCGCCACGGGATATTTCTCATAGAAGATGCAGCCCACAGCATCGGGTCGATCTATAAAGGTCGCCCGGTTGGTTCAATTGCTGATGTAACGGCCTTCTCCTTTTTCCCAACTAAGAACCTAACAACATGTGAAGGTGGAGCGGTTTCATCGATTCACCCAGATTTGCTCTTGAAAGCAAAGAGATTCTCCCGGCAAGGTTTAATCAGGAATCCTGAGGAATTTATAGTCAAGGGAGAAGGCCCTTGGCATCAGGAAGTTCACGAATTTGGATTGAATTATCGTTTGCCGGATGTACTTTGTGCCTTGGGACTAAGCCAACTTAGCAGGCTTAAGGATATTAAGCGAGATAGAGATTTAGTTTTCGCAAGATACGTTGACGCATTTCAGGGTTCTGAAACTGTAACCTTACCCGCGGTCAGAACTTATGTAGACCCAATTTGGCACTTGTTTCCAATTAGGGTACCACCAAATTCCCGAGAGGGGATTTTTATAAAATTGCGTGAGAAGGGTTTCGGGGTGCAAGTGAATTACTTTCCAGTTCACTTACAGCCAGTCTTTAGAAAAGATACAGACCGCAATCAAGTTTTTCCCAACGCAGAAGACTTTTACGGTCAAGAGATTTCTTTACCAATGTGGCCAGGCTTACTTGATTTTGATGCAGGAATTTTCGATGCGATAGCTAAAGTCATACGAGATAATTGACTTCTGAGGATTTTGTTGGTTGAGTTAACTATGGACTATGAGAATAACATAAATTACTGGGATGGCAGATACTACGCCCCAAATGTCGAGAGTTTCATTTTTCGTTTTTATGGTCGAGTTTTGAAACACGATTTTGGAATTGACGGATCAAACCAAGAAAAAGTATTTGATTTTGGATGTGGCGAGGGGGGAGCTCTCAATTTCTTTCATGAAAAAGGCTTTGACGTTTATGGTGTAGATATTGCTGAAAATGACATCAACCAGGCAAAACTTTCCCTGGCCCGTAAAACAAGGAAAGAACCAGTTGGAAGAGCACATTTTGAATTGATTGATCCGCACCCTCGCGCGAATCAACGCTACTTCGAATCTATCCACAATGGAACAGAGTGGATTGACGTTGCAATTTCAATTCAAACTCTAGATTTTTTGTCTGATACTGACTGTGAAATTGTGTTGCAGAATATTTATAACCAGATGAAACCAGGATCTGTCATATTTGCATCCTTCAACGGATACCAAATGTACTATCGGAATCATGGTCAATATATAGGTGATGGCCTGTGGCACATTAAATTTGCCAATGATCGCGTGAGTTATGACCTCAATCTTAACTTTATTGAGAGCAAAGAAAAATTAGCTCAGAAGTTTCATATGTTTACGCCAAAGTACATGGATTACTACGATTCGTCCTTTAGGAATGAAGGTTCGGAATTTCGTTGGACTTTTACAGGGACTAAAGAGTGACAAAAGTAAATACATCAAATCTCAAGTTCTATTCGCTTCCAAATCTCTTTAAAAGTATATTTTGAGACGGAGTGTTTGTTTTCTAATTGACTTAAGAAATACAAATCCTCTTGCGTATCAACTGAAAAATTTAGATTCTTCGATCTGTTGTATTGGGCAAATTGAAGATTTGTAACTCTTAATTCCCCACTTGAATACATCCAAGGAGTAACGTGTTCTTTATCGTATGTGTTTTCTGTAAGAAAATCAGTCCGTAGGAGTACCTCAGTTCTGAATATTTCTATGTCAAATCCTTTAGGGTAGGAATTTAGATTGCAATTTGCAGTGTAATCGGATCGCTCGGCTTCGTGAACGATCATCATTTCGTCAACTAGTTCAGGACACACCAGGGGGCAGTCAGCTGTAATTCTTACAATATTTTGTGGAGTGTACTTTTTTCCCAGCTCGATAAAACGTGAACGAACATCAAGCAAATCACCTCTAAAAATTTTGTGATCCCGAATGTACTCCACAAGCACATCATCGGAAGGGTCTAAAGAAGTTGCAATGGTGATTTCATCGAGGGACTTGCTCATTGCTAGCCGAGAAAGTAGAACCTTTATAACAGTTGAGTCGCCCAAGGGTGCCAAAACTTTCCCAGGGAACCTGGTGGAGGACATACGCGCTTGGACTATACATAAGTTGCGCATAACTTAGGCTCTTTCGCTCCGACTCATTGGCAGATCAACTAATTTTAGGCGTAGGGAAACCTTCACCTTTACGCAAACTAAATTCGCTAGGACTATTAATTAATTCATTAAAAAATATAGGGTCAGCCCCTAAAGAAGGCCGCCGAATTCCAATGTTAATTCGAGACAAAGTCTCACCGATAGCAATATCTGTGAGAGCGATGATTGACGGACGCTCCCAAAGTGAAGCTGTCTCCGAAGGTGTTGGCGAGAAGTCAAAGTCCCCGAGCGCATTAAAAGCATTCCAAATGGTTTCAACATAATTTTTAAACTGAAATTCATTCATCGAAAACTCAGAATCTAAAGTATTTATATCCATTAGCGTAATGTGCTTTTCAAATATGAGCGCCCCTTTACCAATCGCCAATATTGCTGCAGTCGGATCTAATGTATGATCTGAGTACCCAGTTACAAATCCAAATGACTTAAGTAGGTCATGTCGATTAATGTTGACGTCCTGAACCGAGCAGGGATAAGAACTTGTGCACTGCAGAAATGCGGTTGTAGACTTTTTGTGGGTAAAAATCTCAGATGCCTTATTTATCTCCGTCGTTTTTGACATCCCGGTCGATATTATAACCAGGACATCACGTTTTGCTAGATAATCCAAGAGGGGAATGTTGATCAAGTCAAAAGACGAAACTTTAATTGCCTTGATACCAGATTGTTCGAGGAAAATGGCAGCATCAATATCATATGCTGTGCTAAATACCTCAAGCCCAAGAGAATTTGCATACCCAAATAACTCTTCATGCCAAACTAATGGTGTTTCAGCTTCCTTCATTAACGACCATAAATTCCGCCCCCCCCATAAATTGCTTGAATCTGGAATTAAGAAATTTGTTTCATTCGAATTCACGGTAATAGTGTCAGCTGTGAAAGTCTGAAGCTTGACCGCATCAGCCCCTGCATTCTTAGCAGCCATAATAAGCGACTTTGCATTTTCTAAGGCACCACCATGATTGGCCGAAATCTCAGCAATAACGTAAGGTCTAATTTCTTCCTTCGCTAAAATTCTACGCAATGTTTGCATAGTGCTATTGTATGCTTACATTACTTAAATCGATTTTTGCGGGGGTACTTTGTCTAGTTATTCAGAATACTCATCATTGCGGAAAGTGATACTTGGAAGCGTGGACGATTATAAACCTTCATGTTGGGCCTGGAAAGGAGACCCAGGAGTAACAGCCGAAAATTTTTTGAAAGCAAGAGAATTTTGTGATTCAGCAATACCAGCTCAGATTCTTGAGGAAGTTTCTGAGGATTTGGCTGACTATGCGAGTGCACTAAAAGAATTTGGAGTTGAGGTAATTCGTCCACCAAGAATATCAGAAGAGCCAGTTTATGAAACAGAATTCTTCTATTCATATGGTCGAGATTTCTACAACATGCGCGACTTGCACATAGTTTTGGGAAAGAAAATGTTATCTTCTTCCCCCTCTCAACCCAATCGAATATTGGAAATAAATGAGATGAGTGAATTTATATCCAAAGTTTCGAAAGAATCGGACCTGGAATTCACTGGTAGTCCGGAGCCACAATTGAAAACTAACCCTGTCCACCCAAATATTAGAAATGCTTCTGGAGATTTAGTTTCCGCAGAAGAGTCTCTTGGGCAAATTTTGGGTTCAGTCACTCAAGAAATTTGGCATCGTTTAGCGGAAGACGAGATTCTTTTTGATGCAGCCAATATAGTTCGTTACGACGGGTATGCCCTATATTTGGTATCAAGTACTGGAAATTTAAAGGCTTTTGATTGGCTTAATTCGAGTGATACAGATTTCGATTTTCAGCAAACCGATGTCTACCGATCTTCCCATATCGATTCGACAATTCTTCCGCTAGATCAAGATACCTTTTTAGTTAATTCGGTGAGAGTGAATCCTATGAATCTTCCAGCTAGCATTAGGGACAGGAGGATTTTATATTTCAAGGATGTTGCCAGAATTCCTCAATCTGAAATTGCCTTTCATCAGGAATATCGGGCAACGGCCGCGGCACAAATCGAAAAAGTTGGGTTTCAAACTAACTTACAAGAGATGAGCAGTCCCTGGGCGGGTATGAATGTTCTTTCGATTGACGAAAAAAACGTTATGGTCGAATCGAATCAGTTACAATTAATCCTTTATTTAGAGTCAAGTGGGTATAACGTGATTCCAATCAGGATGAGACACGCTTATACAATGCTTGGTGGGCTACACTGCACCACACTTGATTTAATAAGGGTCTGAAATTGAATTTAAAAGTACTCCTGTATTTGGATTACGATGAGCAATCTGGATTGGGCCACATTTCCCGCTCCAGAGCAATTATTGAGGCAGTTTCTAATTACGCGACCGAGATATTCCTTAGCAGTAAATTGAATCCTTTGGAAATTGAATCTCAAATAGATTTCCTTAACCAAACCAAGTGGATTTCCCATCAAGAAGCAGAATTACTGCATTTTAATTTGGTTTATGTAGATACATATAGCTTTGATATACTCAATAAAGTTGAACACTTACCTATAGAGCGCAAAATATTACTCATTGATAGCAATTATACCCAAAGACTTCCAAATTGGGCGGATATAATCATAGACCTTGAACGGTCAACTCCTAGGAATTGTAAATTTGGAGGGACATATTTATTCGGCGACATCCTAGTCCACTCAGAGCTTGAATCAACCAGACGAAGTAGAGAAGAGTATGGAGTTAGAAAAAGTGCTTGTTCAAATCTAACGGCATTAGTCAATTTTGGCGGCTCAATCAAGATTGAACCATATTTGAGGCAACTCGAATCAACGTTTTTTTATAACATGGATATTCTTTATGTTGTTTATTGCCCATTTATTTTGCTAGAGAGCCTCAAAACCTATTTTCGGTACTACAAAAATGTTGAAATTAAGCCTTTTAGTCCGAATTATCTACAAGATCTTGCCACATGTGATTTCTTGGTCACCAACTCAGGTACAAGTTTCATTGAGGGATTGTTTGTCGATGTGCCAATGGTTATCTTTAATTTATTTCCCAATGCGCAGCTTAATTTTGAAAAGCTGCGCTACAGCAAACAAGTGATTTATTCCGGATTGGCAACCGAATTGGAAAGCGACTGGCAAAGTAATGTTCTCCACTCTCTCCAGTTGGGAGGCGATTTGCTTAAGTTCGAGTCAGATGATGACCCGAAGATTGAAATTTTGGACGAAGGTATTCTCAAAGTTGCATTAAGTGCACTGTGTTTCACATAAAATACTTTAAGTACATGGTACTAATAATTCTAATTCGACTCTACTTTATTCATAGTCTAATTTCCTTCGAACCTGTAGAGATTTAAGGTTGGATTAGTGTAGAGATGACCAACACCAAAGTCTCGCGGATTGGTTTGAGGTGCTTTTGACTAAATTTGCATATCTTAAAAAGTCGATTGGGAGTTGAAGGCACGAACTCTAGCAATGTCATGTTCTAACACTTTTTCTGCTATTTCGCGCCAAGCTACTTTTGGGTCCCACCTAATCAATTATGCGCTTTGCCCGAATCACAGCAATGCAAGTTCCTGGCTATTTGCCTAAAAGAACTATTCCAACTCAGAATGCAACGTGAGAGTTTGTATCTGATTACAATATACTCAGCAATTACACGCCGTATATATACACGTGAATCGTTAGGAGCAGGAAATTGCCAGAGGTTAAGTTTTCAAGAATCGAGCAAACACTAAAGATTCCAGACAAAGTAGCAAAATTTGTAAATCTGCACACATCCAGTGGCGATTATATGAGAAATATGTTTAGTGAGCAGTTCGGTTATGGGCATAGGGAAATACTTTTGAAATATTGTGGGCTCGATTTTTCAACACAACTATTAGGAAACTTGCAGCACGGCGTTATGCTGCACCACTCATATTTAGATTTTAGAACCCCAAGATATTTTGGAATGAGAAAGTCTCAGTTCTGGGTTTTCTCTAAAGAATATGAAAAACTTGGTCGTTCATTAGGCAATGAGAATGTCACCGCAATTGGTGCCCCTTGGTTATATTTACGTGATTCAGTGGAGTGTGAGCCGCAACCCGTTCAAAAACCAGAGGGTATTTTAGTGATGCCGGGACACTCATCCGGCCCCTATAACTCAATCGCTTCAGTTCAACAAAAAAGGGCTAGAGCAAAAGCTTTTCGGCAAATTGTTGGAACACAGAAAGCCACCGTCTGTCTGCACGCAACAGACTTTTGTAATCCCGATACGACCGAAGCTTTTCTAGATGAGGGATTCAAAGTGATTTGTCCTGGATCATCAAATGTATTGCCTTATTGGGCAGAATCTGGGAATAGAGCTCGTACTTTACATAAAATAATGAGTCTCATGAATTCACACACACACCTGCTCACCGATCGATTTGGAACTCATATTTTTTACGCCATTGATATGGGTCTAAAAATTGGAATTTTTCCAGAGATAAGCGAACTTTCCCCGACTAGAGATCTTTCTGGTAGAAAGCACGTTGTTGATTTTTCAATAACAGACAAAGAAGAATTTAATTACTTAAGGGAAAATATTCCAGAGGCAATCAATCAATTCACAGAGTCACAAAAGTATCAAGAAATCTCAAATCTCGTATTAGGAAGAGATGCAGTTATGAGCCCTGAAAATCTCCTAGAGACCTTAGACTATCGAAAGCACGTGTATCCAATAAGTGACATCCAGCCCTGGTAATGACCTGATGCATCTGAATTTAGTGAAGAAATTCAAACACCAATTGTTTGCACTTAAAAGAGAATTCATCGACATCTCACAATACGCACAGTGTGCGGCCATATGACATCACGATTAGTGCTGGGTGCAGCCAATTATGGAAAATTGACCCAGATTGAAGTTAACAAACTACTCGGGACCTCCTTTGAGCAGGGAATAAATAGGATTGACACAGCTCACGGGTATGAAGGCTCAGAAGAAAAAATTGGAGTTTTTCTGAAAACCAACAAAGACTATCAAGTCAATACAAAAGTTGGACTTCCGGACCCAGTAGTGTTCACGCCATCTGGAATTAAATTATCCATCGAGGAAAGCCTTAAAAGACTTGACTTAGAAAGTTTAGGAACGCTTTTTGTTCACTCTCTCCCGGCCAAGCATCTAACTGATGAGAATATTGCGGCAATGATCTCACTAAAAACGGAAGGCAAGATAAAGAGAATTGGCTATGCTGGCGACGGCGATAACTTAAGATCTGCAGTTGGAATTGCTGCATTTGATGATTTCTTAGCGACGTTTAATATTATCGACCAATCAAATTCTAAGGAAATCAAGAAGGCATCAGAAAAGTCGGAGATTTATTACAAACTAGTGATGGGCCAAGCAGTTTGGACGAGCCTAGAATGGAAAAGGCGCGTCAAGAGTCACAAATTAATGCGGTTTCTATTTAATAAACCGCCAGTTCCGGAGACTTGGGCTGATTACTGTGCGCGCTTTAATAGTCTTAAATCAGAAATAGATAACAGAGACTTTGCTACGGCATTCCTGAAATTTGCGCTTTTTTCAGGGTCTTCCAGGCAATTGGTGGTTCTAGGTACTAACAGCCCCAAACATATTCAGGATGCAATTAAAGTCGAGTCAGAACAGCTAGATGCTGAATCAATAGAAATTACTAGGTACGAGGATTTGTGGTTAAAGAAAAGCTCTCCAGGATGGAAGGCGCATGTTGGATAAGACCCGGAATTAGCAAACTTTCGATTCGGACGCTCTACGTTACAGTAGGATCGTTAGGGACCTAGGAGCAGGTAGATTTGCATGAGGGGGCCCAGAATTGAAGAAGATATGCGACAAACTCAAGGATCAAACCATCTTCCTTGAAAACTCCACTGGAAAGCCCGAAATTGTTTTAATATTCCCCATTACTCGTGATGTTGAAAAAAGTTCCGACAAATGGATGACTGTTTTAGAGTTCGTTGCAAGTTTTGAGATTAGTACTCTTCTCGTAATAGATAAAACAGAGCAAGGTTCTGCAACAGATTACTTCATGGATCATTTTGAAATCGAGAAGAAGAGGCTATTTGTTTTACCGCGAAGTATTAAAGATACGCTTTTTGACACTGTGGGTGAAATAGTCCTCGATAAGAATATGTGGATAATCCAACTCCATGATGATGATCATTGGAGTGGTAAGATCACTTTGCCAGAATCAGTCAACGCTGGCACGGTATATTTTTCGGACTTTTACCTGTACTCAGATACAAAAGGTTCGATTCAAATTGACGACTATTCAATGCCCAATCGAATCGTATTTTCACTAGTTCCTTCAATGATTTGGAATAGATTTGCTAAGTTAGTACAGGACCAGAGATATCATGTTGCTGGTTCATTCGACTTCACACTAAATATGATGGCTCAATTGGCCTGCAAATTTGATTATCAGCCAGGGTTTAAGTATTACTGGAAAGACGATAACTGGGATACGTCGAAAAATGCAATTGCGCATTTAACTAGATTGGCAGAAAGTGATGGGTGGGAAGGGTGGTCATCTCCGGAAATTGCCAACTTTAATCGCTCGATTGACAGTTTGGCTTCCCTGAAATATGTAAAGGACCTTCTAAATCCTACGGAGATTGAAAAAGAAATAGGGCATCTCATTAAAGGATTACGCCCTAGTTATAGAAAAAGACTTAAATACGGATTCTATATTTCAGCAATGTATTCAATAGTGGAAATCCGAAAATTAATTTTCAAGGCCGGAGGAGCAATTGACATAAGATCACTCAGATTACTTAATCGATTGAGTCTTTACCGACTTATTGTAAAAACTTGGCGCTTAGAGTCGATTGAAAATATCATTGATTTGATTGTCTATATTGAATCGCAAAATCGCTTTGAGAAATTGCAAGTTAGATTCCAATTTTGGAAGCAAGCCCTTGCAGAGTTAAACAAGGAGTTTTAGATGAGCGTTAAGATGAAACCACTGCGCCGGGTATTAATGATTTTTTCCAATAGTTACGATGGTGCTTATCCGCGCGATCTCGCTCACG
This sequence comes from Candidatus Planktophila sp., assembly GCA_030649935.1. GTDB lineage: Bacteria > Actinomycetota > Actinomycetes > Nanopelagicales > Nanopelagicaceae > Planktophila. The sequence goes on from JAUSFN010000026.1 coordinate 211,251, forward strand.
GTTTTTTCGACGCCGGAATAGAAATTGGCTTTATATCTCTCTCAAAAGCAGCAGTGCCACAATGGATTAATAATCATTCTGCAAAGGAGTTCTCTGCGTCATTTGGCGCAGATATCTCATTAGCAAGAAAAGTTTTACGAACCATTTCTGTCATAAGAGAGTTCAAGCCTGACATAATTCAAGCTCACCTTTTTCTGGGAGGAATTGTAGGATTAATCGCAGGTAAAATAATGGGGATACCAGTTATTCACACTCGGCACCACATTGATGAGCATTATCAATCAGGAACATTTGTGCACAGGTGGATAGATCGAGTGGTAGCAAAAAGGTCCAATCATGTCGTAGTCTGTTCTACCGCTGCTGAGAGATGGCTAATCGATGTTGAAGGCGTAAAGGAAAAACATGTTACCGTGATTAACCAGGGTTTCGATTTTAGTTATCTAAGCCCCAGTGTTGAAGCTATAGAAAAGGCTAAATTAGATCTCGGTTTTTCAGAAGAAAGATTAAACATTGTTTGTGTTGCTCGATACTCCAAAGCAAAAGGTCAAAACTACTTATTGCTCGCACTTGCTGAGCTAGTTAAAACTATTCCAAATATTTCTTTAACTCTTATGGGTCCAGGGGAAAGTCAATGGCTAGTCAAGTTAGTAGGTGAGCTTGGCCTAGAACAGAATGTCCTGATTCTTCCCTCACGCGATGACGTCCCTGCTTGCATAGCAGCAGCAGACATGACTATCCATCCATCACTTGCCGATTCATTTAGTCAATTAGTCATAGAGGCACAGGCTGTGGGCGGGCTTCTTATTTCTAGCGATATAGCGGCAGTTCGAGAACAGATAATCGATGGCGTAACTGGAGTAATTGTCCGACCTCGTGATTCACAAGCGATAGCAAATACTGTTTTGTATCTTGTGAATAATCCAGACATAGCATTATCTATGCGTAAAAATGGTCCCCTTCACGTACGAGAAAAATTCACCTGGCAGAGAATGGTGGATGAGGAGATTACGTGCCTGTCAAGATATGTAGTTTGAATTAACTCCCTAAAATCCAATTGAAATTCAATGTGTTCTTACAAGAATCAAAAATTAGGGATTTATCGATTTTTTAATTGTCGCATTAGCTTTTTCAAATTGTATAGATTAAATAATTGCAAAAACAAATAATTCGCAAATCTAATTGGGATAATCACGAGTCTGACTATCCCTCTCACTAATCGCACTTGGAGAAATTTACTTGTGCGAGGGTATTTCTTAATTCTGTTATCCGATAGGTAGTCCCAGGAGATCCAGTCATAAGAGGCACGTAAAAAACTTTGCATCGCTCCATCACTTGTATATCGAAAGTCAGTCGCGTTATTCCTGCTTCCATCGTTTTCAATTCTTTGAGTAGAAGTAGATAAACTCCGATTCACATGGAGAACACATATACCGGCAAAAAATTCTATTGAATGCACCGAGCTTGAGAAAATATCTTTCTTGATATTTAATTCATCGCTTCTTGCATTTAACGAATTAATTTTATCTTTTAAAAAGTTGACAAATGAATACTTTTGAAAATTCTCAAACTTCATGAAACTCGTTTGTGTATCTTCAATGATAATCAACCCGCCATCAAGAATATGAGGCAAGGCACACCTAGTTGTAATTATTTGTTGATCGTTACGATGACCCCCATCATCCAAAAGCACATGGATATCACCAATCTCTTTAAAAAAGTCACTCCAAAAAAGTGAGTTTGACTGGTCGCCAATGAATATTTCGAACCCATGCTCGCGCCATTTAGTGGCTTCGGGATTCAAATCCACTCCTATGATTCGAGCGTTTTTGCCCAAAAAATCTCGCCACATAAATAGTGACCCACCATCAAGAATGCCAATCTCTACAAACGTAATGGTTTCCCCAACGAACTTGGCGAGAAGTTGGTCATAAACATCGAAATAATTCGTGTGTTTAATAGAAAAATATCGTGAGTCCATAAATGAACGATATGTTGATTTGTTTTCCATAATACTTGATTGTAACCTACCTATTTCTAGTTCCCTCGTAATTTATGGTGATTCTTTGCTTCTGAATCATTAAAACTAAGCTAATTCTAGAAAACTAAATCTTGAAAACAATCGCCTGGCCTGTCGGGAGTTGAAGAAGATTGATTTTCCTTTGCGAGAAGAAAGAATCCACTATTTTTTGTCTCCATATGGTCATGGAACGCGTAGTCATCGAAGAGAATCTTTCCGCCTGGAAGGATTTTTTCATAGAAATACTCAAGAGTGGCGCCCGTTGGGGTAGCGGCATTTAGGTCGATATGCAACCATACAATCTCTGCTGGGTTAATAGATGTTACAAATGATTCTGGGATATAGCCCTTATTGAAAACGGCATCTGGAGCAAACTCATTGAGCTTCTCAGTAGTAGTTTTCAGATCTAGATAGTTATACATTCCTGACTTAGATTTTTCATTTTCTAGCAAATCATCTTCTTTCATGGCTTCCCAGGAATCGTACATGTAACATTTAAAATCTACGCCAAGATCTCTTAATGCCGACATTGCAAAGTAAGCAGTTAACCCATCACAAGTCCCTGCCTCTACTAAATTTTTAGTGCCATGTCGAGTAGCCTTTGCAGCACTTAGAGCACTCCAATAGACAATGTAATGTCTCCATGCTAAAACTTGCAAAGCTGTTGATTGCAATGGGAGATGTGCAAATTGGGATAAAATAAACTTCTTTCCATCAAGAAGTGATTTTAAAGTCTCATTTGTCTGCTTGAATCCAATAGCACTATCCACCTCTGCACCTTCAATTAGACTAGCCCACGGCGGAGTCGTGGAACTGTCCGTATACATTCCCAACCGGAAAATGTGAATCTGCCTCGTGATATTCGAACGATTCTCCAAATGGTTAGCGCACGAGGTAAATTCTTTCCAATGAATTCCTTTATTCTCATGGCTCGCACCCAAATACTTTCTAATATGTAATTATATTCAGAGGCTGAAATCCTAACCCATTTGTTGAGAGCTACAACTTCAACCACGCGGCATTTACTCATAAGACTTTGAGGCAGCACGATTTGTCAAAATATTGAATATGATAATCAAATGGACATTCAATCCCCAGTCGTTTTGAAGCTTGAAGGCGGACTCGGAAATCAATTGTTCGAATTGGCGGCAGGGTATTACTTGGCTGCCAAATTAGATTCTGAGTTACATCTCGATCAGTACTCGATTCCACTGACGACGGTGCATGGCGAGACTGGATGCGGCTTTGAACCTTTTGGAGCCCTCCAACTTCCAAATTCAAGAAGTGTGCGATTGTTGCCAGAGCTGCCAAGCAGTTTTATTATCAACTTGGCAAAACGAAGCACATTTATAAAAAGATCAGCCATAAAAATGCGACTTTTCCGCAGCAATCCAAACAAACTTAAGCTATTTCTTGAGTCAAATGAAGCAAGATCTACTGCAGAGTTTTTTGAGATTGACACTCCTATGAAACTTCACGGGAACTTTCAATCTTGGGAAATCGTGGAAAGAGCAGCCCAATGCGGATTTCCGCGAATATTTCGATTGAGAAACACACCTCAGTGGATAATCGAGCTTGAAAATACCGTAGATTTCAAGAATTCGATTGTCTTGCATTTTCGCGTGGGTGATGACACTCGAACTAATCATAATTTCAGACAACCTGAAATTGGCTATTATTTGGAGGCTCTCAGAATAATAAAGTCGAAAAGGAAAGTCAGTAACATCTACATTTTGAGTGACGACATACCAAGAGTCAAGGAAATGTATGGCGATAAATTTGGTGAAGATTTTCATTACCTAGAAATGCCAAATGAATCGTCGGCGGGAGATCGACTTTATGTTTTGAGTTTATTCGGCGGGATTGTTTGTGCGAATAGCACGTTTTGCGGTTGGGCAGCTTGGTCAATCTATAATTCTGGTGGTGAGGTAGTTGTTCCGGTCCCGTATTCTGATGGTCCCGTTTTGGGATCCAGAGATTTCCCCTCTAAATGGCACCAGCTAGACAAGAATTTGGGGACAATCGTTGCTTGAATTAGGCAATATGATTGCCCAAAGCGAAATTAGGGGTAATTAATGAAAGTGTTATTAACAGGCGCTGGCGGTTTTGTTGGTCACCACACTTTGGCGCACTTATTAAAGACTACCGATTGGGATATTGTCGCTACTGATTCTTTTAGACACTTCGGAATTTCAGCAAGAATTAGGGCGGTTTTTGAAGAATTACCTAGTGAAGCCTCCCGTGTGAAGGTCGTTACTCATGACCTCGCTACGCCGATTGATTCAATCACAGCTAGAGAATTTGGTGACCCTGATGTCATCATAAATATGGCAAGTGATTCTCATGTGGATCGCTCAATCACAGATCCAAGACCCTTTGTTGAGAACAACGTAGCATTGGCATTGACGCTTTTAGATTACGCTAGGACTCTGCCATATTTAAAAACTTTTATCCAAATCGGGACGGATGAAGTTTATGGACCTGCACCTGAAGGTGTTAATCACCCCGAATGGAGTCCACAAGTACCATCGAATCCCTACTCAGCCAGCAAGAGTGCTCAAGAGGCAATCGCAATTTCATATTGGAGAACTTTTAACGTCCCAGTAATCTTGACAAATACGATGAATATTATTGGAGAACGGCAGGACGTTGAGAAATTTGTGCCATTGATAATTAATATGCTCCAGCAGGGAAAGCCAGTTCCCGTGCACGCAGTGGAAAAAAATGGCCAGTGGATGTCAGGAAGTCGATTCTATCTCCATGCACGCAATCAAGCGGATGCACTGAGATTCTTGATTACACACTTCGTGGACACGCCGCATAAATACACTGACGGACTTGAACGTCCCGAGAGGTTTAATGTTAGAGGTGAGACTGAAATAAGCAATGACGAGATGGTCGTTTTAATAGCCAAATTCCTAGGAAAATCAAAACCAAAGAATGAACTCGTAAAGTTTACAAATGTTGAGGGAACTCGGCCAGGGCATGATTTAAGATATGCTCTTGATGGGGACAAGTTAATGGGAATGGGTTGGAAACCGCCTGTTGCCTTTGAAAAATCACTAGAGCGAACAGTTAATTGGACAGTTAAGAATCCAATTTGGATTTCTCTTTAATTGTAATGAACCGCTTGGGAAACAGTCCATTAAGTAGGGCAATCAAGGTTCTCTCTCGAGCTGATCGGCGCAAAATAATTGCAATCACCTTTCTGCAGATTTTAATGGGTGGCCTAGATTTATTGGGCGTAATCGCAATTGGTCTATTGGGAGCACTTTCAGTAACTGGGTTGCAATCTAGCAATCCAGGGAATCGCGTCAGTGCTGCACTTAAAATTTTACACATTCAAGACGCAACATTTCAAAAGCAAGCTGTCATTTTGGGAATCAGTGCAGTAATACTTTTGGTGGGGCGAACTATATTGTCAATCTTTTTTACACGCAGAACATTGTTTTTCTTGAGCCGAAGAGGAGCAAAGATTTCAGCGGATCTTATTTCAAGACTCTTGTCTCAGCCTCTTTTAATCGTCCAATCAAGAACTACTCAAGAAACAGTTTATGCTGTCACGACAGGCGTTGAGCGAATTGTCTTACAAGTATTAGCAACCGCGGTTGTCTGGATCGCAGATCTTGCTCTTTTAGTTGTGATGATGGTCGGGTTGTTAGTAGTGGACCCAGTCACTGCCATATCAACCTTTCTTGTTTTCTTGTTGGTTGGATATTTCTTATACAAGTTCATGCATGTTCGTGCTGGAAATCTTGGTGTCGAAAATTCCACACTGAGTATCAAGAGTAATGAAAAGATAGTTGAAGTCTTTGCCTCATATCGCGAATCGGTTGTACGGAACCGCCGAGATTATTATGCAAGAGAAATGGGACACCTAAGGTACTCATTAGCAAACACTTCTGCGGAACTGGCATTTCTACCATACGTAAGTAAATATGTGATTGAAACGACCGTGGTAGTGGGGGCAGTCCTCATCGGAGCTGCACAGTTCTTCTTCCAAGACGCTTCCCATGCCATAGCAACTTTGGCAATATTTCTTGCGGCGGGTACCCGCATAGCACCAGCAATACTGCGACTCCAACAGGGAACAATTACCATTAAAAGTGGCTTGGGAGTAGGTTCGCCAACCTTGGATTTAATAGAGGCTTTAGGTACTGCGCCAATGACCGAGAACATAGATGACAGGGTTGATGTAATTCACGAGGGATTCATTTCTGAAATAGATATTGAGGATGTTTCTCTTACCTATCCAAATAAAATTGTGCCAGCGATCGCTAATGTTTCTCTTACGATTCCAGCCGGCACTTCTATAGCATTCGTAGGGCCGTCGGGTGCAGGCAAAACGACAATGATTGATGTTTTGCTAGGCGTCTTAAATCCTGATAGCGGCTCAGTTTTAGTATCGGGTTTACCTCCATTGCTTGCCGTGGCAAAATGGCCGGGGTCAGTGTCATACGTACCCCAGGATGTGGTGATTGCCGCCGGCACAATTCGCGAGAATATTGCCCTCGGTTACCCAATGGAGGAAGCCACGGACGAATTAGTTATGGGCGCACTAAAAGTGGCCCATCTTGATAAATTTGTTGCAAGTTTGCCAGAGGGCATTGATACCCAGGTAGGTGAACGAGGAGCCAGAATCAGCGGTGGACAGAGGCAAAGGCTGGGCATTGCACGAGCCATGTTTACGCGCCCGCACCTGTTAGTCCTAGATGAAGCAACTAGTTCATTAGATGGTGAAACGGAGGCAAGCATTTCTGACGCGATTCATGCACTGCGAGGTTCAACAACTGTTGTCATAATTGCTCACCGCTTATCTACTGTTAGAAATGCAGACAAGGTCGTATATCTTTCTAACGGTAAAGTGCTGGCAACCGGAACATTTGATGAGGTCCGAAAAACTGTACCTGATTTTGACCGTCAAGCAAAAATTATGGGACTTTAGCCTTTCATATTCAAGATTCGAGAGTACAAGTTAAGGTATTTATTCGCGCCAACGTCCATGCTGAAATATTTCTCTGCTAGTGCCCTACATCTAACGGGAGTCTCGGAATCTGAAAGCAAACTAGCTAACCTTGTCGCACTTTCTACTAGATTGGTTGGTGTTCCATCTAAAATCACGCCGGCATTAAACTCCTTAAGAAACTGGTCCATATCACCTAAGCCTCTATTTACAACTATTGGCCTGCCGCACGCCAAAAATTCACCTATTTTTGTCGGCATGGCCGCAGATAACGAAGGACCCGCGTCCATTTTACAAACAGAAACACCAAAACTGTAGTCCGGAATTAAATTGGCCATTCCAGTCTGTGTTGAAGGGAATACTTTGCTTTCTCCAACGCCAATATGAGATTTGTTTGATTCTGCAGGTCGTGCCCAATGTGTATCAACCACAAAGAGTTTTCGAAACTCTTCCATAAATAATCTACTTAAATTTAAGTCGTAATATTCATTGTAGGTGCCAGAGAAAAGTGCTTGAGCCTTTGGTGGCATCATCGGATTTAACTTAAAATAATCTAAATCAACGGCAGTAGGTACAACCGTTCGCAATAGTGGAAGGCGTTTATGTCTTTGTTCCAAAATAGGGACTACAGCACTGGTTAAAGTAGACATCCCGATACTCCTACTTGCGGCGATACTTTCTAACCCCCGATAAATGCCGTACAAAGTTTTATTAACCAGGTTTTCTTGGATCATTACTTTTTGATCTGCCCACAGACTTCGAACATCCCATAAAACAGGCGCCTGGCGCGAGGCGATGGCTGAAACGGCGGGAATATCACTCCGCGCATGGATCAAGTTTGTTTTTGGTATTTCTTGTCTCAAGTTATTGAGTCTCGCAACACCACCCATTAAACCGTTTGATCCAAAGTTTCGAAAATTCCATTCAACTCCAACAGATTTAAAGTAAGCGACCAGTTCCGAATTGGGATTCGATTTTTCATAGCTAATCAAATTAATCTTCAAGCCTGATTTACTTAGGCGGGAAATTAGAGGTGTAATTTGACTGCTTCCTACACCCTCCGAAAGGGAATCTATTGTTACGTAAGCTAAATCGAAACTGTCATATTTTTTCATTATTTAACCCATCACAGACTCAAAAGCCAAGTCCCACTTTTTGAGCAAAATAGTTTGATTGTGATTTTCACGCAAGTAATTTTGCCCCGCCATAATTTCATCAAAGGCAAAACCTGGGTTGCTTAAAAGTCTATTGAAATTTACAAACCAATCGTCGAGAGTATTGCAAACGGCGATAACTCCTGCTTGGCGCGCAACACGAACATATGCTGGACTCGGTGAAGTTAAACAGGGAAGTCCCAGTCGCCACATGATCAAGAGCCTATTTTCTGGCTTCAATCTCTGCATAGGCACTGACAAATCGATGGGAATCATCGCAATTGAACTCACCTTAGCGCATTCAACTAAGTTCTTGGGAGTCCAAGGAATAATATTTACGTGATCTATAAGTTGGCCTAAATCCTTTTCTAGTAGACCACGAGTACTTCTCGCGATATATTTATTTAGAAATTGGAAGTATTTCTCATCTGTAACAAAGTTTAAACTCAAGGTAGTAGTTTTTGAGAGTCTTGAAAGAGCTGGAGAAATAATCTTGACACCGCCAATTGTTGCAGGTTGACCTTCCCAAAGAATCTGATTTGTATGAGATATCGAGGTCCCGGATTTCAGTGGATCGATAAATGGAATTTCATGATGCGAGTCCAAGATGACATGCGTATTGGTGTTATAGCGCTTAATTATTTCCTCTTGCTCACTAGATGAACAAATCACAGCGCTTGAATTGACACAGAAATCCCTAACATGATGGCTAAATGGTTTAACGCCACCGCTTAAATGACCGGTAATCCTTTTCGCCAAACCGCGCGCAAGATCATCAAAAGAATTTAGCGGAGAAAGGTAGGCATCAACTAGGTCAAGAACAATTGGAACTTGTTTTCGAGCAAAATATGGAGAATTAAAATCTGAGTTCTCGCTTGCAACTATGACATCTACACTTTGGTTTAAGTCAGTAACGATGGTATGACCCCTTGCCTGGGCCCAAAAAACGAGTCGGCGTCGGTCCCCCGCCGAAGTAAAAGTTGGTGACAGTGGCCAATAGCCAATATTGAGCTTCCTCAAGGGCTCAGTACCCATTCCAAGCCTGTAATTAAAGAGTCCTTCGGTGACCAGCCAGATATAAAAAGCGGGGAAGTTTTACCTGCTACGAAAACCTCACTATGTCCAAAATTATGCATCTCCCACGCTGGTAGTTGATTAGTGGTTTGCAACAGTTCTTCAAGGGTTACTAATAGTTCAAGATTCGTAAAACCGAAAGAAGTGCCTACATCTATTTCCGTTGGAAGTTCGTTGTTGATAGCCCACGATATCGCTGAAGCAATATCTCTCGTAGTAATCCAATCATGAATCGAAGAAGTATCATCCAGAACGACAGGTTCTCCATTTTTAAGGGAGCGAATTAGGTGTGGAATTAATCGCTTTTGATCCTGATTAGGGCCGTAAGGGTAAAAAATACGTGCCCAAGTAAATCTCATATCGGAACCTCGCATTAACTCTTTTACTGAGTTCAAGGCAACTACTTTTTGTTCAGCATATAGAGTACTGGGAGCGAGATTCGTAATTCCGGCCGTACTCAGCCCACTCTGAAATCCATATTCAGCACAAGTCCCCAAAATTATTAAGTGCTCAACGTCAGAGTGGGCAATGTATTTAGCTAAATCAGTTGTAAACTTCGAATATTTGAAGTTCGAGAGATCATTCCTATAAACCCCCGGCTTAGTTATCCATGCAGTATGGACAATAATCTGAGGTTTCCAATCAAGAACCTTTATAAATTCTTCAAAGTGAAATATGTCACCTAAAACCTGCTTGCAATTAATCCCTTCACGCGGCGTTCGTGAAAAAGCCAGGAGTTCATGACCTTCGGACTGCAGCCTCTTGACTACGGAAGTTGCTATAAATCCATTTCCGATTACTAGAATTTTCATTACATACTAACCGTTAAGTGACTCAGCATATTTTTGTGCCGCATATGCTAACGATACGCCCTGTGCATCCTTTTCAGAGATTGAGAGCTCTTTCAGTGGCCATTCGAAGCCAAGATCACCGAAAGGATGTATTGAGTATGAAGATTCAGGAGAATACTGAGATGTAAGAAAATATTGCACAATTGTGTCAGGCATTAACGTTTGGAAGCCATGTGCAACACCCTTTGGCAAGTAAACTTGATTGGAGTTCTCCCGAGATAATTCAAAAGTGGCAATTTTTGCAAAACTCTTTGATTTTGGGCGAATATCGATAATTACTTCAAATGTCGAACCTTGTATGCATGTCACTATTTTTTCTTCAGCGAATGGTTCAATTTGAAAATGTATTCCCCGAATAGTTCCGGCCTTGGGGTTAATCGATACCGCTACAGAATCCAGCTTAGCGTGCAAAAAATTTTCAGGATGAAACTTAATAAATAGACCGCGCGAATCACTTGAAGAAACGGCTTGAACTAACTTTACGCCCTCTATATCGCTGAGATCGATATACGACACTAGATTTCGACCTGATGCATTTTGGGTATCGCGCACCATAATCGAACTCCTTCACCCAAATTCGCGCGTAAGTAATTCGCAATCTCGGACTTGATATTCCAAGGGAAAATCACAACATCCGTTGGCTTTTCAGTGAACAATTGCTGCGGAGAAATTATTTTGATTCCATGAGGAGGCATGAAGCGATCTTGCTTTTCTAGGCTTGCATCAGCTATTGCTGTTATCAAGCCTTCTTCAAGGTTAATAGAATTTAAAATCGTACTTGCTTTCGCTGCAGCACCATAACCGTAAATTTTCAAGCCTTTTTCAGTACTTTCACTCAACCATGTGCGAAAGTCCTGCAATATTTTAAACACTTTCAGCGAATAATGTTTCCATTCACTTGCTTCAAATAAACCAGACTCTCTCTCATGTTTGACGACCGAACCAACCGATGGATCAACCAGGCCACTATCCGATAATGAGCGTAACCAATAACGGTTAGATCCTCCATGAATAGATAGTTCGTCCACTTTGAACAAATGAAGGCCGTTATTCTTACTGATCGTTGCTACGGCAGAGGCTGACAAATATGAATAATGCTCATGATAAATCGTGTCGAATTGCATCCCAATTAATATATTTGCTAGTGATGGATTTTCGATACTTATTTGTGTTTCCGCACCGCACAATATGGCTAGTCCTTTTATAAAATCTATTAAATCAGGGACATGAGCCATAACGTTATTGGCTATAATCAATTTGGGGTATCCGTACTTGGTCAGCAGCTCTATTGCTAAGCGACTTGAAAAGAACTCTGAAATAGTATGAATTCCCAAGCCCCTTGAAATCTCAGCCACATTTTCTGCGGGTTCAACTCCAATAGTCATAATCCCAAAGGGTAAAAAATTCTTTAAAAGATAACCATCATTGCTGGCAATTTCGAGTACCCAGTCACCGGGTGAAAACACCCCTTCCTGGACTCTCTGATTGACAAAATCCGAAGCATGTTGCAAAAAGGTTGTGCTCATCGAGGAAAGATAACGGTAGTCCCTAAAAATCCGTTCAGGAGTTACCACATCTGCCACTTGGCCTAGCCCACATTCTGAGCAGACTCTCAAATGGAGCGGAAATTTCTCTAGGCTACCCTCACTAGATTTGAGAAGTTCGTTAGCTATCGGAAGCTCGCCGAGATCTAGCCCCGAAAAAAGATTTCTCCCCAAACATCCGCGGCAAAAAAAACCACCCCGACCTTCGATAAACGGAAGCGAAGCGACAATTTCGTTATTCACCTTAGGTCCCTTTCGATAAAATCTGTCGAGCCAATACCTATTAAAGCCATGTGGAGCAAGTATAATCGCCCTTTAACGAGTGAAGAGTACTATGCGAATTCTTAAACCTGGAGGCTAAAAAGTTGGTTATTTCAGGTATTTTTAGTCGGGTAATGATATGTATTAAACAAAACAAATTGATTACTGCTTTTATCATCACACACACCCTTTTTGCGGTCTTTCTAGGGCGGTTATTTGCCCTAGCGCCAGATGAAGGTGGCTACATCTTTGCCTTCAATACCATCTATCAATTACCAATTTCAACAACAGGACAGTCCGGAAGCGGATGGATTACAGCTCCGACGATATTTCTTTGGATAGTATATTTGCCAGCCAAGATTCTAAACATATTCGGGGTTCCGGATTATTTATCAATCCGGATGCTCTCAATATTACTTACAGCAATCACTTTGTATTTACTTTTGGGAATACAAAGACAAAGTAAATCTGACAGCAAAATATTTCAGAAAACTATCTTTCTAGCCTTTTTTATTCCGTCGGTTTTCCTTTGGACCTCGGTTGGACTTCGTGAATCTTTCATAATTGCCGAGATGATGGCATTTCTTGCCGGCCTTAACTTCTTAATGAGGGGTAGAGGGGGTAAAGGAGCGATTCTTCTCTTTTTGGGCTCGTACGGATTAGTATCCACGAAAAATTACCTTTGGGTTTGCTTGATGGTGGCTCTAATTCTCAGCTCTGTGATTTTTCTTATTCAAGGAATTGCGCGCCGGCAGATTATTAAATTTGTTGCCGCTGGTTTTTTGGTACCCCTTATCGCATTCGCAAGTACAACTTCGGCATATGCTCTCGATTTCATTTTACATGGAGGTATTACAGAGGTTGGTGCTCGATCAGGCGACTCGATAAGTCAAGTCTATGTAGATAGGCCCGGTACTGGAACAGGTACTGGAACAGGTACACCAGAAGAAACAGTAAAAGAACTCATTACTTTTCACGGTGACTACACTCTGATTGCATTGCGCTTCTATTTAATTGATAACCCTAATGCGCTTTTTAGCAAAATTTCCAGAGCGATTCACTTGGACAAAAAGATTGAAAGTATTTGGAATGAAAAAGTCGCCTTGGGATTGGTTCATAAAGATAAACAGGTTGGCACTGATACATCCTCGCTTAATGGTCATATTCTTGAACCAGCAAAGATAAGTGAGCCGCTTTCATTGTTATGGCCGGCATTTGTATTCCTTTGCGGCCCATTTCCATTTATTGGAAATCCAGGAATCGCGGTGACTATCTCCTCTTTCGAATCACCTTTGTGGTGGGCGCTATATGCCTTAGTAATATTTCAATTCATAAGATTTCGGAAGATTAAGTTCATGCAGGATCCTCAAATTATCTTTACGCTCATTTTTCTTGCTGGTGAAATCGCTTTTAGTGCACTAGTTGAAGTAAATCTCGGAACCTCCTTTAGACACCGATCAATTCTGTTGGTGCCTTTAGTGTTCTTGTTTGTTCGACTAGCTCAGAGGGCAAAAGAGCAGATAGGTATAGATTAGAAGTTATCTAAACACTGGTAGATTCTATGTGTAGCGTTTTTCGTTCAAATCCTTAGATCCTTTTGAATCTCATTGTTCCAGGATTTGATTCAGCTTCGAGCCGACTCACCTCAATTTTGGAGGCTGAAATCCATTGAAGGATTTCTATTTTCTTGATTGGTCTATCAAATGAAGGTGAAAGCATATCGAAAGTGTCCAAGATTGCTTCTGCCCTCGCATCTTGATTTCGTGCATAAGAAAACTCTACATAGTTTGCAATCGGAATTATAAAACGAAAAAACCGCGAAAGTGGTCCGGGAAGACGAAATAAGAGATTAGTTACAGGGAACCAAACTGAAGAAGTGCTATCTATGAAATTTAGCAGGAATTTATTTGGTAGCCTTTTTGTTACCGGCCGGATTAAGTACTTTGCGTAGAATCTAACATGCCACGATGAATTCTCATAGAATGTTAGAGTAATTTCGCCACCTGGTTTAAGACAACGAAGAAGCTCCGCAACTATTCTTTCTGGGTTCCTAGTGTGCTGCAAGACGCCAATGCAGTAGATAAAATCAAGTGATTCATCTGGTATCGGAAGGATTGCCAAATCACCTTGCGCAATTAACAGATTATCAGAGTTTAGATTTTCAGAGGCAGCATCAACTGCGCTTGAATAGTCAATAGCAATAAGTCTTGCACCCAGCCCTAATGCTATTTCGGAAAATCTTCCTGACCCACAGCCAGCATCAAGTACTAATTTTCCTTTTAGCTGCTCTGCATTCCACAGAGTTTCACGAATAAAACGATTCTTAGAACGATTAGTTCCAAGTGCAGAATCTAATTGTGTTCTAGCAAAGCGATTCCACTGTAAACCAAAACTGTCTGCATAATTCTCACTAGGAACAAAGCGAGGTATCCCGCGTAGAACAGGAAAATTTGAGACACAGACTGGACAATTAAGGAGGTCGCCTCCAATCTGAAGTACTGATTTGCAGGTTGGGCACACAAGTGCTGTAAGCAGGCTGGTCATTTCGTTGGTTCCTTTGGGCGAGGGATGAGTGAAGGCTATCGTCTCCGGCGGGGGTTATTTTCATTTAAAACCCTTTAATTCTGCCTCAGTCCACTTCGATCTATTATTCGAATAATTAAACTGAATTTGCAAAGATACCAGACACAGCACAATACCTTTTAGTACTTTTTGCGAAAACAATTAGTAAAACTCTAAGCCTAAGAGTCCAGGCAAAACATATTGAATGAAATATCTAAATCTTTTCATTGAGTTCACCCTTGACCCACGAGGAAAATTTCTTTACTAGAAACTACGGTGGCTTGGGCCGGGATCGAACCGGCGACCTAACGATTTTCAGTCGTTCGCTCGTACCAACTGAGCTACCAAGCCAAACAAGGTTCTAACACCGGCCTTGAAAAAGTACGACACCAAAACCTTTGCGACCCGGACGGGACTTGAACCCGCGACCTCCGCCGTGACAGGGCGGCGCGCTAACCAACTGCGCTACCGGGCCTTGATTAAAACCTGTCACATAAGTGGCCCTTATGTCACCGTCAAAGCCTTTACTACTTTTACTTCCGTCTTACTTGTCGTGCGTGCCCCCAACGGGATTCGAACCCGTGTTACCGCCGTGAAAGGGCGATGTCCTAGGCCCCTAGACGATGGGGACGTTTGAGGCTTGGCAATCGTACCTGCCATTGAGCGCGCGACCAAACTCAAGTTTTCAAAGATGGGGCAACAAAAAATAAGAGCCCCAATGTCTAAGGTTTAGCCTAGAGATCGGAGCTCTTATTTGTAGCAGTGAATAATTATCCAATCGCCCAGCGTACAGAGACCGAAACAGAGACTTTCTGTTGACCTAAATCAATCTGAGTTGCTGAATCTTCAGCCTTTCCTGAAACTGAGTATATTGGGTAGGAAATTGGTGATGATGTCTCTTCAAGGAAAATCACTTTTCCAAGCTTTATACCAAGAAGTTTTGCATATGAGTTTGCCTTGGCCTTTGCTCGGTTAACTGCAAGTCCACGGGCTACATCGATTGCCTTGTCATCATTTATGACAAAAGGGCTCACGCTATTTACCATTAAATTATTTCCACCCGCATCAACGATTGCATCAATTACAGCGCCTGCTGTCGAAGCAGCGCGCACTGTAATACTAAAACTCTGTGATGCCCGGTAACCAGCTAATACTGGCGCACTTCCATCTTGTGGATATGAATACTCTGGATAAACAGTCGCTGACGTTGTTGCAAGATCCTTTGTAGCAATTTTTGCTGCAACCAATGCTCGGCGAACAGCTGATGCAGATGTCGATGCTGCCGCAAGTGCTTCTTTAGTAGTTTTAGCAAGTACCGAAACGGTGGCATCAATCCGCACTGCATCTGGAACGACCAAGGTGGTTCCGGTAGCACTGACTGCTATATATCGAGTCGTGGGTTCAGCTGCCATCGCGGGCATAGCAAGAGTTACGCCTCCGATGAGTGAGAAAGCAATGGTTAGGGCTGCGATTCTTCGAAATGATTTAGTTTTCATGTATTAAGTATCGTGTATTGGTTGTAAAGAGCGTTAATTATTCCTGAGAAAAGTGGGAGAATTTGTAAGTGAACCAATCTCAATATGTATCTAATTGCACTGCCGATGCATTGCGTGGCGCCGCAGGAAATATTCTTGCGGGAAATTTAGTAGCTTTTCCAACTGAAACGGTCTACGGATTGGGCGCTGATGCTTGCAATGCTGATGCCGTTGCACGCCTTTATTCGGTAAAAGGCAGGCCGTCGGATCACCCTTTAATTGTGCATGTGTCATCAATGCAGAGCTTGGAAGATTGGGCAAAGGAAATTCCGGTGTATGCAATTTCACTAGCTCGCGATTTTTGGCCAGGACCTATGACGCTTGTATTAAAGCGAAGCGCATTGGCAGAAGATTTTATTACAGGAGGGCAAGAAACTGTAGGAATACGAGTACCAGATCACGTTGTCGCATTAGCGTTGCTCGAGGCTTTTGAAAGTATTGGCGGTAAAGGTATTGCAGCGCCTAGCGCTAATCGCTTTGGTCAAGTTTCCCCTACAACTGCAGCAGCAGTGGCAGAAGAAATCGGAGAGTTTTTAGATTCTGCCGATCAGATAATCGATGGCGGGGCTTGCATAGTTGGTGTTGAATCTACGATTATTGATTGCACGAGTGATGCGCCACGAATATTGCGCCCAGGTGCAATCACCGTTGAAATGATTGAACAATCGACAGGATTAGATGTTCTTGAAGTTGGAAGAAATGCAATTCGTGTCAGTGGTTCGCTTGAAAATCACTATGCCCCAGCCGCTAAAGTAATTCTTGATGTTGCGCCGATTGAAGGACAGGGCTTTATTGCATTGGCTGAGGTTGAGACACCGGCAGGTGTCATTCGTTTAGCCGCCCCAAAGAGCGATCGCGAATTCGCACAAGTCTTATATGCCGCGCTTCGTCGTGCCGATGCCGATGGATTGTCCGACGTGGTTGTGCATCAGCCGACTGGGGATGGCATAGCAGTTGCGATCCGAGATCGTTTAGCCAGAGCTGCCAACGGGCGGTAGCTACATTTACACTTGCATGGATTTTTGAGTTATTAGACTTTGATTGTTTTCAGTACACACCCATTTACCCATTGTGGGTCTATCCCATATAATGTTTAATCAAAGGGGGTGCCATGACAACCACTCATTTAATAGAAGTCGATCAACGTGGTCGGGCAACATTGGGTAAGAATAAAGTTACCGCAGGCATTTATTTGCTAGAAATTGACGATAGAGGAGTCATTTCATTGCACCCTGCTCAAGTCGTAAAGAATGCACAGGAGCGATTGGATGAGCGACCCGGACTCATGCAATCGATAGATACTTTGTCCGCGACAAAGAATTTAGCCCCTAGTAAACGCGGAAGGCCAAAGAGGTCAATTAAGAGTTGATTCGTGAGCTTAGATTCACTTTATTGGCGAGCTGTAGTTCAAGGTTCTTCAAAAATCTCAAGCCTGAAGTAAGGATCAGAAGGCCGTCGAGTCCGCTAGGATTGCGCTTCGCGACTTGCAATGAAGGTACAGGATTGCTTTATTAATCAATCGCGTGTGCAGTGGGGCCTATAGCTCAGTTGGTAGAGCAACGGACTTTTAATCCGTGGGTCGACGGTTCGAGCCCGTCTGGGCCCACTATTCCCTTGTGCTACTTAGCCAGATACTTGACGAAGTAGCACCGTCTGATCCTTTACATCTATTCGCCTGATCCTTGACAGTGTATTCGGCTGATGGTTGACGTTTCATATTCATCTAGGGCAAAGGGCTTAATATGTGGTCATGGAAAATCAGGATGGTCAGATCAACGGATTAAACCTTCACTTGGATTTAAAAGATGTCGGTGGCGTGTGGGCAAATTTCGCTGCGATCAAACACAGCGATTATGAGTTCACAATTGACTTCGCCAGGCTGGACTTCACCCCAGAGGGGGCTAATGGCGTAGTTGTGTCACGAGTGAATATCTCACCCTTGTTTGTCCTACAGTTGATTCAAGCCCTTGAGACCAACTGGTCCGAATACTCTAAAAAAGCTATGCCTCCAGAGGTCCGCGACAACGAGGGTTAAACCTCAGACATTCTGCCTTCTTCGGTACCACTTCACCAACACGCTCATAACTCTCAATGTCAACATTAGGCTTGGGCAGCCGTTAGACTTGGCAACTTCCAACCCACAGGCAATTCCCAAGGTATTTATGTAATATTGCCAGTACATCAGAGCAAATAAAGAAGAAATCTGCCATATCTCACTTATTCCGACCAAATTTATGAGAACCAGAGAAATATTCGCTAGGGCAACAACATTTGGCGCTCGGCGGTGTCTTAACTAGTAGAGGGCAAGACGTTGCCTTCGTTTATAACTCGCGGGAGTATTCACATGGCGTTATTAAAGTCAAAGGCAGCGAAAGCAGCTGCAATGACTGATGCCACCCGCCAACTGAACTCCGCTACCGCAACGGATTCAGCGTTTGAAGTATCTACAACCCCTGGTTCAACCGCTGATTGGTCGATTTCACAGCTTTCAGCGATCTACAAAGAGCACCGGACACAGCTTGTCTCGCAAGCACGCCGAATCACCCGCGACGAGGCCGAAGCTAACGAGGTTGTTCAAGAGGCGTTCCTTAAGTTCATGCTCGCATCGCCAGAGCTCGATACTGCTGATCGTGCGCTTGCATATCTTCGTACCTCGGTCACCAACCTATCCCTGAACGTCATCCGCGCTCGCGGTGCACGTCCTAACTTGGTTGCAATCGATGCCGATACGACGCAAGAGCGCTTGAACGAGATCGCATCTGAGAATCACGTCGATCTCGATACAACTATTGCCGCTGCCGAAGATGCCGCGATTATTCGAGAAGCTCTCTCCCGCCTGACATCAGATCAGCGCACCGCTTTGGTTATGTGGGAAATGGAGGGCCGCAGCACGCAAGAGATTGCATCTGCCCTTAACACCAACCCAGCAAATGTTCGCCACATCTTGATCCGCGCTCGCAAATCAATGGTCCGCGTTCTTGAAGACTGGGTCATCGACGAGGCAACTGGTCTGACTGCACTTAACGCGCTTTCAACGACATACAAGAAGGCTGCGAAGATTGCTCAGAAGTCCAGCAAAGCTGCCCTCTCACTTCTCCTTGTTATTACAGCCTTCCTTGGCTTTAACTCAATGTCGGGTAATGAAGGATCACCACTTGCCATTCTCTCTCCAGAGATTGCAGTAGTTACTCCAGTTTCACCACAGGAGTCAGTGAGCCAAACACCAACCGCAATCGCATCAGCCGCCGCAACCGCTAAAGCAACGGCCGCCGCAACCGCTAAAGCAAAGACCGCTGCGACCATAGCGGCAGCAGCTGCTACTAAGAGGGCACAAACCGCTGCCCTTAGTATGAAGATCGCCGCACTTTCATTCTTTGGTCTAGATAAAGATGGTCTACCAACTGCCTTCACAGTAACTGATTCAGAGAACATCGAAGGTATTGCTCGTCTAACAAAAGGAACTTCATCGGTTGGATCAGGTGGAATTGTCATTAACAATCAGTTCATAACTGGCTCAGTTGGTCCAAATGTTTTGATTAATCAAGTACTTACAATTGATGGCACAGGTACGCGCTATTCTGCCAACAGCATTAACATCGGTTGGGCAGGCAATTGGAACTCAGTTGAAGTTAAGTCAAATGACACTTCAATTGATCGTTTATCAAATGGTAAGTACTTGATTACTTCAACCTTTACCATTGGATTACTCAATGAATCAATTTTCTCGGTCCCCACGGGAGGCCGCGGCTATGACCTAGCCGATGCGCCAAAGTCCATCACGACGCGCATTCTCCTGAATGCAGGCAAGACCACCTTCCTTGCGCAAGCGGTGCAGGTGAATAACTAAATAGGTTTCCACATTGAGTCCGGATACTCAATGTGGGATTTGATGAATCAGCACGTGCGATTCATCGAACCGGGTGAAAGAGTTTCTTTCGTGAAATGTGAAAGAAACTTTGATCCCAAGCCGGCTCTCGGATCGTCCGAGAACCGACTAATCGAAAGGATATAAATGTCTACAAAGACAACTTACAAGCGCATAGCGCTTGTAGCAGTTGCGGCTTTGGGCTTTGGTCTTCTGTCAGTAGCGCCTTCATCGGCTACTGTACAGTCAGATACATTGACTCTAGGAGCAACCGCAACTTCGGTTACAGCAGGAACTGCCGCCACCACCACGGTGACGCAGACTTTCCTTGCTCAGAACTCTGAAACAATGACAGTGACCGCATCACTTGTAAGTGGACCTAGCGGAAACACTGTAATTCCAACACTTACTGCAAATGTCCAGAACGGTGCTAATGGAACTCCAACAGCATCTGGCTTAGTTGGAACCATGATTGATACTGTTACCGCAACGGGTGGTGTTTATGGTTTAGCATCTGCAACATGGAATCTTTCATTACCAAGTACTGCAATTGCAGGAACTTACACAATTAAGGTTACGCCTGCCATTACCGGCGGGGCGACACCAGTTGCTGCTGCAGTTACATGGACTGTCACCGTAAATGCTGTTGTGCTGACTGTTGCTGACTCATCGTCAACATCAATTCTAAATGCAGCAAGTGTTGCTACAGGGTCAGCAGATGCTTCGATTACAGTTGCTGCTGCAAACGGTGCAGCGGCTGCTGCGACAATTGTAGTAACACCAAAAGCAGCAGGCGCTGCAACTACAGGATCAACAGTCGTTACAGCGACTATCACAGGTCCTGGAACTGTAACTGCATCTGCCTCAAGCACTGCAGCCTCGTCAACTGGCCTTAAGTCAATAACCTTTGCAAGTACCACAGCAGGCGTAGCTTATGTACACGTCTACGGTGATGGCACAGCTGGTGTTTCAACAATTACCATCACGATTGGTGGAGTAACTGTTGGTACAGAGATAGTTACCTTCTCTGGAGTAGCAGCATCTGCAGTAGCAACAGTTGTAATCCCAGTAATCAATTCTGGATCAGGTGCAACTTCTACCAGCGCAGTAACTGCAATCGTTAAGGATGCAGCTGGAAACGTTGTTTCAGGCAAGGCTATGTTTGCAGTCTCAGGAACAACGACTGTATTTGCTAGCGCAACAGCAACAACTGATGCAACCGGTAAGGCAACATTTGCCTTTATTGGTCTTACAGCTGGAACTTCTACAGTGACAGTACAAGACGTTGCTGCTGGTTCAACTGCTGGCTTCGCAGCAGCAGCGGTTTCAGTGCGTGCAGGTACAATTACTCCATCTACTGTAACAATGTCGCTAGACAAGGCAACTTATACTCCAGGAGAAGCAGCAGTATTGACAATAGTGGTTAAGGATGCAGCTGGAAATGCAGTCGCTGACGGAACCGCAACTGTCTTTGCAACTGGCGGAGTTACGAGTTCTCGTGCTCTGACAGTAAGTACGTTGCCAACAGGAACTACGTTGACTACTGGTTCATCAACTGGAACATTGAAGTACGCTATCAACGTTCCAAGCACACAGGGTGACTTCACACTCTCAGCTACAGGTGCGACAGGCATTACTGGCACACTTTCAGTAACAGCAAATGTTGGCCAGTCAGCAGCTGAGGCAGCTAATGCAGAAGCAATCGCAGCAGCAGCAGATGCAGCAGCAGAAGCAACTGATGCAGCTAATGCAGCAACTGATGCAGCTAACGCTGCAGCAGAGGCAGCAGATGCAGCAACAGCAGCGGCACAAGATGCAGCTGATGCAGTTGCAGCATTGTCTGTTCAAGTTGAGGAATTGGTCGCAGGCCTAGTTGCTCAGATCACAGCTCAAAAGGCAGCGATCCGTGCTCTAACAAACCTAGTAATCAAGATCCAGAAGAGGATAGCGACGATACTCAAGAAGTTGAGTTAGTCTTAATTGCTTCAATTCTTCTGGTAAATATCTAGAACCGAAACCCGGTTCCCACTTCGGTGGGGGTCGGGTTTCGGCCTTTCTAAAGAGTTATTAAGTACTCTTGTCTCATGTTGGATACACGAAGTAAGAAATTATTAGGGACTATAACATTGGCCGCTCTCGCGGCTGTCACCTTGGTGGTGGCACCTTATACATTGATTGACCCAATAAATCTTCCTAAACTCTCGGCCTTGGCCTTTTTTTCAATAGTTGCACTTTCGCTTTTAGTTCCAACTATAAAACACCTGTTCAATTCCGAATTTAAAATACTTGTCATACTTATTTCCCTCTTTGCTTTCCAGATTGTTCTAGTCCTCTTATTTTCTGGAGCTAACTTTGGCGGACAGATATATGGAACTTTTGGGCGCAATACTGGGGCATTGGCATATCTCTCTTTAACTGTACTTTTGATGAGTTCTGCATTAATTGCCGATGGGGAGTTCATTAAGAAATTTCTTCGAGTTACCGTGATTGTCGGCGTTATTCTTATCGTATATGGCAATATTCAATATTTTAATTTGGACCCACTTCCATTTGTAACTGCCTATACAGTTAACGCGCCTGTCGGAACGCTTGGGAACTCTAATTTCCAATCAGCATTTATGGGAATAATTACTGTTGTAGCGTTTACCATGGCATTAAATAAGTCATTTAGAGCCGCAATACGAGTTGGATTAGCGATAGTAGGATTCGCGGCGGTAGTAGTTATATATGAGACTCTCGCCAAGCAGGGATATTTTGCACTTTTGGCGGGTGCTCTAGTCGTAGTGATTCTTTGGCTGTTTATGAATAATCGAAAAACTCTGGGAGTCGCTGTCTCTGGATTTGGGGCGATAGGCGCGGGCTTAGTCTTCTTGGGTCTAATTAATTTTGGGCCATTAGCTAGTTTTCTGTATAAAAGTTCGTTGGAGGCGCGCGGATATTATTGGCGGGCTGCAATAAACATGCTCATAGACCACCCCTTCTTCGGTGTAGGTATGGATGGATACATTGACTGGTTTCGGCGGTCGCGGCCGAGCAGTTTTTATGAAAATGGATTCTTCTCGTTTTCAAACTCAGCCCACAACGTCTATTTAGATATAGCTTCAAACGGTGGTGCTCCATTGATTCTGGTTTATTTTGCCATAATCGCACTTGTAATCCTCTCAATATTTCGGGTCGTCAAGAGAAACTCCGGCTTTGATATTCACTTCGTAGTGATAGTTGGCGCATGGGCTGCCTATCAGGCTCAATCAATTGTCAGCATCAATCAACTAGGGCTAGCAATTTGGGGATGGGTTTTAACTGGTCTGATTATTGGATATGAAATCAATACAAGAGATGTAAAGATTGAGAAAGATTTGGGAGTAAAAAATAAACAGCCCCAACGAAAAGCCAAAGTCGTGACGCAACAACTTTCCTCAGCGACAATTTTGAGGGTTTTTGGCGGAGTGATGGTCGGTGCAATTGTCGTCATACCACTCTATTATGCAAATGCTAGTTTTTTCTCGGCTTTGAAGTCCGGCGATATTAAAGCAGTGCAGACAGCTGCATACTTAAAGCCAATTGATGAGAGACGCCTTCTTCATGTGGCAACGATTCTTCGTGATGATAAAATGGATTCGGAGGCGATC
Organism: Candidatus Planktophila sp.; assembly: GCA_030649935.1. Lineage (GTDB taxonomy): Bacteria > Actinomycetota > Actinomycetes > Nanopelagicales > Nanopelagicaceae > Planktophila. The sequence continues at coordinate 234,706 of JAUSFN010000026.1, forward strand.
GCTGTACTCCGTGATGCTACTAAGGGCTATCCAGATTCCTTCGATTTCTGGCAGTTGTGGACAACTATTCCGACGGCAGCGCCGGCAGATATTGCAGCGGCAAAAGCCGAAATGATGCGCTTAGATCCTTTTAATCCCGATATCAGGTAACAGGGGCTATAGAAGAGTAGGTATTTACTCCATTTATTAACGGCAATCAATTATTGTTTACCTATAAGTTTTACTGATTGGGGATGTTGTGTTCACACTCGTGGCTATTACCTTTGCCATATTAGGTATCGCACTAGTTTTGGGCTTTGTCCCAGGCTCCATCATCACTTCTGCAATTTCTGGTGGTTCTAAAAATCGGGGTCCAGTTGCATTAGGTCTTTCAATTGGAATCGGCTTCGCAGTTTCTAGTATCGCCGTGGCTTGGGCTTTTGGGTTATTTGGCGCAGATAGTTACTTAACTATTTTAATCGTACTAATTGTTATCTCACTCGGGTTACTGATTGTTCCGAAGTTTAGAGAGACGTTGGCGGTATGGAAAGAGTTTGGACGTATAGATGCCCTACTACTTCTGGTTCCCTTTGTAACCGCTTTTTACAGCAAGCCATATTGGGAAGGCACTACTTCGCTTAAAATAACGGCAGGTAGCGGTCCAGATATTCCGCAGAATTTAATGACCGCGTTAGCTCAACCTGGGGTTGGTTCTACATGGGCGCAAGGCCGAGATAATTTTTTAGCTTTCTTAGGGGATAAAAACTTAGGTGAGGCTATTTATCACTTGTATCAACTGCCTTCGATGCAACAACAAGCGGGTTTCGACTATCTAATCTATGGCACTCGATGGGGTTTGAGTATACCCTTTGCACAGATTTTACGTCTTGATTCATCACTTCTGATTATTGGTCAGGGTTTAACAATATCTGCAGGAATCGCGGCGCTTGGATTTATTATCTATTCATTTTCTCGTTTGGTTTTTGTTCGTTACTCATTATCGTTCTTGCTTTTAATTGCATCAATTTCATCAGCGCCAATAATGGTTCAAGTTTTCAATGGCGGAATGGCACAAGCATGGGCCTTGCCAGGTATCGGATTACTCTCAAGTACTTTGCTTCTTACGCTCTATTTAAAAACTAAAGATGAGTTAACACCGAAAGCATTTAAGGGTTTGATTGCACTCTCAGCCTCTGGATGGCTCGCAAATGCAGTGACGTATATAGATTCAAGTATGACTTTGGCGGTAGTATTTGCAATTTCTGCTGTCTTCTTAGGAATTTTGGCTAAAGGCGATTTGAGTCTTTCGCTAGTTAAAACCATGTTTCTCGGTGGGGTTATTGCAGCGATAATTGTTGCGCCATATACCTACGCCGCGATTACGACTATGAGTATTCGATTAAAACTCGCTTCCGGCACTGGATTTCTTTTTAATCACTGGCCATTGCCATCTGAGATGCTTGGGGTAATTAATATCTGGACAGGAACGGCCGGTACTCCACGAGATCCTTTAGTGATGCTCATAGGAGTTCTGTTATCGGCTGCAATTATCTGGCTAGTGTTGCGTGGAGTTACGAGTAAGGTTACATGGGATAAGTCAGTGTCTATCCTGGGCTTATCGATTGTGATTGTTTGTGGAGCAGTTGCCTTCTGGGCAAAAAATACTAGTTTGGGTAGCAATTACTCATATGTGAAAGTAGCAACATATGTCGGTCCTCTTTTCTTGCTAATAATTGGCGAGAGAATGTCGCAGAATTTGAAAGTGAAAGTGGGAAAGAAAGCTAAGAATTCAAAAAATGATTCACATATTTTACTTCGAATGATTACACCGGTGACCTACGTAGTGATTATGGTAGTTTCCGTGATCTCCACTAACTCTGGTTTAGTAAAACAGCAAGAGTATTCCTATCCATCGGCAATGACGGCAATTCTAAATGATGATGCGGCGCAAGCTGAACTACGTAACTTTAATTATTTAACTTCATATCGGTCGTTAAGTAACGCACTTGGTTTTGTGGGCGATACGTATTGGATCGCTAAAGCTCCAAATGATATTTTGTTGGAAACACGAATGAACAATGAACTGCGAATTATCTGCTTCGTGGGTGATGCGGCCTGTGTTCCTAAAACACCTGAGATTACTGGAAACGTCTTGAATAAATATAGTTTAAAGGTCTATCAATCCCCCATCACTACGGCGCAGTTCGCAGCCCTAAAGCCACTGGATCGCTTCTATGCAGCGATGGATGCAGTCGGACAACCACGATTTGATGTTCCTGATCGATTCGTTGGCGGAAATCCTCTTCTTAAACCAAATACATGAGAGTTTTCGTCACTGGATCATCAGGTTTTCTAGGTTCGTGGATTTGTAGAGTTTTATCGGCAGGGCACGAGGTTATTGCCCTTGTCCGCCCGAGCTCGGATACGTATCGGCTTACCGATATTGATGGGTTGCAGATTGAGCGCCGAGAAAGCGATGGTTGGGCAGGCTTCATATCGGCTGAAAAACCCGATGTCTTGATTCTTGCCGATTGGTGGGGCGTCGGAAATCACGATAGAAATGATGCGCGACAGTTCGAGAATATAGAGCGCATGGAAATCATAGCCGTGGCGGCTAGAGATGCCGGCGTTGGTCTTGTAATCGGCGTGGGTAGCCAGGCCGAGTTAGGACCAGTCTCGAACCGAATCACCGAGGATCTACCCGATAACCCAACTACTGAATATGGTAAGGCGAAGGTTACTGCACGAAAAATTATCCAGAGTTCACTTGTCGAATCGAAAACACGTTTTGCGTGGTTGCGAATTTTTTCTACATATGGACCTTGCGACACCGATACGTGGTTGATTCCGCAGTTAATCGATACTTTAACAAAGGGTGAGGTTATGAATTTAACAAAGGGCGAACAAGAGTGGAGCTATCTACATGCCTTTGATTTAGCCCGAGCCTTTGAGGCCGTTATCGAAAGTGAGGCAATGTCAGGTGTTGTCAATGTTGGAAATCCGCAGACCGTTATTTTGAAGGAAGCGGTACACGTTGTCGCAGATCAATTAGGAGCCCAAGGTTTACTCGGTTTTGGAAATTTAGCGTATCGCCCAGATCAAGTAATGAAGTTAGAACCGGCCTGTGAATCGTTGACCTCGATTGGTTGGAAGCCAATAGTTTCTTTTGAAAATGGAATTGCGCAGACGATTCAGTGGCGACACCGCGAAACGCTTACTCCATTGCATTGTGAAGATGGTCAGGAAGTTGTATTTACATTACCTTCAAGGCGTTAAATTTCGCAATAATATTATCAACGTTAATTCCATTGGCAGTACGCAAAAAACTTTGGTCACCAATCTGCGAAAGATTATTTTGATCGGCTGCGATTAAACCAATGGCCCCATGCAGATTTGCCGCGTTCGTAGCCTCGAGAACGGCGGCGCCTACGCCGCCACGGTATGAGTGCTCTTCAATTACAATGACCGGGCCAATGCGCAACGCTTTTTCAAGGTAATCGATATCTATCGTAGATATATATGGCATTGAGGCAACGGCAACTGAAATTCCCTGTGCCGCCAAGGCATTCGCTGCAGCAACTGCAACTGTGCCGACTGAGCCGGCAAAGATTAAAGTTCCAGAGGTGCCAGGGGTTATTTCATTGATTTTCCCATGTGTGGGTTTTGGTCTAGTTGTATGAATAGTTGGTTCGCCACTCTTGCCCAAGCGCAGGTATGTAGGCTTTTTTGAAGCGATTATTATGGTGGTTAGTTCGGCCGTTTCGGCTGGATCTGCCGGCACGATTACCTCCATGTTAGGAAGTGCCCGCAGCACTGCAATATCTTCAAGGGCGTGATGGGTGTAGCCCTGACTGCCATATGCATATCCGGCGCCGACGGAGACAATTACAACTGGGTTGTTCATCAGGCATACATCGTTTCGAATCTGTTCAAGGCACCTAAGCGTTGGAAAATTACCGATGCTATAAACAAAAACTCTTTTTCCAGTAGATGCATACCCAGCAGCCATTCCCATCATGGCCTGTTCGTTAACACCAGAGTTGATGAACTGGTCGGGTAGTTCCCTTTCGAAGGTATCAAGGACGCCATACCCCAAATCACCGGTCATCAAAATAATATTTTTATCTTTTTTAGCCACCTCCAGCAAAGTTGCAACAAAGGTATCGCGCATCAGTAGCTCTCACTTAACTGCTCGAAAGCTTTGGCGACATCTTCGGCCGTCGGTGGTTTGTAATGCCACAGGACGCTGTTCTCCATAAAGTCCACACCTTTACCTTTAGTGGTATCGGCGATGATGCACTTAGGACCAGTTTGTGTTGAGAGTGATTCGGCCAAGAGAGAATATCCATGGCCCGAAATCGTTTGCGTCTGCCATCCGAAGGCGATCCACTTATCGGCAAAAGGCTCAAGCCTTAACGTATCCTCGGTAAAGGTCAGTGATTGAATCTTGTTGCGATCAACGATTACAACTAAGTTATCTAGCTCGTGGTGATTAGCGATCATCGCTGATTCCCATGTTGTGCCTTCATCGCACTCACCATCTGACATCACAACGAATACGCGGCCCTTTGCTCCGCTTTTTTTGCGCGACATAGCAATGCCTAGGCCGTAGGGCAGACCGTGGCCAAGAGAGCCAGTAGAAAGCTCAACACCGGGCACGCCCTTTGAAGTCACGTGGCCACCGAGAGGGGCATCGTTGTTGCAGTATTGTGCGAGCCAATCCATTGGAAAAAATCCCTGAAGCGCCAAAACAGAGTACAGCGCGGAGGCGGAGTGGCCCTTAGATAAAATGACAATGTCACGATCGGCGGCGCCCATATTTGCCGGCGAAATATTGGCCGCTCCGGTATAGAGAACACTTAAAATATCAACGACCGAAAGCGCCGATGCCACATGGGATGCTTTTGCAGTACTGGTCATTGAAATGATTTCTCGCCGAGCCGCGAGAGCTAATTCGGCGGCTTTGGTGAAGGGTGTTACGGCATCAGACAACGTTCTACCCCTTTAACTCGATTACATATACGGGCAAGGATAGTAATATAGGGCTCTAAATACCGCTTCCATAATCCTTGGGAGTTCGTGCCGTTAGACTTTGGCTCTAATCTCTTTAAGGGGGAATTTCGTGAAAGCGGTAATTCTTGCAGGTGGTTTAGGAACGCGTCTTCGTGAAGAGACCGAGTTTCGTCCAAAGCCGATGGTTGAAATCGGTGGACGGCCAATTCTCTGGCACATTATGAAGACCCTTTCAACGCAGGGCATCAACGAGTTTGTAATCTGCCTAGGCTATAAGGGTGATTACATTAAGGATTTCTTCATCAATTATGAGGCCCGTACTCATGACATCACCGTAAAGCTAGGTGAAAATGAAGGGCTAGTTCAGCATGCTAAATCGAACAAGGAAAATTGGACGGTAACTCTTGCGAACACTGGCTTAACCACAATGACGGGCGGACGAATCCACACCATAAAACAGTATGTTGAGGGCGAAAAATTCCTCTGTACATATGGCGATGGCGTTGCCGATATCGATTTAAAAGCTTTAACTAGCTTCCACGAATCTCATGGCAAGATCGCCACTGTAACAGCGGTGCGCCCAACAAATCGATTTGGGGCGATGCAGATAGATGAGACCGAGACGGTCACAGAGTTTGCAGAAAAGCCGCAGGCTGAAAAGTGGGTAAATGGCGGCTACTTTATCTTTGAGCCAGGAATCTTTGACTACCTAGATTCCGAGTGCGTGTTAGAGAAAGGGCCACTTGAAAAGCTTTCAAAGAAAGGTGAGTTGAAATCCTATAAGCACGAGGGTTTCTGGCAGCCAATGGATACTTTCCGTGAATCCCAAGAGCTCAATGAACTGTGGAGCAACAACGAGGCCCCTTGGAAAATTTGGTGATCTAGTTCTATGGCTAATTTTTTAAAGGATTACTCGGGAAAAAAAATTCTGGTAACCGGGCACACGGGCTTTAAAGGTGCATGGTTATCTAGAATTTTAGTTTTAGCAGGTGCCGATGTTTTCGGTTTAGCACTTGAGGCAGAAACTAACTCACTCTTCGATGTTGCTGGCGATTTAGGGCTTAAAGAAAGTACCATCCTAGATATTCGCGATTGCAACGCGGTAGAGAATTACTTTTCGACTCATCAATTCGATGGAATTTTTCACCTTGCTGCACAGCCTTTAGTGCGCCGTTCATATAAAGAGCCGATTGAAACTTTTGATACAAATGTCATGGGAACCGCGCATGTACTTAACGCTGCCGTGAGCAATAAGGCTACGCACTGGGTAGTGGCGATTACCACGGACAAGGTCTATAGAAACGTTGAAAAACTAGGTGGATATTCTGAGGATGAACCACTCGGCGGGAAAGATCCATATAGCGCCAGCAAGGCCGCTACCGAAATGGTCGTTTCAGCATGGCAGACGATTGCAAGCCATAGCGATGAGAAAATTTCTATTTGCTCGGCGCGCGCTGGAAATGTAATCGGTGGCGGGGATACTGCAGAGGATCGATTAATTCCCGATTTGATTAGAGGTTTTCATGCCGGCGAAAAAACCATTATTCGAAACCCTGAATCTATTAGGCCGTGGCAACATGTTTTAGATCCACTTAACGGGTACTTAACCATGGGATCTGCTTTAATGGCAGGTCGTGAAATAGCACCTGCATATAATTTCGGTCCGGGTGAGGAATCTAAGTTAACCGTTGAAGAGATGGCAAACAGTGCCTGCACGCAGTGGGAAGGCTCAAAAGGGATCGATATTCAGATTGACCTATCGTCCCCACACGAGGCAGGGCTGTTGTGGCTCTCATCAGAGTTAGCCACCAAAGAGTTAGGCTGGCAGAATCGATTTGAAGCCCATGAAGCAATCCGCTGGACTATTGATTGGGAGAAAGAGTCAATGCAGAGCTCGCCATTAGCGGCTTTAGATCGACAAATATTCGAATTCTACGGAGCACAGCGATGAAAAAACTTTCAGTCATCACGCCTTGCTATAACGAAGAGGTAAATGTAGAAATCTGCGCGCACGAGTTAAAGAAGATTATGCAGGAGCAGTTGCCACATTACGACTACGAACATATTTTTGCCGACAACGCTTCAACTGATTCAACGCTAATCAAGCTTCGTGAAATTGCCTCTGCAGATGAGCATGTAAAAGTCATCTCCAACAGTCGCAACGTTGGTCCATTTAGAAATATGTGGAACGCTATGAAGAGCGCAACGGGAGATATCGTTGTCCCTCAATTAGCCGCGGATTTGCAGGACCCGCCATCGGTAATCCCAGAGCTGGTTAAAAATTGGGAGGCGGGGTTCTTAGTTACTTACGGAGTTCGAGCCAAACGTGAAGAATCGCTCGTTATGCGTTTTGCCCGCGGGCTGTATTACCGAATTATCAAAAAATTCGCCGCCGCCGTTATCCCACTTAACTCAGGAGAGTTTCTGCTTGCAGATAAGAAAGTAATTGACTCGATTTTGGTCGTTGATGACCAGTATCCATATATCAGAGGGTTAATCGCTCAAACCGGAGTGAAGAGCACATCGGTTTCTTATACGTGGGTCAAGCGCGAACGTGGCAAATCAAAGAACAGTTTTATCTCCTTAATCGATCAGGCAATAAATGGCTTCGTTTCAACTTCGCGTGTTCCGGCGCGTCTGGCCTTATTAGGTGGCTTTATTCTGTCGTTTTTTGGTTTTGCTTACGCTCTATTTACTGTAATTATGGTTCTGACTTCCGGAGGAAACGTGCCGGTTGGGATTCCAACAATCATCGTCGGAATCTTTTTGATGGGCGGCGTTCAACTTCTTTTCTTAGGACTTATTGGAGAATATATTTTGAGTATTCATGGACAAGTACGTCGAACGCCACCGATGTTTGAAATCGAGCGTATTAATTTCAAGGAGAGATAATGGCTAAGAAAAAATATGTTGCACCTAAAGCCGTTGCTCAAGAGACATTCCCAACACCTATTGCCTTGGGCATCAAAGCCTTTGCCATTACTGGCTCACTTATTTTTATTATTCAACTTCTTCGCGGCTCGGCGCAGAGTGAAGCCCCTGACAAGGCAATTTACTTATTAGCAATTCTTATCGCCGGAGTATTCCTTCTTCTAGGTTTTTCAAAGTTAAGTAAGTCAACCGGCAAATACCTTCATGGCTCGTTAGCTTTTATCGTTACTGCCATTGGTATTGCCGGAATCGAAGAGCATGAACCGATTAATGGAGTCGTTCTCTCGGATCGACTGTGGTTAGGTTTTGGCCCTTACGTGTTGCTTCTGGCAGTGTTAATAACGCCAATCGTTTTCAAAATTATTGAATGGCGAACTTTAAATATCGCTTGGAAAGCGATTTTATCCACGTTATTTCTCATAAATGCAGTTTTAGTAATTCCCAGTTTCTGGCAGAGCGCAGCAGCGGTTATTGATGCAGATCACTCTGAGTATGTAATTAACGAACTATTGGCTCCAGTTGTTGGGTATTGGCCATACTCAGACTTCATCCCGCAGTACCAAAGTTTTTATGGATTCTTCCTGAAGCCATTTGTAGGTGGAATGAATGCCAGTCAAATATCAGAAGTAGCTTTTATAGCTCTGACTCTCTTAAGTTTTGCCACGCTAATTCTGGGTGTTTTTATTGCTTGGAACGCAATTGATCGCAGATCTGTAGTTTTAGCAATAGGTCTAGTAATTCCCTTCACCGCTTTAACTCAGTTTCCTACGCGCGAAGGATATCTTGGCTCAATTGCCGCCTTGCTTTCAGGCCTATCTATCCGAATATTTCCCGGACTCGTCTTAATTGGTTTGTTAATCCTCCTGCTTCGGAAGAGATCAGAGAAATCAACGGTTAAGCAAACAATTGCTTTTCTGGCATTCGGATTTATATCTGGGCTAACTACGTGGCAGTCTCAAGATTTCGGTATTGCGGCGGTGGTGACCTCATTCTTGGTTATCGCGTATGCCAGTAGCACGCGATTGTTGGAGATTAAAAATACTGGTATAGCATTAATTGGATTTATTTCAGGGTTTGCACTGTATCCAATCATTGCCGGTGTGGCCGGTAAAACGATCGACTTTAAATACTTTTTATTCTTCGCTCGACAATTTGGATCTGGTTTCGGAGCTGAGCGAATTCGGACACCTGGCCCGGTTCTCTTTATTTTGCCGTTAATAGTGTTACTTGTAGTAGTGCATGGAATTTATGTCTATCGCTCTAAGAAGAGCGCGAGTGAAATCGGTGACTACTCACTAAACGCCTTGATTGGCTTTTCTTTTGGACTCTGGTCGTTATTTGGTTTCACGTATTACCTCAACAGATCTTATGCATCGGGACAGATGCAGATTCTCTTTTTACCACTGAGTATTTCTCTTGCAGCATTTGTTGGAATTTTAATTAAGGATCCAATTCGAAATCTAGTATTTGGAAATTTACAGAAAGGCTTTCTATTCTCACCACGTGCGATGAAAGAGAAGAACTTTGCCTGGGTTCTTCCGTTGCTTCTGATTATTTCTATCCCTTTTGCCTCCCTTTTGCTCACTCCTAATCCAAGCGTTGAGATGAAACGAATTGATGAATCGAAAACTGCACCGAGATGGCCAAAGGCAACTATTGTTGCCTCAGTTGCCGATGCGAGAATTGCAGCGAAGTATGCAAAAGATCAGGGTCTGACTATTGGTTTCTTCGGGGCATCTTCTTATTACGTTGAAAAGGAGAGTGGAGTTCAATCGTTATCAATTTTAAACTCTCCTTTTGATTTATTTATGAGTCAGACTACGGCGCAAACTTCGTGCGACTATATAAACACAATTAATCCAGATGTCATTGTCGTCAGCGATGAGGGTACTAATCTCTTTCAGTTCGAAGGTAAAACGCTTTGTAATACCTATATTCAACAAGATATCCCAGGGGTTCGAAGTGGGCATTTTGCCGTCAAAGTTGCAAAGTAAAGGGAGCAAGAGTTAATGGAGATCGCAACCGAGTGTCCAATCTGCGAGAGTTTGGGAAATTCCGTGCCTGTCTACCCATCAAATGTTGATGCAAGTAGTTTTTCAACAGAGATCTTTTCGGCTCGTAGATTGCCAGATCGACGTCACTATCAATGGGTGCGTTGCAATAAGTGCACACTTCTGCGCTCTGATCCGGTTTTAGATGTTGATTTGGAAAAACTATATGTCGAATCAACTTTCGATTATTCAACTGAGGTTGCTGGATTGAAAAAGACATATTTCAACTTAGTAAAAAAGGCTTTAGCGGGAAAGAAGTTCAAGAAATCTATCTTTGAAGTTGGTGGCGGAAATGGATTTTTCCTGGAAGCAGCTAAAGATGGTGGCTTTGCTAATGTCGCCGGTGTTGAGCCAAGTACTGAGGCGATTGCTGCGGCACGTTCTGATATAAAGCCACACATGATAGCCAGCATGATGAAGGCCGGCGTTCTTGCTGACAACTCATTTGAAGTTGGAACTATGTTTCACACCTTAGATCATTTAACAGATCCCGTTTCAACGTTAAATGACTGTAAGAACGCTTTGCAAAAAGGTGGGGTATTTATTGTGGCAATCCATAATGAGCGCTCGTGGTCGGCGCGTTTAATGGGAGAGCGCTCACCGATTATCGATGTTGAGCACACCCATTTATATACCCGGAAATCTGGCGAGGCGTTATTTAAGAAGGTTGGTTTTATCGATGTGCGCTCTGGTGCATATAACAACCACTATTCACTTGCTTATATTTTACATTTGATTCCGATATCGCGAACTTTCCGCAAGCGCGTTTTAGAAAGCTCTGTTGGAACATTGCTTGGAAAAATTAAAGTTGTGGTGCCACTTGGGAACATGTGGGTTGCGGGGACCAAACCCTAAATTCACAATCCTTCCCGACTACACCCAGCGCTTTCTCAGCAAAAGGGTGTCTAATTGCACTGTGACCCAGCCAACTCGTATCTATAAGCATTCAAGTGCCGGAACCGATTGGGCGGCACTACTGCTGGGTGGCGGACTTGGTTTAACTCTGGCATTGCAATTAACCACTGTGCGCAAGAGCGACTTTATGACGGTCTATGCAAATATCGTTTCGCTCTCAAGGCTTCTTGCCCTAGTCGGTACGTATTTTGCATTGATTGGAATATTGTTAGTCGCTCGAATTCCATGGGTAGAACGCGGCGTAGGGCATGATCGATTGGTGACCTGGCACCGAAAATTAGGACCGTGGTCATTGTATGCAATCGGTGCCCATGTTTTGCTGGTCATAATTTCTTTTGCGGGTCAAGATTCAATCCCTTTGTATAAAGAGTTATGGGAAATACTTCAGACATTTGACTGGATGTGGTTCGCACTCTCCGGATTTGTTTTAATGATTTTTGCTGGTGTGACATCGTATAAAAAAGCGCGAGCAAAGATGAGCTATGAGACGTGGTGGCTCGTTCATATGTATACCTACTTTGCAATGGCTGCAGCCTTTATGCATCAAATTCTTAATGGCCAAATGTTTATTGGCCATCCACTGAATCGTGCATATTGGATTTCACTCTATGTGTTTGTGGCATTCTCAATTATCTACTGGCGTTTTGGTGTGCCGCTAGTTCGCTCGATGAAAGTTAATTTAAAAATTGAAAAAGTTGTTATTGAAGGCCCTGGAGTAATCTCAGTCATTATGAAGGGGCGTAACTTACATAAGTTAGGTGCCCAAGGAGGCCAGTTCTTCGGTTGGCGCTTTTTAGCTCGTGGACACTTCTTGATGTCTCATCCTTATTCGCTTTCGGCCGCACCTACCGAGCATTTTATGCGAATCACTGTAAAGGATCTTGGCGATCATTCGCGTTACTTAGCTTTCCTTAAACCGGGCACACGAGTATTCGTGGAAGGTCCTTACGGTGCATTTACAGCGGGGAGAAGCACGAGACCACATGTTGTTTTGGTCGGCGGTGGAGTAGGAATCACCCCAGTGCGTGCATTAATCGATGAATTTAATGGTGGAGTTCAGATGGATTTGATTTATCGCGCGTCAAGGCAGGAGGATTTAGTTCTTCGCGAGGAGTTGGATTACTTGGCCTTTAATAGCGGCGGATCTATTCGTATTCACTACTTGGTCGGCTCTCGAACTGAGCATCCGATGGATGCTGACTCACTGACCGCTCTGGTGCCTCAGTTCGCCGATTCAGATATATACATCTGTGGACCGCAAGCATTAGTTAGTGCGGTGCGAAAGGCTGCAGAGGATTCTGGGGTTCCAAAGAACCGTTTCCACGATGAATCCTTCTCCTTTAGTTAATAGAGCCTCCTACCGAAGGTGAGAAGAAGCGGCAGAAATCCGCAGCTGCAGTTACGGTAAGGGTTTGTTAGTTTTTTGTTTTTTCATGTTATCCACAATTTCCCCATAATTATGGGGTACACAATTATCGCTGTCGGTATTAGACTCTAAATCATGGTAAAAAAGATGGCCGCAAAAGTAAAGACCAAGTACATCGTTGGCCCTGATGTTGATCTAAATCGCGAAGTAATTCGCTTAAAGAATGGCAAGCGGCTAACTAATGCCCTTGCCGCGAAAATGGCTGAAGAAGCAGTTAAACATGCCGTAGGCCGGCCATCGTTATCGGCGAAATCGGTCGAATCTCCTCAAATTAAAGCCAGGGTCCCTGTAAAGCTCAAGAAGGCGCTTGATAAAGAGGCAAAGCGCCGAGGGGAAACCTCTTCGGCAATTATTCGTGAAGCCCTAGAGAAATATTTAAGGTCGGCCTAAAGAGGCAAAAAGCAGTTATTTTCCTTGGAGGCTCTGTGGCCGTTCTCAGAAACTCCTCAGGTAAGTGGGCTTATATATGAGATGCAAATCCATCGTGGGATTTCGAATCGAGGCATCAGATGAAGCGCGGATTATTAATCGCAGGAGGCACACTTGGCGGTCTAGGTGCGGTCATGTCTATTACTCCACCGCAGTTTTCAACCACCGATTCCATGTCTATGGCCGGCATAGGTGCGATCAGTAGCGGGGCGGTTCCTGCAACGCCATCAACCTCGGCAACGTCGGCAACGTCATCATCCTCTCCTGCCAACTCAAGTAGCGCCACTGCTACACCAAGACAGAGTGCAACTAAGGCTGCGACACCAACACAGAGTGCAACGAAAGCTGCGGCAACGAAAACTACGGCAAACTCCAATTCAAATAGCAACTCGAACACGGGAAACACGGCAACTAATCCAACTCCTGCCGCCGTAGCTACAACTGCAGCGCCGACACCAGCACCAGCCGGTGTGAGTGGAACATTTGTTGGTCCAAGCGTTTTTGTTCAGTATGGAAACGTGCAAGTTCGAGTAACCGTTGTAAATGGTCGAATCACCGATGCGCAGGCGATCGTGGCACCGACTGGAAAGAATGATCGCTATACAAATATGGCAGTGCCCGTGTTAAAGAAGCAGACTTTGGTGGCGCAAAGCGCCAACATCCAAGGGGCATCTGGTGCTTCATATACCTCGTATGGGTGGTTTAAATCTCTGCAAGGTGCGCTCGCTAACGCAGGTATGTAAAGCGATAGGTAGGCTCGAACCATGAATCATGTGCGCTCGCAGTTTCCCGTGTGGGGCACGGTGGTGGATGTGGATTGTTCATCAGCTTTTGTCAGTGGAGCCGATTTAAGTAACGGTATGCAAAAAATAGTTGAGTTTTGTAGATTCGTTGATGAGGATTTTTCTACCTACATTGATGGTTCGTGGGTGTCGCGTTTGCGCCGTGGTAAAACCGTGATTGCAGAGTGCCCTGCCGATGTGCGGGAGGTGTGGGAATTATGCGAACGGGCCAAGTATTTAAGCGATGGAGCATTTGACCCATGGGCCGTGGTCGGTGGTTTTGATCCATCGGGTTTAGTTAAAGGATGGGCGGCTGATATTTGCGCCGATATGTTGGTGGCGGCAGGGGCGCAGCACGTTCAAGTAAATGCTGCTGGGGATTTATCTCTGCGGGGTGGATGGTTTGATTCGACTGATTCAACCGTTAAGCCATGGAAAATCGGCGTTGTGAATCCCGATAATCGCCAAGAGATTCTGAAAATATTTGAAATCACCGATGGAGCAATTGCTACGTCTGGAACGTATGAGCGCGGAGCACACATCAACGATCCATTTACGGGGATGATTGCCATCGGTGCTAAGTCGGCAACGATTGTTGGCGCCGAAGGCTGGCTATGCGATGCACTGGCAACTGCCGTTATGGTCGCTGGCGCTGATGCCGCGCACTGGTTTACTCACATGGAATTATCTGGTTATCAAGTTTGGGCGATTGATCGCCATGAAAATACTTCGTGGAGCATCTAGTGGCACTGACGTATAAAGTACGGCTCGTGATAATTAACGCTGCCACTAAGGGAAGCACTCCATGAAGAGAATTGCACTTGTAACTGCGGCGCTTTTTGGTCTAGCAACTCTTGGGTTAACTCCTGCATTTGCAGTAGATGAGCGGGTTATAGATATCGTTTCAGTAAGTTGGGCAGGAGCAGCCCCATTGCCTTCAGATGTTAAAGCGTTAGAGATCTTAGTTAACACTAAAGTCAACGCAAGCTGGAAGTCATTTACAACGCTCAATGGAGATACCCGAGATCGCGCAATCTCTTTTGTCGCGGGAAAAACTTTAGCCGAGCCGATTCTCTTGAACTCGAAGATGCCATGTGTTGGCACGGCATCCATGAGTTTCATAAACTCTATGCGCTCCGAGGCGTATCGGCGTTTAGGTATAACTGACGATAGCAACCGCTACTTAATAATCACCGCGCCAAAAGCGGGCTGCATTTGGTCAGGGCGTGCACAACTTGGGACTCCACAATCAACAAGCGGAACTTTAGTCCTACACGACACCGATGACTCGTTCGTGATTGTTCACGAACTAGGACACACTTTTGGTTTAGGCCACACTAATTTTTTACGTTGTAGCGATGGCAAAAAAGATGGGGCATGGGGCGAAACTTGTAAGGCAGTGGAGTACGGTGGGGTAATCGATGTCATGGGTAACGTCGACACAAAATCACCCCTCAATACTTATCACCAATGGCGAATTGGTTTACTTGATCATTCACAAGTTAAACAAGTGTGGCAAACGCAAACGTTGACGCTTGCTCCTTCGGATTTTGCAAATGGCCTACGCGCTATTTATGTTCGCGATGGTTCAGCGGCCTATTGGGTTGAATATCGCAGAACTCTAAACGGCGTCGGTTATAAGCCCGGGTTAGTAATTTTTCGAATTGATCCACCACCAATTTCATCAGTTGTGTCTATCAATCCTGAAGATGCGACTGCCAATGAATTCAAAGATGATATAGGCACTGATCTATGGATGCTCAATCTCGATTCATACCGATACTCGAGCGCATTTTCTAGTGGCGGTTCAATGACAGCGCTTTCGGCAACAACATATTCGGGAAATGTAACTTTCACTGCAGCGGCAAGTGAAACTAGCGCCATAGTTACGATCTCGAAAAAAGCAGATGTTACGCCGCCACCAGTGCCTGTTTTACTTCCGTTAAATGAGTGGCGCTATCCGGGAATTGAAGTATTGAAGCCCGGTTATGCCGATGCAGATACAACGATTTCATCTTTTGAAGTTTCATTAGATGGAGTTATCAGTGAATTGCCGGTATCTGAGCGGGAGAATTGGTCTCCAAGTTATTTAAATCCATTTACTGCGCCGCTAACTGTATATGCACGCGACCTTCCTGAAGGTGCGTACTCATTTGCCATCCGCGCAATCGATATCGCTGGAAATAAGAGTGAGTGGTCGCAAGCCATGAAAGTCAATATTGATCGTGGTCGGCCAGTTGTGACGAGTGATTTTAACCTCACCGCCATAAATGGCGATCAGCTTTCACTCACGTGGACTGGAGCAAAGGATGTTGGAAGCGGTCTGTGTAAAACGAATTTGGTAGACAAGGACGGTCTCATTATTCAGAGCAGCACGGCAAAGGCAGCGCCAACTCTGAAGGTAAAGAGCGGAACTATCCTCAAGGCCACAGCCCAGGTATTTGACTGCATCGGTAATGGCGTTACCGGAGATCTTTCGATAACTAACACTGTAGTTCCGGCAGGCAAATCATCGCGAACCGGTAAGTGGTCTACTGCAGGGGCACTATATGGATCTGGCGCGCTCAAGTGCACCGGTAAATGCACTGCGAGCTTAAGTGCTAGCGGTAGATTCGATGTCTTAGTTGGTACTGGCGCAGCTACGGTAAGCACTGGAACAAAAATACTTGCGAAGATTCCGGACTCTACATCTGCCAAACTTCGAATCGGTGCAAGCGTAGATATCGGTTCTAACAAGAGAGTTGTCCGCGTTAGTGGAAATAACTTTGTTCTTATCGCTCTAACTTCGGTGCTCGCTACATTTACAGATGTAAAAGATATTGATCGCCTGCCTGCAGTAACTGATCCATCACTTAGCGATTCCAAACAGGTGGCTTTGGCAAAGTTTGGTTTCAACGCCGATGACTTCAGTCAAGAGTGGAGCGTTCTACCCATGAATGGCGGAACGACGTTAGTGGATCCATCCCTAGATTTGTGTAACGGTACTTTTGCCTCTGAAAAAGAGCGCGTGGAGCGTCGCCAGGTAATAGCTACAAAGCCTGAATCTGCTTTTTCCTTTCTTTCCACCGAGACAGTTCGATACTCATCGCCGGCGGCAGCCCAAAGCGCTCAGCGAGAGTTATTAAAAGTAATGAACCAGTGCATGATTGAAAAGGGCTATACAGAAAGCAGTGGCGCAGTTATGCCTTACACATTTACCCAGATTAAGTCCCTGCCATCTGGACTGGTCGCTGATAGTTCGCGGGTTTTGGTTCGGGCGCAGATCGACTCAGGGGTGCGAGCGCGTCAACTGCTCGGCTTCTATCAATTTAGCGGCGCTATGTTCACTGGGCTTTACGTCATGCGCGCCGGTGAAACCCCCTTCACCGATGCGCAGGTCGAAACCTGGCTCAATGTGGCGGTGATGATGGCTACGCGCTTGAGTGGAAAATCCGGATAGTCAGCTTCGTTTTTTTAACGAAAGTAATTAGGCTCTATAGCAAAGGCCGCCTTAGCTCAGTTGGCAGAGCGTCGCTCTCGTAAAGCGAAGGTCTCGGGTTCGATTCCCGAAGGCGGCTCTCCTAAATTATTCAAACAATCGATTACTTTCTTTTTAGATCTCGATAATAGTTTTCGTGTTGCCCAATCGCTTCCCACGTAATTATTTTCTTACCCTCATTTAAACTATAACCAAGCAGCCATTGAGTTTTGCCGATTTTAAATTTATATACATAGAGATTTGAGAGATCCCCGATTTTCTTTTGGCCAAGCAGTGGATTCTCGATGACCATGTCCATGCTCTCATGCAGGAAGTTGAGTTCTCGTCTTGAGAGTTTTTTATAGAGCCTTAGGAATCGAGGTGTCTGATTATCTGTGTACAACAATTAAATCTCACGGCGTTTAAATGGAATTTTGTCTCTCTCTAAGGTCTCTAAAGATGCGAGGGAGTCGATTACAAAATTGACTGGTAAATCCGGGTTATCGATACAAGCACGACCAATTTTCGCCCAAAACTCAATTTGGCCAGCGATAGTGCGGTGCTCGATTGCAGCTTCTTTCTTTGCACGCTTATATAAATTGGGATCGATTCTGACTGGCATACTCATGAAGATACTCTACTACAAAAGTAGTAAATCTGGATACTGGGTACATTGTGGGTAAAATTTTAAAGAATCGAGGCAAGGTTTTCTCTCCCCACTTTATGAAATTGAGTTGAGGTGCTCAATTTCTGTGCTTGATAAATCAATAATCTGAATAATTTCTTTGAGCTGGGCAACGGTCCGCGCAGATGCAATAGGAACACTCACGGTTGGTTGTGCCCTTAGCCAGGCCAAAGCGATTGCAGAAAGTGGAGCCCCATTGTGCGCCTTTGAAATCTCATCCATAGCGGTAATAACTGCGTAACCCTTATCGGTTGCATATTCACGGGCACCGATTTCGCGCTTTGAATCCACCTCAGTTACGCCAGGTCGATATTTTCCGGACAGGAATCCTCGAGCTAAGCCGTAAAATGGAATATTAGAAATTCCAAACTCCGAAACAGTTGAAGCCATTCCACTTTCATACGTTGTGCGATCTACTAAATTGTATAAATCCTGCACGGCGACGTATGAAGGTAGATAGTTCTCTTCACTCACTCTCATTGCAAGGCGCAGACGTTCTGGGGAAAAATTTGAGGCTGCTATATAGCGAACTTTGCCCTCTGCGATAAGTTGGCCATAAGCGCCAAGAGTTTCCTCCATTGGCACTTCCGGATCATCACTGTGGCTGTAATACAGATCAATGTAATCGGTTTGAAGTCGATCGAGAGATTCTTCACAAGCGGCAAAGATATTTGCAGCCGATAGGCCAGGGCGTTGGGCCAATTTAGAAACCTTAGTTGCAATCACCATTTCAGAGCGATTTCCGCGAGCCTGCATCCATGAACCAATGATGGTTTCTGATTCACCTCCGACATGGCCTTCCACCCATTGGCTATAAACATCGGCAGTATCAATGAAATTACCGCCATGGGCGCGATAGGCATCTAATACATCGTGAGATTGTGCCTTATCGGCGTTTGCACCAAAGATATTAGTGCCAAGGCATAATGGATGAACTACGAGGTCGGTTTCTGGAATAGTGATCATGTACGCACAATAAGGCACAATTACTCCGTGGTCGAAACAACTGGTGGTTTTACAAGTGAGGGTTTGGCCCTTGAAACGCGTACCTTAATACTGCCATCACTAACGCAGGCCGAAGCAATTGAAATTGGCGAAATTGCGAAGAGCATAGGACTAGCGCGATCACTTCCTATTGCAATTGAAGTTCGGCTCAAAGAGTGGATTGTTTTCCATGTATCCTTACCTGGCTCGACCCCTGTAAACGATGCCTGGATTGCGCGAAAAGCGCGGGTAGTTATGGCGACTGGCCATTCAACGATGTATGAAAGAGTATTGGCTGAAGAGCAGGGGATTAATTGGTATGAGGTTCATGGCATGCCCGAAGAAACGCATGCGATACATGGCGGAGCTCTCGCACTCAATGTGGAGGACGCAGGTTTTGCTGGAATATTACTTATTAGTGGATTACCGCAAGTGCAAGATCACTTACTTGGTGTTGAAATTATTACAGAGTATCTAGCCCGCAAAGGTGAACTCAGTTGAGCATTTGGGTAACCGGTGAGGTGCTTATCGATATTTTGCCAACGGGAGATGTCGTTGGTGGTGGCCCTGCAAATACTGCAAAAGCCTTAGCGAGATTGGGTCATGAAGTCGATTTTATTGATGGAATTTCTAGCGATAGGTATGGGCTTATGGCCCGCAAAGCTTTAGCGCGCGATGGCGTTGGTTTAGCGCACTCTTTAAACAGTGACAAACCCACATGCACAGCCACCGTAACCTTAGATTCACACGGTGTCGCCAGTTATGAGTTTCTCATCGATGATACGGCGACCTTTGATTTTGAACTCTCGTGGCTACCGGATCCTTCAACATCTAAGCCATCAGTACTGCAAATCGGCACTCTGGCTACGATTATTGAACCCGGGGCCAGCGAACTATTTAATTGGGCGCTTCAGGTTGGCGAATTCGCACCGATTGTCTTTGACCCAAATATCCGTCCATCGGTTTTGGGCGATAGAGAAAAGTATTCGTCATCAGTTGAAAAATGGGTATCAATCTCATCGATTGTGAAAGTTAGTGATGAGGATATTAAATGGCTATATCCAGATGAGACGATGGATGAAGTTGCCCATCGTTGGATTTCACAAGGTGTGAGTTGTGTTGTTCTTACACGCGGTGCACACGGTTTGATCGGCTTTACCGATCATGGAATGGAAGAGGTCGATGGCGCAAAAATCACAGTCATTGACACGGTAGGTGCTGGCGATACTGTCGGGGCTATTATTGTTGAAGGAATTATTGAGCACTCGGTCGCAGGATTACAGGGCCATGTTCTCAATTCAGTACTACACAAAGCTGTGATATCAGCAGGAATCACTTGTTCTCGTGCAGGGGCTCAGCCTCCATACAAGCACGAACTAAGAGAGGCGATGGAAAATAATGCAGTTTATTGATGATGCCGAGTTTCAAATCGCAATCGATGATGACAATGGGGCTCGAATAGTTTCACTTAAATGGCGCGATAATGAATTCGCTGTGCCCTTTCGCGGTCAAGTGCATACATCGGGCTGGTATGCAATGGCACCATGGGCAGGTCGCATTAATGAAGGGCTCATTACCAATACAAAGGGTGAGAGCTTTCAACTTCCGGCAACGATTGATCCACCGCATGCATTGCATGGCTTTGGTCTTATCTCTTCATGGCAGGAAATTGCTCCAGGACGCTCGTTGTTGCACTTACCAGCGCCATATAACGGAGCAACGGTGGAACAGCGAATTGAGGTTTTAGATGATGCCGTGCGATGGTCACTGGAATACGATGCTAATGGCTGCGATTTACCAGTTTGGATGGGAATGCATCCATGGTTTGCACGAGATTTAGATTATGGCGGCAGCGCCGAAGTAGAGTTCGAAGCAAGCGAGATGCTTATTCGAAACTTCGAAGGTATTCCAACAGGAGAGCGCTGTGCGCCAACTGCCCAACCTTGGGATGATGCTTTCACTGGGATCAAAGGCACTCCGGCTGTCGTTTGGGAGGATGTCGCACGGATATCGATTGAATGTGATGCACCGTGGTGGGTTGTTTATACCGAAGATAGCGAGGGTGTTTGTATCGAGCCTCAAACCGCACCACCCGATGCTCAAAATTTAGGAATCAGTGGCGAGGATTATATTGAAGCGTTATTTGTTTTTGAGAGATTGGATCTGGAGTAGGTGATGATTAATCGGGACCATTTAAAACGGTTAACAGAGATTGAACGCGAACGTTTTCTGGAGAAACATCCAAAGAGTGGAGATTTATTCGAAGCGGGAAAAGCGAATATGCCCGGCGGAGTTCCTATGTCGTGGATGGCTAAATGGCCAGGTGCTTATCCGATATTCGTTGAGAAGGCTAAAGGTGCACGATTCACCGATGTCGATGGAAATACATACATCGATTTTTGTTTAGGTGATACAGGATCAATGACTGGTCACTCACCAGATGCCACCGTTGAAGCAATTCGCGAACAAGTTGGCAAAGGTATAACCGCAATGTTGCCAACGGCCGATGCCGCAATTGTTTCTGCTGAATTATCTCGACGATTTGGCCTGCCTCTGTGGCAGTTCACGGTCTCCGCCACCGATGCCAACCGACATGTAATTCGTTACAGTCGCATGATTACTGGGCGAAAAAGAATAATTGTTATTGATCGCTGTTATCACGGCAGCGTGGATGAGACTTTCGCAACTCTGGATGGGTCTGGAAAAACTATTTCCCGTGAAGGAAATATCGGTGCTCCCGTTGCACTAGATCTTACAACCCGTGTCGTTGAGTTCAATGATATTGAGGGAATGGAAAAAGCGTTAGCGCATGGAGATGTAGCAGCTATTTTGATGGAGCCTGCGATGACTAACGTTGGAATCGTTTTGCCACAGGCTGGTTATTTAGAGGCGGTACAAGAGGTAGCTAAGAAGTACGGAGCAATTTTAATTATCGATGAAACCCATACGATTTCGGTCGGTCCGGGCGGAATGACGGCAGATCTTGGGTTAAAACCTGACTTTTTAACTATCGGAAAGGCTATTGCTGGCGGAATTCCGACTGGAACCTTTGGAATGAGCGCAGCTATCGCTGATTCAATAAAGAAGATGGTCGAGCTAGAGGTTATTGATACTGGGGGAATCGGCGGTACGTTAGCCGGCAATGCTCTATCGCTTGCATCAATGCGGGCAACATTGACACAGGTTTTAACACAGGAAAACTTTGATCACATGATTGAGTTAGGAACTCGTTGGTCTGATGGTGTTGATACCGCTATCAAAGAGTTTGATTTGCCTTGGACTGTAAATCGCCTTGGTGCACGGGGGGAATACATGTTTGCAATCAAAGCGCCAACAACAGGGGCTGAAGCAAATGCCGCTGGCGATTTTGAATTAGAGCAGTACATTCACCTGCGAATGCTCAATGATGGTTTTCTGATAACACCTTTTCATAACATGGCCCTGATGTGTCCCGAAACAACGGCAGCCGATGTCGATGCTCATACCAAAGCCTTTCACACAATGTGCGCCGAACTAGTGCAGTGGTAGCCTGCCCGCCATGACTTACGACGTCGAAAAAATTCGCTCCCATTTTCCCTCGCTGAATACTGGCTTAGCATTTTTTGATGGCCCTGGTGGAAGCCAAGTACCTGATGTAGTCGGTGCTGCGATTGCCGCTGCAATTACGAAACCGATTTCTAATAGAAATGTAATTACTGAGTCAGAGAAGAATGCCGAGGAGATAGTTGTTGAGTTTCGCAAAGCGGTAGGTGACTTGATTGATGTGGATCCAGGAGGGGTCGTTTACGGTCGCTCATGGACACAGCTGAGTTATGACTTTTCGCGTACATTGGCCAAGAACTGGGGGCCAGGAGATGAAATCGTAGTAAGTCGCTTGGATCATGATTCAAATATTCGTCCTTGGATTCAAGCGGCCGAAGCCGTTGGTGCAACAGTGCGTTGGGCAGAGTTCGATATTGAAACATCAGAGTTAACCGTTGAGGCCGTTGAAGCTGTTTTAACTAGCAGAACTAAGTTAGTAGCGGTAACAGGCGCCGGAAATACAATTGGTACACGTCCGGATTTAAAGGCAATTGGTAAAGCCGTTCATAAAGTTGGCGCGCTTTTCTATGTAGATGGCGTGCATTTGACTCCTCACAGTGCAATTAGTGTTAAAGAAATTGGTGCCGATTTTTTCGGTTTTTCTTTTTATAAGTTGATGGGTCCTCACTGCGCCGTTTTGGCATCTGATCCAGCACTTCTTGACTCTCTTAACAATGACAAATTACTTCCTTCAACGAGTAATGTTCCAGAGAAATTTGAATTCGGAACACTTCCGTATGAAATTATGGCAGGTTGTACAGCGGCCGTAGATTTCATTGCAGAGATGGCACCGGGTACGGGCATAACTCGGCGTGAGAAAATAGTTAACTCTATGAATGCCTTAGAAAAATATGAAGAGGAACTTATGGATTATCTGGAAAGTGCGATCAAATCACTGCCTGGTGTAACAATGTATGGACATGCCGCACAACGCACACCGACTATCTATTTTTCATTTACTGGCCACAACAGCAGTGATATTTATGTAGCGCTAGCTGCAAAGAAAGTGAATCTTCCAGCTCATAACTTCTATGCCTTAGAAGTTTCGAGGAAACTCGGTCTGGGTGATGCGGGAGCTTTGCGGGCAGGTCTGGCTCCATATTCAACGCGAAACGATGTTGATCGCTTAGTTTCAGGTCTTCGAGCGATAGTCGATAAGTAATTCACAACTAACGCACAAAAAACCTTGAGGGTTTACACCAACGAGAGCTCTATTTTTGGCTTATCCGCAAGAGCACGTGGTGAACCGGAGGAGATAATGAAACTATTACGGCGAAGCATTGCAGCCGCCACAATGGCTGGCCTCTTTGTTCTTGTGGGTAATTCAGGTGCAAAGGCAAATCCGGCAAAGCCAATTAAACCTGTTAATTCTTAATGAGGAGAATTAAAAAAGGAGTCAGTTCCCCTGGCTCCTTTTTTAATTTCTGCACTCTAGCTAAAACCTAAAGATTCGTAGAGTTTCAAAGCCTTTTCATTGTCGGCATCGACATACAGCATGGCTTCATTGATACCTTGTGAAAATAGATAATTCAGTGCAGCTATCGAAACTGCGCGTCCAATTCCATGACCGATATATTCCGGATCAACTCCGACTACATAAAGCTCGCCGACTGGTGCTTGATTTACGAGATCATGATGAATCTTTGTCCAGCAAGTACCGACTAAATGACCACTCTCTACAGCTAAGAAAAATCCATTGGAATCAAACCATGGTTCGGCCATACGGTTTTCGAAATCTTGCATCTCCCAGTTGCCTTGATCAGGGTGGTTAATAAAAATCTTATTGTTGAGCTCTAACCAGGCAGATTTATCTAGGGCGGGATCGAAAACTCTTATTGCGAAGCCATGGTCAGTATCGGGTATCCGACCATGCAGCGATCGATGAATCTTTAATATGTGGCGCATTTATACGCGTTCGTTGATGGAGCCCTCTTTACCACCAGTCGGCATTGTAAAGCGATATCCAACATTTCGTACCGTTCCGATAATGGCTTCAAACTCTGGGCCAAGTTTTGAACGCAAGCGACGGATATGCACATCGACCGTGCGCGTTCCGCCAAAATAGTCATAACCCCAAATCTCTTGTAACAACTGCGCTCGTGTAAATACACGACCAGGATGCTGGGCTAAGTATTTGAGAAGTTCGAACTCTTTAAAAGTTAAATCTAGGACATTGCCCTTTAGACGCGCGGTATAACTAGATTCATCTATAACAACATCACCAGTACGAATTTCACCAGAGTGTGGATCACTCAAGGCAATTACAGCGTGATGCTTACCAACGGCAATTCGGATTCGAGCATCAACTTCGGCCGGCCCGGATGTATCCAGCATGACATCGTCAATGCCCCACTCTGCACTGACTGCAGACAAGCCACCTTCAGTTGTAATAACAATAATGGGGCAGCCAAGTCCGGTAGTTGCTAATAATCGCGCAAGTGATTTTGCTCCAGGCAAATCGCGACGAGCATCAACAAGAATGACATCTACATCTGGAACATCGACGAGGACGCTGGCCTCTGCCGGCAAAATGCGAACGTTGTGCGCAAGCAAACCGAGTGCAGGTAGAACTTCTGCGCTCGCGCCAGATGTGTTTGTAAGTAGCAACACTTTGGACATTGGTACAGACTACTCTCGTGAAATCATTGCTTCCACTCGTGATCGTCCTTGGCTTGGCCAGCATCTATGGTCTCTGGTATCAGCAATCTCGAGGCACGGTGAAGGAGAAATCTGGCCAGTCAATAATCACTCAATCGATGATTGGCGCTGAATTCGGCTCTAAGGCAACACTGGTGCAGTTTTCATCGGCCTTCTGTACCCCATGTAGAGCAACGAGAGTTTTACTCGAGAATCTTGTGGCTCAGATGGAAGATGTAAAGCATGTCGAGGTCGATGCCGAAGCGAATTTAGAGCTTGTTCGGGAGTTAAATATATTGAGCACTCCAACCACTCTCATCCTTGATTCAAAGGGACGGGAAGTTGGTAGGGCTGTTGGTGCACCTAAGCGAGAGCAGGTTATTCATGCTCTGGAAGCTTTACGCGAATAGTTCGCAACTCGCTTTAACTTACTTAACTCTTTACCATTTCGCTATGTCTCTAGCCAGCAATTTCACCAAGCGCCGAGTTATAGATTTTGGTCGCCTTGCTGGCTCTTTGTGTCGAATGTAATTGTTGTAATTTAAAAACAATTATCCATTCAACTAACAAAGGAAAAGTTCATGACTGAAGTTCGAATAAAAAAAATATCGGAAGTATTAATTGATGCACGCGGACCTCGTTTTTCGGCAGTGCTTACGACAGTAGTTTTGGCCGTGGCACTTGTAACTTCAAATCTATGGGTTGTAATTGCGCAAGCAATAGTTTTTGCGATTGGCGCGATTAAAGGTCCGCAGTTCACTCCGTATGCATATATTTTTCGAGCCATTATTAAGCCTCGGCTTAAAGGCAAAACCATCACTGAGGATGTACGGCCACCACAGTTTGCACAGAGCGTTGGTCTACTTTTTGCACTCGTAGCTATTAGCGGATCTATTGCCAATATAGACGTTGTTTTCGTTGTCGCAGTGAGTTTTGCTCTTGCCGCAGCGTTCTTAAATGCAGCTTTTAACTTCTGCCTTGGGTGCGAACTCTATTTACTGCTTCTTCGCGTACGATTGTCACATGGTTGATAAACACGAGCTTCACGAAAAGGGTCTACGACTTACGCCCCAACGTGAGCTTGTTTTATCTGCTGTTCGAGAGCTTGGTCACTCTACCCCTGAAGAGATTGCCGAAAAAGTTCGCGTAGCCCATCCAGGTATCAATCTCTCCACCGTTTATCGCAACCTTGAAACTCTTGAAAATGTTGGCTTGGTGGTACATACACATTTAGGACACGGTGGAGCCACGTATCACGCCGCTGAAGAGTTGACTCATTTGCATCTAGTCTGCGAGAAATGTGGCTCTGTCGGTGATGCGCCAATTGAAGCGGCAGCTAACTTTGTTAACACACTTGCCGATGACTATGGTTTTAAAACCGATGTCACGCACTTTGCAATCTACGGAACCTGTTCTGCCTGTCAATGAGCGCCGTACTTGTTGAAGATGGGGTTGATAAGGGTGCTATCTGGCACTTTGGTGAACCCTCTAAAGAACAACGTGCTCTTCAAGCAGGTAGCGCTTGGG
Organism: Candidatus Planktophila sp.; assembly: GCA_030649935.1. Classification (GTDB taxonomy): domain Bacteria; phylum Actinomycetota; class Actinomycetes; order Nanopelagicales; family Nanopelagicaceae; genus Planktophila. Next base: position 261,104 of record JAUSFN010000026.1, read on the forward strand.
CCGATCTATCACATCTAGAGGTTGTTGCAGTCAGTGGAGAAGATCGCTTGAAGTGGTTACATGATTTAACTACACAGTATCTTAAGGATTTAAGCGTTAATCTCTGGAAGTCGGCGATGATTCTGGATCCACAGGGTCATATTGAGTATCAATTCAATTGTGTAGATGATGGTTTAACCACGTGGTTAGTTGTAGATCCTGGATACTCCGAAGCTCTGTGCACTTATCTTACGAAGATGAAATTCATGCTGCATGTAGATGTTCGCAGCGCCACCGATGAGATAGCAGTTCTTCGCGCCCCAGGTTTAACTACTGAAATTGGTGGACCTTTTGCGTTAGTGCCACGTAATGAACTTGCTCAGATGAGTGCACACTTTAACTCCGTCGCAACTCAAGTTGGAACGTGGGCATTAGATGCCGAGCGTGTGGCTGCACGACGTCCGCGAATTGGATTTGAAACCGATCATAAATCAATTCCTAATGAAATCGGTGTTTTAAACGGTGCGGTACATATGAATAAGGGCTGCTACCGCGGACAAGAAACCGTTGCCAAGGTATTTAACTTAGGTAACCCACCACGACGCCTGGTGATGTTGCACTTAGATGGAAGCGATGTCGCATTTCCCGCAAAAGGGGCAAAGGTCGAAAATAATGGCGTTGTTGTTGGCTTTATCGGTACCGTTGCACGCCATTATGAGCTTGGAACTATCGCACTGGCAATTGTTAAGAGAAATACTCCGACCGATGCAACTCTTTCTGTCGATGGAGTTCCGGCCTTACAGGAACCCGTACTTTAAACCCGTTCGACTCTAAAATTAAGCACGATAGGCTTACCGGGTGGAGTTTTTTACATCAATCTTCCTTGGCCTTTTCGCAATAGGGCTTGGCATAATGCTCATTATTTACGCCTTCCGAGGTCGCCAAAGACAGTCTAAGCCCCCATCTAAATTTAGAGGACGACCATAAATGCTCTTTACAATCCCTGAGGGTTTACATCCTGACTTAAATCCAGTGGCATGGATGGTTGGAACATGGCGCGGTAAGGGCCGAGGCGAATATTCAACCGTAGCGCCTTTCGAATTTGCTCAAGAGGTTGTCTTCAATCATGATGGTCGACCATTTCTTAATTACTATTCACGATCGTGGATTTTAGATAGCGAAGGTGAAATCGAACGCCCAGGTGCTTCTGAAACCGGCTTTTGGCGCATTAAACCAAAAAACGTTCTGGAAGTTGTACTCTCACATAACACAGGAATATCTGAAGGTTGGGTAGGTACATTTGATGGACCAAAGATTCAACTTGTTTTAGACCAAGGTTATTCGGCACCAACAGCAAAAATTGTTACCGCCGGAGTCCGGCTTTATGGATTAGTTGCCGGTGAGCTTTTCTTTGCCTATGACATGGCGGCAGAGGGACAAGAGTTGCAGGCACATATTTGGTCATCACTTGAACGTCAGAGCGAATAATTGATCTCTCTAAACGTGGGTGAAGTTCTCGCCGAATTAATTAGAAACGATGTAGTGGAGTCACAGCATGTCGGGCATTTTGTGGCTCTAGATACTGATGGTTCAATTCTTTTACAAAAGGGTGATCCAACACAGTTAATTTATCCTCGCTCATCGTATAAAGCAGTTCTGGCATCGGCAATGGTTCGTAGCGGAGTGAGTTTAAATCCACGTTTATTAGCCCTTACCTGTTCATCTCACTCTGGTCTTCCCATGCATCAAGAAGGTGTATTGGAAATTTTGAGATTAGCGGGTTTAGATGAGAGGTCTCTACAAAACATTAAAGGCAAACCATTAGATGAAGCCGCGGCTCTAGCAACTTCCGAACCAACGCGCCTTGCAATGAACTGCAGTGGTAAACACGCAGGAATGCTTTTGGGCTGCTCGGTTAATGGTTGGGCTACTCATAATTATTTAGAACCCGGACATCGGCTTCAACAAGCATTCAAAATGGAACTTGAAAACCTTGCCGGTGAAAGCGTTTCACACACGGCGATTGATGGCTGCGGCGCACCATTATTTTTAATCTCCCTTCTCGGCTTAGCTCGTGCTATTAGAGCGATGACTATCTCCACCGACCCAGTGCATCAGAGCGTTGTTGGTGCCTGTAGAAGTTTTCCAGAGATGGTTGCAGGACCAGAGAGAATGACCTCAATCCTTATGGGTCAACACCCTGGGCTATTTATGAAAAGTGGCGCAGAGTCGATCATGGTCGCCTCCATAGAAGATGGCAAAAGCTTCGCATTTAAAGTAAATGATGGCGGATTACGTCCACGGAACGTGATTTCCCTTGCAGGGCTGCGCTTATTGGGCATACATGCAGGTGATACCTTAGAGAAGGTCTACGGAGGCGATCACGTAGTGGGCTCCATTCGCGCAACCTTCTAACTAACCGTACCCTTAAGAAATGAACGGCCGCATTGCAACAGTAATGGTGCATACATCCCCATTGGATCAGCCAGGAATTGGCGATGCTGGAGGAATGAATATCTACGTTCTTGAATCGGCTCAACGTATGGCAGCCATGGGAGTTGAAGTCGATATTTTTACTCGGCGCACTGAACCAAATTCACCGGATATTGTTGAGATCTCTAAGGGTGTAAGAACCTGTTACTTTGATTGTGGGCACGGCCATTTAACAAAAGAGCAGTTACCAACGCACATCCTCGGGCTTTCAAAAGAGTTTTTGCGTAAAATCAAAGATGGCAATTATGATGCTATTCATTCCCACTATTGGATCTCTGGAAAAGTTGCAATGCCAGCTGCGGCACAATTGGGAATTCCACTGATTCATACTATGCACACAATGGCACGAGTTAAGAACCTCAATCTTGCCGAAGGCGAAACCCCAGAACCGATGATTCGGGTTCAAGGCGAAACGCAAGTTGCAGCAGCGGCTCAAGCTCTGATTGCAAATACTGATTCAGAGGCAGCAAGTCTCGTTTCTCTTTATGGTGCATGCCCAGACATCGTGCATGTCGTTAATCCCGGTGTGGATCTCTATACATTTACTCCAGGACAGGGACGTAAATCTGCACGTGAGTTTACTGGAACGGCTCAAGATGCATTAGTTGTAACTTTTGTCGGACGAATTCAACCGCACAAAGGTCCAGAGGTTTTAATTCAAGCAGCATCACAACTTGTTAAACACTCACCACATATGCGTCCGAGATTAATTGTTAACATCATCGGAGGCGCATCTGGTGCTAACACCGAGGAGGTTGAGCGCCTTAAAGAGTTAGCCTCCTGGCTGGCTATCGATGATGTTGTTCATTTCGCACCGCCTGTACCTCGGGCTGAACTGGTCCAGTGGTATCGCGCCGCCGACTTGGTCTGCGTGCCCAGCTACTCTGAAAGTTTTGGCTTAGTTGCACTTGAAGCCCAAGCGTGTGGCACACCAGTTATTGCTACCGCTGTGGGTGGTCTGCGTACTGCCGTCGCCGATGGAATTTCAGGTGTTTTAGTTGATGGCCACGACCCGAAAGCATGGTCGTCGGTGATCGCGCGATTATTGCAAGAGCCGCAACGCCGAGTACTTCTTTCAATGGGAGCAATTGAGCACGCATCGCATTTCGGGTGGGATGCTACTGCGCGCGGCACTTTGGATATTTATGATCAAGTTATTTCAGAGAACAATGCCGCATCAAAAATATCAGGTCAGTGATGGCGGCAATAGACCCACGTATTATTATTGAGGAGTTTTTAGACTCTCATGATTTAGAGTTTGAAAAAAAGAATGCTGATACTTATCTAATAACCTTACCTGGCGAGAAGAAATTGCAGACCCATTGCGCGCTAATTGTTGGTACCCATTCACTGAGCATCAACGCCTTTGTGATTAGGAGGCCAGATGATAATGAGGCCTCTGTGCACGCATGGTGTTTGGCAAAGAACGCATCTCTCTATGGTGTTGCCTTTGCAATCAACGAGCTACATGACATCTTCTTAGTTGGTCGACTACCTATATCGGCCATAACTGATCGTGAGATTGATCGCTTAGTCGGAGCTGTGCTCCAAGTTTCAGACTCCTCTTTTAACCCGCTACTTGAACTTGGTTTTGCTAATGCGATCCGTCGAGAATGGGCTTGGCGCATTTCACGTGGTGAATCACTTGCCAATTTAGAGGCTTTCCACCATCTGGTTTAGGATGAAGCCATGAGCAATTTTGAATTAATTCTTCTACGCCACGGTGAATCTGAATGGAATGCTAAGAATCTTTTCACGGGTTGGGTCGATGTAGCGCTATCGAGCAAGGGCCAAGACGAGGCCCGACGAGGTGGCCTACTCCTTGCCGAGCGAGATCTCCTTCCCGACTTACTGCACACATCTTTGTTGCGTCGCGCAATCCATACAGCACAATTGGCTTTAGATGTATGTGAGCGGCATTGGATACCAGTACAACGCTCATGGCGCCTCAATGAGCGTCACTATGGTGCTTTACAGGGAAAAGATAAGGCTCAAACCTTGGCACAGTATGGCGAAGCGCAGTTCCAGCTGTGGCGCCGCTCATTTGATGTCCCACCACCACCAATTGATGACAATGATGAGTTTTCACAGAGCAGTGATCCACGTTACGCCGGAATTAATGCGCCAAAGACTGAGTGCTTAAAAGATGTCATCGATCGAATGTTGCCATATTGGCATGAATCTATAGTGCCAGATTTAAAACGTGGAAAGCGGGTTCTTGTTACCGCACATGGAAACTCCCTCCGTGCTCTTGTGAAGCATTTAGATGGAATCAGCGATGCCGATATTGCTGGACTCAATATTCCAACAGGAATCCCGTTGTACTACAAACTCAATTCCGATTTAACACCAGTCACTAAAGGTGGAGAGTATTTAGATCCAACCGCTGCCAAAGATGCTATTGCGGCAGTTGCAAATCAGGGAAAGCAAAGTAATTAAGCGGTAACGCCTGCAAAATCATCGCGTTGGTCTCGAACAATTGCTAAAACGGTGATTTCACCTGCGCGAGCGAAAAACATTGTTACAGGAACATGTTGTCCAGCTCTTACATTAAGCCCTGGGAGAATCGCCTTTGCATTTGCGCTTTCACCCTCGAAAAAAATAGGTGAGTTTTGAGGTAGAGAGTTTGTTCCAGTTAGCGATGCAACAACTCCATTTATTGAAACTCCAAGAAGTGCATCTTCGGCCGCCATGGAGTTAACAACAGTTCCAACAAGGACGCCTGTGCCATCTGCAGTTTCAACAACTACGATATTGAGGAGCTTGATGAGATTGCCGTTAGTTGAAATTGAAGCTTCAACGCCATCGGTCACCTGTTTCATTTGGCGCGTAGATGCATTAAAGCCAGCTCCACATGCAGTTAGTGAGAGCGCGAGAGTTAAAGTCAAAAGAGCAATTCCAGTACGACGCATGGGGCATATTCTCTCATATGAAATTAGTAGTGAAATACGCTGGTTTTACGCTTAAGAGCACGGGGTGACTCGTATCTGATTCGCTGGTACAATTGCCCTCTAGCGAAGGGCAACACATGACATTTAAGGTCGGCGAAACCGTTGTTTATCCCCATCACGGAGCAGCTCTTATTGAAGCAATTGAGATGCGAGTGATCAAAGGCGAAGAAAAGACCTATCTAGTGTTGAAAATCGCGCAAGGAGATCTTACTGTTCGAGTCCCTGCGGAGAACGTAGATTTAGTTGGTGTTCGTGATGTTGTTGACTCTGCCGGCTTAGACCGAGTATTTAATGTTTTACGTCAGCCATACACCGAAGAGCCAACTAACTGGTCGCGACGCTACAAGGCCAATCTTGAAAAATTAGCATCAGGTGACGTTATTAAAGTTGCTGAAGTGGTTCGTGATTTGTACCGTCGTGATTTAGACCGCGGCCTATCAGCCGGTGAAAAGCGCATGCTCGCCAAGGCGAAGCAGATTCTTATCTCAGAGCTTGCTCTCGCCGAGCGAACCGATGAGGAGAAAGCTGCAACGATCCTTGACGAGGTTCTCGCTTCATAATATAAATGTCTGTAAGCGCCATCATCGCTGCCGCTGGCAGTGGTGAACGATTCGGTGCAGGCTTACCAAAGGCATTAATTCAATTAGGTGATCGCACCCTCTTAGAGCATGCCGTTGCCTGCCTAGCCCCAGTCGCAGATCAGATAGTCATTGCGGCTCCCGCAGGCTTTGAAGCCCACATTAGTGAACTAGTTGGCGAAGGAGTCGAAGTTGTTACAGGCGGTGCTACACGTTCGGCTAGCGTTCGTAATGCATTGGCAGTAACAACGGGGGATTACGTTCTGGTACATGACGCCGCACGTGCCTTGGCAACAAGTGAACTTGCCCAACGAATAGTTGCAGCATTGAAGAGTGGCGAGAGCGCGGTTATTCCAGCCATTGCCGTAGTTGACACCGTCAAAGTTATAAATCCCGATGGCTATGTTGTATCAACTCCTGATCGAGGCTCACTTGTCAGCGTTCAGACCCCGCAAGGCTTCACAACAAATGCACTTCGCCAAGCACATTCAGCACATGCAGATGCGACCGATGATGCCGCCCTCATTGAAAGCGGTGGCGGCAGAGTAAAAACCATTGAAGGCGAAGCCCGTGCACTTAAAATTACAACGCAGGCAGATTTGCATGCGGCACTGGCTTATCTTGGATTTAATTCTACGTATCGAACTGGTGTTGGTATTGATGCCCATGCATTTGGTATTGGCCGAGCGTTATGGCTCGCTGGATTGCATTGGCCTGATGAAATTGGAGTCGATGGTCACTCCGATGGAGATGTTGCAGCTCATGCAATCTGTGATGCACTGTTGGCCGCAACTCAACTTGGCGATTTAGGAAGCAATTTTGGCGTCGATCGCCCCGAGTATGCAGGTGCATCTGGAGTACAACTTCTTCAAGAAACGCTTTCAAAGATTACAAAAGCCGGATACTTAATTTCTAATGTAACGGTTCAGGTAATCGGCAATCGCCCGAAAATAGGTAAGCGAAGAGCTGAAGCAGTGAGTGTGCTTTCTCAAGCCCTTGGCGGCGCCGAAGTTTCATTATCTGCAACAACAACCGATGGAATGGGCCTGACAGGCGAGGGCAAAGGTATCGGCGCAATAGCCTCGGCTCTTGTTTTCAAGCAGTAGAATCTCACAATGCCACCACTGAACCTGTATGACACCGCTACACGTGAGGTTGGCGTTTTCACTCCTCTTATAAAGGGAGAAGTTTCAATTTATGTCTGCGGTGCAACAGTGCAATCTTCACCGCATATTGGACATATTCGAAGCGCGATAAATTTTGACATTTTACGGCGCTGGCTCATGAAAAACGGCTATGAAGTAACTTTGATCCGAAACGTCACAGATATAGAGGACAAAGTTTTACAGAAGGCCTTGCAAGAAAAAACTCACTGGTGGGTACTTGCCATGAAGTATGAACGTGAGTTTACGGCGGCTTATTCTGCAGTCAACGTTATTCCACCCACGTACGAACCTCGTGCCACTGGCCACATCACTCAGATGATTCAATTAATGCAGATTCTCATTGATAATGGCTCGGCATATGCCCCTGGAAATGGTGATGTCTACCTAGAGGTCCGCCGATTAAAACATTACTTGACTCTCTCTGGTCAGCGTATTGATGATTTACTACCCGCAGCCGATGGTGATGAAACCAATTCAAGAAAGAGAGATCCGCGCGATTTTGCTTTATGGAAAGCGGCAAAACCTGGCGAACCTTCATGGCCAACGCCTTGGGGTGCAGGTCGCCCAGGTTGGCACTTAGAGTGCTCGGCAATGGCACATGAATATCTCGGCGAAAGCTTTGATATTCACGGCGGCGGATTAGATTTAATTTTTCCTCACCATGAAAATGAGATGGCTCAATCTGAGGCAGCTGGATATGGATTTGCCCAGCGCTGGTTACATAATGCGTGGGTTACGCAATCTGGTGAAAAAATGAGTAAGTCGCTTGGTAACTCACTTCTTGTTGAAGTTATTTTAGAGCGTGTACGGGGAATTGAACTTCGATGGTACTTAGGCAGCGCGCACTACCGTTCGATGCTCGAGTACTCCGAAGCAGCACTCGATGAATCGGCCGTAGCATTTCGCAGGATAGAAAGTTTCTTGAAGCGCGCGACTCAAATCACTGGCTCACAGCCAGAGGGCACAATCAGCGCTGAGTTTGCAGCCGCGATGAATGATGATTTAGCAGTTCCGGCGGCACTTGCAACAATTTCAGAAAACCTACGACGCGGAAATCAATCCATTACCGATGGTGATATCCCGATGATTACTAAGAATGCCGGTGAAATCCGTGGCGCATTGCAGATATTGGGCTGTGATCCCTTTGACTCACACTTTGCCAGCGACAGTTCATCGGAGCTCACAGATGTTTTGGATGGTGTGATTTCGTTGGCACTTCAAGAGCGTGCCTTAGCGCGTGATCGCAAGGATTTTTTAACCTCCGATGCAATCCGTGATGGCTTACTTGCTCTAGGAATTACAATTGAGGACACCGCACAAGGGCCACGCTGGTCGATTATGGAGAAGAGTTAATAATGGCCGGTAATTCATCCCGTAAGGGCGCAATCCGTGCTTCAAAAAAAGCTCCAACCGGCGGGACCGGAGGAAAGAATAAAAAGCGTCTTACGGGAAAAGGTCCGACTCCTAAGGCAGAGGACCGCCCATATCACGCAGCGGCAAAGCGCAAGAAGGCAGTTGCTAAGAAAACTGCTGGTAAGACACCTTCGACTCGAGCACCGCGGGGAGATCGACCACGAGGTGAAATCGTTGCAGGGCGTAACGCCGTTTTAGAGGCGCTTCGCGAGAGCGTCCCATCGACCGAATTGTTGGTGGCACGTAGTATTGAAGTAGATGATCGCGTAGCTGAGTCATTGAAGTTAGCGCTTCACTTGGGATTACCAATTCGTGAGGCCCATCGCGCAGAGGTTGAAGGCATTTCACCCAATAGCCAAGGAATTATTCTCGCTATAAAGCCGTATCAGTACTCAAGCTTTGAAGAGATTATGCAACGGGCCAAGTATCCAGCGCTCGTGGTCGCACTTGATGGAGTAACAGATCCACGTAATTTAGGTGCAATTATTCGAAGCGCAGCTGCATTTGGCGCAGCAGGTGTGATCATGACTGAACGTCGCGCAGCATCTATGACTGCATCGGCGTGGAAATCATCGGCTGGGGCGGCAGCGCGCTTGCCAATCGCGCAGGTAACAAATCTTGCACGCACAATTGATGCCGCCAAGAAAGAAGGACTTTTCGTTGTCGGCCTGGATGGAGAGTCTGAAGAGTTAATTAGTTCGATGAAGATTGCAGCCGAGGCGATCATGATTGTTGTCGGAAGCGAAGGCAAAGGCTTAGCACGACTAACTCGCGAAAAGTGCGACCTTGTTATTTCAATTCCTATTAGTGCAACTACTGAATCGCTTAACGCAAGTGTTGCAACGGCAATTGCACTTTTCTTCGTGGATCAGGCTCGCCGAAAGGCTTAAAACACGTGAGTTATTCGCGTTTTATCGCGCTAGGCGATTCATACACCGAGGGCATGTGTGATGAAAAAAAATATGGTCACTATCGCGGTTGGGCCGATCGCGTTGCAGATGTCATGGCTAAATTCCACTCAGACTTTACGTATGCCAATTTAGCAGTTCGAGGAAAACTGGTACGCCAAGTCGTGGATGAGCAGATTGATGCGGCCATCACACAAGTCAGTGGAGCCGAGACGCTTGTGTCTTTTCACGCTGGAGCAAATGATGTGATTAGACCTGGTTACAAATCGGAGTTAGTGCTTCCCTTGTATTCCGATGCAGTAAGGCGCTTGGCGGCATCAGGTGCCACCGTAATGCTATTTACAGTTTTAGAAAAAACTGGAAACACTGGGCGCTCGGCCAAAATGTGGGAGGAGCGCTTTAGTGAGTTCAATCGAAATGTTCGGGCGGTGGGTTTTGAAGTAGGTGCGATCATTGCCGATGCTAATGAAGAAGCGGCATTTAGCGATCGGCGTTTTTTGGCATTTGACCGTCTGCATTTAAATGCGAAGGGTCACGAACGAGTTGCACAAGCAGTTCTTGAGCTTCTTAATCTTCCTTTTGACGCCAGATGGCGCGATCCTCTTCCACCTGCCAAACAAAAACCAAAGATTTTCCGTTCCATGATTACTTTACTGTGGTTTATTACTTTTGCTATGCCGTGGATGTGGCGACGCGCAAGAGGTAAATCATCTGGAGATGGAAGAAGCTGCAAATATCCAATTGCAATTCATTGGCCACTTACACACTTGGATTGATTAGTATGGGATTAATTACTTTAAATTGTAGTTACAACCCATTCCCATGTGTGAAGGCCAGATTTGATTAGATACTGTGGCAAAGTATCGGGTCCGCATGCAGCCGTACCTACACCACGGTGAGCGGCGTCAATGTGGACAACCGTATTTCCACATGGCTTTATTTCAACATTATGCGTGGCATCGGCTAAATCAATTGCACGATTTGGCGTTATGGATACCTGCAGAGGTTTATTTAATTGGACACGGAGGCCATTCCCATTAGCGTTTGTAAGCTCAAACCACCGCACTCCATTGTGACCACCATTTTCCTGAGGGCGGACATAAGGTATGTATTGCTCAGCTACCGTGGAAATATAACGGTTTATACGGGCAATTTTCCTATCTGGATAGGTTTCATGAGGCCCACTGCCAAACCAAGTTAGATCCGAAAGCTCTCCGCGCAGTTCAAAGTTAGTTCCGATACGGGCTACGTCAACCAACGATTTTGGAAGGGTGACGCTTTCTTTGACTCTAAAACCATGAGCAACAGGCGTGATTGTTTGAGTGTGCTTTATCTCAATACCAGTACTTGTTAACCAGATATTTGCAATCATTACTCTCTTGGATGTTTGGGAAACAATACAATCACTACGTTCGAGATCGCGTAATCCCCACCGGTTCCATTTTGTCGCTATATGTCCGATTCGATCATTGTCAGTAGGTGCGCGCCATAGTGAAAGCACGGGTGCGAGTACTCCGTAAGGCAGAGTAATTTGACCATAATCATCTACCACGTTGGCGAATAATTCCGACTGTGCCGAAGCTTTGACGCTCAAACTCCTCGAAGGAAGTGATAATTGGCTCCATCCAACTTCACTCATTGTTGGTGACCAGGCAGTGCTCGCGATTTTTACAATACTAAAATTAATAAAGCGCTCTCCCGTACCATCTGCTTTACTGAGTAGCGGAGATTTCACGGTGAAAGCCATGTTCTTTCGCGGTGCGACCTTTGGTAATTTTACTTTTCCACTATCGCAAATAATTCCATCACGAGTAATCGTCCAGTAGAGCTCATACTCACTTAAGTCTTTAAAGAAATTTTTATTAAAAATTTTAAAATTGCCTGTGGAGGCTTTAACTGAAGTAATTTTCGCAGGTGCAGCAATCGATTTAAACTCGTGCATGGCAGGCTTTGCCGTCCTATCAGGAAAAACCATGCCATCGCAACAGAAGTTTCCATCATGCTTGACTTCACCATAATCACCGCCGTATGCATTTCTCGTACTGCCATCGGGCATGGTTTGGACTGGCCCGTGATCCCAAAACTCCCAAATAAATCCACCCTGTAATCCATGAGTAGATTCAATAACATCCCAATACTCAGCAAGAGTTCCATTGGCATTTCCCATAGCATGTGAGTACTCACACATAATCAGTGGTCGATCAGCTTTGTTGGAATTCGCATACTCTTTGATGGCGCTAATCGCAGGATACATCGGTGCGATTACATCGGTGAGGGAGTGACTTCCCATCCAATTCCCGCGGATTCCACCCTCATAATGAAGCGGCCTTGATGGATCAAAATTTCGAGCATAAGCAGCGGCCGCTTCATGATTAGTTCCAGCACCAGATTCATTGCCAAGGGACCACATCACTGCGGCGGGGTGGTGAATATCTCGCTGAATCATTCTTCCAACGCGGTCGACGAAGGCTGTTAAATACTTCGGGTCATCACAGATTGAAGCGATAAATGCATGGGATTCGATATTTGCTTCACCAATAACATAAAAACCAAGTTCATCGCATAGATCTAGAAATGCGGCATCATTCGGATAATGCGAAGTACGTACCGCATTGAAATTCCATCGCTTGAGCTCGAGCAAATCCTCGCGCATGTCATCACGGGTCAATGCACGGCCGGTAAATCGATTGAAATCATGTCGATTAATACCATAGAACATGACAGGCTGGCCATTGAGTAAAAGCTCTTGGCCTTTAATTTCTACAGAACGAAAGCCGATCTTCTGTTGGGAAACTTCTACAACATTTCCAGTAGGATCAATTAACTCAATGTTGAGGGTGTAGAGATTAGGATTTTCAGCCGACCAAGGCTGTATTTTTGGAATTTTGGTATTGAATTCAACTTTTCCAACGGGCCACGGTTCATTCTCTGTAATTGCGCGCCTGGCATCTTCGGGCATATTTCCATGCCAGAACTTGCCGTGGAAGTACTCATCACTTCTGAGCTTGAGCGCTTCATCGCGCTCTGTCCAAAGCGGTGTGGAAAAACGTTTGATAGTGGCCTCTAATTTAGCGGACTTTACTTTCGCAAGCTCTTCAATCGATGTTCGCAAGGTGTAGCCATCACTCGAAAGATTATCTATCGAAGCGATATAGGCACGAATATTTAGTGTTCCAGTTGTGCAGTCTTTCTCAAGCCCGGCAGTTGTGTAGAAACGTTCAATGAATACTTTGTTGGTTGCAAATAACTTTACTGAACGAGTGATTCCACCATGCCACCACTGGTCTTGGTCTTCAATAAAAGTTGCATCTGACCATTTCGTCACATCTATGCGAAGGACGTTACTACCACGTCGGACAAATTGAGTGACGTCAAACTCAGCGGCTAACCGCGAATCCTTTGTTAGCCCAACTTCAACGCCATTGACAGAGACAAGAGCCACCGATTCGTATCCACCAAGATGCAAAACTATTCGTTTGTCTTTCCAACTGTCAGGGATTTCGAAATCTCGCTCATACACACCATGTGGATTCTCAGCGGGGACTTGTGGTGGTTGCTCCTCAAAGGGCATCTGTACATTTGTATAGATCGGTTTGTCGAAAAAGACATCGCTCTCTGGTTGCATCGTCCACAGCCCAGGAACGGGAATTGTCGACCATTTTTTGTCAATTCGATCTAGTGGAGAGTGAAGTAACTGGAATCGCCACGTGCCATTGAGTGAAATCTTTTCGATGTGCTCAATATTGAGCATGGGTAATCGATTGACCGATGTTGTCTCAGGGCTCATCCAGTAATTCGTGATCATGGGCTTTAGTCTGCCATTTGCAGCTCATATGTGCGAAGTTCAGGGCCGTTTGCTAGAAATCCACCTGCCAGACACCTACGGTTTACTAAAAAAGTGGAGAATGGGAGGTGTGAAGTTCCAAAATATTACAGACCGAGAGCTCAGTTGGCTCGCCTTTGACCAGCGCGTACTTGAGTTGGCCGAGGATGAGCGAATTCCTCTTTTAGAGCGTGTCCGCTTTTTGGCTATTTTCTCATCCAATCTCGACGAGTTTTTTATGGTGCGAGTTGCAACCCTCATGAGCAAAATTGAAAATGATGTGACTGCGCCTAATGTCGCTGGGATCGCTCCAAGGGAGTTAATGAGTCAAATTTCTTCAATTACGAAATCGTTAATTGAACGTCAGTCAAAGGTTTTTCATGAGGATATTATTCCGAAATTGCATGAAGAGGGAATTGAGTTCTTGCATGTAGATGATTTGAATGAGACCGAACGAACGTATGTAGATAAGTTATTTCGAGATCGAATCTTTCCAGTGCTGACTCCACTTGCGGTAGATCCCTCTCATCCTTTTCCATACATTTCAGGACTCTCTCTAAATCTCGCAGTTATCGTAAAAAATGAGGAAACACATGAAGAGTTTTTTGCTCGCGTAAAAGTTCCAGAGATTCTTCCCCGTTTTATCGCAACTGCAAAGAACGGCTCTTCTAGATTTATAGCGATCGAAACGCTTATCGCAAGCAATCTGGAAGCGCTCTTCCCCGGAATGGTAATTGAAGAGCATTATTGTTTTCGAATCACACGAAACCAAGACCTAGAGTTAGATGAAGAAGAGTCGGAAGATATCCTGCTATCACTTGAACAAGAGTTAGCGCGACGTAGATTTGGTCCGCCTGTCCGCCTAGAAATTGAAGATGGTGTTGATACAAGTCTCGTGGAACGATTAGCGAATGAACTCGGAATAAGTGAAGAGAACATCATTCACACCTCTTTACCACTTGACCTAACTGCACTCAATAAAATTGCAGATCTTGGATTTCCAGCGCTCAAATTTGAAAAATTTAGATCACGAACGGCCCACGCCCTATCTGAAGTTGATTCAGAGGACTCCGATTTATTCTTCGCTGCAATTCGACAAGGCGAAATTTTGCTCCATCACCCGTATGAATCCTTCACCTCATCGGTGGTGCACTTCCTTCAAAGTGCTGCTGAAGATCCACATGTGCTAGCGATTAAGCAGACGTTATATCGAACTTCGGGAGACTCACCCATTATCGAAGCGCTAATAGAGGCCGCCGAAGCAGGCAAACAAGTCTTGGCGGTGATTGAAATTCGCGCACGCTTTGATGAGCAGGCCAATGTGCGCTGGGCAAGAAAGCTTGAAGCGGCTGGGGTTCACGTTGTCTACGGTTTGATGGGGTTGAAGACTCATGCAAAACTCTCTTTAGTTATTCGAGATGAGCCTCAAGGATTGAGACGTTACTGCCATATCGGTACGGGTAATTACAACCCAAAGACGGCACGAATGTACGAGGATTTAGGAATTCTAAGTAACGACATTGAATTAACTGAAGATCTCACTAAGCTCTTCAACCAACTTTCAGGTTTTGCACCACAATCGACTTACTCTCGACTTTTAGTAGCACCAAGAACGCTTCGCACTGGAATCATGGAGCGAATAGACCGAGAAATTGAAAATGTTAAGTTAAGTCGACCTGCGGGTATTCAATTAAAACTTAACTCTATTTTGGATGAGAGTTTTGTTGAAAAGCTCTACGAAGCATCTCAAGCGGGAGTAAAAGTTGAACTTCTGATTAGAGGTATTTGCGCCGTCCAACCAGGACTCAAGGGAGTTTCTGAAAATATTACTGTGAAATCAGTTCTTGGACGTTTCTTAGAGCACTCGAGAATCTTTCATTTCGTTAATGGGGGTGAAGATGAGTACTGGATCGGGAGTGCAGATCTCATGGGTCGTAATTTAGACCGAAGAGTTGAAAGCTTAATTCGTGTAGATAAAAAAGATCACCACCAGAGATTGCAGGCGATTATAGATCTTGGACTTTCAAATCAAGCATCCAGTTGGCAACTCACAGGAACCGAGTGGACGAGAAAGAGTTTAGATAGCAACGGCAATTCACTTATCGACGTTCATTCAACAATGATTAAGCACTATGCAAAAGGTAGGCAGTAATTGAATAATGAAAGCCCGCCCATCTATGCAGCTGGCGCTGTCTTATGGCGCTTTGACACAAAAAAGAGGATTGAGATCGCCCTAATTCACCGACCACGCTATGGAGATTGGTCACTTCCAAAAGGTAAGTTAGATGCTAATGAAAGCATGATTGGTTGCGCCTATCGAGAAGTCATGGAAGAGACCGGATATTGTGCGATCTTTGGACCGGAAATTGGCGATGCAACATATGTTGTTGATGGTGTGACAAAACTTGTTAAATACTGGTCGGCCCAAGCCGTTGGTGAGCCAACTGGGAAACCGAATCCCACCGAAGTAGATCAAATCTTATGGTTATCACCAGCAGATGCTCGCAAGAAATTAACTTTAGATGATGATCGATCTATCGTCGATTTTTTTCTTGAGTTTGGTG
>JAUSFN010000011.1 GCA_030649935.1 Candidatus Planktophila sp.
TGCTGGCGCTGCCACACCGTACTCATGTATTACGCACAGCCTTCTTGGTACATACGTACAACTTCGATTAAAGAGGCACTTCTGCGGGAGAATGCCGCAACTGATTGGCATCCTCAGACGATTAAGGATGGTCGCTACGGCGACTGGCTCAATAACAATGTCGATTGGGCGCTTTCTCGAAATCGATACTGGGGTACTCCTCTACCAATCTGGCGTTGTGAAAATAAACATGAAATTTGTGTCGACTCATTGAAGGAGTTAGGGGATTTATCTGGTCAAGAACTTTCTGACCTTGACCCTCATCGCCCATTTGTAGATGACATCACAATAAACTGTTCTGAATGTGCTTTAACAATGGTTCGAGTCCCCGAAGTTATTGATTGCTGGTATGACTCGGGAGCCATGCCATTTGCACAGTGGGGTTACCCTCATGTCGAGGGTTCGGTTGAAAAATTTCAAGCCTCTTACCCTGCCGATTTCATTTGCGAAGCGATTGACCAAACACGTGGTTGGTTTTACACCCTAATGACAATTGGAACTTTGGTTTTCGATAAATCTTCATATAAAACCGTTCTCTGCCTCGGTCATATTCTAGATAAAGACGGTCGAAAGATGAGTAAGCATCTTGGAAATGTTTTGGAGCCTATGGCGCTTATGGATCAACATGGCGCCGATGCCGTTCGCTGGTACATGTTGGCAGCGGGTTCACCTTGGGCTGCACGCCGCGTTGGCCACGATGCAATAAATGAAGTCGTACGCAAAACTTTGTTGACCTATTGGAATACCGTCTCATTTCACGCTCTGTATGCAAAGGCTTCTAACTTTGACTTAACCCAAACTCCTCCATTGTCCGAACGCTCATTAATGGATCGTTGGATTATCTCTGAACTCAATATTTTGATCCTCGAAGTTGATAAAGCATTAACTGAATTTGATTCTCAAATTGCTGGGCGCTCTCTTGCTCGATTTATAGATGATCTCTCCAACTGGTACGTACGTCGTTCCCGTCGCCGTTTTTGGGATGGCGAAGTAGCGGCAATGGCAACATTGCACGAATGTCTCGTGGTCTTGACACAACTTCTAGCTCCAATGGTTCCCTTTATCACTGAGCAGGTTTGGCAGGAGCTTGTACGTCCGAACGATCTTTCCGCGGCGATCTCTGTTCACTTATCCGACTTCCCAGTTGCAGATGAAACGGCAATTAACAATCCACTTAGAAATCAAGTTGCTTTGACGCGTCGCATTGTTGAACTCGGACGTGCTGCCCGGGCTGAATCTGGAATCAAGATTCGTCAACCATTAGGTCGAGCCCTCATCGCTGCAAGCGGGTGGGCTTCATTGCCTACGCAAATGCGCGAACAGATAGCCGACGAACTCAATGTTATAACCCTTGAAGATATTGCTAATGCCGATGGCGATTTAGTAGATATCTCAATCAAGGCAAACTTTAAAAGCCTAGGTGCAAAATTTGGCGCCGCGGTTCAAGAGATTGCCAAGGAAATATCCACCTCTAACGCAGCCGCCTTAGTCAAAACTCTTCGCAGCGAAGGAGTTACAAAAGTTGGTCAGTGGGAAATCGAATTGGGTGACGTTGTAATTACAGAGGTGCCAAAAAGTGGATGGATGGTTGCATCTCATGAAGGTGAAAGTGTTGCACTAGACTTAGCGCTTACCTCGACTCTGATCTTGGCCGGACATGCTCGCGAAGTTATTAGATTTATTCAAGAGCGCCGCAAGAGTGATGGCTTTGAAATATCGGATCGGATCGATATTGTGTGGAATGCAACTCCTGAAATCATTGAAGCTATTGAAAGTGACCAGGCACATATACAGGACGAAGTTCTAGCGATTTCAATGATGCGCGATGAATTAATAAATGTGGAGGTAAGTGAGATTGGTTTAGCAGTAATGCTTACTAAATCCCGCTAACTAAGCCCATCAAAAGTTGAACTCCAAAGAAGAGCACAATAAAGCTCATATCTAAACTGACCGCACCAATACGAAGTGGTGGAATAAAACGACCTACAAAGCGCATAGGTGGATCAGTGATGGCATAAATTGCTTCTACCAAATAAAGCGAGATTCCACTTGGCTTCCAGTTTCGAGCAAACATACGAACATAATCAAGAATTAAACGACCAAGTAGGGCAAAGAGAAATAATTGAAGAATGCCAGCTAATAGCGAACCAATCTGCATAAATTACTCAACTCTGATTAAAGAAACTGGCTTGTGCGGCCGTAGATTTGT
>JAUSFN010000012.1 GCA_030649935.1 Candidatus Planktophila sp.
TACTTGGCATAGCAACTCCATAAACATTCTGAGCACCGACGGCATCGATAGCGATGGCGGCAACCAGTGCCGAATCAATTCCGCCAGATAAGCCAAGTACAACTGATTTAAAACTATTCTTTGCAATGTAGTCACGAAGACCAACCACGAGTGCCTGCCAGATTTCTGCCTCATCACTCAATCGCTCGGCTATCGTGCCGGAAATTTCCTTAGAATGAATTGCATCATCACTTGAAATAATTACATCCGGATTCGAAGTACCAACGGCGCATTCAATATCGGCAATCACGATTAGATCATCGAACTGGGGTGCACGTGCTAGAAGGGCTCCATTGCGATCGACAACAATAGAGTCACCATCAAAAACCAAATCATCTTGCCCACCAGTCATATTGACATAAGCCAGAGGCGCGTCGATTTCTCTCGCCCGCTTTTGTACAAGGGCCAAACGCACGTCGTCCTTGTTTCGCTCGTACGGCGAGCCATTTGGAACGACAAGTAAACCGGGAGTGCGCGCGGCGATATCGGCTATTGAGTGCCAGATGTCTTCACAGATTGCGACTGCGACATCGACACCGTGAATTCGGAGTACAAGGCTTTTAGTCCCGGCTTTAAAGTTCCTGAATTCATCGAAGACACCATAATTAGGTAGATCTCTTTTGATGTATTGGGACTTTATGTGGCGCTGATGAATTACTGCAACGGCGTTTTGAGGCGAACCATCATGTGAGGTATCTAGATAGCCAATGATTGCAACGAGATCCCCATCTATGCCCTGTGCAATCTCGGCAATGGCCTCCTGGCTTGCGAGTTGAAATGAGGGGCGAAGCGCTAAATCCTCAACTGGATATCCCGTAACTACCATCTCCGGAAAAACCACAATATCGGCCCCGGATTTTTGGGCCGAAGTAATCGATGCTGCAATCAAGGCGCTATTACTTGCAAGATCTCCAACGGTTGGATTGATTTGAGCAAGGGCCACGCGCAACTTCATTTTTCAAGAGTAACAGGGGTATCCTTATCTCAAGTTAATCGGCGAGTTTACGAGCCGATCAATCTATGTGGCCCGGGGACTGGCATTTAGCCGGCAACGAGGAGAGGAAGTCAGATGGAAGCCTTATATGGCGGTGCTATGCATCGACGCGTGACAATTTTGGATTTAGCTGCGGCGAAAAAACGTGGCGAAAAATGGATAATGCTCACCGCATATGAACAGATGAGCGCTGAGATTTTTGATGAGGCCGGTACTCCAGTCTTGCTCGTTGGCGACAGTGCTGGAAATAACTTTCTAGGTTTCGAGAACACAATTCCAGTGACAGTCGATGAGCTAATCCCATTGACCCGCGCAGTGGTGCGAGCATCACACCAAGCATTGGTGATTGCCGACCTACCCTTTGGTTCGTATGAAACCTCACCCGAACAGGCGTTAGCAACCAGCACCAGATTCTTCAAAGAGGCCGGGGCGATGGGAGTAAAACTAGAAGGCGCTCATATTAGAACTATTGAAAAACTCGTTAGCTCAGGAATCCCAGTTATGGGTCACGTTGGACTTACTCCTCAGGCCCTGCATCAACTCGGCGGTTATAGAGTTCAGGGCCGCAGCGATGGTGATGCGATTGTAGAGGCTGCTCATGCCATTGAAAAAGCTGGAGCATTTGCCATTGTTTTAGAGCTCATGACCGCCGAATTAGCAGCGAGAATAACCGCAACGCTAACGATTCCAACCATCGGCATCGGTGCCGGAATCAACTGCGATGCTCAAGTTTTGGTGTGGACGGATCTGATGGGAATTACGAAAAATCCACCTAAGTTGGCAAAGGCATATCGCAATTTGCGTGCAGAAATGTTGGCAGCGACCATTGAGTTTTCCCAAGATGTAAAAAACGGGATTTTTCCAGGTCCAGAGCAGATTTTCAACTAATCTTCCAGTTGTGGCTCGAATTGCGATAGATATTTCGCCTCTAAAAAAGTCGGCAGATTTCAGAAACCTGTGGGCTGCAGGGCTCATAACCTACATGGGCTCGATGATCACTTATGTTGCCGTGCCCTTTCAGATTAAGGAGATGACAAACTCCTATGTGGCTGTGGCGCTAAGCGCCACTGTAGAGATTATCCCTCTGATTATTTTCGGGCTCTATGGTGGAACTCTGGCCGATTATGTGGATCGCAAAAAGATGGTCTGGGCAACCGAAGCCGCATCTCTGATCTTGACCTCAATACTTTTAATTAATGCTCTCCTTCCTGAGCCGAATCTTGTTTTGATTTATGTAGTCTCTGGATTATTCGCCGCAGTAAATGGACTGCAGCGACCTAGTATGGATGCAGCCCTTCCTCGATTAGTGGAACATCAAGATTTGCCTGCAGCTAGTGCATTGATGAGTTTGCGTTGGCAGTTAGGAGTAATCGTTGGTCCGACTATTGGTGGAATTCTCATCTCAACTTTTTCGATTTCAGTGGGTTATGCCGTGGATGTTTTTACGTTTGTAATCTCATTAATTTTTCTCTCTCGAGTACGTTCAATTCCTGCTACTAAAGAAGGAGAAAAGCCATCTCTGGCTGCGTTATTAGAGGGAATCCGATATGCATTTAGGCGACAGGATTTACTAGGTACTTATCTCATAGATTTAGCTGCAATGTTTTTTGCGATGCCAACTGCCTTGATTCCTTTTTGGGCCGACCAACTCGGCACCCCATGGGCTTTAGGTCTGCTCTACGCTTCAGTTACGGTGGGTTCTGTCATTGTGACGTTGACATCTGGTTGGACTAAAAACTATTCACACCATGGTCGAGCCATCATGTGGGCAGCTATGGGGTGGGGTACTGCCATCGCTCTGTCTGGTGTATGGAACTCTCTCATCTTAGTTCTGCTCTTTCTGACCCTTGCCGGTGCATTTGACATGGTCAGTGCAATATTTCGATCAACTATGTGGAATCAAACAATCCCAGATAATTTAAGAGGTCGCCTGGCAGGAATTGAACTGCTCTCTTACTCGATTGGACCCCTCGCAGGGCAGATGCGTGCGGCCTCAATGGCCGCTGCCACAAGTTTGACCTTCTCCGTAACATTTGGCGGGATTGCTTGTGTGATTGCCGTCGGATTTCTTGCCTTAATTATGCCTAAATTTCGCAGATATGATGCTAAAACCAATGAATATGCGCTAGCGAAGATTCGGGAAAATGATGTGCGCGAAAATACTCAATAGTTTTACTCTTCTTTTTTTCCATGAATGCATACAATAAGAAAAAAAGAATTTGCGACACGCACTAAATTATTATTCGCACAATGTGGCATTTTCCCTTAATTAGTGTCACGCTTATCCACGAAAAGGTTTGGGTGACGGATCCGAACCATTCCGATAGGAGAAGTACGTGGCCGCAGCAAAGAAAGCAGCACCTAAGAAGCGCAAGAAGGCAGCTGTGAAAGCAGCAGCACCAAAGAAGCGCAAGAAGGCAGCTGTGAAAGCAGCAGCACCAAAGAAGCGCAAGAAGGCAGCAGCTAAGAAAGCTGCTCCAAAGAAGCGCAAGAAGGCAGCCGTTAAGGCAGCTGCTCCAAAGAAGCGCAAGAAGGCAGCAGCTAAGAAAACTGCTCCAAAGAAGCGCAAGAAGGCAGCAGCTAAGAAAGCTGCTCCAAAGAAGCGCAAGAAGGCAGCAGCTAAAAAGGTAGTAGCTCCAGCAGCTGCACCAAAGAAGCGCCGCAAGAAGGCAGTAGCTAAGTAATTAGCAATTAAAAAACCCGCCACTATATGTGGCGGGTTTTTTTATGAAGTTTTTCTATTCGTCAATCACCTCACAACGAAATGACTCTTCAATTCGAGAAAAGATACCTGCTAACACCACTTGTTCCTGAGTTGATAAGTGATCAACAAAGCGAGAGCGCACACTTGCTACATGATCAGGTGCTGCGGCGACGATCGCCTTCCATCCCTTAGGTGTCATCACTGCAAAGAATCCGCGTTTATCTGAAGGACAGGCTTCTCGCTTTACCCAACCGGCTTTTTCCATAACCTTCATTCGATGAGAAAGACGAGAGCGAGACAAGAGTGTGATTTCAGCGAGTTCACTCATTCGCAAACGCCTCTCAGGTGCATCACTTAACTGTGCCAAAATCTCATAATCTGGCATTGATAAATCGTGGCCAACTAAATCACTATCTAAAGCATCAAGCAGATGGCGACTAGCAATAATGTAGCTACGCCAAGCCTTCATTTCGGCTGGGCTAAGCCACTTCGGTGCGGTAGCGTTTTGGTCTGGCATGAGGAGATTGTACGCTAACAGTTGAACTTTCAACTACATTTAATAAGGAGTTGCCCACGTGAGCGCAAGTACCAGCGGTTTAGACATGAGCCATATCGAGCCAACTATTCGTATTCAAGATGATCTCTACCGCTACTTCAATGGGGGCTGGCTTAAAACTGCGGTCATTCCCGCAGATCGCGCCAGCGATGGTGCCTTCATAAACCTTCGTGACTTATCTGAAAAACAGGTCCGCGCCATCATTGAAAGTGCAACTGGTTCGGCTGAGGCTACAAAGATTAGCGACCTCTACTCATCATTTATGGCAGCAGAGGCGATTGAAGAAAAGGGTTACACACCGATTTTAGAAGATTTAGCCATGTGCGATTCGATTAATAAATTGTCTGATTTTATTTCAACGATGTCTTGGCTTGAGGCTCGGGGCCTTGGAGGCGTCTTCGCTTCTTTTATCTATGCCGACCAAATGGATGTCTCAACAAATATTTTGTATCTATCTCAAGGAGGTATATCCCTGCCAGACGAGTCGTATTATCGGGAAGATCAGCATGCTCACATTCGTTCCGCTTTCTTAGCCCATGTTAAAGCTATGTTTTTATTGGTTGGTATTAATGAAGCTGCAGATTTAGCGGCAAAAATTCTGGCGCTTGAAACCTCCATCGCAAGCCATCACTTTGATGCGGTAAAAGATCGAGATGCAACGCTGACTTATAACAAGATGAGCCGAGCTCAGATTGTTGAGCTCATGCCCGCCTTCGATTTTGACCTCTACCTTTCAGCAGGTGCAATACCTAGTGTTGTTTTAGATTCAGTCGTTGTCCGACAACCGGATTTTTTTGCAGGCCTTTCCACAATTCTTTCAAACTTTGATCGCGATTCGTGGGTAGCCTGGCTCAAGTGGAAGATTATTAGTGGATCAGCCCCTTACCTATCTAGCGATTTGGTTAACCAGAACTTTGATTTCTATGGCAAAACTCTCTCGGGTACTCCCGAGCTTCGCGAGCGCTGGAAGCGTGCCGTTTCACTTGTGGAGGGCTCCCTCGGTGAGGCGGTAGGTAAGGTCTATGTCGAGAAGCACTTCCCGGTGGAGGCCAAAGTGCGCATGGAACAACTTGTTGCTAATCTGATTGAGGCGTATCGCATCAGCATCAACGCTCTCGACTGGATGAGTGATGAGACAAAGCAGAAAGCCTTAGAAAAACTGAGCAAGTTCACGCCAAAAATTGGCTACCCACATAAGTGGCGCGATTATTCGGCGCTACGCACTGATGCCAGTGATCTCTTTGCAAATATTGGCCATGTAACTAAGTTCCAACGTGATTTTGAGTTAGCCAAGATTGGTAAGCCGGTGGATCGTGACGAATGGCATATGACTCCTCAAACGGTAAATGCTTATTACAACCCGGTCATGAATGAGATTGTATTTCCTGCGGCGATTTTACAGCCACCGTTTTTCGGACTTAACGCCGATGATGCCGTCAACTATGGTGGAATCGGCGCGGTTATTGGACATGAGATCGGACATGGCTTTGATGATCAGGGTTCAAAGTACGACGGAGATGGCGCACTCAATAATTGGTGGAGTGATTCCGATCGCGCTGCCTTCGAACTCCGATCTAATGCGCTGATCGCTCAGTACAACGAACTACGGCCTGAAGAAACGCC
The DNA here is from genome assembly GCA_030649935.1 of Candidatus Planktophila sp. Classification (GTDB taxonomy): domain Bacteria; phylum Actinomycetota; class Actinomycetes; order Nanopelagicales; family Nanopelagicaceae; genus Planktophila. Next base: position 5,917 of record JAUSFN010000012.1, read on the forward strand.
AGAGATCACAGTTAATGGCGCCTTAACTGTGGGTGAAAATATTGGTGATTTAGGTGGATTAGCAATTGCCTATAAGGCCTACCAAATTTCATTGGCCGGCCAGGCTTCACCAGTAATCGATGGGTTAACCGGAGAGCAGCGATTATTTCTTGGATGGGCACAGGTCTGGCGAGGCAAGGTACGAGTTGAAGAACAGCGTCGCCGTATTGCAACTGATCCGCACTCCCCTAATGAGTTTCGCTGCAACACTATCGTTAGTAACTTCACACCTTTTTATGATGCCTTTGGCCTCACACAGAGCGATGCGCTCTGGTTGGATGAAGAATCCCGCGTGCAAATCTGGTAGCTGGTGAGTTTTTCATTTGACATCAAACATGCCGTAAGTAACTCTTTAGCGCGCGTTGGAACAATTACAACTCCGCATGGGCAGATTCAAACGCCGGCGTTTATTCCAGTAGGTACTAAAGCCACCGTTAAATCAGTTCTGCCTGAAGCAATGGCCGATCTTGGGGCGCAAGCTTTGCTTGCAAATGCCTACCATCTTTATTTACAACCAGGTTCAGATATTCTCGATGAAGCTGGCGGGCTTGGCGAATTCATGAACTGGCCCGGTCCCACGATTACCGATTCAGGTGGCTTTCAAGTCTTATCTCTCGGCGTTGGCTTTAAGAAAGTCATAGCGATGGATACAAAAACATTTCGCCGAGATGATGTCATCGCAGATAACAAAGAGCGCCTTGCCCATGTCGATGATGAGGGAGTAACTTTTAAATCACACCTCGATGGTTCGATGCATCGCTTTACCCCCGAGGTATCAATGCAGGTTCAACATCAGATCGGTGCTGACATCATCTTTGCCTTCGATGAGTGCACCACTTTGCACAATACTCGCAAATATCAAGAGTTGGCTATAGATCGTACTTTTGCTTGGGCGATACGTTGTTTGGATGAACACAAACGCTTGACCGATGAGCGAATCGGTAAGCCTTATCAAGCCTTATTCGGAGTTATTCAGGGCGCTCAGTATGAAGATTTGCGCAAAAAAGCGGCCGGCGATTTAGGGTCGATGCAATCATCAGGTCAGTCTTTTGATGGCTTCGGGATTGGGGGGGCTTTGGATAAGAGAGCTCTGGGCACCATTGTTTCTTGGGTCAATCAGAACTTGCCTGAAAATAAACCTAAACATCTATTAGGCATCGGTGCCCCCGAAGATTTATTTGTCAGTGTTGAAAATGGTGTCGATACTTTTGACTGCGTTTTAGCATCTCGAATTGCCCGAACAAGCGCCGTATACACGATGGAGGGGCGTTTTAACCTATCTAACAGCCGTTTTAAGCGCGATTTCACGGCGATAGATGATGAATGTGACTGCTATACCTGTACGCACTACACACGGGCGTATATGCACCATGTATTTAGGGGAAAAGAAATTATTGCCGCAACGCTTGCAACGATCCATAATGAACGATTTATTGTGCGCTTAGTCGATCAGATGCGTCAGGCTTTATTAGATGGAAACTTCGTCGATATGAAAGCCGACTTCCTTGGCCGTTACACACATCGAAGCGGTCAAGCCAGCGACTAGTACGTGGTTAAGGACTCTTATCTGCTGCTTTTCCACAGATAGCCCATCCCCCTGGCACTAATTCCTGGGCTTCATCGGGACCCCAACTGCCTTCAAAATATGGCTGCAGTTTTGATGGAGCTTTTAGGACATCATCAAAGATTGCCCATGATTGCAATACCGCATCAATTCGAGTAAATCGGAAATGGTCTCCGAGTATTGCGGCATCGAGCAGGCGTTCATATGCTTCCTTGCGCTCTCCCAAAGCTGCGGCAAATTCAACTGTTAAGTCAATCGTGTTTGTAGTCAAAGCATAGCCCGGAGACTTTGCTTGAAGTGAGAGATCTACTCCATCATGGCGACCCATTCGAAATCGAACAATATTTGGATCAGGCAGTTTCGAACTGTTAAGTGAAAATAATTGACGCGGGGGTTGTTTAAATTCAACAACCGCTTCCATGGTAGTTTCAGCCATTTTTTTACCAGTACGTAAGTAGATAGGTACTCCAGCCCAACGCCAATTATCAATATATAATTTCATTGCAATAAAAGTTTCTGTCTGTGAATTTTTTGCGACACCGGTTTCATCCAAGTAACCGACGTACTGACCGCGAATAACATCATCTGGAATTTGTTTTCGCACGGAAGATAGGGTTTTTAACTTTTCATCTTGCAATGCACGAGAGCTCATGTCAATAGGTGGCTCCATGGTTAACATGGACAGAACTTGCAGTAAGTGATTTTGCACAACATCGCGTAGTGCACCAACCTCATCGTAAAAATTGCCCCTACCTTCAATTCCAAAATCTTCGGACATAGTTATTTGAATATTTGAAATATAATTACGATTCCAAACCGGTTCGAATAACGTGTTTGCAAAACGAAAAGCCAGAAGGTCTTCTACGGACTCTTTACCCAAGTAGTGATCGATACGGTAGATTTGATCTTCTGGTAATAGTTTCTTAAGAGATTCATCTAAATCGATGGCACTGGATAAATCTCGCCCGAAAGGCTTTTCGACAACCACACGTGCACTTGCAGTGAGATTAACATTAGCTAAACCCTGAGTCACATCCGTGAACATCCCAGGTGTAATAGCTAAATAGATCACGGGAAGTTTAAATCCAGTGATAGCCTCGCGAAGCTTTGTGAATGTCAGTGGATCTTTGTAATCTCCTACAACTAAAAACAGCTTGTCCAGTAGCTTATTTAAAACATCTTCATCGACAGGCTCTTCTAGGACCTCTTTTCGCTCACGAATAGAGGAACTGGCGCGCATTTTAAACTCTTCCTGAGTCCACTTTGAGGAAGCCACTGCAAAGACGGGAATTTCTAACTCGCCAGTCGCCTCCATTTCGTATAGAGCTGGAAATAACTTCTTCTTGGCTAAATCACCGGTAGCCCCGAATAGCACTAAAACATCGGCACGTGACAATTAGTGTCCACCAAATTTGCGGCGCATCGCACTCAATACGCGGTTTGAAAAATCTCCATTATTTCGAGAGGCAAAGCGGGAAAATAGAGAGGCGCTTAAAACATGAGCTGGTACCCCGGCTTCAATTGCCGCTTGAACTGCCCAGCGACCTTCACCACTGTCGCTAACCTCTGTTGAAAAACCTTTGAGATCTTTATTTTCATGCAAAGCTTGAGCCGTTAAATCTAGAAGCCACGATGAAATAACACTTCCACGACGCCACACTTCGGTGATTTCCGGCAGATTTAACGTATATGCAGGATCCATTGTGTGCGCGGCGTCAAAAATCGCTAGGCCTTCGGCATATGCCGCCATCATCCCGTACTCGATTCCATTGTGAACCATTTTTACAAAGTGACCACTTCCTGCTGGACCACAGTGTAAATATCCATACTCACTTGGTGATGGTTCACCAGATCGGCCAACGCTTCGCTCCACTGCATCAAAGCCGGGAGCAAGAGCTTTAAAGATAGGCTCCAAATCCTTAACTACAGATTCCCTACCACCAATCATCAAACTATACCCGCGCTCTAATCCGTAAATACCCCCACTTGTTCCGACATCAACAAAATTAATCCCTTTTTCTGCAAGCAGGGCTGCATTGGCAATGTCATTCTTGTAATAAGAGTTGCCGCCGTCGATAACAGTGTCACCCGGTGATAAATAGCTGGCAACATCTGCAATAGTTGAATCGGTAACCTCAGATGGCACCATTACCCATACCGTTCGTGGGGTCGAAAGGGCTGCAACTAACTCTGCAAGAGTCTTCGCTGGTGTGAAACCCTCAACGGCCAAGGATTTAATGGCCTCGGGGTTTACATCATGTACGACGCAAGTAATCCCAGAGCGGCCCAAGCGGCGAACAATATTGGCTCCCATGCGGCCTAGGCCGACCATTCCAAAGTTAATGGTGCTTTGCATGTCGCTGAGTCTACCTGCTTAGATTTTTAACTCACTTATTAGAAAAGGCTTCAGAATCAAGGAGTAGGCGAGTTAATCCAGAGGCTTGCACGTGTCCAGCAGGTACGGATGCATCGGCCTCTAAAACCGCCTTAGCTGCCGCGGCCTTAATTTTTCCGCTGGCAATAATCCATACCTGATCTGATGCGTTAATAAATGCCATTGAGAATGAGACACGTTCGGCGGGCGGCTTCGGTGAATCAGCAACTGCAATGGCCGCTTCGGTCGCCTGCGAACTCCAGTGCTCTGGAAAAAGAGAGGCTACGTGGCCATCGAAGCCAAGTCCCAAAATGCACACATCCATTGTGACACCGCGAAGTTGCGCCTCATACGATTGCGCGGCTTCAAAAACGCTCCCTCCGCCATCAGATGAATCTACTTCGTGCACCTTAACTGAGGAGTTTTTCAAACCATCTCGAACTGGCCGAGAGTTACGCAGTGGACTATCAGTGGTATCGAAGCGCTCATCGCTAAACCAGATATTTAAACCCATTAAATCGCCTGCATGGTTCATTAATCCAACTAATTTTTGTGCAAACTCAATCCCGAGTGGGCCTCCAGTTAGCGCGATGTGAAAAATTTTCTTTTCTGCAAGTTGGCGCAGAATCATTTCCATCGCTTCACCAGCCACGACAACGACTAGTTCAGCTGAATCCTCATAAAGAGTGAGCTCAAAGTTATTGCGCACAAGCTGAACTACTTTTTGGCAGCTAAGCGGGCCTCACGACGAATGCGTTGCTCGGCAGGATCAGGTACTGGAACCGCTGAAATCAATCGACGTGTGTAATCATTTTGTGGGCGTAGCAAAATATCATCGCGATCACCCGTTTCTACAAGTAGACCGTTCTGCATTACTGCAATTCGGTGAGCCAAAATATCGACAACGGCTAAATCATGGCTAATAAAGAGACAAGCAAATTTTAATTTCTCCTGAAGCTCCGTCAGAAGATCTAAAAAGCGCGACTGTACCGATACATCAAGTGCCGACGTAGGCTCATCTGCAATTAATAGATCAGGTGTTAAGGCGAGTGCACGGGCGATTCCCACGCGCTGGCGCTGGCCACCGGAGAGTTCATGCGGGTATCGGTTTCGGTAGCTTCGAGGAAGCTCTACTTGATCAAGTAGTTCTTCGACCATGCGTGCAAGATCGGTGCCTTTTGCAATTTTTGCTAAATAGATTGGTTCGCCAATGGATTCCCCAATAGGTAATCGAGGATTGAGCGAAGATGCTGGATCCTGAAAGACAATTCCTGTGTGGCGGCGAATGGCAGAGAGCTGAGCTTGGTTGGCACCAGCAATCTCTTTTCCGACGATTTCAATACTTCCGGCTTTTACTGGCAGTAAACCAATCGCTGCGCGGCCAACAGTTGTCTTACCAGAACCTGATTCTCCAACTAGGCCAACGATTTCACCGGGATAAATCTCTAGACTAAAGTTCTTGACCGCGGTAAATGCTGGAACCCGTCCGCGTTTTGGGTACTCAATTGTGACATCAGTAAGTTTTAAAACAGGAGCTGGCTTTGCATCCTGCCTAAAGGCAAGAACGCGTTTAAGGCTGGAGCCAAGCTTGGGTACTGCACTTAATAGTTGTTGCGTATACGGGTGTCGTGGTTTATTAAAGATTTGATCCGCGGTTCCATGTTCGACGGTAATTCCATCCTTCATAACAAGAATCTCATCGGCCATATCGGCCACAACTCCCATGTCGTGAGTGATAAGCAAGATGGCAGAGTTAAGTTTGTCCTTGAGTCCGCGCATTAAATCCAGAATTTCAGCTTGCACCGTTACATCAAGGGCGGTAGTCGGTTCATCGGCGATGAGCAGTGCAGGATCGCATGCGAGTGCTTGAGCAATCATTGCCCGCTGTCGTTGTCCACCAGATAATTGATGGGGATATTTATTAATTGATTTCTCTGGTTCTGGAATATCAACCATTGTTATCAACTCAAGAGCCCGTTTTTGAGCTTCCTTTGGTCCCATATCAAAGTGATTTCTCAGAGTCTCAATTATTTGAAAACCTATTGTGTAAAGCGGGTTGAGCGCGGTCATTGGCTCTTGAAAAATATATGCTACTTCTCGCCCACGAAACCTATGCAAAATAGCGGATTTTGCATTGACCATCTCTTCGCCTTTTACCTTTACACTGCCATTAATCCGTGCATTAGAGGCCAGTAAAGACATCAATCCAAGGGCGGTTGTAGATTTTCCAGAGCCTGATTCGCCAACAATTGCAGTCACCTTGCCAGCGGCAAGACCAAGATTCATATCGATTACCGCTGGATACCAAACACCATCTACCCAAAAATCAACATTAAAATCAGATATCTCAAGAACTTTTTCAGTACCCATATCTATGCACCTGCCTTTACTTGGAGCTTAGCTTGAAGGCGATCCTTTTTAGTAATTCGGCGGCGTTGACGTGGGTCAAATGCATCGCGCAGGCCGTCCCCAATAAAGTTAACACATAAGGCAATTGTAATAATGAAGAATCCTGGCCACCAGAAAAGCCAAGGTCGTGTTGTAAATGAAGTCTGGTATTCACTAATCAGTAAACCTAATGACACATCTGGAGCAACAACTCCGAAGCCAAGGTAGGAGAGAGCAGTCTCTGTCAAAATAGCACCAGCCATGATTAGAGTTACGGTAACGATTATCTGACCAACTGCGTTAGGCAGGATGTGCTTAAATGCGATTCGAGCATTTGAAGCACCAGCAACACGGGCGGCATCGACAAACTCTAATTCACGCAGAGACAGGAACTGGGCGCGGATCAACCGAGCCAAACCAGTCCAAGTGAGAAGTCCTAGGAATAGAGCCAAAAATACTGGACCTACCCGGCCAGCGGTCTTGCCTATAACTGCAGCTATGATGATGATTGGAACGGTCTGGATAAAGTCAACTAAGCGCATTAGAACTGCATCGACTATCCCGCCATAAAAACCAGAGATAGATCCAACAACGACTCCGATGAAGCCGGCGAGAAATCCAATAATAAACATAATCATGAGTGAGCGCCGTGCACCATTCATTACTAATGCAAAATAATCTCGGCCAATATCATCTTGACCAAATGGATGTGTTCCCATTCCAAAACCTGAAAAAGGATTTACCGACAAAGTCGGGCATCCAATGGTTCCCCCAGGGCAGTCTTCAAATCGAAGATCAGGAATATCTTCGACCGTCCATCTCCACCAGCCCGGAATCCTTAGCGGACCGATCTTGGTATCAAGGGCCGTCATAACAAAGACAATGACACTTGAAAGAAGGAAAAGTGCAACAACTGCAGCTCGGTGTCGAAAGAAGCGGCGTCGAACAATCTGACCCAGACTTAATCCCTCTACCTCTTTATTTGCAATGGCGCTTTCGCCACCACTGAGAATCTCGCCGATTGGCTTCTCTCTGCGACCAAATAGTTTCATTATTCTTTGACCAATCTAATGCGAGGATCCAATGCTGAATAAACCAAATCTGCTAACAAATTCCCTAATACAACTAAAGTGGACAAAAGTAAGGTAACACCCATCAATAGATTCAAGTCGTAACTATTTATCGCTCTAATTCCTAGAGTTCCCATGCCCGACCATCCGAAAACTCGTTCGGTAATGACCGCCCCGCCGATGAGGCCGACAAACTCTCCAACGAATAAACTGGAGAGTGGGAGCATCATATTTCTGAGTGCATGACGAGTTATAACAGTCCGTTCATTGAGACCTTTAGCTCTTGCCGTACGAATGTAATCTTGGTTGAGAACCTCTAAAAGTGCTCCGCGTGAGTATCTAATCCATCCAGCAAGGGAGATCAGGATTAGGGCGAAAGTAGGCAAGATTAGGTGCATAATAATATCAAGATTATTTAGCCAGAAATCTGCCGTAACTAATTGATCCTTGCGTTGACCATAGGTTGGTACGGGACGCCCATTGACAGCATCGGTTATGAAATATGGCTGCCAACTTTGCATGATGCGGTCGACAAACAAGAGAAAACCTGAAATAACTCCAGTAATTATCGCCGTCCTAGCTATTGGACCACGGTCAACTTTACTAAAGAGCGATGCACATATAAACCCGGTCCCGACAATTAATGCCAGCATAAGGAGAATTACAAGGTAAGAGCCATGATTGTTAAATAGCCATTGTGCTGGGTAGTACCAGAGCACAGCTAGCCCTGCCATGGTGAGTGCCGCGTTTCGAGCGGGAATATTTGTAAGGCCAGTTGAAATCGATGCAACACCTATGGCGATTCCAACAGATAGAAATCCGATAAGTATCGGGCCAAGTCCCGGATGTAGATACCAATCCGTAAAATCTATTGCCCATAAAATCACAAAACCCGTTGCGAAGGCGCCTGCAAAAACGCTCCAAAACCGCTTACGTTCACCGCCAAATAGGGAGCTCCAAAAAACTCCAGTAAAGCAGGAGAAAATAAACATCCACTTAAGAGGGATACTTGGTTCACTCAAAAAATTGTTAAATTGAATCGCCATAAACTCTTTTAAAAGCACTGCAACCCAAAATATCGGTAGGGAGAACAAAACAAATGCCATAAAAGTCATTGCATAATCAAAGCGGCTGTATTGACGAAGGGCTGAGATTATTCCAAAAGCAATACCAACTAGAAGCGCAGTAACCGATGCGGCCAGAACTAATCGCAGCGTGACCGGGATTGCAAATGCCAGCTCTTCTTGAACTGATGAGGCCTCACGCGTCATACCCATATTCAATTTTCCGACAAAGACTCCAAGAATGCCTTTTAGCCAGAGAAAATAACGAAGCGGCGGAGGAACATCTAGTTGAAGGTCACGAGTTAAAGCGATTATCTGCTGTCGAGCGCCATCATCTGCGCTCAGGCGAAGCTCTGCAAGTGGATCGCTAGCATAAGCGGCTAAATTGTAAACTAAAAAACTAGATCCAAACAAAATCATTATGGAAACACCAATTCGGCGCATGATGTAGCCCAGCATCACTTCTCCTTCAAATTATTTTCATCCAATCGTAGCAGGAGTGGCACTCGTAATTAACTTAACGAGTGCCACTCCACTTTTACGAATCTGGTCCTTGCATAATTTCTATGCTCGGATAATAACTAATCGATAGTTATTAGTAGGCCCAATCCCAATAGTTCCACACGAGAGTTGGGCTAAGTGGTGCGGGCTTGACTCCCTTGAGTTCTTTGTTATAGGCGGTCACAGCTGGGAACTGGAATACTCCAACTGTCAGTCCCTCTCTGTGAATAATGCGCTCTGCTTGAATCATCAAAGAGACCATTTGGCGGTTTTCCAGAGGAAATTGCAATTTGGTTAGAATTGTATCCAGAGCTGGTAATGCCACGCCCGTGCGGTTGTTTCCTCCACCGATGATGAAGTTAGCATTTGTGCCTGCCTGTGAAACCGCTGTCTGGCAATATGCAAAGAACATTGCATCGTACTCAGAAAGCTGAATCCTAGGACTCCACGCTGCTTGAACATCACCTTGAAGATCTATACCTGCTTTTATGGCATTTGCCTTAGCAAGAGCAAACTCTGCAGCACGGCGAGAGTTGTTACCAGGAACAAGCACTTTCACCTTTATTGGATTACTTGGACTTGCCGTTGGGAAGTGCCTTTTAATTAAACGAAGTGCCTTCGCATTTTTTTGGTCCTGATTTCCCTCATAGAAATTTGATCCATTTGTCGCAGCGAGACGATCGTATCCCTCTTGACCCGGTGCGAGGAAGGTTGAACTAAGGACGACTGCATCAGAGTTGATTGGACGGATTAACTTCTCAGTAATCTCTTCGCGAGGAATTGATAGTAAGAATGCTTTACGTAGATCTGCACCCTTTCCGCCATGTCCCTTGAAGATTCCGTTGTAATCAGGCTGTCCTGGGGCGGCATTTACGCGAGTGTCCCAGTGCTCATAGCATGATTGAATTCCACCCTTAATGGTGACATTTGTGAGCTTCTTTAGCGCAGCAACAGCATCGGCCGTTGCTTGGCCTTGGTAGATATCAAGCTCACCGTTGGCTAGCGCCTGTGCAGCTGCAGTTCCATCTGAGATGAACTTAAAGATAACTGTATCTATTCCTCCGCTTAACTCAGGACCTGAGTTGTACTTAGGGTTGACTTTCAAGGTAACCGAAGACTTTGTCACTGCGCTTTCAACTAAAAATCCACCGTTGCCGACAAAAAGAAGTGGGTTAGTAGAGGCATTTACCTCAGTGATGTTGTAAGCCTCTGACCAGACCTTGCCGATTGCCTTCAAGGTGGCGGTGTTCTTTGTGTTGTACGCAGTTAGAAAGCGATCACGAGCTGCATTATTATCAGCAACTGATCCAAGAGCTTTCTTTCCTTCAGAGATCAAGACCAATGTGTGAACTGCTGATGGTCCAGGACCAAAGAGATCCCAGTTAGCAATTCGCTTCTTATACTGAAGGGTTACCGTCATTTTATCAGCAGAGAGAACTGGCTCTCCAACGATATTGTCGCTATATGTTCCACCATAACCATTTGAGTTAAATGCTGGAACTGCATCACCGTCAGGATCGCCTAATCCAGCAGCCTTTGAGTATGCGTTGCTGCTAAGTACGTGTGATAGAAGAAGATCCACAGCTGTAATTGGCGTTCCATCTGACCAGACGCGGCCTGGAGCAACTGTGTACTGAACACGGAAATCATCGGACTTATTCTTAACTATCTTGTATGAACCGAAGGTTTTATTTTGAACAACATTCTTCTGATCATTGTAATAATTGAAACCTATGCCTGAAAGATAACCAACTGCACCATTGATTGTGAGGTTGGTATCAGGAGTTCCAGAGTTAAATGATGTTAATGAGTTTGTATCATGAACGACTACAGTTGAACGAGTTGCCGCCTGTGCTGGAGTTAGCAGTGATAACGCCAACGCACTTGAAGCAACAACTGCGAGTGCAAACTTTGCACTGCGTGTTAGTTTCATTTGATCTCCTCGAGGGTAATTGAGGCTTGATGTGGAGAGTCGACCCACCCCACACCTTTGCCTTTGGTGGAACGAGTCTGCCCTAGGTTAAGCGTGTTCCGCAACATGTGCGGGCCTGTTAGGAGACTACAGTTCTATAACGATTTGGCAATTAGTTACTCATTACTTATTTAGTTCTCAGAATTGACCCTAGATGCATCAATTTTCGCCGTGGTCAGACGGGGGGGCGGCTAGTGCAAGTAAAACCAAACCCATTATTGCTGAAGCAAAAAAGGGTGCTCGTAAGGCGCTCTCGCGGGAAAAGTAGTGAGCTAAAACCGTGACCAGTCCACCGCCAAGGAGCATGCCAATCGGAATCGATCCCCACGCAAAGAAACGGTAAACGGAGTTCACCCTTCCTAATAAGTGGGTTGGAATGATGCTTTGGCGAAGCGAAACGGTAATCGTATTCCAGAGAACAGCTAGGAAAGTTTCAAAGGCCGTGACTATCCAAACTACCTGCCAAGAAGCAGTCATGCCAATAATGAGATTACCAATTGGCCCTGATGCAAGTGCGAGTGATAACGCAGGACCACTACCCAATGCGGCAGAGATTTTAGGAGCGAAAATTCCACCAAGGATTCCGCCAATAGCAGCGCCTGTACCAAGAATTGCGAAAATGAATACGGTGGTATGTAAAACCTCTTGAGCATAAAGAATAAAGACGGCACCGACCATAGTTCCTAATCCATTCAAGCAGCCCAGAATAATTGCCATGGGACGCAGAAGTGGATGTGCCCATAACCATGCAAAACCCTCTTTAATTTCAGCTTTGAAATTAATTTTTTCACGAGGCTCATTGCTTTCAACTGGTCTAAAGCTTCCAGCAAGAGATGCGACAAAAGCAACTGCAATAAAGAAAGAGATTGCATCAAAGAAGAAGGGCAGAAATATCGCTACACCAATTAAGAGTGAACCTAATGGTGGACCAATAAAACTATTGGTCAGAGATTCTGCAGACCACATTCGACTATTGGCTTTCTCTAAATTCTCTTTATCAACCACTGATGGCATTAATGTCTGTGCACTGTTATCTCTCAAAACCTCAGCGAGGCCGAATAGAAATGCAGTAATGACAAGAGTCAAATAAAGTGGCCAGTTAGTTTCCAAATCTGTAATCTTTGTTAAGTCATTGAGTGAGGGAAGGGAACCCTGATTACTCCACACAATTACCCCAACAAAAACCGTGAGAATCCCCCGCATGAAATCCATACCGACAATGAGTTTGCGCCTATCAAAGCGATCGGTGAGAACACCTGCATGCAGCGTAAAAATTAACCATGGTAAACGTGAGGCAAAACCAGCGGCGGCAATTAACAATGGCGAGCGCGTTACGGCGGATGCGAGCCATGGATAGGCCACCATAGACACGCCATCACCCAAGTTTGACACTGCAGTAGCGATCCACAACTTCCAGTATGAAGTGCCGAGGGGCTTAGACATCCTCGGATAGTACGGCCGAGGAGGCTAAAATATAAGTACAGAGATTGAAAAAGTTTTACCTACTTTCCTTTTAAAACTGTAAGCGCCCAGAAAATGGCGACTACATCTATCAGCTCTTGGGCCAGTGCACCTTCGCTAGCAGTTGCAAAGCCAAAAGCTCCCGCCATCATGACTAGAAAGGAGAGTGACATACCTATTGCGGCCGCTTCAATGGCCTTACCCCTAGAGCGTTGAGCAGTCCCAATTGCCTGCGCCAGATTCTCAAGTGAATCATCAACAATGACCACATCAGCGGCTTCACTTGCAGCGGTTGCACCACGCGCACCCATTGCAACACCAACATGGGCAATTGCTAATGCTGGGGCATCGTTAATACCATCACCGACAACAACCACACTTCCACGAGAGTTTTCCATTAATTTTTCAGTTAAATCTAACTTGCCTTGTGCACTCACGTTCGAATAAACCTCTGTTACACCGACGGACGCGGCAACTTCTTGGGCGGTCGAATCTTTATCTCCAGTAACTAAGGCGATTCGCTGTACTCCCAAGCGCCGAAGATGCGCAATTACAGATTTAGATTCCGGACGAAGCGGATCGCTTAAACCAATCGCACCTATTAGTTCGCCATCGCGTGTCACTGCAACAACTAAAGGTTGTGAGAGTGTGAGCCAGTCGGGTGCCACGTGAGTTAATTGACCTACCGTAATTTCAGAACCATTGATCACTCCAGAGATATGGTGGCCTGCAACTTCTTTCAGTGCGCTCACTGGGAGGAGCGTTAATGCTTTTTTGTGCGCCGATGCCACTAGAGCATTGGCAACTATATGGTGGCTGTATTGATCAACTGATGCTGCGAGCTGTAGAACCTCATCACGGTTTAAATCGCCCGAAACAACGATTTCATCTATTCGTGGACCGCCATGTGTGATGGTTCCGGTTTTATCAAGTAAGACAACTTCAGCACGCGCTAAGGCTTCAAGAGTTGCACCACCTTTTATTATCGCGCCATGCTTAGCCGCCCTTGATAACCCTGAGACAACTGCAATTGGCACCGCCAAAATTAACGGACATGGCGTTGCGGCGACTAGAACGGCAACTGCTCGACCAACCTCACCGGTTATCACCCACGCCATGCCAGCGGTAACAAGTGCGAGCGGAATAAAAGCCATTGCCCATTTACTTGCAATCCGTACATTAGGTGATGTTCGCGCCTGGGCCGACTGCACCATTTTGATTATTCCCGCATAGGTACTTTCTTCGGCCGTATTTGTTGCAAGGTACTCGAAGACATCTCCCGCATTTACTACACCACTGAGAATAGGTGCGTTTACATGTCGAACCACTGGCAGTGGTTCTCCAGTTAGTGCTGATTCATCCAAGGTGGCGGAAGTAAGCAACATGCCATCAACTGGTGTGATTTCACCAGCTCGAACTAATAAGTGATCATTCACTCCAATCTCTCGAAGTTCAATCTCTTCAATTGCCCCAGTTGTTGTAAATCTGTGTGATTGTTGTGGAATTCTGGCAAGTAAGGATTTCAGTTGTCGTTCAGCTTGGCCTTCCGCCCAACTTTCCAAAACGCGACCGCTTGCTAACATCAAAGAGATTACTGCACCTGCAAAATACTCATGTGTTAAAAAAGTTGCACATAAAGAAAGAACTGCAAGTAAGTCAGAGCCAAAAGTTTTTCTGTGAAGATCGATTAACACCCACAGTAAAGCTGGAATTAGTCCAAGAACTGTGGCGATGCCCCAGATGTATTCATTGAAAAAGCCTAGTGATAGCAAGATTAACGTAAGGAGTAATAGCCCTCTATTTACATTTTGAGGTCTCATAGGTACAGATTACTTCCCAGATGAATGTATAGGCTTAAAACTATGAGTGAGGTAACAATTATATTCTTGGGAGCCCTTTCCTGTTGATGTTTCAACCATTAGCGCCGTGGTTTTGACCCATGCGCATTTAGATCACTGTGGATATCTACCTTTATTAGTCCGCCAAGGTTACAAAAATCCAAATCATTTAACTCATTACACCAAAGAGATTGCAACGATAATTTTGCGAGACTCAGCGCATCTGCAAGAGTTGGATGCCAAATTTGCTGCGGAGAAGAAATACTCGCAGCACACAGAGCCAAAACCTCATCTATATTACCCAGGATGTAGAGGCGACATTAAAGCTTTTCAGTGAGCACCAATTTAGAGTGCCAGTGCAACTAACTAAGGATGTGAGCGTTACTTTTTTCCCATCGGGCCATATTCTCGACTCGAGTTTTATCGTATTGGAGGCGGCTGGCAAAACAATCCTCTTCACGAGCGACCTGGGACGCGATAACCATCCACTTTTGTCTATCCCAGATAAACCTCCCGCATCTGGAATCAATGTGGTCGTAACTGAGCCAACATATGGAGATCGAGTTCACGATACTTCGGCCAAAAGTTTTGCCAATGAGATTAATGCCGGCCTTGCCAGAGGCGGCACAGTCTTAATACCGGCCTTTGCAATTGACCGAACTGAAGTAATTCTGATGGCACTGCGCGCACTCATTAAGGAAAAAAAGATTCCACCAGTCCCAATATTCGTCGACTCACCAATGGCAATTGCCGCGCTTGAGCTTTACAGAAGAGCAGTAGACGAAAATAGCACGGAGATCCGACCAGAAGTGAGCCAGAAATGGATTAACCAAGATCCCTTCGACGCTGGCGCATTAGAACAATTAGCGACTAACGAAGAGTCAAAATCAATTAAAGATTGGCACGGGTCAGGGATTTTAATCTCAGCCAGCGGCATGGGTTCCAGTTAATGCCCACATCTGTAAAGTTGAGAGTTTTTCAGTCCATACCGATTCTGACGAACTCATCTTACGGCTAGGTCAGATTTCCAAATCCACTAATACTTTTGTAGTCCACGGTGAGGCGGATTCACAAGCGACAATGAAGTCGCGGATAGAAAAGAGGGGCGGCCGCATCGCTGCAACCGCCCCTCATTATCAACCCTCGAAGGTTATGGAGTGTAAAACTCTTACTTATTCATCTTTGCAATGAGTGACTTCGCCTTGTCAAGGAAGGTACCTTGGACAACAACATAGCCTAGCTTTGGATCATTAGCTGAACATGCAGGAGAAAGGATAAATTCAGCCAACTCCTTAACTGCTGCTCCTCGTGCCTTATCGGCATAAGAGGTTTCAATTAACATGTAAGAGACGATTCCTAGTGTGTAGGCGCCAGCAACCTTTGTTGAGTAATCATACGTAACGATTCCGTTTTCATCTTGATTAGCTTCACCTAAAAATGCAGAGACCGCCGCTGAATCTGGGAAAGTAAATTGACCAGTTGCATTACTTACATATGCTGCACGTAGGCCATAAGCATCGCCCCAGTTCTTCTCCGCATAGGTAATTGAATAAGGCGTCTTTGCAGCAAGAGTTGCAATACCTTGAGATGCATTTGCTCCAACGATGCGACCGATATTTGAAGGAGCATTGATGTCGCCAGGGAAGGCAGTTGTGAAGGCATCATTACCCTTTTTGTTCCAGATAGTCGGGGCAACACCATTTAACCAAGTTGTGAAGTTATTTGAGGTTCCTGAGCCATCGGCACGAAAGACTACCTTGATTGGCTTGTTTGGAAGTGTGTAATAAGTAGTCTTTTTACCAACTCGAAGTACTATTGGATTTCCTTTGCTATCTTTTTTCACGTTGCCAGTTGAGTCTTTGCGATAAATAGTAGTTGTAACAGAACGGTTATTATCGGCGACTATCTCTTGATCATTCCACTTTGTAATTTCACCTGCGAAAATCTTTGCAACAGTTGAAGCGCTTAGATAGATATCTTTCTTTCTTGGAAGATTAACGAGCACTGCAATAGGAGCAGCGATGATAGGTGCATGGAAGACTGTTGAGCGCTTCGTTGACGCAGTGTGTGCTGAATCAGAGAACCAAAAATCACCAATTTTAGAGTCAGAGTTTTTCTTACCGGTACCTGAACCAGTTGATGAGTAAACATAAGAATGGCCAGTTGCTTTAGCAAAGCCAGCCTTACAAGCTTGCAGTAGAGGATCTACGAATGATGCACCGGATCCAGTTAGATCAACTGCATGCGCAGGCTGCGCAGTTGAGAGAGCAATTAAAGCGGCAATAGCAAACGCTTTTGCTTTTGTAGAAAACTTCATTGTGAACCTTTCGTTGGAGGGTAGATCTTTTATCGATGTAAAGATATTGAGCGCTGGTGACCAGAGAGTAAGAAGCAGGTTAAATCTGAGTAAGCATTAAGTGAACAAATGGAGTTAACCAAAACGACCAGTGACATAGTCCTCGGTTCGTTTATCAATGGGTGCCGAGAAAATTTTGCTGGTGGGTGCCACTTCAACCATTACCCCTGGGCCTCCATCTGAGAGGAAGAATGCTGTGTAGTCAGAGACTCGGGCCGCCTGTTGCATGTTGTGGGTCACGATGATAATCGTCATAGTTTTTGCTAGATCAGAGATTGTCTGCTCGATTCTAAAAGTAGATCCCGGATCAAGGGCCGAACAAGGCTCATCCATCAATAGAACTTGCGGCTCAACTGCCAATGAACGAGCTATGCACAAGCGTTGTTGTTGACCGCCAGAAAGAGCTCCGCCATGCTCATTGAGTCGATCTTTAACCTCACTCCACAATCCGGCCCGCTCCAGACAAGACTGCATCAAATCATCGGTATTGCTCCTCTTTAGCTGTGCAAGTTTGAGGCCTGATAAGACGTTTTGACCAATGGTCATTGATGGAAACGGGTTTGGCTTCTGGAAAACCATTCCAACATTAAGGCGAATCTTGGTCACATCGGTCCCGGGCGCATAAATATCCCGACCATCAAGTAATACCTGTCCTGCAAGGGCGGCAGTTGGAATAAACTCGTGCATACGATTGAGAGTCCGTAAAAAAGTTGATTTTCCACAGCCTGAGGGTCCAATTAATGCAGTGACGGTTCCAGCGGCAAAATCAAGAGAAACATCTGCAAGGACGTGCTTTTTCCCGAACCAGGCATGTACTCCCCGAGTTTCAAGCCCTATTCCAAGCATTTCACTGCCTGGAACTCGAACCTCACGATTTCCAGCAACCGTTGCAAGTGAGCTGGGAGTTACTTGAGTTTGCATTTTTTTCTCCACTGCCTTGTCATTGTTGTGTTGTTCCTGAATTCCATTGTCATCAGTACTCTCAATACCCATGTCACATGACCTTTCTTCCACTTATTAAGCGCGCTGAGCCAAATAAAATAAAGATGAAGGCAAGGAGAACTAATAGTCCTCCCCATGCTCGAGCAAAGGCCTCATCGGTGCCCCCGGTTAAAAATGCTTTCCAGATGTAATATGGAAGCGATCCCATAGGACCTGAGGTCGGATTCAAGTTGATTGAGTCTCCACCACCAGAGACCAAAAGCAGAGGAGCGGTCTCACCAATAATTCGAGCCATGCCCAATATAACTGCGGTTACTAGCCCACTTTTTGCAGCAGGTAACACAACACCTGCAACTGTTCGCCACTGTGTTCCGCCAAGTGCTACACCTGCCTCTCGAAGTTCTTGAGGAATTAAGCGCAGCATCTCTTCGGCTGTACGCGCAATCGTCGGAATCA
>JAUSFN010000031.1 GCA_030649935.1 Candidatus Planktophila sp.
CTGATAAGCGCAGCAGTATCGGTTAAAGCGGTTGTGGTTTCAGAGGATTTCAAAGAAAGCTTTGGCAGGGAGATTCTCAATTACGGACACACTCTGGGTCATGCCGTGGAGATGCACTCCGCATACTCACTACGTCATGGAGAAGCTGTCTCCATCGGATTGGTTTTTGCCGCAGAGCTAGCCCACTTAAAGGGATATTTGAGCAAAGAGTTAGTTGATGCCCATCGCGAAGTTTTAAGTGGTCTTAATCTACCGATTTCATATCCGCGCTCTGCATGGCCAGAGTTACTGCCAATGCTTGCATTAGATAAGAAATCACGTGGAACAATGTTGCGTTTTGTGGCTATCTCCGATGTTGGACACTGCATACGCTTAGAGGGAGTGAGCCAGAGTGAGCTTTTGGCCGCTTATGAGAGAGTTAGCTCATGAAGATTTTAGTAATCAACGGTCCAAATCTTGCGCGCCTAGATATTCGAGACTCTTCGGTGTACGGAGATCTCAATTATGGGGAGTTAAAGAGTTTAATTGAAAGTGCAGCGCAGCAACACGGTTTAAGCGCTGATGTTCGGCAAAGTGATGATGAGGCAACAATTATTAGTTGGCTACATGAGGCTGCTGACCTAAAACTGCCTGTAATAATTAATCCAGCGGCTTTCACACATTACTCTTTTGCAATTCGCGATGCTGCAGAGTTAGTGGAATCACCTTTGATTGAGGTTCATCTCTCCAACCCAATGGCGCGTGAAGATTTTCGCCATACATCAGTAATCTCGGGCATTGCATATGGAACGATCGCTGGATTTGGTCCGAATTCATATGTATTAGCGATTATTGCGCTTAAAAACCTGATTGGTCAGGCGAACTGAGCACTATCAATGAGCGGGTATCCTTAACCCCTTGCTATCACATAGGATGGCCGATTTTAATTAATGAGTGGAGCTTTAACTGTGGCAACAACAGCTGATTTAAAAAATGGAATTACTCTAGATATCGAGGGACAGCTGTGGAATGTTATTGAATTTCAACATGTGAAGCCTGGTAAAGGTCCAGCATTTGTGCGCACTAAATTGAAATCAGTTTTGACTGGCAAGGTTATTGATAGAACTTTCAATTCAGGAGTTAAAATTGATATCGAAGTTCTAGAAAAACGCGATATGCAGTACCTGTATAAAGAGGGTGAAGATTTTGTATTTATGGATGCAAAAACCTTTGATCAAATGACAATTTCTATGGCAACAGTCGGTGAAATGTCTAACTACATGCTAGAAAATACCGATGCAGTCGTTGCGGTTCATGATGGTAATCCTCTGTACATTGAATTAGCTGCAGCGGTG
Source organism: Candidatus Planktophila sp. (assembly GCA_030649935.1). GTDB lineage: Bacteria > Actinomycetota > Actinomycetes > Nanopelagicales > Nanopelagicaceae > Planktophila. The sequence continues at coordinate 1,335 of JAUSFN010000031.1, forward strand.
CCTTTAAAGATTACGTATACCGAGCCTGGAATTCAGGGGGATCGATCATCAGGTGGAACTAAACCTGCCACAGTTGAGACTGGAATTGAGATTCAGGTTCCCTTATTTATTAAGCAGGATGAGATTGTCATGGTGGATACTCGTGATGGCTCGTATCAAGGCCGCGCTAACTAGTGTCAGCACGCAGTAAGGCAAGAAAGGCTGCCCTTGACCTTCTATACGAGGCCGATATACGTGGCACTAATGCAGTAGAGACGCTTGCTCTACGTGATGTTGGCGGTGAGGCTCCAGATGCTCGGCCAATACGCGAATACACCCGTGAATTAGTTATTGGTGTGGGTGATAACTATCGAAAAATCGATGAGCTCATCACCACATATGCTCAAGGCTGGGATATGGATCGCTTACCGGCAGTTGATAGAAATATCCTCAGAATTGGTATCTTTGAGATTCTCTGGGCCACATCGATTCCGGATGGAGTTGCTATCGATGAGGCGTTACTGCTTGCTAAAGAGTTATCGACCGATAGCTCTGCCGGATTTATCCATGGAGTCCTAGGAAGAATCTCGTCTATAAAAGAGAGTTTGGCTATTTAACTTCAATGAGTAATCTGTGTGAACGCAGGATTTCCTCTAACTTATACTGATGTATCCCAATTGCGGCAGCGAGCAAGACCATATCGCTACTTCGAAGTGAAATGATCTCGCCATTCCAATCGTTTCGAAGTTTTATGATCTCTCCAGTGAAAGTAATTGCACTTCTCAGAGTTGAGTTGATTCGTGGAGGTAGTGTGGAATCAGCCATTATCAAGCGAAATCGACGTAGATCTAGAATAACGGCGCTGGCCTTTCCTGCAGGCTTTTCAGGCTCTTCCAAGAGATAGCTCAGCGGTACTCCATAGAACTGCGCAATTACTATCGCCATACGTACGCTCAATGTTCGATCGCCTCTTTCATATGATCCGAGAACTACGGCTCGAATACGGCGATTACTAGCTACTTCTACCTCGTGCAGAGTCAAACCCTTCGCAATGCGAAATGCACGCAATCTCGATGAAACAAGCTCAATTGTTGTCATACGGGCGAGGTTACTGCGACGCGCAGACGTAGCTGATTTCTTATCCACACCCTGACAGGAGGCGGTGATATAGTACCGACGTATCCTTTAACGACCCGTCCTGAGAGATGGGGAAGGAGTTTTTTTATGAGCGTTGCTCTGCAAGCCTCGGATATTTCTCGTGCGTTGATACGAATATCCCACGAAATCTTAGAGGCGAATTCTGACTCATCACAGATAACTCTTTTAGGTATTCCAACCCGAGGGGCACATCTTGCCCTTCGCATTGCAGCGATTATGGGCGAGATTGCCACCCATCAGATACCGGTAGGGATGCTCGATATCACCATGCATCGAGATGATCTTCGAATGAGAGCGCCTCGAGCAATTATGCCAACCTCGATTCCACCTGAAGGCGTCGAAGGAAGAGAGTTAATTCTTGTAGATGATGTTCTATTTTCTGGTCGAACAATTAGAGCCGCTCTTGATGCCGTCGGCGAGATCGGCCGACCTCATACGGTTCAATTAGCCGTTCTAGTTGATAGAGGCCATCGTGAGCTTCCAATTCGAGCCGATTTTGTTGGAAAAAATCTTCCAACATCAATTTCCCAGTCGGTGAAGCTGCATTTGAGCGAGCTAGATGGCATTGATGAAGTATTGATTGAGGAATTTTAATGCGACATTTACTCTCAGTTTCAGATTTAACAAAGATCCAGGCCATATCGATTCTAGATACCGCAAGTGAGCTGGCACGTATAAGTGAAGGTACCGTTAAAAAACTTCCCACACTGCGTGGACGAACAATCGTTAACCTCTTCGCCGAAGATTCAACTCGTACGAGAATCTCCTTTGAAGCGGCGGCTAAACGTCTATCGGCAGATGTAATTAATTTCTCTGCCAAAGGTTCGAGTTTGAGTAAGGGTGAGTCTTTAAAAGACACTGCATTGACGTTGCAGGCCATGGGTGCCGACGCTGTTGTTATTCGCCACAGCGCATCAGGTGCGCCGCAACGCTTAGCAGATTCAGAATGGATGCGAGGTGCTGTCATTAATGCAGGGGATGGAACTCATGAGCATCCTAGCCAAGCACTATTGGATGCATACACAATTAGAAAACATCTAGGAAAGGGCTCTAGCGACCTAAATGGAATTCGAATTGCAATAGTTGGAGATGTGTTGCACTCGCGCGTTGCTCGCTCAAATGTTTTGCTCTTAAAACTATTAGGAGCAAACGTTGTTTTAGTCGCACCTCCTACACTACTTCCAGTTGGAGTAGAGTCGTGGCCAGTCACAATTTCCTACGATTTAGACAGTGTTATCCCAACCGTTGATGTGGTCATGATGTTGCGTGTTCAACAGGAGCGAATGGCTGATCTCTATTTTCCGAACGCCCGCGAGTACTCTCGATATTTTGGATTAAATTCCGAACGATTAAAATCTATGTCTGCACACTCGATCATTATGCATCCTGGTCCAATGAATCGTGGCCTAGAAATTGCCGCTGAAGTGGCAGATAGCGCGCGTTCGGTCATCGTAGAACAAGTTGCCAACGGGGTCAGTGTTCGAATGGCTATTTTATACGTCTTACTTGCCGGTAAACCTTTGGAAGCGGGTAACACATGAAGATAAAAAATCGCTACGTGTTAAAAGCTGCAATGTTGCCACAAGGTGAGCGCGCCGACCTGCTTATCGTTGATGGTCTCATCGATTCAATCTCACCGAACATCGTCGATAGTGATGCGACGGTATTCGATCTTTCTGGTTCTGTGATTCTTCCAGGATTAGTCGATCTACATACCCATCTTCGCCAACCCGGTCGGGAGGATACGGAGACCGTCTTATCTGGCTCACAATCTGGAGCTAAAGGCGGTTTCACCGCGCTCTCTGCGATGGCCAATACTTCACCCGTTGCCGATAATGCAGGTGTCGTCGAACAGGTATTTCGATTAGGCCAAGAGGCTGGTCTGGTAGATGTATTTCCAATCGGTGCGGTGACGCAAGGCCTTAAAGGTGAATCTCTCTCGGAAATCGGCGCGATGGCCGATTCGATTGCAGGAGTGAGAGTTTTTAGTGATGATGGAAACTGTGTTTTCGATCCATTAGTAATGCGGCGCGCACTGGAGTACATCAAGAAATTTAACGGTGTAATTGCTCAACACGCGCAAGAGCCTCGATTAACCGTTGGATCACAGATGAATGAAGGAAATGTATCGGCGATTTTGGGTCTAAAGGGATGGCCAGCCGTTGCTGAAGAAGCGATTATTGCGCGCGATGTTTTGTTAGTTGATCATGTTAAATCGCGCTTGCATATCTGCCATGTAACGACGGCTGGTGGAGTAGAAATAATTCGATGGGCCAAGGCACGCGGAATTAATGTCACCGCTGAAGTTACGCCACATCATTTGTTGTTAACCGATGAGTTAGCTCGATCATATGATCCTATTTTCAAAGTTAATCCCCCACTACGAAGTGAGGGGGATGTAATGGCCTTGAGAGAAGCACTTGCCGATGGAACCATCGACATTATTGCTACTGACCATGCACCGCACAGCGTTGAATCCAAAGAGTGTGAATGGCAAGAGTCAAGTTTTGGAATGCTCGGGCTGGAAACTGCGATTTCAATAGTTCAAAAAACGATGGTAGATACTGGATTGTTAACCTGGGCCGGTGTTGCAGATAGATTTTCAACAGCACCGGCACGAATTGGTGGTTATGAAAACCATGGTAATAATTTGGCGATAGGTTCGAAAGCTAACATCACGATTATTGATCCAAGTGCAACGTGGATAGTTGATCGAGATCTCGTAACCTCGAAAAGTCGCAATACTCCATTTCATGGATATGAACTACCTGGTGTTGTAACGCATACGTTTTTTAATGGATTACCAACACTCATTGATAGTTTACTCGTTTCAAAAAAGGATGAATTATGAGTGGAGCGTTTTTGGTTTTAGATGACGGTCGAATTTTTGAGGGTACCGCTTGGGGTGCCACGGGTAAGAGCTTTGGTGAAGGGGTATTTCAAACCGGTATGACGGGCTATCAGGAAACTTTGACCGATCCCTCTTATCACAGGCAAATAGTTGTGATGACTGCGCCTCACATTGGTAACACTGGCGTCAACTCTTTAGATAATGAGTCAAAGAAAATTTGGGTTGCTGGCTTTGTTGTACGTAACCCATCTACGCTATCGTCGAACTGGCGAAGTGAGAGAGATTTAGAAAGTGAGCTAATTGCACAGGAAATAATAGGAATTCAAGGCGTGGACACACGGGCAATCACCCGTCACTTACGTATGCGAGGGTCGATGCGTGTCGGAATTTTTTCAAACTTAGATTTAACAAGGGAGGAAATGGTCGCAGAGGTACGAAAAATTGAGAGGATGTCTGGAGCCTTTCTTGTTGCCGATGTTTCGACCCTTATTCCATATGTTGTTCCTGCCGTTGGACCAAGAAAGTTTGTCGTCGCTGCTCTGGATTTGGGTATAAAAGCAGCAACGCCTCGAGCTTTGGCAGAGAGGGGGGTTGAAGTTCATGTGCTTCCATACAACTCAACTCTCGATGAGATTGTCGATCTCAAACCTGATGGCGTATTTCTATCCAACGGCCCTGGAGATCCCGCCACAATGGTGGATGCCATTGAGCTTGTAAGAGGATTACTACTTAAACAGATTCCGATTTTTGGCATCTGTTTCGGACACCAGATATTAGGTAGAGCTCTCGGTTTTGAAACCTACAAATTGGATTTTGGCCACCGAGGCATTAACCAACCAGTTTTAGATAAAAACACGGGCAAAGTAGAGATCACATCGCATAACCATGGTTTTGCGCTCAAAGCTCCGAGTGATGCGAAATTTTCAACGGTATACGGTGAGGGAGAAGTTACTCATATATGTCTCAATGACGGAGTCGTGGAGGGTTTACAACTGCAGGATCGCCCAGCCTTTTCTGTCCAATACCATCCAGAAGCGGCGGCAGGTCCACATGATGCGGCATATCTTTTCGATCGTTTTGTAGATTTGATGAGCATGAAAGTGCGAGCCTAATGCCACTAGATGTGTCCATAAAGTCAGTACTAGTAATTGGAAGTGGCCCAATAGTTATTGGCCAAGCATGTGAGTTCGATTATTCAGGTACTCAAGCTTGTCGGGTCTTGCGCGAAGAGGGAATTCGAGTAATCCTCGTAAACTCTAACCCTGCAACAATTATGACAGATCCTGAGTTCGCCGATGCAACATATATCGAACCGATAACTCCTGAAGTGATTGAAAAGATCATTGCTCATGAAAAGCCGGATGCAGTGCTGGCTACTTTAGGTGGACAAACTGCGCTCAATGCTGCAATCGAGTTATTTGAAAGAGGAACGCTTTCTAGATACGGTGTTCGTCTAATCGGCGCTGATGTTGCGGCTATAAACCGTGGAGAAAACCGCGAACTTTTCAGAGATATTGTGGCGAAAGTTGGCGGAGAGTCAGCGCTTTCAATTATCTGCCATTCTATGCAAGAAATCTTTGCGGCCGTTGAAAGCTTAAACTATCCAGTCGTCATTCGTCCATCTTTTACAATGGGTGGACTTGGATCCGGAATTGCCTTCGACAGAAATGAACTTGAACAGATTGCCGGTGCAGGTCTTCGTTACAGTCCAACCTCTGAAGTTCTTTTGGAAGAATCGATTATTGGCTGGAAAGAGTATGAACTAGAGGTTATGCGAGATCACAAAGACAATGTCGTTATTGTTTGCAGTATAGAAAACGTTGATCCCATGGGAGTTCATACGGGTGATTCGATAACCGTAGCTCCTGCTATGACTCTGACTGACGTTGAATATCAAAAACTACGGGATTTGTCCCTCAACATTATCCGAGAAGTTGGTGTTGATACAGGCGGATGTAATATTCAATTTGCAGTTAATCCTGCTAGTGGCAGAATTTTGGTTATTGAAATGAATCCGCGGGTTTCTCGTTCAAGTGCGCTTGCTTCTAAAGCGACTGGATTTCCAATCGCCAAGATTGCAACTAAGTTGGCAATCGGTTATACATTGGATGAGATAGACAATGACATTACCAAGGTAACTCCAGCCTCTTTTGAACCAACTTTGGACTATGTAGTGGTCAAAGTTCCTCGATTTGCTTTTGAAAAGTTCGCAGATGCAGACCCGCGATTGACCACTACGATGAAAAGCGTTGGAGAGGCGATGGCTATAGGCCGTTCTTTTTCAGAGGCTTTGATGAAAGCGCTTCGATCACTAGAGCGTAAAGAAGCGATTTTTACCTGGCCGAGTGTGAGTGAAAGCGATAGGGATTCGCTTTTACATGCTATGCACACACCAACTGAGTATCGCTTGCAACAAGTGCAGCGCGCCTTGTGGGGTGGAGCGACGATTGATCAAGTATTCGAAGCAAGCAGAATTGACCCTTGGTTTTTACGACAGATTCAAACCATTAATGAACAGGCCGAATTGATTGCCCAGCCCGGAGAACTAAATGCAAATGTTTTGAAATCGGCTAAAGCCTCGGGATTTTCAGATAATCAAATTGCATTACTTCGCGGGATTACCGAAGATGAAGTGCGTCAAGTGCGTCACCATCTATCTATTCGACCAGTGTATAAAACCGTTGATACATGTGCAGCAGAGTTTGAAGCTTTTACGCCTTACCATTATTCAAGTTACGAGGAGGAGAGTGAGGTTCAACCAAGAAGTACGCCGGCCGTTATTATTTTAGGTAGTGGGCCAAATCGGATAGGTCAGGGAATTGAGTTTGATTACTCCTGTGTTCATGCCTCTTTCGCACTTCGTGAGGCAGGTTTTGAAACAATTATGATTAATTGCAATCCTGAAACTGTTTCCACCGATTATGACACAAGTAATAGACTCTATTTTGAGCCGCTGACTTTAGAAGATGTCTTAGAGGTAATTCATGCAGAAACTCTGGCCGGTCCTTTATTGGGAGTAATTACTCAACTGGGAGGTCAGACCCCTTTGGGCTTGGCAGCGCATTTAAAAGCTAATGGAGTAGTAATACTTGGAACGAACCCTGAGGCAATTAATTTAGCTGAGGAGCGCGGCGCTTTTGGAGAGATTTTGTTGGAGCAGAAACTTAATGCGCCTGAGTTTGGAATGGCTTCATCAGAGTTAGAGGCTAAGAGAATCGCAACGCGAATTGGGTATCCAGTTTTGGTGCGTCCGTCATTTGTTTTAGGTGGCCGAGGAATGGAGATTGTTTATGATGATGAAGCTTTAGGTGGTTTTATTACTAGAGCCACTGATATCACTCCCGATCATCCAGTATTGGTAGATCGCTTTTTAGATAGCGCAGTTGAAATTGATGTTGATGCTCTATTTGATGGATCTGAACTCTTTCTTGGTGGGGTTATGGAGCACATTGAAGAGGCTGGAATTCACAGTGGTGACAGCGCTTGTGTACTACCTTCTATGACCATCACTAGCTCGCAATTAGAGGCTATAAAATCGGCAACTTTCAAAATTGCTGATAGCGTCGGCGTTCTTGGTCTGATTAATATTCAATTTGCAATTGCCGATGAGGTTCTTTATGTCTTGGAGGCTAATCCCAGAGCATCGCGAACAGTTCCATTTGTAAGCAAGGCTACTGGTGTGGCTCTGGCTAAAGCGGCCGCACGCATCGCGCTCGGCACATCTATCGCCGAGCTACGCATCGAAGGTCTCCTCCCAGATAGGGGAGATGGCGTTGCTAAGGGTGTAAGCGTGAAGGAGGCGGTATTGCCGTGGAATCGTTTTCGACGTACAGATGGACGAGGTGTGGATTCGGTCTTGGGTCCTGAAATGCGATCAACGGGTGAAGTGATGGGAATTTCTCCGGGATTTGGTGAAAGCTATGCCAAATCTCAGATAGCGGCCTTTGGTCCACTCCCAATAGCCGGGAAGGTTTTCATCTCTCTTGCCGATAAAGATAAGTTATCGGGTGTGGCACCAGCGGCAGGTTTAATCGATCTCGGCTTTAAAGTACTGGCTACACAGGGTACTTCTGAATTTCTAGCCCACCACGGAGTACCTTCTACTCCAGTTCGCAAAAACTCTGATGGGTCTGGTCCTATGGGTGAGCGAACAATCGTTGAAATCATTAACGCTGGTGAAATCAATTTGGTAATTAATACTCCTGTTGGTCGTGGCACAAGAGCCGATGGTTGGCTAATCCGTACCGCCGCGGTTCAGCGCTCAATCCCAATCATTACAACGATTGCCGGTTTTAACGCGGCTGTGGAGGGAATTCGTTTTCTTCAATCCAATGAATTATCAATCAAACCTTTGCAGGAATGGCTTTCATAACATGGCTACGATAAATAAAGCTGCCGTGCAGATTAGGGCGACTGTAGTTGGCAACAAACGCGTTGGGCAGTATTACCAACTTATTATCAGCATCGGAGAAATTGCTAATCAATGTAGACCGGGAAATTTTGTAGCAATAAATGTTGGTGGAGAAAGTTCGCGGATGGTGCTTCGCAGAGCATTTGCGATCTCACGCGTTTCAGAGAGTTCATCTTTTGGAGGCACGATGGAGTTGATAGTTGCCCCACATGGCTCCGGAAGCAAGTGGCTGTGCGCACAAAGCGAGGGAACGGTTTTAGATGTAGTTGTTCCGCTAGGAACCGCATTTGGAATTCCAACTGAGCCTGTTCGGGTACTTCTGATTGGCGGTGGATATGGATCCGCACCTCTTTTTGGTTTAGCTGAAACCTTACATGCGCGGGGTTGTCGTGTAGATATGTTATTAGGAGCAAGCACTGCAGGCAAAATTTATGCACCAATGGAGGGTAAGCGTGCAGTTAACTCGCTTCGAATTTTTACTGAAGATGGCTCCATGGGTCAGTTAGGTCAAGTAACCGATCCCATAAAATCTCTAATAGAGGATTTGGACATAGCCGTAATCTATTCATGTGGTCCGATGCCGATGTTGTCGGCGATTAATGAGATTACAAGTGGCACCAATGTTATCCATCAGTGCGCAGTGGAAGAGTCGATGGCATGCGGAATTGGAATCTGCATGACCTGTGTTATTCCAGTAAAAGATGAGGCAGGTAATCTCTCGATGCTTCGATCATGTATAGATGGTCCGGTCATGGATGGCGCATCGATAGCATGGGAAAAAACCGGTCAGGTAATATGAACGAGTTAGATTTTTCGACCACAATTGGTAATGCTTGGTTTCCCTCGCCAATCTTTACTGCAAGTGGATGTGCAAGCTCTGGTCGCGAATTAGCTCAATTTTTTCCACTTCATGATATTGGTGGAGTAGTCACAAAATCTGTAATGAACAAGGCCCGTCATGGAAGACCAACTCCACGTATGGCTGAAACACCAAGCGGAATGCTCAATTCAATTGGTCTGCAAGGACCTGGTATCGATGCCTTTATTGCTAAGGATATTCCTTACTTAATTGAGCAAAAGGCGCGAATTATTGTTTCAATTGCAGGAGAAACCGTTGAAGAGTATGCAACACTTGCTCGAAAGTTACGATCTGTTGCCGGAATTAGTGCGCTCGAAGTAAATATCTCCTGTCCAAATGTCGAAAACCGTGGACTTGTATTTGCCTGTGATCCAGATGCTTCACGCAGAGTAATTGATGGCGTTCGTCGCACCATCGGTGGCGAAATTCCGATTATTGCCAAACTCTCACCCGATGTCACAGATTTAGTTGCTATCGCGCAAGGAGTAGTTGAATCTGGAGCCGATGCTCTTGCCCTCATTAATACTGTTCTTGGGATGGTTATAAATTTAGATACTATGCGTCCGCATTTAGGTGGCACAACTGGCGGTCTTTCAGGTCCTGCAATCAGGCCAATCGCAGTGCGTGCCATATATCAAGTACATGCAGCTTTGCCAAAAACACCCATACTCGGAATGGGAGGAGTCTCTACTGGCCGTGATGCACTCGAAATGATTGCCGCCGGAGCAAGTGCAGTATCAATTGGCACTGCCAGTTTTACAAATCCTACGGCGCTAATTTCGGTTCAAAGTGAGTTAAAGGAGTTGTTGCGCATTAAAGGTTTTGAATCGCTACGGGGAGCAGTTGGATTTGCCCATCGGCCAGAAGGAGTTGTGCAGTGATGGAAACGAAGGCACCAATAGTTTTAGCCCTTGACACACCAGATCTAGAAACTGCGCTCGAATGGATAGAGGCGACACAGGGGGTTGTCTCTGTTTATAAATTAGGTTTGGAGTTCTATCTAACTTTTGGTCAAGATGGAGTAAGGAGGGTACTTGATCATACAGACTCTGATATTTTTCTTGATTTAAAACTCCACGATATTCCGCATACCGTGAGTGCGGCAGCGCTGGTACTTTCAACACTTCAACCAAAGTATTTAACGGTGCATGCATCTGGCGGCCCTGCAATGATTGCGGCGGCCGTTGCGGCACTCCCATCTACCCATGTAACAGGCGTAACCATCTTGACATCTCTCTCTGAAAAGGATGTCCGGGAAATCGGATTTAAAGAAAGAGCACGCGAGAGTGCGGTCAAGTTAGCTTTGATTGCAGTTGAAGCTGGCGCGCGCGCTATCGTTTGTTCACCACTGGAGATAATGAGTATTCGCGCCGCCATAGGTAATGGAGTAACGATAATTACTCCAGGTGTTCGTCCGAGCAATGGAGCGGTCGCTGATGACCAGGTGCGCACTCTGACACCGCGAGAGGCAATTGAAAGAGGGGCGAACTTGCTGGTAATTGGAAGACCCATAACTAATCAGTGGGTTAATGGTCCAGCAGCGATGCGTGAGCGGGCAGTTGAAATAGCGCAGCAACTTCGTTGATTACAGTGTTGTACGTTAGATTTGAACCATGGGCGCTCCTCCACAACTCTCTCCCGAGGCACGCATGGCCGCCCTTGCTAAGGCTGCGCAGTATCGCAAACGCCGCGCTGAAATAAAGGCGAAAATTAAACGGGGTGAGTTCTCCATCGACACTGTTCTAGAGATTGCCGCTAATGAGGATGCAGTTGCCAAGATGCGTGTTCGAGAGCTTTTAGAGGCGTTGACCGGGGTTGGTAAAGTTCGTGCCAGTGCTTTGATGCAGCGCTTAAATATTTCGCCTAATCGCCGGATTGCTGGTCTTGGCCGCCATCAAATTAAAGAGCTGAGGAGCGAGTTCATGAAAACATCGCATGCGGCTAAAGCTGGCAAACTCCTGGTCTTGTCCGGGCCTGGGGGAGTCGGTAAAAGCACGGTGGCTACACGTTTACGAAAATCCGGAGATTTTTGGGTTAGCATCTCAGCGACTACTCGTACACCTCGCTCGAATGAGCATGATGGCGTTGATTATTACTTTATCTCGGACGAGGAGTTTTCTCGAAGGCTTCGGAACGATGAGTTTCTGGAGTGGGCAGAGTTTGCTGGAAACAGATATGGAACTCCCAGCGCCGCCGTTAAGGAGGCGTTGTTGGCTGGACGCAATGTTTTATTAGAGATTGAGATTGAGGGAGCCAAGCAGGTAAAGTCCCACGTCAATCAGGCGATTCTCGTTTTTCTTGAGCCACCCACGTGGGAAGAGTTAGTTTCTCGACTAGAGGGTCGTGGAACCGATACTCCGGCCCGTCGTGCGGAGCGTTTACAGATAGCTCAGGACGAGCTTGCCGCGGCCTCATTTTTTGATGTAGTGATCGTTAACGACGCAGTCGAGCGGGTTGTGGAGGAACTGATAGCATTGACCTCTTGACCACATGAGCGTTAGAGATATGAGCGGGGAAAACTATGGATGGCATTACAAATCCACCAATTGATGAGCTACTAGAGAAAAGTGGTTCTAAGTACAGCCTCGTTCTCTATGCCGCAAAGCGGGCACGTCAAATTAACGCTTATTATTCGCAGCTTGGTGAGGGTCTTCTTGAATATGTCGGACCACTTGTAGAGACGCATGTACACGAGAAGCCATTGTCTATCGCCCTTCGCGAGATAAATGAAGGCTTATTGGCGATCGAAAATCTAGAACCAACCGCTTAATCACTCTTTCATACAATGTCAGGCGCATCCCGTGAATTAGTTCTCGGTGTAGGCGCAGGAATAGCTGCATATAAATCCTGCGATCTACTTCGGCGCCTGCAAGATCGTGGTTATTCGGTGACAGTAGTACCAACACCATCCTCTTTAAACTTTGTCGGCTCAGCAACATGGGCTGCACTCTCTGGTCGTCCCGTTTCAACGCAGGTGTGGGAAAATGTTCATGAGGTTTCCCATATCTCTATCGCCCGAACGGCAGATTTTTTTCTTATCGCCCCAGCTACCGCTGATCTGATTGCTCGCATTGCTTGGGGACGCGCCGATGATCTTTTGACCTCTCTTGTATTGGCTGCGCAGGTTCCAATTTTGATAGTTCCTGCGATGCATCCATCGATGTGGACGGCTCCAGCGACCGTGGCTAATGTCGCTCTTCTTCGAGAGCGCGGCTTCACCGTTATGGAGCCAGAGATCGGAAGGTTAACTGGCAGTGACATCGGTCAAGGAAGGTTTCCGGAAAGTAGCGCGATTATTAAGGAGTTCGATACTTTAACTGGATTCACACAAGATTTGCTGGGAAAGCGCGTATTAGTGACTGGTGGCGGCACGCGGGAGGCGATCGATCCCGTACGATTTATCGGCAATCGCTCATCTGGAAAGCAAGCGTTAGCAGTTGCTAAAGCGGCGCTTTTGCGAGGCGCACATGTTCAACTCATTGCAGCAAGTATCGATTCATCTGATTTATTAGGTGTTGAGGTAACACACGTTGAAAGCGCGGAAGAGATGGGCCAGGCTTTGTCGCTTCAATTTCCTACATGCGACATTCTTGTGATGGCCGCGGCAGTTGCAGATGCAAAACCTAGGCACCTTCACTCTGAAAAGATTAAAAAGAATCAGTTGGAGGTAATTGAATTAGAGCCGACACCTGATTTATTAGCCAACTTGTCGGCCATCAAAACGAATCAAATCATGATCGGATTTGCCGCTGAAACTAGCGAACTCATTGCATCGGCTTCAGCTAAGTTAATTGCTAAGGGTCTTGATGTGATTTATGTAAATGATGTCAGTGGTGGGGCTATTTTTGGAAAAGATACGACGCAGGGTATGATTATTTCGCGCACCGGTGCGCACATAGCGCTCAAGGAAGTCTCCAAAGACGCTCTCGCAAATCTTCTCCTTGATCACGCCGTCCGGCAGTTAGGTTAAACATATGTCAAAGCGCCACTTTACCTCAGAATCAGTAACCGAAGGTCATCCAGACAAGATTGCCGATGCTATCTCGGATGCAGTTCTTGACTCACTTCTCTCGCAGGATAGTAAGAGCCGTGTAGCCGTTGAAACGTTGATCACAACGGGTCAGGTGCATGTTGCTGGCGAAGTAACAACAAATGGATATGCCGATGTTAATACGATTGTGCGAGATACCGTTCTCAATATTGGTTATGACTCTTCGGATAAAGGTTTTGATGGAAATAGCTGCGGTGTTTCAATATCGATTGGGCAGCAGTCACAAGACATTGCTCAGGGAGTAAACGATGCTTATGAGCACCGAGTCGCAGCAGGTGCAGATCCCTTAGATTTACAGGGCGCTGGTGATCAAGGATTGATGTTTGGTTATGCATGTGATGACACTAAAGAGTTGATGCCGCTACCAATTTGGTTAGCGCATGCTCTTGCCCAGCAACTCTCTAAAGTTCGCAAATCAGGAGAGTTGGCATATCTTCGCCCAGATGGAAAGACTCAGGTCACTATTGAGTATCATGGCAATCGCGCAGTTGCACTTGATACCGTTGTAATTTCAAGTCAACATTCCGAAGATGTTGATGTTGTTAAAACTCTGACGCCAGAAGTTACTGAGTATGTTATTAAGCCAATTTTGGCCACAATCGAACTTCCCCAAAAAGATATGAAGATTCTTATCAATCCAACTGGTCGCTTTGTGATTGGAGGACCAATGGGGGATGCCGGTTTAACTGGTCGAAAGATTATTGTAGATACCTACGGCGGTATGGCACGACATGGTGGAGGCGCTTTTAGCGGAAAAGATCCATCTAAAGTGGATCGTTCGGCAGCTTATGCAATGCGCTGGGTTGCTAAGAACGTAGTTGCCGCAGGACTTGCACATCGATGCGAAGTTCAAGTGGCATATGCAATTGGAAAAGCCCAACCCGTTGGTCTATTTGTCGAAACTTTTGGAACAGAAAACGTTCCAGTTTCCTCTATTCAAGATGCGGTACTGTCAGTGTTTGACCTTCGACCTGCTGCCATTATTCGCGATCTCGAATTACTTCGGCCGATTTACGCTCTGACTAGTGCTTATGGCCACTTTGGTCGTGAACTCCCAGAGTTTTCTTGGGAGCGAACCGATCGAGTTAGTGCACTGCAAAGCGCAATAAAGTAACACGTGGCCATGCCGAGCCGACTGCGTCTTAAGGCGCAGTTAGTAGCTCGGCCAGAAGTGCGGGCAAGCTCAAAACCTTTTGCAAAGCTCTGGGTTGATAGTGGTGTCCTTCATCTAGGTTCACCTTTCGATTACGCCGTCCCTTTAAAAATTTCCGATGAAGTCCAGGTTGGTGTTCGCGTTCAAGTCCCATTTAATGGGCGCGAAGTTGAAGCACTTGTTCTTGAGCGTTTAGATTCAACTCACGTCACCGGAGTAATCAAGGAGATTACAAAGGTCCTATCGCCACATCCCGTGGCCACGGTCGCCTCTCTTGAGCTTTTTGCGGCAGTTTCTCGGCATTGGGCATGTAATCCCTTTGATATTGTGCGCTCTGCGATTCCTTCTCGCGTTGTGAGTGTTGATAAATCATTTTTAGTGCAACAACAACCAACCGTATTGAATTCAGTGAATATTGACTCTGATCGTTTTATCGCCTTTGAACCTGTGAGCGATCCGGCAGATCAATGTGTAGATTTAATTCTTCAAAAAGCTCAAGTCGGTTCGGTATTGGTAATAGCCCCCGATGAGAGCGATGTTGATGCCATCTGTGAGAGTTTACAGAAATCCACAGTGAAATACATTCGTCTAGATAGTTCGCTCTCTCGTTCGAAAAGATATTCGAACTTCCTTAAAACGATTAGGTCGCCAAAATGCATCGTAGTGGGGGCTCGCAGCGCTGTTTTTGCACCGATTCTAAATTTAAAATGCGTGATCATGTATAAAGAGTCATCATTTGACCACTTTGAAAAACGTAGCCCAGGTTGGAACGTTCGTGATGTGTTATCGCTAAGAAGCGGTCTTGAAGATTTTCAGAGAATTTTTATGGGATATGTTCCATCTTTGGATATCTCTTTGCTTATAGAGAAAGCACAATTGAAGTACATTTTTCATACGCACCAATTAAATGCCAAGGCGTTTTCATCAAGTGATGGTGCGCTTCTTCCAGACCGAATCTTTAAGGAGATTCGCAAAGGGTTAAAGTTAGGACCGGTACTTTTTATCGTGCCACGTAAAGGCTATGGAAATGCGATCTTGTGCGCCAACTGCAAAAATGTTGCTGTGTGTGCTTGTGGAGCACGGCTTGCAGTAACAAGTAAAAACGCGGATTCTATCTGCCTGTTATGCCATACAACTTATCCAGATTGGGCATGTTCGTGGTGTCGCAGTAGGAAGCAGTACATGGGTTCGCGAGGTATAGACCGTGCTGGAGAAGAGATATCGCGAGCTTTTCCAGGATTGCCTTTAATTCTTTCATTTGGCGAAGTAATCAAAACTTCTGTAGAAAATAGACCAGCTCTTGTTTTAGCAACTCCAGGTTCAGCGCCTAAAGTTAGAGGTGGGTACGGAGCGGTAGTGATTCTGGAAGGATGGAAGTTCTTCGCTCATTCTGATTTGCGGTCCCAAGAACGTGCACGTGAATTATTCTTTGAAACTGCGGCAATGGCTAGTGCCAATGGGGTCTTGCTATTGAGTATTGATGAAAGCCACCCAATTGTTTCATCACTAGTTAGATGGAATCCGGGGGCCATGATTCGTAGAGAGCTAAAGGAAAGATTGGAAATTCCGCTGCCGCCTTATGTATCAAGCGTGACCATATCTGGAGATGCCAAGGAGTTCACAGTAATTGCCACAGGGCTTCGAAAAGCGATTGAAGATGGACGCCTACCGCGTGAAATGAAAATTTTCGGTCCGAATGATGAAGGTCGAAACATCGCAAAAATAGTAATGTACTGCCCACTGGAAAAGAGAGCTGATTTGGCGGATTTTTTGCTTGAACTAGCACGGCGGCGAAGCATTGCTAAAAAGGATTATCTGACAATTAGATTTGATCCATATTCGCTGTAGCAATTTGGTAGGATTGGGAAATGGGCATTCAGGAGATTAGATACTTTGGCGATCCAATTCTTCTAACTCCTGCAGCCGTTGTTGTTGATTTTGATAAACAACTTCGAACGCTGGTATCTGATTTAACAGAAACGATGTTGCAAGCACCAGGTGCGGGTCTTGCAGCACCACAAATTGGTGTCTCACTTCGCGTTTTTGTTTGGAACGTCGATGATGTTCTGGGGCACTTGGTTAATCCTGTTCTAACTTTGAGTGGTGGGGTTGAAGTTGATGATGAAGGTTGCTTGTCATTTCCAGATTTAACATACCCCACTCCTCGTTCGATACGTGCCGTGGCAAACGGCTTTGATATGTTTGGTGAGCCGATCTCCGTGGAGGGCTCACAGCTACTAGCTCGGGCTCTCCAGCACGAGACCGATCACTTAGATGGTGTACTTTTTATTGATCGTTTAAGCAAGAGTGAACGCAAAATTGCAATGAAAGAAATTCGTGAGTCTGACTGGTTCAATGAGGCTTCCAAAAGTGGAGTAGCTATTTCAATCAAAGATTCGCCCCACAGCTTTTTCGGACGGAACACTTAATGCGTATCGGAGTAGCCGCTACTCCGGATGTGGCTTTACCTACGCTTAATGCTTTGCTCGCTTCATCCCATGAGATTGCTTTGGTCATCTCTCAGCCAGATCGAGCCGCTGGACGTGGACAGGCAATCAGGTCTTCTCCAGTTAGCACATGGGCAATTGACCACAAAATTGCATTAATACGACCAGAGTCTCCGGACGAGCTCGTAGGAGTAATTGAGGATTTGGATTGCATTGTGACGATCGGTTATGGAGTTCTATTGCCAGAGGCGATTCTTAAACTTCCGCGTCATGGCTTCATAAATCTCCACTTTTCGATTTTGCCCGCTTATCGGGGCGCTGCCCCGGTGCAACGTGCAATTGAAAATGGGGAACTCATCACGGGGGTGACGGTCTTCGCACTTGATAAGGGCATGGATACCGGACCCGTGTACTGCAGTTCGACAATCTCAATCGATCCAACATGGCGTTCACAAGAGTTATTTAATGAACTCGCTTTAATCGCACCCGCTGCAGTGGACGCGGCATTAAAGGCAATTTCACTAGGGCAAGAACCAACGCCTCAAATTGGACAAGCTTCAAATGCCCCGAAAATTTCCAAAGAAGAAGCACAGATAGATTGGAGTCAGAGCGCAGAGATCGTTCTGCGACGTATACGCGCATTCTATCCAGCTCCTATTGCTTGGAGCATATGGAAAGGCGAAAGTTTTAGAGTCACCGAAGCGAGAGTAGGCACAACCTTCGTCTCACCGGGGGAGATATCTGTAGTTGATGGGTGCGTAACCGTTGGGTGCGGTAACGATTCAGCAATCACTCTAGTCTCAGTTATTCCTTCAGGAAAGAAAGAGATGCTCGCGCTAGATTGGGCACGCGGAGCACGTTTAGAGATAGGTTCACACTTTGGTTGAGGCGCGAAGAAATACTTTTAAATCCCCTAAACCTGATGCGTCGAGGTTATTAGCCTTTGATTTAATCTCTGAAGTGAATAGAAATGATGGCTATTCAAATTTGCTACTCCCACAAGCTCTAACTGCAAGTTCGCTGGATGAGCGGAATCGAAATTTAGTCACTGAACTCGTATACGGAACCATTCGGATGCAGGGAAAGCATGATTGGATATTGTCACAGATTAGCGATAGACCATGGTCAGAAGTTGATGGAGGAATAGTTGATGTTGCTCGAATGGGAGTGCATCAAATACATGAGATGCGAATTCCTGATCACGCCGCAGTCGCAGCGACTGTAGAGGTGGCTCGTAAACGAGTGGGTGAGTCAAAAGCAAGCTTTGTCAATGCTCTTCTTCGCAACGTCACTCGCAAATCCATGCACGAGTGGTTTTCTCCGTTGGCAGATTTGAAAGATCCCATCGAGCGCTTGGCGATTCAATACTCACATCCTGAGTGGATTATTTCTGCGTATTACGATCTTTTAAAAGATTGGGATCAGGTTGAATCTGCTTTAGCGATAAACAATGTGCCTGCTTTACCCACTTTAGTTGCATGGCCCGGCTATTCAACGCAGGCCGATTTGATAGCGATAGGGGCTGAACCAACTAAATTCTCTTCAGTAGGAGCAAGGTGGAAGGGCAATCCTGGAAATTTAGAGTTGATTCGACACCGCTTAGCCGGTGTGCAGGATGAAGGTTCTCAGTTGGTTGCTACCCTCTTTGCCTCCTTTGCAAAGGGTACTAAATGGCTCGACTTATGTGCTGGGCCTGGCGGCAAAGCTGCCTTATTGGCCGCGATTGCTCGAGAGCGATCTATTGATTTCACTGCAAATGAGATTTCAGTTCCGCGGGCAAAGTTAGTTCAACAAGTTGTCCACGGTGCCCGGGTTTGGACTGGTGATGGTCGAGAAATCACCGATCACAATGAACGATTTGATGCGATTTTAATTGATGCTCCATGTACGGGGCTAGGTGCATTACGACGACGTCCAGAGGTGCGATGGCGACGAAGCTTGCAAGATCTACGTGAATTAACCGCCTTACAGCGCGAACTGATTGAATCGGCGATTTCAATTTTAGAGCCAGATGCAGTTTTGGGATATGCCACATGTTCTCCCCATCTGGCAGAGACTACGGTTCACGTTAATGACATACTAAAAAAACATCCAGAGTTAGAACTTCTGGATGTGGCTCCACACTTACCGAGTGGACTTAAAGACGCGGTTCGTGGGGGAGCGATGTCGTTGTGGACCCATAAACACGGTACTGATGCAATGTTTCTCGCGATCTTTGTTAAGAGAGCCTAGGGATTTATATGAGACGTGAAATTCGTATTACACCAAGTATATTGAACGCCGATCTCTCTGATTTAGATAATGAAATCTCTCGAGTAGCAGGAGTCTCTGATTTAATTCATTTAGATATTATGGACAATATCTTCGTTCCAAACTTTACTTTTGATTTCGAGCAAGCAACTAAAATAATTCAATCCTGTCCCATTGAAGTTGATGCTCATTTGATGGTAGCCGATGTTGACATGATTGCTCCAGCCTATGCTGAAGTAGGTTGTTCAAGCGTAACAATCCACGCCGAAGCGACAAAAAATATTTCATCGACTCTGCGGGCAATCAGAAAATTAGGAGCACGAGCAGGTTTAGGTATTAAACCCGCTACTTCGATTGAAGACTATATAGATGTAATCGATGATATTGACATGTTTTTAATTATGACGGTCGAACCCGGCTTTGGGGGACAGAAGTTCATGCATGAAATGATGTCTAAAGTCCGACGTACTCGTGCCGTAATCGGTGATAGACCTATCTGGTTGCAAGTAGATGGAGGTGTTTCTTTGGAAACTATCGCAGAGGCTTCTGAAGCGGGAGCAGATGTCTTTGTTGCGGGTAGTGCAGTATTTAACGCGCCAGATCCGGCTGCAATGGTGAGCTCATTACGCAATCTCGCTGCCTCTGTGTCAGACTAATACCACAGTGAATGCGCACGAAGATGTGGGCATGGTCTGACGGAATTCCGGGAGATGAGTGAAGTTAATAATCAACCTGGGGTTCTAGCTTCATAGTAAAGTTAACCCTATGAAATCCTTTGACATCCTGTGGACGGAGTTATCTGAAATAATGGTGAACCGCCCACAGGGCTCAGGAACTGTCGCAGCCGTTGATGCTGGTGCCCACAGCATAGGTAAGAAAATTTTGGAAGAGGCTGGAGAAGTATGGTTAGCTGCTGAGCATGAATCAGATGAGGCGCTAGCGCAGGAGATTAGTCAGTTGATTTACCACCTTCAAACAATGATGCTGGTACGTGGTTTAACCCCGAGCGATATCTACAAATACCTTTAATAGAATCGAGTTCCGTGATGTTACGTGTTGCCGTGCCAAATAAGGGATCACTTGCCGATTCATCAATTGAAATTCTAAAAGAGGCTGGATATCGTCAACGTACGGATAACCGTGATTTGGTCTTAGTAGATACCGAAAACAATGTTGAGTTCTATTATTTAAGGCCACGAGATATTGCTATATATGTAGGCTCTGGAGAGCTTGAGGCGGGAATTACTGGACGCGATCTTCTTATAGATTCGGGTGCAGTTGCCGAAGAAGCCATCAGCTTAGATTTCGGAGGATCTACTTTTCGCTTTGCCGCTCCCATTGCTCAGGAGTGGTCAATAGATTCAATTGCAGGCAAACGCATCGCCACGGCATATCCGGGTTTAGTTGCTGCGTATTTAAAACCACTTTCGATTGAGGCCGATATTGTGCGATTAGATGGCGCAGTTGAAAGTAGTGTTCGATTAGGAGTTGCCGACTTAATTGCTGACGTTGTGAGTACAGGAAATACCCTGCGTCAGGCTGGATTAAAGATTTTCGGAGAACCAATTCTAACGAGTGAGGCGATAGTAATCTCTAGAAAAGACGTCGCTCTTCCTAAAGATTTAGAGATTCTCATTAGACGACTTCAAGGAGTCGTAACAGCCAGAAGATATGTTTTGTTAGATTATGACATTCCTAAAAATAATGTGGAGGCCGCATGTGCAATAACTCCAGGTCTAGAATCTCCTACGATTTCTCCATTGCAAAAAGCCGATTGGGTAGCGGTGCGAGCTATGGTTCTACGCAAAGATACTAATCAGGTGATGGATGAATTGTGGAGCGTTGGAGCACGGGGAATTCTAGTTACAGATATTCACGCCTGCCGCTTGTAATAACTACTCTTCTTCGATTGCTTCTCGAGGAATTCCTAATAGATAGAGTACTGAATCTAGATACGGTGAACTGACACTACTATCTGCAGCGGCTTTTACTGCAGGCTTTGCGTTAAATGCAATTCCGAGGCCAGCAAGAGCGATCATATCTAGATCATTGGCCCCATCACCTATTGCAACTGTTTGTTCAAGAGTTACCGATTCCAATGCGGCAAAATCACGTAAAGCTTGAGCCTTAGCAGCGCGGTCAATAATGGGACCCTCCACGTGGCCTGTAAGAAAACCATCGACTATTTCCAATTTATTTGCACGAAAATGAGTTATTCCTAAATCAGAAATTAGCGGTGCGATAACATCAATAAATCCCCCAGAAACAAGCGATACTGCGTGACCTAGCCTCTGTAAAGTCCGAATGAGAATGCTTGCTCCTGGAGTTAAAGTAATCTCTCTTTGAACTTCTGCAATCACCGATTCTGGCAAACCTTTAAGAAGTGCGACTCTGGCTCGTAATGAGTGTTCAAAATCTAACTCGCCGCGCATCGCCGCTTCGGTAATATCAGCCACTTCATCACCTACTCCTGCCTTTGCTGCCAGAAGTTCGATTACCTCTTGTGTGATTAAAGTTGAATCAACATCTAATTGAACTAGTTTCTTTGCAAATCTCAACAAGCCGCCGGGTTGCACTGCGATATCTATTAAATGCGATACCGCCACTGGAGCAAGTGCTGCACTTATCGTGGCTTGTTCGGCGCCGGAAACGATGAATTCGATGGCAGTTATTGGAGATGACGCTGTCCGAGTAGCACGTTCAATGTTTCCACCAGTATTGGTTATGGCGGAGGCAACACCGGCTACTGCTGTAGGTGTGAGTTTGCTACTCAAAATTACGACGTGAATGAGATCTTTCTTAATCGAAATTGTTGAGTCATCATTAGTAGAAAATAAGGTAGCAATATCTACATCTAAAGCCAAAGCGCACTCATCTAGATCGGCTTCGATAGCCTTTTCGTGAGCGGGGTTAAGCGAGATTAATACGGTTAGAATCAATCTTTGACTAATAATGACCTGTTCAATATCTAGAATCGTTATAGAAAAAGGAGCTAATGTGTTAAACAAGCTCTGAGTAATTCCAGGTTTATCGACCCCACTGAGCAGAATTAAGCCTGTAAACTGTGGATTTCTGTTAGTAGTTGCCATAAGGTGAGCAAGGTTATCGCGAATCACGCTGTGCCAGGAGCCAAAATTGCGCTACTTTCCTTATTTACGCAGTATCTTTTCGCTCTATGGCTAGTTCAACAGTATTAGAGCTCAGTGATGTCTCAGTTCGTCGTGGCGAAAATTTGATCCTTGGACCAATTAATTTTCAGATCAACTCAGGGGAGCGTTGGGTAATTCTAGGACCCAACGGAGCAGGTAAATCTACGCTTTTACAGATTTTAGCAACGAAATTTTTCCCAACAACCGGTACGGTTAAAATCCTCAATAAATCAATGGGGAAAGTAGATTTGTTTGAATTGCGCACACGAATTGGTTTGTGTGGATCAATAGTTTCTGAAGATATTCCTGCGGATGAAAAAGTTCGCGATGTCGTTTTGACGGCGGCTTATGCAATTCTGGGTCGTTGGCATGAAAACTATGATCTTTGGGATGAATCTCGTGCTATATCACTACTCTCAACTTTTGGAGTCCGCGAACTCGGGGATCGCCTCTATGGAACTTTGAGTGAAGGTGAGCGAAAGCGTGTGCAAATTGCTCGAGCCTTAATGACCGATCCTGAACTTTTACTCCTCGATGAGCCTGCAGGGGGATTAGATGTTGGAGGACGCGAAGATTTACTGGCTAGATTTGCTAATTTTTCTAAGGATCCAACGGCGCCGGCAACGGTTTTAGTAACTCATCACATTGAAGAGATTCCAATTGGTACAACCCATGCCCTTTTACTTAAAGCGGGAGTAATTGCAGTTTCAGGTCCAGTCGAACACGTGGTAACAAGCGAACATGTCTCAGCAGTTTTTAATACCGCGATTGATGTGAGGCATGAATCGGATCGCTTTTGGGCACGCGCTCGAGATTAGGATGAACCTGTTCAGCCAGTTACATCCCGATTGGCAAATAGCGTTGGCCCATGTACGAGGTAACTTTGAGAGAATCGATGCGCAGTTAATCGGTCAAGAGATTACTCCGGCATATGAATTAGTTTTGCGATCATTGGCGACACCGATTGATTCAATTCGAGTGGTTATTGTTGGTCAAGATCCCTATCCAAATCCAGCCCATGCTAACGGACTCGCATTTTCAGTTGCACCCGGTGTTTCACCTCTACCAGCCTCTTTGAGGAATATCTTTATAGAGGTGATCAGCGACTGCGGTGTTGTGCATCCTGGAAATGGAGATTTAACTCGTTGGGCTGAACAAGGTGTTCTGCTGCTCAATCGAATTTTGACAACGCAGGTTAATCACTCATTGGCTCACTCCAGTATTGGTTGGCAGGTTATTACCGATGAAGTTGCGCGTATTCTTGGTACTCGCGATGTTATTGCAGTTTTATGGGGCAAGAGCGCACAAGAGCTTGAACATTATTTTTCACATGATTTGGTTATCTCCGGAGTACATCCAAGTCCCTTATCGGCACATCGTGGTTTTTTTGGATCAAAACCATTCTCCCGAGTCAATGAAATATTGGCAGGTAAAGGGCGCTCATCTATACAGTGGTGAAACACTAGAACCCCGCAGATTTCCCCTCGGGGTCCTAGCGGGTTTCCTTAGGTTTTTAACCGATCCAAGCGTTAATTGGCGATGATAAGAAGTAGATCATGAATAATCCAGATACTAGAAGCAGTAAAGGATGAACTTCCTTTCGTCGACCTTGAATGAGGCGAATGACTACATGAGAGATGAAGCCAGCGCCGATTCCAACGGAAATATTGTAAGTAAATGGCATCAAAATGATCGTTAAGAAGGCCGGAATCGCAATTCCGTAATCATCCCAATCGATTTTCTTGATTTGGGTCATCATTAAAAATCCGACAATAACGAGTGCTGGTGACGCCGCTTCATAAGGTATGACAGCAACAAGTGGCGCAAGGAAAGTTGTCAGTAAGAATAAAAATCCCGTGACAATAGATGCCAGTCCAGTTCGTGCACCTTCACCAACACCCGCGGCAGATTCAATGTAGCTAGTATTTGATGAGATGCTTCCAGCGCCACCTGCAACGGCAGCGAGAGAATCAACTAACAAGATACGATCATTATTTGGGATATTTCCATCTTTATCAATGAGATCAGCTTCATAACCGATGGCTGTAACAGTTCCAATAGTGTCAAAAAAATCTGAGAGGAGAAGCGTAAAAATTAAGAGAATACAGGCGATAAGCGGTATTCGATCAAAGGAACCAAAGAGGTTAAAATCACCAAATAGAGAAAAATCGGGTTTACCAACTACGTCGCTTGGAACTACAGGGGTGTTAAGTCCCCAGCCCTTTGGATTTACCTCACCGGTGGCTCCATTAAAGCCAGGACCGATTTTAAATGCCGACTCTACTGCGATAGCTGCAACCGTGGCCACAGCGATTCCAATGAGTATTGCTCCTTTAACTTTCTTAACCATCAAGATAATCATTAGAAAGAGTCCGAGTGCAAAGATAATAATTGGCCATCCGACAAGGGTTCCGTTATCACCTAAAGTCACAGGTACCGGACCTGCACCTGTTTTTCTAACAAATCCAGCATCCACTAACCCAATGAGTGCGATAAATAGACCAATCCCTACAGAAATCGCGATCTTCAATTGAGCTGGAACGGCCCTGAAGACGGCAGTTCTAAATCCAGTCAGGACAAGAATCGTAATGATGATGCCTTCAAGAACTACTAAGCCCATTGCTTCGGCCCACGTCATTTGGGATGCAATTCCAACAGCGACAAAAGTGTTCAACCCTAAACCTGTTGCAAGTGCAAGTGGGTAGTTACCAACGACGCCCATGAGAATCGTCAGAATTCCAGCCATTAACGCGGTCATCGCAGCAACGGCAGCTAAGTTTGGTGCATCTCCACCACCAAGATACTTTCCATTCACATCTTTGGAAAGACCGATAATTAAGGGGTTGAGAGCAACGATGTATGCCATTGTGAAAAATGTGACGAAACCGCCGCGAATTTCACGAGACACGGTTGACCCACGTTCTGTAATTTTGAAGTATGAATCGAGCATGGATTATCCCTTTCTGTTTTGGTATCGGGGGTGTTTACGACCCCGTGTGCAATGAATCGGCCAACACAAAGGCCGGGGGATATGAGAAGGCTAATGGCTACCGCGTAGTTAGACGGGCTACGACACCGAGAGCGATAGCAATAGATTGCCCGATCAAAGCGGCAAATAAGAGCGTACCGAGACCTACATTGCCCCCCAGTAGGGCTCCTAGAGCTACCACGGTTAATTCAATACCTAACCGCACTCGGCCAACTCGTACTCCCGAACGATTATGGATTGCAGTCATCAATCCATCTCGAGGTCCGGGTCCTAAGCCGCAGGTGATATAGAAACTAGTTGCAGTTCCAACCAGACCGATGCCTAAAAGTACGAAAACAACGCCTGCAAAAAAACTCTCTTGCACTGGAATAATCGAAACTCCTACTTGAATCGCAATCGCAATTATCACCAAATTAGAAATAGTTCCAAAGCCTGGTTTCTCTCGGAGTGGAATCCAAGCAAGTAATACCACCGCGCTAATGAGAAAAGTTGACCAGCCCATTGTAATGTTTAGATGATTCGAAATTCCCTGAGCAAGAACTGACCAAGGAGTATTACCAATATTGCTCTGTATGAGAAAAGCGTCGCCTACACCAAATATGAAAAGAGCAGCGAAAAGAATGAGGGTTCTTAAGGGGTTTAAATCCCATCGTCCACTTGCTGTCCAGGGAGTTTTTGGAACGTTTCGATGAGGACGCAGGAACTCCATTATTGGATTGGATGACATTGGGGGAGTCTATTACCTCGAAGGTATTTAGATGTTGCATCTATATTTAGTTTTGCGTAACCTTTGCAGAATGTTTCCTGGAATTGGCACCGTAATAAATGTAATTACGATAGTTATTGGTGCATCGATTGGAGTGCTAGTAGGAAATCGCATGGGTATTCGCACTCGGGTATTGCTAACAGATGTTCTTGGACTAGTCGTTTTAGTAAGTGCTGCTTCTGCCTTGATTCCTATCTGGTCTACTAGGTATACCTCGGCATTTGCCCAAGGTTGGGCATTACTTGTTATTTTAGGATCACTGCTCATCGGCGGACTCATAGGATCTGCGCTAGATCTTGAATCTAGATTAGATCACATGGGGGAGCAGTTGAGAAAGCGCTTTAAAGCTTCTAAGGAGAGCCCCTTTGTAGAAGGCTTTGTTTCGGCCGCGCTTTTATTTGCCATTGGGCCTTTAGCGATTCTTGGTGCAATTAGTGATGGAATGTCTACAGGCATCGACCAACTTGTGCTTAAAAGTACTTTAGATTTTTTTGCAGCGATGGCCTTTGCTAGTTCATTGGGATGGGGAGTTGCCGCATCGGCTATACCAGTGGCAATCTATCAGGGTTTCTGGACTATAACCGGGCTATCACTCGGCGAAATTTTGAGCCCCTACCAAATTGATGCGATGACCATAGTCGGCGGCATACTGCTTATAACAATTGCTTTAAAACTACTAAATATTAAGAGCGTTGCAGTTGCCAACCTTCTTCCTGCTCTAGCTATAGCTCCAATACTTTCATTGGTTGTGCACAGTTTTAATTAGTACAAATGAGCTAAAGGGTTGAAGCGTCAATCGCAAATCTATAAAGTCACCCACGCCGGTGAGATCTCCCACGGCTTTACTCCTTAAATGGAAGTGGTTGTGATGATGTGTGTCCGGCGCGTGAAGCGCGCGCTGTAACGTGGCGCATATGGTGGCGACGGCACAAGACTTCATATGCAATCTCTGCACCAGGTGTTACGTCACCAACAACGACTTGCTCGCCCTCAATAACCATCGTGCCACCTTGTGTACGAGCGTTATGCGTAGCCCTAGAGCCGCACCAGCACAGCGCTTCTACTTGGAGAGCATGGATTCGATCAGATAGTTCAATCAATCGAGCCGAGCCTGGAAATAGCAAAGTTTGGAAGTCAGTGAGAATGCCAAAGGCAAAGACATCGATCCCTAAACCATCTACGATTTTGGCGAGTTGTTCAATTTGTTTTCGCTCGTAAAACTGGGCCTCATCGCAGATTATGTAATCGATTCGATCGCCAGCAGATAGATGGTCAACGACATGTTTGTGTAAATCTAGCCCGGAACTAACTTCAATGGCCGGAGATGAAAGTCCCAGACGCGATGAGATGACACCAGAACCGGCGCGATCCTTATTAGTGAAGATGATTCCACTGCGTCCCCGACTATGGTGGTTATGAGCAGTTTGAAGTGCAAGTGTTGATTTACCACTATCCATAGTTCCGCAGTAATAAATTAACTCAGCCATGAAAACTATCTTGCCACACCATCAGGCAAAGAGCCCCTTCTCCTTTAATGCCGACTCTAACAATGGGATTAAATGAATAGACATTGCTATCGAAATGTGTGACCTATCACGATATGCGACGATGGAATCCTTTACTGCCGGGCAGATATCGGTGCAGAGCCAAGGAGTTGGGTCAATGACCTTAAAACCCGGGACTACTAGGTTTAGTGATTTTTCCGAGGTATCACATTCGAAGGCCTTTCGTGTGGCCAGGCACGAGGGGATATCTACTTTGGGGTGGGGAGTATCACTAATATAAATTAAGTTCTCACTTGCTCCCTTGAGTGAGTTGAGCAGTTTTATCTGACCATTCCTCCACCACAGTTCTGGATCTGGATATTTGTCTGGAGCTGAAAAGTACTGAAAACTACTCATGATTACGGCAATTGGTTTGATTTCATTAATCCGTTGATATGAGTATTTTCGCCACTGGGCGCAGTTTATATACTTGAATCCGCCTCTATCATCCCTGGGAGCATCGACTGCTGGACATGCGGATTTTGTTAGTGAGACCAACTTAATACCTTTTTTGATGGCGATTTTTTCAAGTGCAGGAAACCATTGTGCAGCGTGAGAATCACCATAAAGAACGATAGTTTTTTTAGATTTGATATCCCCATATGTACAGTAACCAGATCTATTGCCTCTATGTGAAACGTGGCAACCATCGCCAACCACAATCGGTTTAGCTACCACTTCGGCTAGATTAAAGGTAAAGGCGGTTTTGCCACTTGTTGAGACTAGCGCTGGAACCGATGTTGAAATAAAAACCGCTACCGCAAGGGATGTTGCCGTCGTTGCTAAAGCTGCCAGATAAATCTTCTTTGGTGCAATCTTCATATGTCTAAGCGGTTCTTCGATAACTCTGTTTGTAACATCGGCCAAAATCACGGTGAGAATAATGCACAAGAATCGCTCGAGCAGAGTTAAAGGGCGGCCAAGTGCGCTACTTGGAATAACTAATACCGGCCAATGCCACAGATAGAGTGGATAAGATATTTTACCTAGCCATTGACTCACGCGATTATTTGATAAATCATTTAGAATTGGCGGCCACACAGCGATTGTTGCTATGAGTAGTGCGGTACCAAGAACTGGAAGAAGCGCATTAACTCCAGGAAATGCAGTTCCATCACTAAAACCAAATGATGCTACAAATAGTGCGGTTAATCCTGCCCAAGGGAGAAAGCGATAGGGAAAAAACCGCGACGGTATAAAGAGTAGGAGAGCTCCAATGCCTAATTCCCACGCTCGTGTAGAAAGTGAATAGAAAGCCCAAATGGGTGAACTCTGGGTTTGATAAATCGAGAGTACGAGCGAGAGCGTAGTTATAGTTAAAACTCCGAGTAATATAGCTCGCTTGCCTTTTCGCGCAAAGAAAATAAGGAGTACTGGCCACACTAAGTAAAACTGTTCTTCGACTGCTAGCGACCAATAGTGAATAAATGGCGAAGGAGTAGCATCCAGATTTTGATAATCATTCTCCCACCAAGCAAAGAGATAGTTTGAAATATATGCCGCGGCTGCAAAGAAATCCCGACCTAGCTCGTCACGATTTATTGAGGGTAAAACAAACCACGAGACTAATGCCGTTGCAAATAGAACAAAAATAGATGTTGGGAGAAGGCGCTTTATACGCCGTTGATAAAAAGCACCGAGATCAAGTTTTCCAGTGGAATCCAATTCGCGCAGAATTAGGCCAGTAATTAAATAGCCTGAAATGACATAGAAAATATCAACACCAATGAATCCGCCAGGTACCATTCGTGCGTGGAACAGGGTAACGACTATTGCGGCAAAAGCTCTAAGACCTTGAATTTGTAAAACGCGCACCGCTATAAAACTAACAAAGAAGTAACTGCGATCTCTGGATATTGCGCTTTAATTGCATTACGTCCATTTAACTCTTGAATTTCAATGAGAGCTAAAACTACTTCAACATGTGCCTGACTTCTATGTATTAACTCAATTGCCGCGGCAATTGTTCCACCTGTAGCCAAAACATCGTCGATTAAAAGTACTGATGCACCTGGTGCAATTGCATCAATATGAATCTCCAAAGTACCCGTACCGTATTCAAGGCCGTAGTTTTGAGAAATAGTATGATGAGGAAGTTTTCCAGCCTTTCGGATGGGCACAAAGCCAGAGTTCAATTGATTGGCGACTGCCGATGCAAATATAAAACCTCGTGCCTCTATGCCGGCCACCAATGTTCCAATTGTTGCATAGGAGGCAAATTTCTCTGTAATAGCAGAAAATGCTTCGCCATTGGCTAATAGGGGAGTTACATCCTGGAAGCGAACTCCTGGGATTGGATAATCGGGGATTTCACGGATGAGCGAGAGCGCATCATCAATCTGCATGTGGTCGATTCTATCCTCTGGGAGATTACTCTAATAAATCGCGATGCAGCACAAGCACCGTCACGTCATCGCTGGCATTTTGGCCAGCACGGGTAATAATTGCATCCACTATTTCCTGGGAGCTGTTGCAACTTCTCGCGAGATCAGCTACGCCATCAAGTGCACGAAGTGTGCCATCAAAAAGATCTAGCACTCCATCACTTACGGAGATAAGGGTGTCACCGTGGTTTAATACAAAGCTATCTTCTCTCCATGTAATATCAATACCGACGCCTAAAGGCGGATTATGAGAGGACAACCGTTCAATTTCGCCATTTCGACGCATTACTATCGAGAGGCCGTGACCGGCATCGACGTATCTAATCAAGCCCGATGTGACGTTTAATCGAGCATGAAATAAAGTTACGAAACTTCCGGAACTGTTCAAATCAGCTCCTAAAATTGCAGCTGCCGTTTCAATACTGTTCACTAATCCTTCGCTATTTGATCCCGCTCTAAGAACAGCGCGAACAGTTGCAGCGATGATGGCAGCCCCCATGCCCTTACCCATGACATCGGCTAGAGTGAGCATTCCACCTTCATTAACGGGGTACCAGTCGTAGAAATCCCCTCCGATAGATCTCGCCTGAACGCATCCACCGGCCACCTCGAAACCAAATCTCTCTTCGGGTTGCTTAGGGATGAGTCCTTTTTGTACCTGCGAGGCCCGAGTTAACTCATTTTCAATAACCATCTCTTTCTGAACCCATAGCGCCAAATCACGCAATTGGATCTCTTCAGCCTCCGTGAACTCCCTCGGATGTGGGTCAAAAATGCAGAGCGCTCCAACACGCTCGCCACTAGGAGTTTCAAGTGGATAGCCCGCGTAAAAACGGATATTTGGATCTCCAGTTACGAGTGGATTATTGTGAAAGCGCGAATCCTGTCTGGCATCTGGAACGGTGAAATTTTTAGATTCGCGAATAGTTACATCACAGAAAGCAATGCTTCGTGAAGTCTCTTGTGGCTCAAGCCCAATCTTGGATTTAAACCATTGGCGATCGTGGTCGATTAACGATACTGCCGCGGTTTCCACTCCAAAGAGCTGTTTAGCTAGCCTGGTGATGCGATCAAATCTCTCTTCGGGTGGAGTATCAAGTATTTTTAGGGAATCTAAAGCGGCCTGACGTGTGGACTCATTGTGCATGTCGTAAACTTCTCTCTTCAATTTCTGAGCCTGAAAACCGTGCCGCAGGCATGAGAATACTCACGAATTCGATAGCCCACAACTACGAGGATAAAAAAGCGCACTATAAGGGGCGATCAGCGTAGTTTTGCTATCCACAAGGAGCTGCCTCGATTTACGCAGGGAATGCACAAACGCTGGGTTCAGTCTTTGCTTTGTAAAGCAAATCAGCTTTGCATATGCAAGGAGGATTTAATGAAAAAAATCATTATCGCCACACTATTGAGTGCTGGTCTGATTATGGGCTCTACAAGCGTAGTTTTTGCTGCAGAGACAACATCTGCACCGACTGCTCCTGTCACATTAGCAGCATATAAAGTTCAATTGGCTACATATAACACTGCTTTAGTGGCCTACGACAGCGCTACTGTCACAATTAAAGCTCAGGCTGTCGCTTTTGGTATAGCTGCTAAGACCTACAAAACCGCCTATGAAACTGCCTTAGTAAATTACAAAGCAGTACTTAAGGCAAATGGACCTGCCACAACTCCTGCACAGTATGCAGTTATCTTGGCCGCCTATAACACGGCATTAACTACGTACAACAATGCAACAGTTACATTTAAGGCTCAACTTGGTGTATTCAACATTGCTAAACAAAATTATAAGCTCGCATACGAAAACGTAGTGCGAATTTATAAAGCAACCGTGAATATGCGTGAAAACCTTCGCAAGTCAATTAACACGGCTTTCGAAGTTGCAATTCATAACGCCAATGCAACGCTTGCAACTGCTATGGCGGTTGCCATAACTGCAGAACAAAAACTAGCTGCCACAACTGCACGTCAGAACACCGTCACTCTATCAATTGCAACACGCAAAGCTGCCCTTGATGCGGTGGGAGACAAGCCAGTTAAGCCAGTCAAAAAAGTAAAGATTGATGCCGATCATGATGATGACGACGATGATGATGACGACATCAAATTTGATAAGCCAGCTAAGCCTGCTAAGCCAGCTAAGCCTGCAAAATCAAATAAACACAATAAGGGCTAAGTTTCTTAGCACTTAAACAAAGAGCCTCTTGCGCATATAGCGCTAGGGGCTCTTTGCCATGCTGGGAGAAGGTCGGAGCACGTCTAAAAGAGGCAAACTGCACGGCGATACTCATGTATCATCACAAGCATGTCTATGAACCAACAATCTTGGACCTCTTACGCCGCGTTGGTTATCTCCGTGTGCACATTACTAATTTCAGCATGGTGGCTTCGAGAAACACGTTCCGGCCGAATTCTCTTAACGGTGGATGGACAAGCCCATTCAAGTAATAATAAGGGCGCAAAGTCATTGATCGACTTAACCGTTGAAATTACCAACGTTGGCCGAGTAGCAACAACGGTGACGGAGGTCTTTTGGAGTATTTCCAACATGAAAGGCGGACAAGAGGAAGGGACGAAGGATGCTATTTCTAATGCTGATGTTCGGTACCTCTTAGAAGCCACAGAACTGCCTTTACTCCTTGAACCAAACTCATCGCACGCCTTCACGATGCAGATAACTCAAGAGAAAGTTGACACCGCAACAATCGGGCGGCCAGGAACCACTGTTATCCGTCGACCGAAGCCATTTCGCCGAATCTCACCTGAGAATACTCGCACTGAAATCTTGGGCCAAGCTCGCCCTGTTCTCACCGAATAACACAGGTACATCTAGGGCACATACCAACATTTAAGTGTCCGAAAGGGGACTTGAACCCCTAAGCCCTTGCGGGCACTAGCACCTCAAGCTAGCGCGTCTGCCAATTCCGCCACCCGGACTGAGTGAAGTGCAAAGGATAGCAATGTGGTGCGAGAATGGCGAAATGGATACATCTAAGCGTTCACTTCTTGAAACTGAAACTATACAAATTTGTCAAGATCTCATAAGAATTCCGAGCGTTAATTTCGGTGAGGGAAAGGGTGACGAACGAGCTGTCGCTGAGTATGTTGTTGCATCATTAGCCGAAGTAGGAATCGAATCAACAATCTATGAATCCGCTCCGGGTCGATGCAACGTGGTTGCCAGAATTAAAGGTCGTGGGTCTAACCGCGCTGGATTGGTAGTTCATGGACACCTAGACGTTGTTCCAGTGAATGCCGAAGATTGGAGTGTCGATCCATTTTGTGGGGAGATTATCGATGGAATGATCTGGGGTCGTGGCGCTGTAGACATGAAGAACATGGATGCGATGATTTTAGCAACTGTCAGAGAGTGGGCTAGAACGAACTATGTTCCCACTCGCGATATCGTTTTAGCATTTTTTGCCGATGAAGAGGCCGGAAGTATTTTCGGCTCTCATTGGATGGTTGATAAACATCCCGAACTTTTTGCTGGCTGCACTGAGGCAATCTCCGAAGTTGGTGGTTTTTCAGTAACAGTAGGTGGGGGCAAACGCTTGTACATGATCGAAACGGCGGAAAAGGGTATTCACTGGATGAAGTTGACTGCTAGCGGTCGTGCTGGTCATGGATCAGTAATGAATGATGAAAATGCGCTAACTAGATTAACTGAGGCGGTTGCAAGAATTGGAAACCATAAATGGCCGCAACGTTACAGCCTCACGGTTAAGGCTCTATTTAAGCGAGTTGCAGATGCAACGGGTAAGACATATGACGAGAGAGACTTGCGGCCACTGCTGCATGAACTAGGTTTCGCTGCCCGAATGATCGGTGCAACGTTACAAAATACTGCCAACCCAACAATGCTTGATGCTGGTTACAAGGCAAACGTGATTCCTGGATCGGCGAGTGCGGTAATCGATGGACGTTTTATTCCTGGATTTGAAGATGAACTCAATGAAACCGTCAAATCCCTCATTGGTCCGCACGTTTCTATTGAAACGATTACTAGAGACAAAGCCCTTGAAGTACCTTTCGAGGGAGATTTAGTTGATGCGATGTGCAATTCGATCATGAAAGAAGATTCGGAGGCAATTCCAGTCCCATATTTAATGAGTGGTGGTACTGACAATAAAGCTTTAGCTGAATTAGGCATAATTGGTTATGGATTTTCACCATTGAAATTGGATGAGGATTTTGATTTCATGGCAATGTTTCATGGAGTTGATGAACGCGTTCCCGTCGAAGGATTAACTTTTGGAGTTCGAGTTCTAAAAGATTTTCTAGAAAACGCTTAAGAACTTACGTCGTTGAGCGCACTTCTCACGATATCTGGAAGTGATATCTCTTCACTCTTGAGAAGTCCACGAAGTTGTGCCCCTGTTCTTGCTCCGATTATTGAGCTAGTCACTCCATAAGCATCGCGTGCCCAAACCAGACTCACCTCTAACGGCGAGAATCCTAAACCTTGGGCAGCAACTGCTACCGCTTCAACGATTCTTGCGCTTCTGGAATCTAGGTAGGGCTCAATGTGTTTAGCAAAGTGAGGTGCAGCACCTCGTGAATCACTGGGAATACCGTTACGGTATTTTCCAGTTAGAACTCCCCGAGCAAGTGGCGCCCACGCTAAAAATCCAGTTCCGCAATCGGCAGCGCACTCAAGAAGTTCTATCTCAACATCCCTGTTAAGCAAGGAGTACTCACACTGAATAGTCGTGATCGGAGCCTTCATCGAATTCGACGCTTGTTTGGTAGCTGCACGAGCTAACTGCCAGCCCGAGTAGTTGCTTACACCAACGTATCGCGCTCGACCAGTTGTATAGGCAAAATCGAGAGCTGACAGAGTTTCATCTAGGGGTGTTAGTGAATCCCAAGCATGTATCTGCCACAAATCAACGAAATCAGTTCCAAGCCGAACAAGTGATTTATCCAGTTCGGCAATTAAATTCGCTCTGGAAGCATCAACGTTTTTTATAGCATCTGGAAAACTCAATCCAGATTTTGTAGCAATAACAACCTCGTCACGATTAAAGAGCGTGCCTATCAAGCCACCAATAACTCTCTCGCTATCCCCATCACCATATGTATTGGCGGTGTCAATAAAATTACCTCCGGCGTCAATAAACGCTCTGCATTGATCGGCAGCTTCATGTTCATCGGTGTCTCGTCCCCACGTCATTGTGCCGAGTCCTAGACGAGAGAGTTGAAGTCCGCTGGTACCGGCTCGTCGCATTTCCATGGAGCGACCTTAGCAAGGCGGAGTTAAGAAACCTGCGATAGCCTTAGATTTATGCAGGTAGTTTTGATTAGACATGCCCACTCTGAAGCCAACGCGAAGGCTTTGCTCTCAGGACGAACCGTAGGGGTTCATCTGTCTCCAAAAGGCGGTAATCAATCACAGGATCTAATTTCAAGACTTGGTCGATTGAGAGTGGCCACACTTCGAATAAGTCCTCTCGAACGATGCTACGAAACTATAAATCCTTGGTGGGAGACACTTGGAAAGGCTCACAATCCTACCGTTGAATTAATTCGAGATGAAAATCTCAATGAAGTTGACTATGGTGATTGGAGCGGAAAAAAACTATCTGTACTTTCAAAGAAGAAATTGTGGCATACGGTACAAAATTCGCCCAGCGCAATGTACTTTCCATCGGGCGAGGGCTTGGCGCAGATGCAGGAGAGAGCTATGCGGGCGGTACATGAAGTAACTTCCACTCGAAAGAAAGGCGCAGTTGTTTTTGTCACTCATGGCGATGTGATTAAATCTATTGTGGCTTCAGCGCTCGGCATGCATCTCGATAGTTTTCAGCGTTTAGTGGTCGATCCAGCCTCAATAAGTGTCATAGAATTTTCAAGCGCGAAACCGCGCCTCTTGCTACTCAATGATTCGCGTGCAAATTTGGAGGAGTTTTTAAATGCCCCGTATAGAAAGAGAAATTTACTTGGCGGGGGAGCAGGAGCGTGAGTTTCCTTTTTAATTCAGTGGAACGATTTGTAGCCGGCACTGTAGGCCAACCTGGTGATCGTGCATTCTTTTTACAAGCTCGAGATGGGAATCGGTTGGTAACTGTCGCTATAGAGAAACTTCAGGTGGCAGCCCTAACCGAGCGTCTTGAAATTATGATCAATAGTTTTCGCAAGAGCGATGTAAGTATTCAGCTATTAAGCAATGAGATTGATGATGGCCCTTTGGAGCTACCTATCGAATCTGAGTTTGAAGTTGGGTCAATATCGATCTCCTGGGATGATTCGAGGAGATTGATGAGTATCGAACTCTTGGAGATTGCTACCGAAGAAATTGAAACTCTCAACTCTTTAAGGGTTCAATTGAGTATCTCGATGTGTAACGCTTTTATTAAACGCTCTAAGGCGTTAATTGGTGCAGGTCGATTACCATGTCCATTCTGTGGAATGCCGATAGATCCACAAGGTCACCTTTGCCCGAGGGCCAATGGTTACCGGCGATAAATTTCTTCTGCTATCAAAGGGTGAGTTGGTTGTAACCGGACGATTGGTGGATGCATCCAATGCAACGTTATTTGCATCTCTGACATATGAAGATCGTTCTATGAACGCAATTTATAAGCCAATTGCGGGAGAGCGCCCTCTGTGGGATTTTCCAGATGGAGCTCTAGCCAATCGTGAATATGCGGCATTTTTAGTGAGTGAGTATTTAGGTTTAGAACTTGTTCCTCTAACAGTTCTTCGGGATGGTCCTTACGGTGATGGAATGGTTCAAGAGTGGATAGATATTGACGAGAGCATCGACTTGGGGAGTTTCTTCTCGACAGATAACTCAGAGTTGAGAGCCATGGCTCTTTTCGATGCAATTATCAACAATACTGATCGCAAGATTGGACACCTTTTACCTACAGCTACAGGTAAATTATATGGCTGCGATCATGGAGTAACTTTTCACATGGAAGATAAATTACGTACCGTTTTGTGGCAGTGGGCTGGAGCTTCATTGACAGATACCGAGTTGCTTCTGCTCAAAAAACTGTCTATTGGTCTAGATTTAGATCTAGATTTATCACCTCACTTAACTTCTTTGGAGATTGCCGCTATAAAGAGGCGCGTTTCTCGATTAATAGCCCATGCAGCAATGCCTGAACCAAATCCAAATTGGCCGGCGGTTCCTTGGCCTGCATTTTAATTGTCCGATAAGTAGTATTGGCAGATGAAGAGTTGGTCACCAGTGGAAGTACCTCCGCTACATTCTAGATATCAATTAAGTCAATTATCTTTAACCAATTCGAAAACCGGTCTCATTCAAGTAATTCCCGCCAAGTCCGCGTATCGCATGTATGTATGTGGCATAACTCCATATGATGCAACACACCTCGGGCATGCAGCTACCTATTTAACTTTTGATTTAATTGGGCGCTACCTCCTGGCAACTGGTTCGGTAGTCACATATGTCCAAAATATTACAGATATAGATGATCCATTACTCGAGCGAGCCACCCGGGATGGGGTTGATTGGAAGGAGTTAGCACACTCTCAAATCGAATTATTTACCAGCGACATGGAGTGTTTAAGAGTTATACCACCAGATTCATACATCGGTGCAGTTGAAGCAATTCCTCTAATTATCGATGCAATTCAAAGTTTACAAAAGCACGGCTCGATATATCCAATTAATCATGATTACTATTTTTCTAATTCACCTGAATCCACTTTCGGAGAGTTATCGCATCTGAGCCAAAAGGAAATGGAGGAAACCTTTTCACAGCGCGGAGGAGATCCAGATTTACCCGGTAAACTTCACACACTTGATTGTTTAGTATGGATGTCACAGCGTGAAGGTGAACCTGGATGGCCCTCAATTCTAGGTACAGGTCGACCTGGATGGCATATTGAGTGCACGGCTATTGCGCTTGAATATTTACATCCAGACCCCATAGATAGTTTCTTAATTGATATTCAAGGCGGGGGAAATGACCTTATTTTTCCTCATCACGAAATGTGCAGATCTCAAGCAAAAGTTTTGACAGGCAAAGAGTTGGCTGCCAATTATGTACATGCAGGAATGATTGGTCTCGACGGCGAAAAAATGAGTAAGAGCAAAGGGAATTTAGTTCTTGTATCCAAACTTGTTTCCAAAGGTATAAATCCTATGGCAATTCGATATGCGTTGATGGGCCATCACTACAGAGATGATCAAATGTGGAGCGAAGAACTTCTCTCTAAAGCAAGTTCCTCTTTTGAAAAATTGAAACTGGCATGCTCTTTAACAGAAGTTCAAGAGACTTCAATTCTCATTAGGGCTATAACATCAGCATTAGCCAATGACTTGGATACACCTACTGTGATTAAACTTTTAGATAATTGGGCGGAAGAGAGTTTACGGGGTGGGACGGGCGGAGATTCGGATGATCTTAAAACTTCCCTTGATGCCCTACTAGGCTTGAAATTTTAATCCTTTCTTTTGCGGCGAAGGTAACGTTCGAACTCTTTTGCAATCATTTCGCCTGAAATTTCTGGAATATCCAATGCATCTTTTGACTCCTCAAGCGCTTTAACGT
This sequence comes from Candidatus Planktophila sp., assembly GCA_030649935.1. Classification (GTDB taxonomy): domain Bacteria; phylum Actinomycetota; class Actinomycetes; order Nanopelagicales; family Nanopelagicaceae; genus Planktophila. The sequence goes on from JAUSFN010000031.1 coordinate 39,857, forward strand.
AATCGGCAACATCATTATCTTCTCGCGCTAGATTATCTATCTCATTTTCCCACGCATCCGATGCTATTTCCAATTCATCCTGAGGAATGCTTATTGCTAGGAGATCTTCAAGCGCACGAATGAGAGATAGTGCAACTTTTGGCGAAGGAGCTCCAGAGGCATAGTGCGGAACGGGAGCCCACAAAGCTACCCCATCAATTCCACGTCGCAGACATTCACAGTGAATAACACCAAGGATTCCTGTAGGACCTTCGTAACTGGATATTTCAACATTAAATCGTTCCGCAGTAATTGAATTTGCCGCGGTAATGCCAACTGAAATCGGACGACTGTGTGGAATATCGGCCAATAGCGAACCAACTGTAACAATCATCGAAACTTCCAAATCGTCTGCTAAGTTTAGAATTTCTTGTGTGAAAGATTTCCAATGCATTGACGGCTCTTCACCGACAACAACAACTAAATCTCTGTCGAAATGTGCAAGAGTAATTCCATAAACTTTTGTTGTCGGCCACGAAATGTTTCTAGTGCTAGTTTCATCGGTGTATACCCGAGGTCTATTAACTTGGAAATCATAAAAATCCTCAGGGTCTACATCGGCAATAAGCTCTGGAATAATTTCCGGTGATGAATCAGACCACACATTCATTAAATGATTGAGCGCTCCAGTTGCGCCTTCACCTGCATCACTCCAACCGGAAAAAGCGATTAGCATCACAGGGTTTCTTAGATTCGGAATTCTATGTATCTCCACATCAACAAACCTTACGGTACCCTCCTGCACGTGAGTAGTTACCAACCCCCAGAGTTTTTTGAGGCCGTCTTTTTCGATATGGATGGCCTATTCGTTGACTCAGAGCCTGTATGGCTTGAATCAGAGGCGGAAGTAACAGCTCCTTTTGGATATGCATGGAAGGATGAGGATCAAGTTGCCTGCTTGGGCGGCCCACTTTCTCGCGTTGGTGAGTATATGTTTGAAAAGTGCAACCACGTTGAATCGCCCGCCTTTTTTACTAATACCTTGATTGAAATTCAAACTGCTAAATTGCGAGGTAAAACTCCACTCATGCCCGGTGCATCAGAATTACTCCATCAACTTCAATCACAGAATATAGCCACTGGATTAGTCTCAGCGAGCCCTCGAAACATAGTTAACGCAGTTCTCGATAATCTCGGAGGAAATCCCTTTCCGTTTTCGATTAGCTCTGATGATGTCACTAATACCAAACCACACCCAGATGCTTATTATTTAGCAGCGAAAAAAGCGGGTGCAGAGATTTCAAGATGTCTTGTCTTTGAAGACTCCTTAACTGGAGTTAGCGCAGCCAAATCTAGTGGGGCATGGGTAATAGCCGTACCACACTTAGTATTTGTTCCCCAAGAGCCACGTGTTCGATGTATTAAATCTCTGACGCAAATCTCTCTCAATAAGCTCCAAGCGTTGTTTAAAGACTTCACTACGACTATTTAACTTAAGTGAGCTGGACAAATTGATTTAAAGAAACACCAATCACACAATCTACTGGGCTTGGGTGGCCAGTAATTTTTTTCAATGGATGTAAATATGTCCAAAGCCATGAGGTGCAATGTTTTTTCTGTGGATACAAGTTCGGCAATAGTAGGGTTACTTTTAATTATTTTGCCATCGCCAAGATAAATTAGTTGCAATAGGCGGGGAAGCACTCCGCTATTTTTCCAATAGAGAAGAGCGTAGATACGGAGTTGGAATAAAGCTTTTTCTTCCCATCCAGGTCTAGGTGCTTTGCCGGTTTTATAGTCGACAATTCGCACTTCCCCTGTAGGGGCAATATCGAGGCGATCAACGTAGCCGTGAAGATAAACATTCTCCTCAAAATCATTTTCCAAATGCATTTCTCGATGTGTTGCTTCAAAAGTATCTGGGTGTTCTAACGTAAAGTAAGTACGGATAAGCGATGCGGCGCGATCGAGCCATTCTTTTTCATTACTAATCAACTCTGCAAGCTCTGGTTTTGCACTGACTTGAGCTGCCCACCTAGATGGAAGTAAATCCACGGCCGTGGTTGGTGTTCTATCTTTTGCGAGGCTTTCAAAGAGATCATGCAAAACTGTATGCACCAAAGTTCCGCGTTCGGCATCTAGGCTCGGTGGTTGTGGAAGGTGATCAATTGAGCGATATTTATAGAGTTGAGGGCAGTTGTTATATTCATTCACCGCACTAGGCGAGAGTCGCAGTCGGGGATCAGTGTTCACGAGATGCAAGATACTCGTACTTACCTTAAATTTTTCGCCTAAGATGCTCCCGTGTCTAATTTAGGTTATTTCGGGGAGGGCGATCGAATTCAACTGACCGACCCGAAAGGCAAGTTGTACAGTTTTACAATCGTTGCTGGAAAAGAGTGGCATACCCATAAGGGCTGGATAACTCACGATGATTTAATTGGCATGCCAGAAGGTTCAGTTGTCAGCACAACGGCAGGGTTAAAGTTCACGGCATTTAAACCCCTCTTAGCTGATTACGTTTTAACAATGCCACGAGGTGCCACAATCGTTTATCCAAAAGATGCCGCAATGATTATTGGTCTGGCCGATGTTTATCCAGGTGCACGTGTCCTGGAGGCTGGGGTAGGTAGTGGAGCGCTAACGATTTCGCTTTTGCGTGCAGTTGGTAACAACGGTTCGGTTCATTCAGTTGAGCGTCGCACAGATTTCGCCGAAATCGCTCGATCAAATATTGAAAATTATTTTTTAGGTATTCCAGAGAATTGGAGACTTACAGTAGGTGATCTTCAAGATCAGGCCGTTGCCGAAAGCTATGATCGAGTTATCGTGGACATGCTCGCACCGTGGGAGTGTGTCGATCTAGCTGCTCGGGCACTTCGTCCAGGCGGTGTTTTCATGGCATATGTAGCTACAACAACGCAGTTATCTGTTACTGCTGAAGCGATGAAGGCCGATGGTCGCTTTACTGAGCCCGAGAGTTCAGAGACTATTGTCCGAGGATGGCATCATGAAGGTTTAGCAGTTCGACCACAGCAGCGGATGATCGGACATACAGGATTTCTCATTCAATCCCGGAAAATGGCACCCGGCGTGGAAGTTCTAGCTCGCAGACGTCGACCTGGGAAAGGAGCGTACGGTGTCTCGGAAGATTGAACGTCTTATTAATCTTACGATAGCTCTGCTTGCGACGAAGAGATATTTAACAAAGAGTGAGATATTTAGATCTGTCGATGGATATGCAGGCAGTGCAGAGACAATGGAACGGATGTTTGAACGAGATAAAGATGATTTACGAAATCTCGGTGTCATCATTGAAGTAGGTAGCTTCGATCCAGTCTTTCAAGATGAAGCTGGCTACCGAATCAAGCCTGAAGGTTACTCTCTAAATCTAGGTGAAATTTCAGGCGTAGAAATTGCTCTTTTGTCACTTGCCGCTGAGGCATGGCGAGGTGCTGCACTAGATGATGCGGCACATAGTGCGTTAACTAAACTTCATTCAATGGGTGTTGAATCGGATCTAGATGCACTTCCAGCTATTTCACCACGGTTGAATCCGACACATAGTGATTTTCAGGTGATTGCGCTTGCGATCTCTAAACGGGAGGTTATTTCATTCTCCTATCTCTCCGCTGAAATGGTTGCACAGATTCGCACTGTTGAGCCTTACGCCATTGCTACCAGAAATTCTCACTGGTATCTGGCTGGAAGAGATATAGAAAAGAATGAACTACGAACATTTAGGTTGGACCGCATCGATGGCGAGATTTCAATTTCCCAAATTGGTCAAGGTTTTGATATTCCGGCGGGCTTTGATGTATTTGCTTCATTAGAAAGTGATGAACTAGTAAACATCGCTACTGTCGATATACGTAAAGGTAAAGCGCATCTTCTTAGAGTAGTTGCCGATTCTTGCGTTGATAAAGGCGAGTGGGAACAAATTACAGTTAGATACTTTGACCATCAACACTTTGTCGATCAAATTCTTTGGCATGGAGCCGATGTTTTAGTGATTCATCCATCCGCACTGAGAAATCAAGTTATCTCCGCACTCGAAGATATTGTTCACTTTCATGCATAATTCAAACCAAACCCCATTGAGTCGAACGGCTAGACTTCTAGATTTAGTGCCCTATGTAGCCTCGCACCAAGGGATTGAAATCGCAGCTTTGGCTCAAAATTTCAACGTCACTCAACCTCAGATAATCTCCGATTTAACAACTTTGTGGATGTGCGGATTGCCGGGATATACCCATCTTGAACTGATGGACCTATCTTTTGATTCAGGTTTCGTAACTATTCATAATGCTCAAACCCTTTCTAACCCGCGATCGCTCAATAGTGAGGAGACGATCGCGCTACTTCTAGGCTTGGATTTAGTAATTGAATCGCTACCTACTGAGCGAAGTGATTTGAGAGATCGAGCTAGAGCATTAGTAGAAAAACTTTCCGCGAGGATTTCAATCAATGCCAAACTAACAGCAATTCCATCGGCCGCAGGTTCGGTACGTGCATTAATTGAGGATGCGCTCACTAAGGACAGCTGGGTGGAGATTACATATCACTCTTCATACTCCGATACCGTTTCCACTCGCTTAATACATCCCCTTGAACTACAACTTGAAGGGGGTTATGAGTATTTGTGGGCAATTTGTCACAGTGCTCGTGGACTCCGAGTTTTCAAAATGGACCGCATACAAAAATTAGTACCGAGTCCGCCACCAGAAGCACCGTTATATGCAGTCGACAATCAAGCTGAAAAAACAGTTTATGTCATACGCGTTCATACTCGCCCAAGAGCTGCAATGGAACGATTCTCTTTGGATCGTGATTCTTTATCGAGGGACAATGAGATTTTATCCTTTTCTAGCGAGTGGGTAATGCGCTCGATCATGGCTTCATCTGGAAGCGTTGAGGTGTTGGAACCCTCTGGGCTTCGAATAGAGATTGTTAAGAGCGCTCAAGGGATACTAGATCGTTACAATGGCCACTAGTTTCACCTTTCCAGGGTGCCTTGCTCTAGGGTAACCTAGCGCCATCAGCTTTCGAAAAAAACATAAGCCAAGGAGTTAGTACTATGAATCTAGGCCCAAGAGAAGTCGTTATTCTTTTGATTGTTGTCCTCGTCCTATTTGGTGCTAAACGCCTACCCGACTCGGCTCGTTCACTTGGCCGCTCAATGAGAATCTTTAAGAGCGAAATGAAGGAAATGAAGAGCGACGACACAGTTATTGAAGAAGACGGCAAAACCGAGAAATAAATTGATGGCGTCTGCAAGTCAGGAACGGATGCCGCTCATTGATCACTTACGGGAGTTGCGCAAACGTATTCTAAAATCAGTCATCGCGATCTTCGTAGTTTTCATTGGAGGATGGTACTTATACAATCCCATTATTGCGACGTTGGCTAAACCCGTTTGTGATTTGAAAGCAGCTCAGCAATCTGGTGCAGCAAGTTGTGGTGCCTTATATATAGGCGGAGTTCTTGGTCCACTTGATCTGCAGATTAAAGTTGCACTTCTAACTGGTGTAATTGTTTCAGCGCCATTTTGGCTATATCAATTATGGGCTTTTATAGCGCCAGCGCTCCACCGAAAAGAAAAACGCACAACTGTACTTTTTATCTGTGCGGCAACGCCATTTTTTGCCCTAGGGGCAACTCTCGGTTATTTGATTTTACCTATAGCGATTAAGGCTCTCTTTGGATTTACGCCGAATGCGATAAGTAACTTGGTGCGATTTGATGATTACTTAGATTTTGTATTGAGATTGATTTTGTTAGTGGGTCTGGCCTTTGAATTACCGATTTTCTTATTAACTTTCAATCTCATCGGTTTTCTCCGAGGCAAAACGATACTTAAACCTTGGCGGGTTTGGGTATTTGCGATTTTCCTTGTAGTGGCTGCATTTTCTCCCACGGCTGATCCATTGAGTATGGTCCTCTTGGCTGCCCCACTGATTCTCTTTTATTTCATGGCAGGGGGCATCGCAGTTTTGGTTGATAAAAAGCGGGATAAGAGAAGCGCCTCAGTTCAAACTGGCGTTACACCAATCGAGAGCGCCACCCCAATTACCGATTAGGGCGATAAGGTCGCCTTATGTGGGCCTTAGCTATCAACCCGACCGCTGGCTCTGGCAAAGGTGCATCCATCGGGAGATATGTCGCTGGATTCCTAACGCAGCGCAGAGAAGCCCACGAAATTGTTTCGGGAGATTCTGCTATCTCCTTAGTTGCTCATCTAAAGAAATTTATTGAAAACTACCCTGATTGCCAAGGCGTGATTGCAGTTGGTGGCGATGGATTGCTACATAATATTTTGCAAGTAGTGGTTCCGGCTCAAATTCCACTCGCTGCCATTCCTGCCGGGACGGGAAATGATTTTGTTCGAACTCTTGGGTGGCCACTCGATGATCTCAATTCATATCTTGAGAGCATCATTTCGCTTAGACCACGGGCCATGGATTTAGGGTTAGTAGACGGCGAGTGGTTCGGAGCAATTTTATCGACTGGATTCGATTCGATAGTAAATGAAAAAGCAAATACCATGAATTGGCCAAAGGGACCAATGAAATATAACGTTGCTATCGCAATTGAACTTCCACGATTTGCACCCCGTAATTATGAGATTACCCTCGATGATCGCAGCATTTCCAGCCAAGCAATGCTTATCGCTATCTCTAATGGACGATCATATGGAGGAGGCATGTTGGTGTGCCCTGATGCCAACATTCATGATGGGCTATTCGATGTAATGGTGTTGCATCCAATCTCGAAAATTGAGTTCCTTAAGGTTTTTCCAAAGGTTTTTAAAGGTACTCATGTTAACCATCCGGCCGTTGAAATCGTGAGAAGTAAAAAAGTAACGATCGTTGCCGATGCCGTGGCCTATTCAGATGGCGAGAGGTTTGGTCGCCTTCCTATATCCGCAGAGTGCATTCCTGGAGCGTTGCAAACGTGGATGCCGTGACATCTCCAGCGCAGAGATTTGAAGCTGCAAAAATACGCGGAGCACATCCTGTCACGCAGAGTTTCTTAGCTACCTTTAGTTTTGAGTTCGATCCATTTCAAATTGCGGCATGTCACGCCGTCGAGGAGGGGAGTGGCGTACTGGTTGCTGCTCCAACTGGCGCGGGCAAGACTGTTGTGGGTGAATTTGCCGCATTCTGTGCACTAAATACTGGAAAGAAGTGTTTTTACACGACCCCAATTAAGGCATTGTCGAATCAAAAGTATTTTGAATTTGTGGAGAAGTTTGGAGAAGACAAGGTTGGGTTATTAACTGGGGATACAAGTATTAATGGTGAGGCCGATATCTTGGTCATGACAACTGAAGTTTTACGAAATATGTTGTACGCCGGTTCGTCGACATTAACTGGTCTAGGTTACGTCGTCATGGATGAAGTTCACTACTTAGCTAACAAGTTCCGAGGTGCGGTATGGGAGGAAGTACTTATCCACCTCATGGAGAGTGTGCAGGTTGTTTCCTTATCGGCCACCGTTTCAAATGCCGAAGAATTCGGTGAGTGGCTAGGTGAAGTTCGGGGAAATACGCAAGTAATAGTCAGTGAAGTCAGGCCTATTCCTTTGTATCAACACGTGCTCATTGGAAATCGTATGTTGGATCTCTTTCAAAGACCTGGAGTGATAAATCCTGAGATTTTGCAGCGAGAGCGTGAAGCCATTCGAAAGACATCAATGGATAGACATCGAAAGGGGAGCTCTAACGAGCCCAAAGCAAGATTAACTCGTGCAGATGTTATCGAAAGACTTCAACGGGAAAATATGCTACCTGCTATCACCTTTATCTTTTCACGAATTGGATGCGATGCTGCAGTCAAACAATGCCTCGTCTCAGGTATCCGCCTAACTTCATCAGAGGAACGAATAGAAATTAAAGCAACGGCCCTCAAATACATCGCAAATATTGCTGCCGAAGATCTCGAGGTTTTAGGTTTTAACGAATGGTTGAACGCCTTGGAACGAGGAATTGCAGCTCACCATGCCGGTCTATTGCCGAGCTTTAAAGGTGCGGTGGAGGATTTATTTCAACGTGGTTTAGTTAAGGCAGTGTTTGCAACTGAAACGCTCGCCCTTGGAATCAACATGCCCGCTCGAACAGTTGTCTTGGAAAAACTCGTTAAATTTAATGGTGAGGCTCATGTTCCAATTACTCCGGGGGAGTACACCCAACTAACGGGACGTGCTGGCAGACGAGGGATCGATATTGAAGGAAATGCAGTGGTTCAATGGTCGCCCACTGTCGATTCTGCCTCTGTGGCCGGCTTGGCATCTACGCGAACGTATCCATTGCGTTCATCTTTCGCACCTTCTTACAACATGTCCATAAACCTAATTTCACGATTTGGTCGAGAACGTGCACGAAGATCGCTTGAATCATCATTTGCTCAATTTCAAGCCGATCGCGCAGTAGTCGGACTGTCACGGCAGATTCGCAAAAATGAAAGCGCAATCGAAGAAATTCTTGCAAATGCAGTATGCCATCTAGGAGATTTTATTGGTTATGCGAGTATTCGTCGCGAAATAAAGGAAGTCGAACTTTTACTCAGCAAGCGAGATCAGAAAAAGAGCTTTGATAACCGACAACGTTCTCGACTAGAGAGTGATTTAAGTGAGCTGAGAAAATCACTTCGAAATCATAGCTGCCACAGTTGTAACGAGCGCGAGGATCATGCGCGATTTACCGAGCGTGCTGGACGTTTAAATCGCGAAAATGATGGGTTACGTACCCGAGTTGAGAGTCGAACTAATGTCATTGCAAAGACATTTGACCAAATTTGTCAAGTCTTAACTCATTTGAATTATATTGAAGGTGAAAAACCAACTTCCCAAGGTAAGATTTTGACGAAGATTTATGCAGAGTCTGATTTACTATTAACAGAATCGATTCGTTGTGGATTATTTGATGAACTCAATGCCACCGAACTTCTTTCAATCATCTCATGCATGATCTTTGAATCGAGAGCGGCAGATAACTCCGCGCCTAAGATGCCAAGTATCAGAGTCCAACATGCATTGACTGAGGTTATTTCTATTTGGGCTCAACTTGAGGAAATAGAAAGTACATACGGTGTTAAGACACAACGCGAGCCAGATGCTGGTTTTTGTTGGATCTCCTATAAATGGGCCAGTGGCGGTTCATTGCATAGTGTCCTAAAAGGTAGTGACATGTCGGTTGGAGACTTTGTTCGATCAATTAAACAACTCATCGATCTTCTCAATCAAATCGCAGGTGCTAGTGAAACTCTTCGTCCACTATGCAAAGATGCAGTCAAACGAATTGACCGAGGTGTCGTTGCTTATTTAATGGGTGATGTATGACGTTAATGCTTTTAGACAGTGCATCTTTGTGGTATCGCGCCTACTATGGAATGCCCGATACCTTATTGGCTCCTGATGGAACGCCAGTAAATGCGATTCGCGGTTACATTGATATGACTGCCAGGTTAATTTCCATCTATAAACCCAATCGTTTAGTTGCCTGTTTGGATGGCGATTGGCGTCCAACATGGCGCGTTGAACTCTTCCCTGAGTACAAAGCTAACCGCCTAGAGGCAGAGGGCGAAGAAGAGGAAGAGCCAGAAACTCTTACACCACAGATTCCAATTCTCTTGGACCTTCTGGATTTATTTGGAATTCCTGTGGTTGGTGTAGATGACTTTGAGGCCGATGACGTCATGGCAACCTATGCCGAAGTAGAAAAAGGTCCAATTAGAATTGTTACTGGCGATCGTGACCTATTTCAAATGGTTGATGATAAACGTGACATTAAAGTTGTCTACTTAGCTAAAGGCATTTCGCAACATGATTTAGTCGACGTGAAATATGTTTCCGATAGGTATCAAATTCCGGGGGAGCGCTACGCCCTCTTTGCAATGTTTAGAGGCGATCCATCAGATGGCCTGCCTGGAGTGCGTGGCATTGGTGAAAAAGGAGCTGCACTCATCGCAAATAATTTTGCCAATGTCGATGACGTGTTAGCTGGCGCTCATGGCGCTCATGCAAGCCTTCCTCCTGCGCTAGCAAAGAAGATAATCGCCGGAAGCGATTACTTAAAGATTGCACCAACCGTGGTTCAGGTGGCACGAAATGTTAGCCTACCCCGTGTGGATATATCGATGCCAGGAGTTCCAAAAGATTTGTCACAGATTTATCAATTCAAGGAGCGTTATGGCCTCGGTGCCAGCGTGGATCGCTTGATCAGTGCGCTGGGTTGGTAAATTTACTCCTCCCGATTATTAGTGGGGCTTTACTCAGTTGTGCTTTTGCTCCACTTGCTCTGTGGTGGTTAGCTCCGATTTCACTTGCACTTCATATGTTTAGTCTTAGTAAGTCAGATAGGCCATTTCTTAACTCTCTTCTTTTTGCAGCAGTTTTCAACGCGATCGCATTGCAGTGGACAAATATTTTCGTTGGTTCAATACCGTGGATAATTCTCTTTTGTGGACAGGCAGTACTTTTTATACCCCTTGGATTCGTTAAAAAGTATGGGGTCGGATTTTACCCATTGATTTTTCTCATTATGGAGCAGATACGTTCACTCTTTCCATTTGGGGGATTCGGGTGGCTTCGCCTTGCATATTCACAGGCCGATGCACCGTATAGCCAGATTGCAGCGATCGGGGGAGCCAGCGCACTGAGCGCTCTAACTCTTTCATTTGCCTTAGTACTGTATTCACTTCTTAAACTTAGATTTAATCTATTTCCACTCTTGCCGCTAGCGCTTTTACTTCTACCCATTGAAGTAAAAAGCGTTGGTGAAGTTCGCGCAGTTATGGTGCAAGGAAATGTGCCGCGCCTTGGTTTAGATTTTAATGAACGAGCCACTCAGGTCTTTTTTAATCATGTACAAGAAACCAATAAGGCATTAACCCTGGATGAGAATGTCGATTTTATTCTCTGGCCGGAAAATGCCGTTGATGTAGATCCCTTTACTAACTCGACAGTACGCGAAACTCTGAACTCCTTTTCACAGCCACTAATAATCGGCGCAGTGATTAGAAAAGATGGTGAACTACTCAATACATCGATTGTGTGGCAGCAAAGTAGCCAAGAAATTTATGTAAAGCAGCATCTGACACCTTTTGGTGAGTACATACCGCTGAGAGCTATAGCTTCCAAAATTTCCCCGTATGCGGAGTCAGTTGAGGATTTCACCGCAGGGAGTTTGTCGAAGGTTTTCACCGTCAACGGGGCGAAAATTGCGCCAATTATCTGTTACGAACTCATTGATGACGCCCTTGTTGCGCGAGCAGCGCGTAACTCTCAACTTTTAGTGGTTCAGACCAATAGTGCGACATTTGGAAAATCTCCACAAAATGCTCAACAGTTAGCGATCACACGTATCAGAGCAATTGAATACGGAAGAGATATTCTCTCGGTCTCAACAACAGGTGTTTCTGCCTATATCGATTATCAAGGCAAAGTCCGGAAGAAAACCGAACCGTATACAAATGCACATTTATTCGTACAACCGGCTTTAATCGATGGCCAGACGCCTCGGGATAAGGCGGGCGATTGGGCCTTAGTTGGCAGCTTAATCTGGCTACTTTTCATTGCCCGCGGAGGCTCATCGAGATTAAGATATCGCCGATAAGTTACATTATGTAAAGTAATGCAAAGAGGTTAAGAAGACCTGCGGTTCAACCCCTCCTACCGGTACTCATCCAAGGGCGTGCAGGCACAGATCAAATTACGGTCTCCAAAAGCCCCATCGATACGAGAAACCGGCGGCCAATACTTCATCCGAGAGCCAATCGATTCACCTGGAACAAGACCATCGGGTAGAACGGGATATCCGCCCCGTTCACGGCTGTACTCCCTCTCCCACTGCGTGGAAACCATAGAGAGGGCTGTGTGAGGCGCATGGCGTAGAGCAGAGCCTTCAACGCTTATCTTCCCATCAATAATCTCTTGAATCTCGGCGCGAATCGCGATCATCGCATCGATAAAGCGGTGAATCTCGGCAATATCCTCTGACTCAGTTGGTTCAATCATCAATGTACCGGCTACAGGGAAAGACATGGTTGGGGCGTGGAAGCCGTAATCCATCAACCTCTTGGCAATATCATCGACGGTTACACCTGACTCCTTAGTTAGTCCACGAATATCGAGGATGCACTCGTGTGCCACGCGACCATTTGCTCCGGTGTAAAGCACTGGATAGGAAGTTTGAAGACGTGCCGCCATGTAGTTGGCAGAAAGGATCGCCACCTGAGTCGAATGCGTTAACCCTTCTCCCCCCAGCAAGCGAATATAAGCCCATGAAATTGGTAAGACGCCTGCCGAACCAAAAGGCGCAGCAGAAATCGGTCCTGGACCCGTCGATGGTCCCGCCAGTGCATCCATTGGATGATTTGGCAGAAATGGCGCAAGGTGGGCACGGGTGATAACTGGACCCACACCTGGGCCTCCTCCACCGTGCGGAATTGAAAAGGTTTTATGTAGATTCAAGTGAGAGACATCGGCACCAAATTTTCCGGGCTGTGCAACACCAACTAGAGCGTTCAAGTTAGCGCCATCAACATAGACCTGGCCACCAGCATCATGCACCAATGCACAAATTTCAGAGACAGCTGTTTCAAAGACTCCATGAGTTGATGGGTACGTAATCATCAACGCGGCAAGAGTGGTTCCAAACTCTGCAATTTTTTCTTTAATGTCATCCACTGAAACATTTCCATTGTCGTCACACTCAACGACAACGACCTTCATCCCAGCCATAACAGCTGAAGCTGCATTTGTGCCATGTGCACTTGACGGGATAAGGCAGATATTTCGGCTTTGATCTCCACGTGAATCATGGAAATTTCTAATCGCGAGTAAGCCGGCAAACTCCCCTTGACTACCCGCATTAGGCTGCAGAGAAACTGCGTCATATCCAGTAATTGCCACGAGCCAATCCGATAGCTGTTGGATCAACTTTCGCGTTCCAGCGTTCTGATCAGCCGGAGCAAATGGATGCAGTGAAGAAAACTCCGGCCATGTTACCGCTTCCATTTCGGTAACAGCATTGAGTTTCATTGTGCACGAACCTAAAGGAATCATTGTTCGATCGAGAGCCAAATCCTTATCTGCTAAGTTACGTAGATAACGCATCATGCCAGTTTCACTGTGATTCGTATTAAATACTGGATGGGTTAAGTATTTGCTAGTACGTAGGAACTTTGCAGGGATTTTCTTCCCTTCAACATCCTTTATACCTAAAATCGAAAGAACATCAGCGAAAACCGCTTCGGTAGTCTCTTCATCAAAGGAGACACGTAACTCGGTGTCACTAACTTTTGCAAAGTTAATGCCCTCAGCAATCGCTTTTTGGTGAATGGTTTTAGCATCATTGACAACGATGTGAACGGTATCGAAAACAACATTATCTCCATTATTTGTTGCAGCATATAGACGGGATGCAAAACCATGTACTCTTTCTGCAATGTGTCGAAGGCCAACAGGTCCATGCCACATTGCATAGAAAGCACTCATGTTTGCCAAGAGAACTTGAGCTGTGCAGATATTTGAAGTCGCCTTATCACGTCGAATATGCTGTTCTCGAGTTTGAAGTGCTAAGCGAAAGGCTGGCTTTCCAGTTGCATCAATACTTTGACCCACAAGTCGTCCAGGCATTGAGCGTTCAAGTCCGCTACGCACCGCCAAGAAGCCGGCGTGCGGGCCACCGAATCCCATTGGAACTCCAAAGCGTTGAGAAGTTCCGACTGCGATATCAGCTCCCCACTCCCCTGGAGCTTTCAACAATGTCAATGCAAGAAGATCAGTTGCCGCAATAACTAATGCATCCCGTGAATGGGCGTATTCAGCAAAGTTCGTATAATCAATAACAGTTCCAGTTGTGTCTGGGTATTGCAGCAAGGCACCAAAGAATTCTCCCTCATACCCATCTCGAACCACATGACCAGAATCGATTTCAACTACCGTAATGCCTTGTGGCTTTGCGCGCGTGCGTACAACTGCCTTTGTTTGAGGGTGAACATGCTCTTCAATTAAAAAGACAGCGTTATCGCTTAGCTTAGAAGCGCGCCTAGCAAGACCCATTGCCTCCGCTGCGGCCGTACCTTCATCAAGCATCGATGCATTGGAAATATCAAGTGATGTTAACTCGCAGATCATTGTTTGAAAAGCAAAGAGAGCTTCCAGACGACCTTGAGATATTTCAGGTTGATACGGCGTATATGCAGTGTACCAAGCTGGATTTTCTAAAACATTTCTCTTGATAACTGGTGGAACAATAGTTCCGTAATATCCCGTTCCAATTAATGAGCGAAAAACTTTATTCTCCGATGCAATTGAACGTAGTTCTGCAATAACTTCAACTTCACTTTTCGCACTCTCTAGAGCCTCTTCGATAACTCCATTTATCGCGATATTTGATGGAACAACATCACGGATGAAGGAGACAAGATCTGCATATCCAAGCGCCTGCAACATTGCCGTTTCATCACGTGAAGATGGTCCTATATGGCGGCGCGAAAAAGAGTCATAGTCAGTCATGAGCACAGACTATGGTGAATTAAGCCCCTTTGCTCTTACGTCTGAGCGAGAGCTCATCGTTATCTTGGCCACTAATAATCTGGCCGTTAATCTCACCTTGAAGCATGAGAAGTGAGCCTTCGACCTCGTGCCAGACTTTTCCGACGGCGATTCCAAATACGCCCTGGCCCCCGGCAAGTAGATCAATAATCTCATCTGCACTTGTGCACTCATAAATGGAGGCACCATCACTCATTAAAGTAATTCTCTCTAAATCGGTCACTCCCCTAGTGCGTAGATGATCGACTGCGGTGCGGATGTTTTGCAGTGAGACCCCAGCATCTAATAATCGTTTTACAATCTTCAAGACTAAAATGTCACGGAAGCCATACAACCGTTGAGTTCCTGAACCGCTTGCAGTTCTGACGCTCGGTTCGACTAAGTATGTACGGGCCCAATAATCTAACTGCCGGTATGTGATACCTGCCGCCGAGCATGCAGTTGCACCTCGATAACCGATCTCTAACTCTTGGGAAACCACGTGCTGCTCGATTCTCTTGGGGAGTGTTCGTAAATCTAAAGCAGTTCCATGCTGCTTACAATGACCGACACGGCCGCAACCTCTACTTGAGATTGAGAGTTTAACGCCTACCCTGCAAAGTCCTCAGGGTTAATCTCATCTAGGAAGGCTCTAAAACGCTCCACCTCTTGATTCTCGCCCCCGCTTTCAACTGGAATTTCAATTCCGGCCTCATCTAGTAGATCGGCGCTTACCAAGATATTGCTATGAGTGCGAAGAGCAAGTGCGATGGCATCAGAGGGCCTAGCAGAAATGTTCAGCGACGTGCCTGAGCTCTCCCGAATCAGAAGAGTGGAATAGAAAACCCCGGATTTTACTTCAGTTATATGGACGGCGGTTAATGTCGCATCCACGGCTTCAACTATCTCGCGCATCAAATCATGGGTTAATGGACGTGGTGGTATGAGACCTTGCTGAGCAAAGGCAATCGCAGTTGCCTCATTAGCACCGACCCAAATAGGTAAAAATCGCGAGCCATCGATCTCTTTCAATAACACAATCGGTTGGTTAGATGGCATTTCAACACGAACTCCGACAACTTCCATTCCAATAAACATATAGTTACGAGCGAAGTCGGTGCAGACCACCGCGAACTAACGCGGCATGTAGACGAATTGATAGAGATGCAATCTCTTTTTGCACCTCTTCTGCACGAGCCTTTGCCTCGCTGGATTTCTGTCTCGTCAATGGCGTTATGACCTGCTCAATTAAGCCAATTTCGCGATCGGCGGCAGATTTAAAAGATCGCAAATGTCTAGTCTCAATACCAAAGCTAGCCATTTCAGTAACAGCTTTGGCGATGGCCAAGGCATCCCCATCGTAATGGCGCCCACGTGGGGCGATCAATCCATAGCTTTCAAGTTCGATAAGCTGCTCATCGCTAACTCCCGAATTTTTTAAAAGCTCATCACGAGATAAGCGCATCTCACTCGGTTGTGCAAAGGCGCTAGGCGCCATGGTCCCATCAACGGTAGCTAAAGAGATAGCAGGGTGTGCGACCCCTCCGATAGCGGCCGGCTGTAAACCTCGATCCATCGCATCGAGATTCTCTTTAATTATTTTCAGCGGAAGATATTGATCGCGCTGTGCAAGAAGGACGTATCGAAGTCGCTCTAAATCTGATGTTGTGAATTTTCGATAGCCAGAAGGAGTTCGCTGGGGTTCAATCAATCCCTCTGACTCTAAAAAACGAATCTTAGAGATCGTAATATCTGAAAAGTCGCCCCTCAAGCGGTTAAGAACCTCACCAATTGATAGGTAGGCCCGCGCTGGAACTGCCATTAGTACTCCCCTAACTCTCTAAGTATCTTCATTTTAATGCTTCGCACTTGTACTGCCGGTAACAAAGAGAAGGTGAAACTTTCCAATTTGAATCTCATCTCCAGAGCGAATCTCTATCTCATTTATCGAAGTGCTATTTAAATAAGTTCCATTCAAAGATCCGCAATCGCGTAAGAAATATCCCAAAGCGCTTTTTTCAATGACCGCATGTGATCTAGATACTGTTACATCATTTAGGAATATTCCACTCTTCGGAGATCTCCCAATACTGATGCCATCTTTAGTTATTAGGTAGCGCGAGCCCTTGTTCTCTCCCCGATGAATTAAAACCATAGCTTTATCACCGGAAGATGATTGAATCTCTTCAATGACGGCGCGATCTACATCCTCTAACGAGGCTATGTACTCTTCAAGAATACCTGCCGGTGAGAGAATGAACTCTCGTGGAGAAAGATGAAGTGCTGTAGTTAATTCATTTGGTGATTGCTCCACATTCAACCTCCCCATTTTTCACTCTCAACCTAAGGCTGAGATTAAAGGGGTATTGCGCTTTGGTCAAGCCGTTAGTTCAGAGTAATCCTTTGCGCTCAGTAAATCTGAAGGAGTAGTGCTCACTTCAATTTTTACCAACCAACCATCTCCATAAGGATCGGAGTTGATTGATTCAGGCGTATTTGCTAGGGATTCATTTATCTCTGTAACCGTTCCAGTTACCGGCGCAAAAATTTCAGAGACAGATTTAGTTGATTCAACCTCGCCACATACTTTTCCAGAGTTTACAATTTCTCCTACCTTTGGAAGTTGAACATAGACGATGTCACCGAGAGCGCCTTGAGCGTAGTCAGTAATTCCCATCGTGTACGTGTTTCCATTCACAGAAACCCATTCATGCTCTTTGGTGTACTGTAAATTTTCAGGAGTTAATGACATGTCCGCCTCTTATCTGCGAAATCGCTTCGCGTGCATAACTTATACCTGTAGAAATGTAGAGGGCAATGCCCCAGATAGCAAAGCTCCAGCCTAGGACGTAGGCCACATTCCCTAAATAATTTTCACTTTGTGCTAAGAGAATGAATGGAAATGCATACATAAGATTGAAGGTCGCCGCCTTTCCTAAATAAGTCACGCGTAAAGGTCCATGGGAGTGTTTTTTTAGAATAATAGTTAAAACTCCCAGAACTACATCCCGTGCGATAAGGGCTACAAACATCCACCATGGCACAATCTCTCGAATTAGAAAGGTAATTAAAATGGCAAGAATATATAGACGGTCTATGGCTGGATCGGCCAACTCACCAAAGCGCGAGGTCTGCCCCCATGCTCTTGCTAATTTTCCATCAAAATAATCCGTTGCACCTCCGATAGCCAAAACTGCAATTGCCCATGCATCGGCGTGAAGTTCTAAAGTCAGATAGATGAATAGAGGTATACCAAGAAAGCGCAGGAGTGTGAGAGCATTTGGAATCGTGATTAAAGAGCTGTTCATTGGCTCAGTCGCGCTCTTTTACTCGGATCGCAACTTGGACTGGGGTGCCTGGAAAACCAAACTCCTCGCGCAATCGGCGCTCAATAAATCGACGATATGAGGCTTCAATCCAGCCACTTGAAAAAACTACAAACTTAGGAGGGGCAATTCCGGCCTGAGTGGCATAGTAAATTTTCGGCTGTTTGCCACCGCGCACCGGTGGCGGAGTTGCTCCAATGAGTGCACCTAAGAATGAATTCAACTTTGCCGTTGGAACACGGCGCTCCCAACTATCTAAAGCGGTACGAATAGCTGGAGCTAAACGATCTCGATGCCAACCAGTCTTGGCTGCAACATTGACACGTTGAGCCCACTCAACTTGATCTAAATGTCTATCAACCTCTCGATCTAACTGATCGCGGCGATCCTCATCTACTAAATCCCATTTGTTCATCACAATTACCATCGCCTTACCGGCCTCTTCAACCATCGTGATGACTCGTAAATCTTGCTCAGTGATTGGCTCCGATGCATCTAGAACGACAACTGCAACTTCACAGCGCTCTAGTGCGCTCTGTGTTCGAAGCGAAGCGTAGTAATCAGTACCCGATGCTTGATTGGCTCGTTTCTTCAAACCTGCAGTGTCGATAAATCGCCAGGTCGATCCACCAAACTCAATTAACTCATCAACTGGATCGCGCGTTGTACCTGCAACTTCATCGACAATTGATCGCTTCTCCCCCGCCAAAGCATTCAGAAGTGAAGACTTGCCGACGTTAGGGCGTCCAATCAATGCAACTTTTCGATAGCCATCTTGGGTTTGTGCTCCACCGACCTCTGGAAGCTCAGCGACTATACGATCGAGTAAATCTCCACTGCCTCGACCATGCAGCGCTGATACAAAGTGCGGCTCTCCAAGACCTAAACTCCATAGCCCGTGAGCCTCGCTCTCTTCGCGATCACCATCGACTTTATTGCCGATTAATATTAAAGGTTTCTTAGCTTTGCGCAGACGTTGAACTAAGATCTCATCTTCATCTAGCGCTCCAACTTGAGCATCGACAACAAAAGCTAAAACATCGGCCTCATCCATTGCAATCTCAGCACCGGCGCTAACTTGAATTGAAATTCCATCGGGCTTAGCCTCCCATCCGCCAGTATCCATAACAATAAACCGACGTCCACCCCATTCACACTCATACTGAATTCGATCACGTGTTACACCTGGCGTATCTTCAACGATAGCTTCGCGACGACCAATAAAACGGTTAATTAACGTTGATTTACCTACATTTGGACGACCTAATATTGCAACGATAGGTAGTCCCAGCAAAGAGCGCTGGCGAAGTAACTCCCAGATTCTCTCAATTGTCTCTTCGATAGAGAGAAGGGTAGAGTCAATCTGAACACTATCTGCTGCCATGACAAATGGTGAGGCTTCGCGCGTTGAATCTGCTATATCTCGTGAATCTAAGGAGCTTCGAACATCAACATCCTTATCCAGCGTTTCAATCTCTCGTCGCTGCGCCCTCGCATCTAAATCGGCGGTCAAAAAAATTTTTAACGCAGCATCAGGTGCAACAACCGTTGCAATATCACGACCTTCTACGACGATTCCTTTTTCCGAGCGATCAATGATGGAGCGTTGAATATCGAAAAGCTCATGGCGAATCTCTGGCATTGCACTGATTCTGCTGACGTTTTCTGTAACTGAGCTTCCGCGAATTGCATGCGTAATCTGAGTATCACCTGCAAATACTTGTGGATCGAGAGGATTTGATACAAATCGAATTGGATCACGCTTCAGCGCGAGAATAATATCTTGCGCACTTTCTAAATTTTTTTCAAGAGCTAGCCAAGTAACGGCTCGGTACAGTGCTCCAGTATCTAAGTAATTCCAGCCTGCACGAACTGCTATCGCACGTGATGTACTTGATTTACCTGCCCCACTTGGGCCATCCATTGCAACGACTACGCCCATGCGATGAGCCTACTTCTATTTCAGAATCGGATGAACATTCCATCCGATCGCACTTAGATGGTTGGAGAGAGAGTCTGCATCATGTGATGAGAGTGCAAGAGTTATGAGCGCACTTTGTTGTCCAGGTGAGTGTTCTATATTTAAATCTTCCACGTTAACTGCAATTGCTGCACACTCATTAAATATCGCGGCTAACTGCCCAGGTTTATCATCGATAACAATCGGTAGATATGTATATTCGCGAGCCTTGCCTCCATGTTTGCCTGGAATACGTGAACGTTCAAATCGCCCCTTTTCAATAAAGGAGGCGATAGAAGTTTTACTCTCTAAATTTTCGAGCAGCTCTCCAAGTTCGTGATGCATGCCTTGTACTAGTTCGACAATCTGATCTCTATTTGAATAAATTATCTCGCTCCACAATTTCGGATCAGAGGCTGCTATTCGTGTGGTATCTCGAAGCCCCGCGCCAGCTAAATCCAGCCACTCTGCCGGTACGCTTTCAAGAGAGTGTGCTAAAAGCGTTGACGTAATTTGTGGCAGATGCGAGATTGCAGCGACCGCTCGATCATGCTCTTCGGCGGGCAAAACAACCGCGCTCGCGCCAACCAGAGCTATCAGCTCACGAACGATCTCCTCTGACTCGGCAGAGCATTCAGAGGTCGGAGTGATTATCCAGCTTCTGGTTGTGAAGAGATCTGCGCGCGCCGAGTGTGCACCACCAACCTCACGTCCGGCCATGGGATGGGTTGGAACAAAACGTGACAAAGGCAGACTGGAATTCTTAATATGAACTATAGGTTCAGTTTTAATACTACCTACATCCATAAAGGTTGAGTTGGGGTTTAAAAGAAACTCTGGTTCTATGACTAGGGGAATCACCTCTGTCGGAACTGCTAAGACTACAATCTCTGGAGCATCAAGTTTTTTACCCTGCGCTAAATCATTGGCAAGGGCGGCCGCCCTTTCGTTACTATCAATTAATTCAACGCTAACCCCTCGTGCGGTGAGGGCTAAAGCTATAGATGTGCCAATTAATCCTGCACCAACTATACGTACTTGGGAGAGCATTACTGCGCGATATCTCGGCGTAGAGACTGCGCTGCATGAAGATAAACGTGGCTAATCTGTTCTGGAACCAAGCTACTTTCAGCGTGGAGCATGACACGGATCGTTCGTTCGAGAGCGCCCGGAACATCGACCTCTACTGCACCAATTAAAGGGACGGCTTCAAAACCGATCTCTCTGCAGGCCGCTGCGGGAAAGGCGGCCGTCAAATCTGGTGTCGATGTGAAAATTACTGAAATCACTGAACTAGGGGTAAGTGAGTTAGCGCGCATAATCGCGGCGATGAGCTCCTTAACTCCATCGCTTATAGCTTCAACGCTGTTTGCACTGATTTGAGTCGCACCACGCACCGCTCGCACTGACATGGGATAAGGGTACCTTTCATCTCTACTTTTCGTGGAAGTTTTAGACTCAATAAAGTGCCTAGTAACTTTGTCGATATAACTGTTTTACTACTTTTGAAATCGGCTCTAGCCGATAGAGAAAAATCTTAACGATTTTGGTAATTATCGACATATTAATATTACATACGCTCGGCTCCCGCTTTTAAAGTCGATATATCGGTTAACCAAAGTCTTAATATCGATATATCCATATGTCGCTATGTTCATTTATGTTGATTTGTCGTTATATCTCTATAGCCCTAAGACGTTTCGTAGATTTGTCAATTCACCTAAGTTCAAATCCCTCCATCTCCCCTCAGGGGTATCCCCGAGTGAGATTGGACCAAAGCGTGTCCGGATCAACCGCAACACATCAACATCGACTGCCTCCATAAGACGGCGAATAATGTGATACCGACCTTCGTGGATCGTCACCTCAATCCATCTGGCAGAGAGCTCTTTAAACTCTAAAACTCGACCCATTCCATCCTCTAGCTCAACCCCTTTGAGAAGAGTTTTGTCGACTCCACTTGGCAGTTTTCCGTCGTATTCAATAATGTAGCTCTTTTCCAATCCAAAGGATGGATGTGTGGCTCTAAATGTTAAATCTCCGTCATTAGTTAAAAGAATGAGACCCTCAGAATCTTTATCTAGGCGTCCAACATGAAATAAGCGCTCCCGTCGAAGATCTATAAAATCACTCAGTGAGGGGCGTCCATCCGGGTCGTACATGGTAGACAAAACGCCTTTAGGTTTATGAAGAGCCAAGTAACTCTTAGTCAATGAACGTTTAATTGTCTCACCGTCAACTGCTACTTCAACCTTTTCTGGGTCGAACTTAGAGCCCATTGTCCTCATTGCAATACCATCGACTGTAACTCGCCCAGACTCTATGAGCTCATCTGCACCGCGACGACTTGTGATACCTGCATCAGCGATGATCTTATTAAGGCGCATCTCGCCCATGGCTGTCTCCCGACTGTCGATGCCAAGAGTAGCGGGATATCTACTCTGTTAGCGAATCGAGGATATCGTCTAACGCCTCAAGATTTGGCAGGTATGGTGCTAAAGCTGGCAGATCATCGAGTGAGTTCAAACCCAATCGCTCAAGAAAAAAGCTAGTCGTTGTATATAAAATCGCGCCAGTTTCATGTTCTAGGCCTGACTCTTCGACTAAACCCCTGGTTATAAGCGTCTTCATTACCGCCTCCACGTTTACTCCTCGTATAGCAGAGACCCTTGCACGAGAGACTGGCTGGCGATAGGCGACCACTGAAAGCGTCTCAAGGGCGGCCTGGGTTAGGCGAGACTGTTGACCATCGAGTACAAATCGCTCAACTACACCGGCTAGATCTGGGTGGCTATAGAAGCGCCATCCCCCACCAATCTTCTTTAAGGCAAAGCCGCGGTTCTCATAGCTCTGGCAAAGCCTAGATAGCGCCGCCTCAATCTGATCAACAGTACATTCAAGAACTTGGGCCAAAGTGAGCTCAGTAACGGGTTCATCAACGACCATCAAGATCGCTTCGATTGAACGTTCAACTTCACCATTAGACATTTTCACTACTTTCCGACTCTTCATCTAGATCAAGAACAACTGGAATATCAAACTCATCACTCACTTCAACCTCACCAGATAGCGAGCCGGTCCACGAAATCTGCAGTTCACCTAGAGCCACTACCTGGTTAAAGCGTAAAACACCCTGGCGATAAAGATCTAGGAGTGCTAAAAAGCGGGCAACAACGACTGTCATATTATCGGTATCGGCGATGAGAGTTCTGAAAGAGAGTGTATGTGAGCGCCTCAAAGCCTCTACTACACCTTTAGACTCTTCGGCGACGTTGACTACCGTATGGTGCAGATGCGCAACGCTTACGACCGGTGCGCTCTTTGGAGTAAGTACACGCTCTGCAATAGCGGCAAATCGAGAGGCGCCGACGCCGATTAATACCTCGGGCAGCAAGGCGCTCAAAGCAGGTTCTAGGGCGACAACTCGAGCAAATGACTTATCGGCCAGGGCTATACGCTGCGCAAAAGTTGAAGCGATCTCTTTAAATGCGCGATATTGAAGAAGGCGAGCAAAGAGAATATCTCTCGCCTCTAAAAGAGCTAGATCCTCTTCATCATCGATCTCACCGCTTGGCAGTAGTCTGGCAGCTTTAAGGTCGAGAAGCGTCGCTGCAACCACAAGAAACTCAGTGGCCTGGTCTAAGCGCCATCCCTCTCCGCTGAGTTCGAGGTTGCGAATAAATGAGATGAACTCATCGGTGACGATGCTCAAAGAGATTTCAGTGATATCCATTGTGTGGCGTGAAATCAACTGGAGCAAGAGATCGAAAGGGCCATCGAAGTTTTCAAGATGAACCGAAAAAGCCGCGCTGCTAGCGGCATTCACATCGGTTGACTCATCCATTGAAATTTCCATAGAGGCACCCTACTTCACAGTTGCCCCAACTCTGTGTAAGGCGTAGGCTCCGGCAAATATCAAGAAAGAGGTTTGACGTTTGAGCGCTAAATCGACAATTCGAGAAGAGATCTCCACTACCTCAACGCTTCTAGGTAAAAAAGCGCTGAACTTTCCCATTCCAACCGCGATTAGCGATCATGGAGGCGCGAAAGTTATAGCTGTCTTTAATCAAAAAGGTGGCGTCGGAAAGACTACGACAACCATCAATCTAGGGGCGGCTTTGGCTGAGTTTGGTCGACGAGTGCTGCTCGTTGATTTTGACCCACAGGGCGGCTTATCCCTTGGTCTCGGTGTTAATGCACACTCTCTTCCACTAGAGCAGACCGTGTACTACGCACTTATGACCCCAACAGCTGCAATAGATACGATTATTTTGAAATCCTCAGTCGCAGGTCTGGATTTTTTACCAGCTAACCGCGATCTTGGAACTGCCGAAACAACACTCGGCGCTGAAATCGGTGGACAGCAGTATTTAAAACGCGCCTTAACATCGCTACGCGATTACTACGATGTTATTTTAATCGACTGTCAACCAACCATGGGCCAGTTAACTATCAACGCACTCGTTGCAGCCGATGAGGTTATCGTGCCACTTCAATGCGAGTACTTTGCCCTTCATGGGTTTATTGAACTCAAAGGAAATCTAGATAAAGTTAAGACTTTTCTCAATCCAAATCTGACTCTCATCGGAATTCTCGCAACAATGTACGACAAAAAAACTTCGCATAATCGCCAGGTTCTCGAAAGAATTCTTGAGCAGTTCCCTGCCGATGTCTTTGAAACAATCATTGCAAAGACGATTCGTTTTCCAGAAACAACGGTCGTCGGGGAGCCGATTACGACATATGCCTCATCATCTGATGGCGCTGCATCGTACCGACGACTAGCACGTGAACTAATATTCCGAGGAGGTGCACGATGACCCGCAGAGCAAATCTTCCAGGTGCCGATGAGCTTTTTCGCTCAACAACCCCTGCTTTAACATCAGTACCCACATCTAGTGAGGTCGGCACACCACTTGTGCCACCCACTATCGCCACTCCAAAAGCACCTTCGGTAAATAAAGGCGTGCGCTCGATAGCCAGACGGCGAGTAACAACTGTTGATCGCTCCCCTTCAGGCCGCGAACGCCATGATGAAAAAATTACCGTCTATCTATCTCCCGATGAGCTTTTTGATTTAGATCAAGCACGTTTACTGTTGCGTGGAGATTTAGGTTTAGCTGCCGATCGCGGAAGAATAGTTCGCGAATCCATTGCAGTCATTATCGCCGATCTTGAAGCAAAGGGTGATCAAAGTATTTTAGCTCGCAGACTTCGAGGTCTATAAATACATCACTTATGCGCGAGGATGCGCCATTGCATAACTCTCTCGCACTCTATCGATCGTAATCAATGTATAAATCTGCGTTGTAGTCACTGATGCATGACCTAGCAGTTCTTGAACTACACGGATATCTGCACCTCCATCTAAGAGATGCGTGGCGTATGAGTGTCTAAAGACATGCGGCGTAACTTTTTGGGTAATTCCCGCCGACTCTGCCGCTTTTAATACAATATTCCACGCCGATTGCCTAGTAATGCGTCCTCCACGTGAGTTTAGAAAGAGCGCTGAGTTAGCCTTTGAGCTCTTTGCAGCGAGCTCTGGACGAATTCGTGTTTTGTACTCATCTATGGCTTTAGTTGCAAAAGCACCTAAAGGAACAACTCTCTCTTTTCCTCCTTTTCCACGGAGTTTGAGCGTAGTGATTTCGCCCTCTGCACTTTCTACTAAAGAGATATCACCTACATTGATTCCGATGAGTTCACTTACTCGCGCACCGCTGCTATAGAGAAGTTCGACCATTGTTTGATCGCGCAGAGTCATTGGCTGACCTTCATGCAAGGCTGCAGCGATTAATTTAACAATATCCTCAACACTGAGAGCCTTTGGAAGCCTTCTTGCCGCTTTACTACTTTCAATCTCCAGCGTCGGGTCGGCAAAACCATGCTCTAACTGCAGATATTTAAAAAAGCTACGAAGCGTTGATTCAATTCGATTGATACTTGCCGCGGCGAGTTTGGCGCCTTTCAAATCCGCAATGAACTCGGTGATCTTCATCGAATCAATAACTTCGACATCGCGTGAACTTAAGAAGTCCGAGAGTTTACTTAAATCACGGCGATATGCCGCAACTGAGTTAGCGGCTAATCCTCGCTCAATCGAAACGTGATTGAGAAATGACTGCGCTAGTGAATCAAAATTTAACGTATTCATACCCATGGGCCTGGGCTACAGCTTCGTAGTAAACCTGACCATTATGAACATTTAGTCCCTTTGCAAGATTGGAATCTTTTTCACATGCGGTTTTCCAGCCATATTTAGCGATGGATAAGGCATATGGCAACGTTGCATTGGTGAGAGCGTAGGTGGAAGTTACTGGTACTGCGCCTGGCATATTTGCAACGCAATAGAAAACCGATCCATGCACAGGGAATGTTGGATCTGCATGTGTTGTTGGACGACTATCTTCAAAACATCCGCCCTGATCAATTGCGATATCGACTAATACTGAACCCTTCTTCATTGTTTTAACTAATGCGTTAGAAATTAATTTTGGTGCTTTAGCACCGTGGATAAGAACGGCGCCAATTACTAAATCAGCGGTGCGTACCTCACGTTCAATTGCATGTAGTGAAGAAATGAGCGTTTTAATTCTTCCATTGTAAGCAGAATCAATGTACTGCAAACGAGAAATGGAGCGATCTAAAATCGTGACATCTGCGCCAAGCCCAATTGCCATAACGGCTGCATTCAAACCGGCCGTTCCTCCCCCAATGACAACTACATGGGCAGGCGCGACTCCAGGCACGCCGCCAAGTAGAACTCCGCGGCCACCGTTAGGCCGTTGCAAAGTGCTTGCCCCTACTTGGGTAGCTAATCGTCCAGCGACCTCACTCATAGGTGAAAGCAATGGAAGTGTGCCATTTACTTCTACGGTCTCATATGCAATGGCCGTGATCTTGCTAGCAATTAAAGCCTCAGTGCACGTGCGAGATGCCGCCAAATGGAGATAAGTAAAGAGAGTTTGATCTTGATGCATTTTCAAATACTCAGCTTCAATCGGCTCTTTCACCTTGAGAACTAAATCAGCAGAACTCCACACCCCATCGCTATCGTTAACAATTTTTGCACCGGCTGCCATGAAATCCTCATTGAGAATAGCAGAGCCCACACCCGCCCCATCTTCGATAATTACCGAATGACCTGCGGACACAAACTCACTTACACCCTCGGGAGTAATTGCAACGCGAGACTCATGAACTTTGATCTCTTTCGGTACTCCAACAATCATATAAATTAACCTTTCGCCGCTACCGCCGCTGCGATCAATCCAACAAAGAGTGGATGAGGTCGAGTTGGGCGAGATCGAAGCTCTGGATGAGCTTGCGTACCTATGTAGTAAGGATGCACCTCTTTAGGAAGTTCTACAAATTCGACTAAATCAAGCTCCTTGTAGAAGCCAGAAAAGAGGAGACCCGCTGCCGATATCTGATCACGGAACTTATTGTTGACTTCATAACGATGACGATGGCGTTCAGAGATTTCATCGGCTGCGTAAATAGTGGCCACCATAGAACCCGCAACGAGATCTGCCCTGTAGAGACCTAAGCGCATGGTTCCGCCCATATCTTGATTACCCGCAACGATATCTCTTTGGTTCTCCATAGTTGCAATTACTGGAGTTCCGGAATCTGAAAACTCCGCTGAATTAGCATCAGTGATTCCAGCTAAGTTACGTGCAGCTTCAATGACCATGCACTGCAAACCAAGACATAGACCCAGTGTTGGAATTCTATTTTCGCGCGCATATTTGAGCGCGCCGACTTTTCCTTCGATCCCCCGGATGCCAAAACCACCTGGAACACAAATAGCATCAACGGTACTCAAATTCTTTGCCGCACCTTCAGCGCTTTCGCACTCATCACTTGCAATCCACACAATCTCAATCTTTGCTTCATTAGCAAAGCCACCTGCACGCAAAGCCTCTGAAACCGAAAGGTAGGCATCGGGTAGATCTATGTACTTACCGACTAAACCAATTCGGACATGATGTTTAGGGTGATGTACTTTTTCAAGTAAATCATCCCAATCACCCCACACCACCTCATGGCACTCCAAACCTAAACGTTTAACTACATAGGCATCTAAACCTTCAGCGTGAAGTACTTTCGGGATGTCATAAATTGATGGGGCATCAACGGCGGCCACAACGGCAGCTAAATCAACGTCACACATCAGGGAGATCTTCTTTTTAACCGACAATGGAATAGCTCGATCTGAGCGAAGCACTATGGCATCGGGTGCAATACCAATACTTCGCAAAGCAACAACTGAGTGTTGTGTCGGCTTAGTTTTCAACTCACCCGATGGACCAATATACGGAACCAGTGAGACGTGCAGATAAAAAACGTTGTCACGACCCACCTCTTGGCGAATCTGCCGAGCCGCCTCTAAGAAAGGTTGAGATTCAATATCTCCAACAGTTCCACCAATTTCTGTAATCACAATATCAATATCAGGTGCGGCCATTGCACGGATTCGCTCTTTAATCTCATTTGTAATGTGTGGAATAACTTGAACGGTTTCACCCAAATACTCACCGCGACGCTCTCTGGCTATAACGCGTGAATAAACTTGGCCCGTTGTGACATTTGCCGAACCATGCAGATTAGTATCTAAGAAGCGTTCATAATGCCCGATATCTAAATCAGTTTCTGCGCCATCATCGGTGACAAAAACCTCACCATGTTGGAAGGGATTCATCGTTCCAGGATCCACATTTAAATATGGATCCAGCTTCTGCATCGTAACGCGAAGACCCCGGGCTACTAACAAGCGTCCAAGAGATGAGGCGGTAAGTCCTTTACCAAGAGATGAGGCGACTCCGCCAGTTACAAAGAGGTGTTTCGTCACATGTTGCTGGCCCATGGGAGTCGAACCTATCACTTTTTTAACTGCTTCTAATCCATCTTTAACGATAATAGTTCGGTGGCGTGTTCACGCGCGCTCACGGAGTTTTCCAAGCCCGCTAGCATCCGCGCAAGCTCCTCAATGCGATCTGCACCAACAACTCTTCGAACATCACTTTGACCCACAGAGCCATTTGAATCCTTAGTAACTACGAAATGCGAGTCTGCCCACGCAGCTACTTGAGGCAGATGCGTGACAACAACAACTTGGGCGTGGCGAGAAAGTGAATGAAGTCGACGACCTACTTCAATTGCCGCCTTGCCCCCAACGCCAGCATCGACTTCATCAAATATGTATGTACCTACTGGATGCGTTGCCGCGATGACAACTTCCAAAGCTAACATTACGCGTGACATTTCACCGCCACTTGCCCCTTTTGCAATTGAGACTAGAGGCGCATCTTGGTGAGCCGATATAAACATCGAAACCTCATCGCAGCCGAATGCAGTGAACCCACTTTCCTTCAAAGCGGCGTAATCAACGCTTTCAATTTTTACATAGAAAGCTGCGTGTGGCATCGATAGCGCCTGCATTTCAACGGTGACAGCCGAACTCAATTTTTCACCAGCTAATTTTCGAACTTCAGAGAGCGATTTAGCCGCAATGACAAGCTGTTTTTTAATTCCAACTAACTCGGTTTCCATCTCCTTTAGGCGATTATCACCTCCCTCTAAATCAGCTATTTCATTTTCAGAGGATTTATAGCGTGCAAGCAGCCCATCGGCTTCAGATGCAATCTCGTTGCTTCCACCAAATTTCTTCACCAGCGCATGAATTTCTGCCCTTCTAGCCTGTAAGTAATCCAATTGATGTGGATCGGCCTCTAAGGAGGCCAAGTAGCTAGCAAGTGCGCCCCCTGCATCTTCAATGAGATAAAAGCCCTCGCTTAACTGGGCATAGATTGCTTCTAGTGCAGCATCCTTGCTTCGGGCGCTCTCCAGCGCCCTTCTGGCTACTCCCACCGAAGTTAACGCTCCAACTTCATCCCCATCAATGGCGCTCAAAGCAGATGCGCCGGCGATGCGAAGCTCTTCCACGCTAGATAGGCGATCAATATCTGAATTAATCTCTGGATACTCACCATGTTTGAGTTTGAGTGTTGTGAGCGCTAAGACAAATTCCCGTAAGGTTTTAAGCTCTTGATCGGCTCGTTCAATACTCTTTCGAAGAGCAGTGATTCTAGTTTTTAAAGCGTGATACTGCGTCAAAACCTTAGAGTACTCGGCGAAGGTAACTTCAAACTCACCACCTGCAAATTTATCTAATAAATCGCGTTGCTTTGAAGTTTTACTAATATTTATATTTGCCGCCTGCGCATGGACTTCAACTATTAACTCACTCATTGAACTGAGAGTATTAGTAGTCACGGATATTCCATTGCATGTCGCTTTACTCTTGCCATCGGCGCTAACGGAGCGAGTAATGATGAGCGCGCTATCTTCGACTACAACTCCACAATTTTCAAAAACCCCAATTTGATCGGCAGGGATAGAAAACTTTCCGCTTGCCACTAATCTCTCGCTACCTTTTCTCACTAAAGCGCTATCGCTCTTACCGCCTAAAATCAGGTTGAGCGCCGTTAAAATCATTGTTTTACCTGCGCCAGTTTCGCCGGTTAAAACCGTTAAACCTTTAGATATTTCCAGCGTTGCTTGATCAATGACACCGATGGAACGGATCGTTATCTCATCAAGAAAAGTTCGATCACTCACCGCGCCAGCCCTGTATTGGTAATTTGAACTTTGCAACTAAACGATCGCTAAAAGATGTATTGGTTAAATGAGCTAACTGAACAACCTCTGAATCTTTTGAAATATGCACCCGATCACCTTGGAGTAATTCAAAGTTTCGCAGTGAATCGGCTGATAGAAGTGCCCCCACTGAATCAATACGTACAACAATCTGCGAAAGTGTAGATATAACAAGCGGACGAGAAAAAAGAGCATGCGCAGAAATTGGAAGTACCACTAAAGCATCGACTTCAGGCCAGACCACGGGGCCTCCGGCAGAGAATGCATATGCCGTTGAGCCAGTTGGTGTTGAACAGATTAAACCATCACAGCCCCAACGAGAGATAGGGCGATCATCAATCTCCAGAAATAGTTCAACCATAGTTGCATGTTGACGCTCTACAGTGACTTCATTGAGCGCCCAGCCTGAGGCGACTACTTTGCCATCTCGTTCAACTGAGTATTTCAGAGTCATACGGGGATCAATTACATAATTCTTCTCAGTTATCGCGCTAACCACGACATCAAGTGAGAGTTTTTCAACTTCAGCTAAAAAGCCAACATGGCCAAGATTCACGCCCAGCAGTGGAATTTGATGTTTTCTAGTTACCTCCGCCGCGCGCAACATTGTTCCATCGCCACCTAAAACTACTGCAACTTCTAACTCTGGCAATTCATCAACACTGCACGCAGTGGTTCCGATGATGTGAATATCAGAGATTGAAAAGATAGAAAAACCTGCGCTATTAAAATCTGCAGCAAGTTTTAACGCAGCCTCAACGGCCTTTGCCCTGGTCGGGTTACATACAAGTAAGAGATTGCGCATCAAGCCGGACCTGCTGCGATCGCTAAATCCAGCGCTTCGTGATCGATTGCCGGTGCACCTCGGCGCAACCAGAGGAAATACTCAACATTTCCAGCAGGACCAGGAAGTGGTGATGCAACTATCGCCATCGTGCCTAGACCTACGTCATAGGCCGAATCAGCAACATCAATGACTGCTGTTTTGCGTAACGCTGGATCTCGCACGACTCCCCCTGCCCCTAATCTTTCACGGCCAACTTCAAACTGTGGCTTAACCATGACCACGTAGTCGGCTTCGGGTTTAGATACGGCGGCAAGGGCGGGAAGAACTAATGTCAAAGAGATAAAACTCAAATCTGCAACAACTAAATCAATGGGCTCGCCAACTACATCTCCAGTTAAGTGTCGAATATTGGTGCGATCCAAAATACTCACTCGTGGATCTTGCCGTAACTCCCAGGCTAACTGTCCATAACCAACATCGACCGCCACCACATGCGCCGCATTTCGGCGAAGAAGAACATCAGTAAAACCACCAGTAGATGCTCCAGCATCCAGAGCGCGCTTACCTTCGACAACAACTCCAGTAAAGGCATCTAAGGCCCCCGCTAATTTGTGTCCGCCACGTGAGACGAAATCATCCCGCTTACCCGCCAATTTTATAGACGTCTCGGCATCTACCATCGTCGCCGGTTTTGTAGCGGGAATACCATTGACTAAAACAGAACGTGATTCAATTAAATCAGATGCATTTTCCCGCGAACGCGCAAGTTCACGACGAACAAGTTCTGCATCAAGACGTATCTTCATTGATTAATGAACCTGTTAGAGCCCATCGATCGAAGATAGCGCTTTTACAAGAGTTAAGTGCAAGGCTTCATAATGCTCTGCATGATCATTGATTGCCATTGCATCGATTTCCACAAGTTCATTGCGAACCTCTTCCACCAATGAACTGCCATCTACATGTAACTCCTGTTGCATCTACGCTCTCGCTTTCTTAGAGGCGCTTTTCTTTACTGGAGTTTTTTTGGAAGCAGCTGTTTTAGTAGTCGAAGCCTTTGTAGCCGCTTTCTTAGGCGCCGCCTTTTTTGGTGTTACATTTTTTAGCTCGACCTTTAAACGTGCGATCTCTTCTCTAAGCGCCTCAAACTCTCCGCGTTTAACGAAACCCATCTTGGAGACCGAGCGCTCGACCTCATCCTCAATCTTTACTTTGAGCGCCTCTCCGCCCTCGCGAAGCCATTGATTGACCGCCGATGCAACCTCAGTTGCCTTTTTATCACCATCAGTTATCTTGGAGAGATAAGTACGAAGAGTTGAAAAAATGTCATTTGCCATAGCGCTAAGCCTACCTATATTCGCCCAATCTCAATGGCCTCTATCTGCCAACGGCTTGCAAGACCAGCCGCACCCTTCCAAAATCGTCGATGAACACTTCCCGTGACTTCCATCCATTCGAACGGTTTCAAGCTCAACACGCTTCGCCGCGCTTTGGCGCTCCACGCCCCAATATCTAACGTATCAACGCCTTCACCCTTGTTTCGGGTAACAATCAACCCGAGTTGGAAAGAGTGAGATTTAAGGTGAGAGGGAGGTCAGTATGTGGATTTGGCAGTTGATAATTCGTCGTGCCAAAAAGGTTACCATCCCTCTCACTGATGAAAACTGTACTCCTTTTTTCGCGCTTCGTTAGGTCAAAAGGGAAAATTCTTTTCTACAGTTTAGGTATCGGACCGGCCCCGACATTTCCATAGCGATGGTTAGTGATCGACACGCTCTGCTCCAGCAACCAGCGCGGCGCTTCAATCTCTCCCCGAGAAGCAATCGGCCGGCGATCAAGTGATATTCCGCGCTCTAGAAGTTCAACGGTAGGCGCAGGTTTACTTGAGAGCCAGCGCACTTTCCCACACTCACCAATTGCCTTATCCTCGGCGGCCCAAAAGATAGGTGTGCCAACAAGTTCACTGATCCATTTAACATACTCAATGAAATCAGATGGAGTATCAGAATCAATAAAAACAGTAATGCCATTGGTATACGGACGATAACGCTGATAGTTTCTTTCCACACTCAACTTTTGTGCATCAATGGCCTGTGATCCGAACTCATCCCACCATTTTTTTGAGCTCTCTTTAACGCTTTCCAATGATTGCATCGGCGACCAATTGCGCAGATTATTTAAATAATTCGGACCTCCCGCCTTTGACGTAGCGCCCACACTGCTACGTTTCCATCCGCCAAATGGTTGTCGGTTAACCACTGCTCCAGTGATTCCTCTATTAATATAGAGATTGCCCGCCGCGACGCTATTAATCCACTTCTCGCACTCACTGGTATTGAGTGAGTGAATACCAGCGGTTAATCCATAATCAGTATCGTTTTGTAAATTAACTGCGGTTGCAAAATCTGGCGCAGGAATAACTGCCAGTACTGGGCCAAACCATTCGTTGAGATGACTCCAGGAGTGAGCAGAAACTCCCATCTTCACACCAGGAGAATATAGATATCCATTTGCATCTAGAGCACGAGGCTCTAGTAGCCAACTTTCTCCCTCATCTAAGATGGTTAACGCCCTCAAAAGCGGGCCACTAGGCGGATGAATCAGAGAACCAACAGAAGTTGAGAAATCTGGCCCTGCGCCAACCTGCAGTGATTCCACGGCATCCTTTAGCTGGCTGATAAAGGCTGGATTGCGATAAATACTTGCATCCACAATTGCAAGACTAGCTGCACTACATTTTTGCCCAGCATGGCCGAAGGCCGAGTGCACTAAATCCTTCACCGCATTATCGATATCGGCACTGGCCGAGATATAGATCGCGTTTTTACCACTTGTTTCCGCCAGGAGATTTATGTGCGGTGAAAATTTCGTAAACATTAAGGCCGTATCAAAGGAGCCAGTAAGAATAACCGCGTTAACTCCTGCATGGCTAACGAGATACTGGCCATTTTCATCATCTCTGGTGGGCACAAACTGCAAAACATTCTGAGGTACACCTGAACTCCATAAAAGTTCGGCAATTAAATATGAAGTGGCTACGGTTTCTGGGGCCGGTTTTAAAATAACCGTATTTCCAGTTGCAAGGGCGGCACAGACACCCCCAAGAGTTATTGCGAATGGAAAGTTCCACGGTGGAACAATGAGCACAACGCCTAACGGTGTTGACTCACTCTCTTTATCCAGTGATGACATTGCGTAATAACGAGCAAAATCAATTCCTTCACTTACCTCGGGATCGGCCTCTGAAAAGGTTTTGCCGGCATCCCTAGACATTACTGCAATTATTTTCGCTCGACTTGCTTCCAATGTTAATGCTGCACGTACAAGAATCTCCCCGCGTCCATGTGCGCCAAGTGCGCTCCATGTAGCCATAGCACCTCGCGCAGTTTTGATCGCCCTATCAATCTCTGTTACCCCTGCAACACAATATTCATACCAGGTCGATCCTTCAGCGCTTGAATCAACTCCTAATTCGATTTCTGAGGTAAAGACTTCTTCGCCATTTATCACTATCGGGATATGAAACATACCTCGAGCTAACTCGATTGAAATCGCCTCTTGGACTCCCACACGAAACTCTGAGTTAGTGGGATCTCCATCACTCTGATTTTGAAAAATACCCGTCTGAAAATCAGATGATGGATGATGTCTTTCTAATAAGTGCCGCTTTGATTGAGTCGAAATTAAATGCCTATTTTGTAGCGATTCCATAAAACGATTGCGCTGGGCAATAAACTCACTATTGCCAACCCGCAAATCAAAAGATGCACGCAGATAATTTTCCATCGAAGTATTTTCATCCAGGCGTCGAACCAGATATGCAACAGCTGATGGAAAATCCTTCTCTTGCGTGACGGGTGTATACAAAAGTACCCGACCGAATTGATGTGCCACCGCTAAAGCTTCAGCATTAGCCATTCCCTCTAACATCTCAATATCTAATTGATCCTCTACCCCGCGCAATCTAGCTACCTCAATCGCCCAGGCCACATCAAAGAGATTGTGACTTGCTACCCCGATCCTTATCGCCTTCGCATACTCAGGGCGAAGCGCCAGATCAATCAATCTGGCATAACTTGCATCTACTTCGGCCTTACTGGAATACGGTGCAGGGACCCAACCATGAAGTTCTGCCTCAGCTTTTTCCATTGCTAAATTTGCACCCTTAACTAGTCGAATTTTTATACCTCCGCCGTTTTCGGCATGGCGCACTATTGCCCATTCAATTAGTTCGGTAAAAGCAGCATGAGATTCAGGTAAATATGCCTGTAAAACTATTCCAGCATCTATTGACGAAAACTCTGGTTCACTTAAAACCTCTTTAAAGGCATCGACGGTAATGCGCAGATCTCGAAACTCTTCCATATCTAAATTTATAAAGACACCGCAGGTTACCGCCTGGCGATAAAGAAACCGTAGTTGACTCGCCGCGCGTTTAACGGAGCCCACAT
Source organism: Candidatus Planktophila sp. (assembly GCA_030649935.1). Lineage (GTDB taxonomy): Bacteria > Actinomycetota > Actinomycetes > Nanopelagicales > Nanopelagicaceae > Planktophila. Next base: position 75,560 of record JAUSFN010000031.1, read on the forward strand.
GATCAATTGTTATGAGTTGACTTACAATGGATGAAATTTTCACCGATGCATAATTAACTTCCGGTCGCGAAATTAATTCACTGATTGCACTCAATCGTGCATTAGCTTCAAGATCGCCGAGGACAGCTTCTCCCAATACATTTATATTTAGTCGAACTCGCTCTTTGTTTCTACCCTCAATGTGTTTGCGCAAAGCAGCGCTTTCGGCTGGCAAAATAATCCCCTTGGCGGCAGCGCGAACTCGCCAATGGACAAGGGGCATAACCAAACCTGGGAAAATTTTCGAAAAAGGGGCGGCAATTTTCAAACCTACAAAATCAAAGAGACCGAGGCCTTTAATACTTGCTAACTGTGCATTGTGCCGTAGAGCCTTTGCCGCTTGAGGTATAGAAGTTATGCGCATGACCTCATCGGTCAATGACATCGTTAACTCGACCGATGCCCGATCTTTAAGTAATCTTGCAAAGCGTCTTCGGTTTACTTTATCTCGCTGTCTGCGGTTCTCACCAGATTCAATAAGCAAATGCTCGACAAAAGAGATCGAGCTATCAGCTAACTCATCAATATCTTTCCGCGTCGAAAGAGGTTCACTTAGCACGAGTTATAGTCTAGATACTTTTCAACTCGAATTTCTTGGAACCTGAACGGCCCTGTTTGTGAAAATTACTCAACAAAGAGTGAAGATGCATCTGCAATCATGGGTGGGCACGGTTGTCCTGGTGCTGCCAGAGCTTCAAAATGCCACCACTCATTTACATATGCTCGACAAAGGCCATATGTAAACCCATTCTTCTCTAGCCACAAAGTTGAGACCAGATCATTGGGATAGTTAACATCTATAGCCAATCCCAATGGATGGTGCGAAGAAGCCGGTGGTAGCACCCAGTGTGAAGCAGCTTCTTCACTTCCATACTTCTTTACTGCTGCCTTAAAGAGTGTGGCTTGACGATCAAAAGATCTAAAACCCGAAGTTATTGCCAATCTAACTCCCTCTTTTTCAGCAGCGGCTTGAGCTGCCAAAAAGCGTACCTCTAAAAATTGATTAAGTTGATTCACCGGATTTTGTGGCGCCGATAACGCAGTTGCACCCAAACTCCTCTCACTCTCAAGACACCCAGCAATCACATCTGAATTACGCAAAATATTATTAACTGGCTCGAAGCAGAGAAGTTGAAGTGGAGTTTGAACCGCACTCGCACTAACAGAAGGAGTCGGGGTTGGCGTTGGAGTTTGAACAATTGAACTATCAGAGTTTGACTCTGCTCCTACATAGAAACCGAAAACTCCACCGGCCAGGATTGCCACTAACACAAGGGATATGTATTGAATTCTCAAAGCGAACTACTTTTCTCGCGCAAGTGCTCTTATTGCAAGTTCGGCATGCATTTCCACACCTTTGCATAAAACGCTATCGTCAAAAGTAGCCAAGGCGCTGTGGTTACTAGGTGCCGTTGCATAATCATCGCTTGTACAAGCACCCAAGAACATGTAACTTCCAGGAACTTCAAGTAAGACTCTAGAAAAGTCTTCGGCCCCAGCAATTGGAAACTCCATTGGTGCATAGGAATCTTTACCAAATAGTTCAATGGTGGTATCAGCTACAAACTGGGCATGCTCGGAATGATTAATCGTTACTGGGTACTGCCCCATGGCAACTGCATCTACTTCAAGGCCATAAGCTTCGCCAATTTTTTCGCATAGTAACTTTGCTTCACGAAGTATCTTTTCACGGGCAATGAGTGAAAACGCCCTTATAGTTACCTCGAATTTTGCCTCACTCGGAATAATATTTGCTTTAGTACCTGCATGAAAGTATCCAACAGTGACAACAATTGGATCAAAAATATCAAAATTTCTCGTCACAAGTGTCTGTAAATCCCCGACCATTTGCGCAGCCACAACAATTGGATCCTTAGCAAAGTGTGGCATTGAACCATGACCACCAGCACCGCGCACCGTAACGTGAAGTTCATCGGCCGAAGCCATCATTGTGCCCGATTTCGTTGTAAAGACATTACGCGGCACAGATCCAGATGTGACATGGATTCCATATGCCGACGAGGCTCGAACCCCCGCGGCATCCAAAACACCCTCGGCAATCATGTGGGCGGCGCCATCGTGGCCCTCCTCGCCAGGTTGAAACATAAAAACCACATCGCCTTGTAATTGATCTCTATGTGCCGAAAGCAATTTAGCTGCCCCAACTAGCATCGCCGTATGCAAATCATGTCCGCAGGCATGCATCGCGCCATCGATAGTGCTGGAGAAGACCACGCCGGACTCCTCATGAATTGGAAGTGCGTCCATGTCACCCCGAAGGAGTACGGCCTTACCACGCTTTGCACCCCGCAGTACAGCCGTTACTGATGAGGATGTTTTACCTAAAGAGATCTCTAATCCGAGTCCATCCAGTGCCGAGAGCACCATTGCCTGCGTCTCCGGTAGATGCAGCCCGATTTCGGGTCGTTGGTGCAATCTATGGCGGAGTTCTATTAAATCTGGCTGCAGGACTTGTGCACCCTCATGAATTGAACTTTGGTATGTCATGTATCCCCCAAGGTAGATAAATATGAATGGCCACAATAATGTAAGTGTTTCGAAGCAAAGATTCAATCTGCAACCAAGTTGCATCAAGAATCGTCACCATATCATCAATATAAAAAAAGAGCGTGAGTGATGAATCCAACACTTACACCTTCTTCTATCCCCCACAACTGAGTTGTAGCCTTATATAAATCGGGATTCAAGTCCCACGCTAACGATCCATGAATTAGTCGATCGCACAGGACATGAACCGGTGTCGCATTAATCATGTTCGACTAGCGAAACGAGAATTAAATATGAAAAACAGAGTTTCCGCATCAGAGAGTTCAAAAAGCGCTACTTTAGTAAGGTCAGGTCCTTTACATAAGGCAACTGCGTTCTTGGTGATGTTAATAGGCGTTGGCCTAGTTTCGATTACGTTAATTAGCAATCTATTTGCCGTCGGACCGGCCTTTGAGAATTTAATCACCGACTTCCGTCCGGCTTTGACACAGAGTTCAATCGACACCGCACGCGCAGATATAGCTGGCCTGTCTGCAGTAGAAAATGAATTCACTACCAAACTTGCACCCGCTCTAAGCCAGCAGTTAAAGATGACACCAGAGCAGTTCAACGGCTTTGTTTCTCAAAATTTTCCAGCAGTTGCAGCAGGTATGAGCGCATTGCCCACGGTTGTTCCTACTTTCAACGGATTAATTGATACCCTAGATAAACAGCGTCCCTTGTTCGCATCGGCCGACGCTATCCCTACAATAAATCTTCCTGCCACCACCGTTCCTTGGGCAATGTTTGGCACAGGTCTACTAATTTTCCTCATTGGAGCTCTAATGCTGCGCTCACCTAATGCGGGTGCTAAGGCAGCGATCGTGGTGGGAGTTCTTCTTTTGGTTGCACCAATCGCATTGTCGTTGCCCGCAAAGGCAGCCGATGCTGACCAGTTGAATGCAAATCTCAAGCCCGTTTACACCCAAGAGCTGGTAACTAACGCAGCTGGCGCGCTCACAACTATCGGCGCAATGGGCAACGAGATGCAAACAGCGATGTTGCCTGCGCTAGCCACACAGTTAAAAATGACACCGGATCAGTTGCAGAGTTTTCTCGGCAGCAACTTTCCTGCCACAGCTCAAGCCCTGCAAACAATGCCTGCATCGATGGAGCGCTTCAACGGACTTGTAAAAGTATTTGATGAAAACCTTGCCAACTACAACACACTCAAACCAGTTGGTTTAGAAAGGCTCATTCAAACTCTGATGCTTGCTGGCGCATTGGTCGCACTTCTGGGCGGGTTGACAACCTTGATGCGCCGTCGGAACTAGCTAGAGATTCTGCTCGTAACTGGGCTCCGCGCAGCTAATCGCACTGTGTGGAGTTCAGTTACATTTTCAATCTCTTGTCAATCCTATTTCTAGTGCTACCGTAAATTCATGAAACTCTTGATGAAGCGTGTTGGCCTTTTAAGTATCTCTACTCTTATCTTCACCCCAACACTTATCCTCATCTCACCCGCGGCGTTAGCGGCTTCGACGCTTACCTGTGAGGGGAAGAAGGCGACTATCGTTTCAAGTGCCTCAATTATTAAAGGCACCTCTAAAGTCGATGTGATTCTCGTTCAAGGATCCGCAAAGCACACTGTCCTGGCTGGTGGTGGAAATGATCTGATCTGTGGAAGTGTTGGAATTGATAAAATTGATGGTCAAGGTGGCAGTGACACAATTGTTGGAGGCCTTGGCAACGATGTCATCAAAGGTAGTGCGGGCAACGACACACTCAACGGAGGCAAAGGTAACGACTCCCTCGATGGAGGAAGCGGCAACGACTCACTTGAAGGTGGCGACGGTGACGACGAACTTAACGGCGGCGATGGCGATGACGTTGAAGATGGTGGTTTAGGTGATGACACTCTCGATGGCGGCGATGGTGATGACACTCTCGATGGTGGAGATGGTGACGACGTTGCAAATGGTGGTTTAGGTGACGACACTCTCGATGGTGGAGATGGTGATGACACTCTCGATGGTGGAGATGGCGATGACGTTGAAGATGGCGGTGATGGAACTGATTCCGTTAATGGCTCTGCCGATGATTAAGCCTACTCACCTAATAATTTAATCGGAACTGCTTTTAGCGCCTGACTATCTGGATATCTCTATCCATTTCGGAGTTCGTTTCAGTCGAAATATTGTGTAGGAATCGATCGACCCGGCTACGCGTTTTAAAATAGTACTGCGCGAGACTTGTATCCGACTGCCCGACGCGAAAAGTAATGCCACTCTTAGCGAAGACACGAAAGACATCTTCGTCAGACAGACTGTCACCAATATAGACCGGAAGAGCGTTCCCTTTTCTGGTCGCGTAATATATGTGCCGCGCGCAACTGCCTTTTGTCCATTCAGACATGGGAGTAATTTCAAAAGTAAACAGGTTGTCTATAAGGCGAATCCCTCCGGCACTAACAAATTTTTTCGCTATCTCAGTTGCCCCTATGCGAAACTGTGTAGCTTGAGTGGTCGAGAGCAATCGATATCCAAATGTAAGGCCGTAGTTATTATCTTCTATGAATAGTTCAGGAAAGAGTTTTGCATATTGCAAGAGTGGGCGCCGTGCCATCTCAAAGGCTGAGAGGGAGTTCTGGGAAAAACCGTGTCGATGCACCTGACCATCCATCTTCCACTCAACTCCATGACTTCCCGCATATATGATCTCTGTTAATCCGATTCGTACCTCAATATCCAATAACGGGCGTCCCGTTATAACCGCGACCGGCATCTTCTTGGCACAAGCGATAAGTGAGCGTCGAGCATCGGGTGATATGCGTGCTTCTGACGGTATCTCTACTATAGGTGAGAGAACACCGTCGAAATCAAGCATGAGAACGCAGCCACGCTTTCGAATATCAGCAAGAATCGAATCCATATGGTTATCGGCGTCTTTCATGTTACTCAAGTTGCAAGAGGGCCTTGATATGTTCGGCCGACCAGCGGTAGATGTTGTAGTCGCTTACAGATGTGCGCATTATCTTCATTCGACGTTGCTGCTCGGTTTTGGGCATCATCAAAGCGGTAAGAATTGCTGCCGATGTTTCCTCGGCGCTGTACGGATTGATGAGCAATGCGCCATTCAAATCCCGCGAAGCTCCCGTGAACTCGCTCAATATCAACACACCAGATTCATCATTGCGTGCGGCAACGTATTCCTTTGCCACAAGATTCATGCCGTCGTGCAGTGATGTAATCAGGCAGACATTGGCAAACTGATAGAGGTGAATGAGTTGCTCATGCGAGTAGTTTCGCTTTTCAAGCACAATAGGTCTCCACCCGTTCACACCAAATTTCTTGTTGATTCGTTCGGCTTCCTCGGTCACCAGAACTGCAAACTCCCGATATTTTTCAACCATCTCACGCGACGGTGATGCAATCTGAAGCAACGTGAGCTTCCCCTGGTACTCGGGGTTGGAATCGAGAAAAAACTCGAGCCCCTTGAACCGCTCTAGTATTCCTTTCGTATAATCCAGACGATCGACGCCGAGCACAAGATGTTCGACATGAATGCCAAGCTCATCAAGGGTTTTCTTACTAGGCTCGGCGTGACCTTCGGCACTTCCTGGAAATGAAATTGATATCGGGAACGGCCTAATCACAGTTTTATGTGAGCCCCGGAATATCGAGAACTGCTCGTAATCCAGACGTGACTCAATCTCGTTACCGACTGTCTCGATGAAATTATTGCAGTACTGCTGCGTGTGGAAACCAACGAGATCGGCCTTTAGCATTCCGCCCAGAAGCTCTTTGCGCCAAGGACTGATACTAAACTGAGCTGGGGATGGCCACGGTATATGCCAGAAAATGGCAACTAGGGCGTCGGGACGGCTTTTCTTTACCATCTCCGGTACGAGCGCCAAATGAAAATCTTGGACTAATACAATCGGCCGCTTAACGTTTCGTATTTCTGCCAGCAACGTCTTTGCGAATTTAGCATTGACTTTCCTGTACTCAACCCAATCATCCGAGCGAAAAAGCGGGCGCGTATGAGCCATGTGACACAGTGGCCATAGCGCCTCATTGGAGAAACCGGCATAGTAACCCTCGATCTCCTTTTCTGTGAGTGATATTCGCTTAAGCGTATATTTCGGCTCGTCCGGCGGAACCATGATTCTGCCGTTTTTATCGGCGGTTTCTTCGTCTGCATTGCCACTGCCGTGGGCAATCCATGTCCCACCGCAGGCTTCCATAACGGGCTCCAACGCGGTTACTACTCCTCCAGCCGGTACTGACCACTCAATCTTGTTTTTCGTTTTGCTGTGCACATACGGTTCACGGTTTGAGAGCACGAATATTGGGCGATCCTTCAGATAGGCCTTTATGAACTCCCGGAGCCGCTCTGCTGTCCACGGAGAGTCAATCATTTCAAGACGCATGCGGGCCTCATCACTAGCTGACTGTCGAGCCTGGCGCAAACTCTTCGTCACTTTCGAAATTTCTCCCGCAAGCGGCTTGAAGAAACTTGAATGTGGGATCGTATCGATCTGGGAATTGCCTCTACGAAGGGCCTGTAACGACTCAACCATTGTGGAGATCGAATGGAAAAAAATCCATCGCACTAAGACAAGAATCGTCAAGGCAAAAATCAGAATTTGGAACAGCAGACGAACTAAGTCACGTTGCCAGATTTCACGTATGTTTCTATCGATATACGTGGCGTTCTGCGCGACTGCGAGTGATCCGACGATAACGTCGTCCACATAAAGCGGTCTGATAAGCACGTAGTACGTATGGTTGCCACGGTCGACAAACTCTCCTATACCTTGATGGGTTAACATCACCGTATTAATAAGATTTCTATCTTCAGGAAGAGGCATGTCCTTTGAGCCTGCCACCATCGCACCCGTATTATCGAAAACGCTGAGGCCAACAAGACTTTCGCTGCGAGTGAATTTATTTATAATTTTTTGCACGCCATCGGTCCAGCCGGAGTTGTATGAGGACATGATGCTTTCTGTAAGACTCTCAGCCAAGGTTTCGCTGCGTACCTGGAGTCGTGAAGTTAGTTCAGTTTTCACGCTATGTACCTGGCTCAGGGTTAATAAACTCGCAAAGAGACTTGCAATGAAAATGGCAATAGCCGCCATTATGTAAACCCTTTTCATGATTTACATCCTAGTCCACCTCTAATTACCCAGTATTGGCGCACATTTATGAGTAATCTTCCAATTTACCTCTTCGCAGAGCAAGTAATTGCTCATCTAAAGCTCTTCTTGAAAATCAGCGAAATCTAATTCCTGGACCAGTACTTTTCATTTTTATGTCAAGCTTATTAACTCATCCTGTTTAGGAACCGTGCACTGCCAGCCAAAGGTTTCGTTCAATTTAACTGCAAATTCTTCAGCTCCGACGGCTTCACCATGGGTGAGAAATACTCTCTCTGGTTGAATCTTTGATCTTGAAAACCATTCGATAATCTCATTGTAATCGGCATGCGCAGACATATTATGAAGGCTTCTAATTTGTGCCCTCACAGAAACAACATCACCATGGATCTTGATCTCACGGACGCCCTTTTCTAGCGCTGCTCCGCGCGTGCCCTCTGCCTGATAGCCAGACAACAAAATCATATTCTCCGGCTGAGGCGCAAATGCTTTAAGGTGGTGAAGGATTCGTCCACCAGTTAACATTCCGCTGGCAGAGATGATAAGCAATGGGCCTTTGCGCTCATTCAACGCCTTCGATTCTTCAACGGTGCGGACATACTTCACAACCTCGCAGGTTTTATCGCACTCTGCCTCGGAAAGTTTATGAAGCTCGTGATATTCACAAAAGAGATTACTCACATTTGTGGCCATTGGACTATTTAAATACATGGGAAACTCTGGAATTCGATTTTGCTTTCTTAAGATCGACAAGTCATACATAAGTGCCTGTGCCCTACCCACAGCGAAGGCGGGAATAAGAATGACACCATTGCGTTGATACGTCTCATTTATGGCATTTGCAAGTTCATCTAAATCGTTAGATTCCTCATGCAGGCGGTTACCATATGTGGACTCGGTCACTAAATAATCAATCCGAGGAAGGAGCTCTGGTGGAAAGAAGATTCTGTCATTCATTCTGCCAATATCGCCAGTAAAAGCGATTTTTTTGCCGGAGATTTCAATGATGGCCGATGCAGCCCCCAAAATATGACCGGCATAATGGAGTTCAAATGATATGTCCGAACCAAGTGATGTGTTTTCCTTAAAAGCAACCACTTCAAAGAGTTTTAATGCATCCTCCGCCTCTTCCACTGTGAAGAGTGGGAGTGCTGGATTGTGCTTGCTCTTCTTGTGTCTATTTAAATAAGCAGCCTCCTCCTCCATGAGATAGCCTGAATCGGGCAAGAGAATCTCGCACAACTCTTTTGTGGCAGGAGTGCAATATATTTTCCCTCGAAATCCCTGCTTTACTAATCGTGGAATATAGCCAGAGTGATCAATGTGGGCATGCGTTAGAATAATTGCATTAATTTCAGCGGGATTTACCGGGAAATTATTCCAGTTTCTGAGACGTAAATCCTTAGGGCCTTGAAACAACCCACAGTCAATAAGAATTTTTATTCCGTTGTGCGTCAGTAAATATTTCGAACCAGTCACGGTGCTAGCTGCACCTAAGAATTGAATGTCAAAAGCCATGATGTACACACTTTCTAGGATTGCAGAAACAGTATCACACTCAATGTGAGAAACTATGGAAAGTTAGAAACCTTTATCGAATCTTCACCCAATAGATAGAGATTTCAATGGGTGGCTACACCATATTAGATGCGTTAGCAGTTGATGCTAATTCACTTACTTTTTCAGTGATGAAGTGTGAAGGGATTAGTGCAGATGAAAAAAGAAAAACAAGGCCTATACCTTGGCATAATCGCCGTGTTAGCGGTCGTGCTTTTGGTTTCTGGAGTCTCTCCTATATTTCTACTATTTTTGGCATGTCCACTAATGATGTTTATGGGGCATGGATCGAATAACCACAACACCCACTCGAGTGAGTTTGACGCTAACGAACACGCAAAAGAGAAGTGAGCAAACGCTTTAAGCTTTTGATGTTTCCCAATAACATCCATCAGGGTCAAATAAAGATTACTGAGAGTAACTACCTAAGTATTGAGTAAATCCACAAGTAATACCCACTAGTTGCGACATATTCGCGTAATCACGAATGTTTCCACTTTCACCAAATAACTACTCAACTAATAATTTAATCGGTATCGATTAGTTTTTGGTTCCTAAATGGCTGGAATGAACTCAAATTCTAGATCAAAACTGGATGGCTCAATTTCGAGCATCATTGAAATTGCATCCCTAGTCATCGGTTCAATTGAATTCTTGGATAGAGCCTGCGTATGAAGTAGTCGAATGGCTGGCACAGAAATAACCCAAAATTTTCCCGCTTTTTCCACTGTAGCTCTATAAGTAGTCTTAATCATTTCTCCCACCACCTCTGTCCCAAATCTGGTTCCAAGTCTTTCATGATTTTGCGGGCAAGTACATCCGGTATCTCACGATGTCGCGGAATTGGAACCCGTACGTCACCGAGAGTAAAGATGGAATGGTTGCCGCCCTCACGCCAAAGTACCCACTGTAACCCTGATCGCATTGCTGCATGGGAAATAGTGTTGAGGAGAACTCTTCTTTTCACGGAGCAATTACATCTGAACTTCCATCAGCAATTGAGAATCTATGTGCAACCTGTGCATCCAGAGGAACTCATGTGTTAGATCAATCTTTTGACCTTGTTGAATGAACCCCTAAATTATCGGTTACTGAGAGTAACCGGTTCGCACAGAATCCTCGTTTCAACTAACTACCCGCAACTCACTTTTTGGCCGCACAATGGCAAAGAAGTCACTCCAAAGATTGTAAAATATTATTTAGTGAATATAGTTGGATTATCCGTTGATGAGGCATTGGAGTTACTTAAATGATTACCGTAAAGGTAGAAATTGCCAAAGACGAGGACTGTTGGTTTGTCAAGCATTGTGATGAAGTTAGTCTGATTTGTTGGAGTGATACAGAAGAAGATCTTCGCAAGCAGGCAACTGAAGCAATAATCTTTACTTTGAGAGAACGGGAGAGCGAGCCCTCACAGATTGTGTGTAATTTCTATGTTGTACCATTTCGTGAATCAGAAGTGGCATATTAATCTGGAGTTAAATATTTATGACAACTTTTCCACGTGCATGTCCAGCCTCTAAATACGTAACAGCCTCTGCCACCTGCGCCATCGGATAACTCCGGTCGATTACCGGTTTCACCTTTCCTGATTCAATCAATTCAGTTAGTGCAATCAAATCTGCCTTACTTCGCTTTGCTAAAAATGCCGGCATCTTCTGTTTGGACATCTTAGATATCACTAGAGTCTTGAGCATTCCAAAAACAAATCCCATTCCTATTACGGCCTTAACCCCACTTGAATCTCCGGCTTGAACGAGCGTTCCATCGGATTTTAACGCCGCACGAAGCTGCTTCAATGTGTAGTTACCCGCCGTTTGCACAATAACGTCGTACTTATCTACACCGGTAAAGAAATCTTCCTTTGTATAATCTATAACTCGATCGGCACCGATTGATTTCACCATTTCAACATTTCCAGTGCTACAAACACCAGTAACATCGGCACCAAATGCTTTAGCAATCTGGACTGCAAAAGTTCCAACCCCACCAGATGCGCCAACAATCAAAACCTTCTGACCAGCTTTAACTCCAGCTTTATCGCGCAGAGCTTGTATTGCGGTAAAACCTGCCATCGGTACGGCCGCTGCCTCCTCAAAATTCAAACTCGCAGGCTTCAAAGCTAAAGATTTATTCGAAAACACCGCGAACTCCGATAGCGCTCCCATACTTTCTCCATAGACCTCATCGCCAACTTTGAACTCTGAAACCTTTGCACCCACGCTTTCAACGATCCCGGCCATATCTAGCCCGAAACTGCCTTTCTTCGGTTTTAACAGGCCACTTTGTAGGCGAAGTAAGTAAGGCGTACCACGCATGAAGTGCCAGTCAGCAGGATTGATGGAAACCGCCTGGACTTTCACTAGTACCTGATTTTCGGTAATTGCTGGAACTTCTACCTCTGAGATCTCTAAAACCTCCGCTGAACCATATTCATGATAAACGACCGATCGCATCTTTTCCCCATTTGCCATGTCCGATTGTATTGCGAATAGATTTGAATCGCCTAAGAAAAGCAACCTGATAATGCGAAGTATTCGACAGACGACAAAGAAAGACCCCACTCGTGAGAGTGAGGTCTTCCTTGAGGTTGTACCGTGCGTGCCCCTGGCAGGATTCGAACCTGCAACCTCAAGTGTCGTTACAACTGCGCTCTATCCATTGAGCTACAGGGGCACCTACCCAAGATAGACAAAAGTAGGGTCCTGAGATCTCCGTGAATGATTTGATGTGTAAAACTTCCATATAGAAGTAACTGAGCGTAACTTCCACAGTTGCACACATTGATTGATACATGTGGTCGTGCAGTGCTAATCTTCATTCGGTGTCGTTGCCATTGCACAAGTTCTATCTAAAGAGTTACTACCTAAAACCCCGAGATTAATTTCACGGGGTTTTAGTATTTAATAAAGTGTTTTTCATGCTAACGCTTAACCCTTTTGCGTTGACAACGTGGGCAAAAATGCGAAGAACGTTGCCCCACAATAATTCGCTTGATCGGCGTACCGCAGCGAGGACATGGCCGACCACTCTGTCCATAAGCGGCTAGAGATTGCTCAAAGAAGCCGCTCTCGCCATTGACGTTGATGTAAAGATCATCAAAAGATGTGCCCCCTTGTAAGATCGCCTCGCTCATTACTTCGATTGCGCTATTTATTACTATCTCAATTTTCTTTAGCGACATCCCACTGGTGAGAACTTCGGGATGCACCTTTGCGCGCCAGAGCGCCTCATCGGCGTAGATATTGCCAACCCCACTCATAATTCCTTGGCTAAGCAGAGCGGTTTTAATTTTCACATTTCGTTTCGCATATTTTCCTATTGTCATGGCTCTGTCGAATCCTGGGTCGAAGGGATCTAATCCAATGTGGGCCACGGAGGTCGGGGTTCCATCGGCAAGTTCTTCCACAGAGAGCCAGCCAAAAGTGCGCTGGTCGTTAAAGACCAACTCTTTTTTCCGTGAGCCTTTAGAGATCTTAAATAAGGCCCGAACGTGCCTTGCCACTGGTCGATCTTTGTGCGCAATGAGAAATTGACCACTCATTCCAAGATGAGCGACCAACACCTCTGGTCGATCCAGTTCAAACCAGAGAAATTTACCGCGCCGATTTACCCCAGTAATTCGCGCACCTGCAGCGGCCGAGATTGGCGAAAGAGAGGAGTTCTTGCGAACTCTTGCGTGGAGCTCTTGAACCTCATTGATTCGGTATCCGCACACAAGGTGTGAAAGTCCCCGTCGGACAGTTTCAACCTCTGGCAATTCAGGCACAGAACCACCCTACTAGCCGGCACATACTTCCTGCTCGGGGCTTTAGTATTTACTGAATAAATATCTACACACTGGCCACATGTGGGCCGTTGGTTCGTGTAGAACTGCTGTCACGAAGAGATTTGCGCACTTCTATTGCTTCCTTACGTATCACCAAACTTTGAAGCCATGTCGATCTATAACTACATTGCAAATAAAGATGAACTCCTAGATGCCATGTCTGATTTCATTGTTAATACATTCGAACTTCCGGCAACCAATCTCGATTAGAAGAGTTCTCTGCGTCAATGCACACTTTCAGCTCATAAAACTCTCTGGTCTCACCCATGGCTCTGGGCTTTAAGTATGTCGCGCCCCAAAATTAGTTCAGCTTCTTTGGAATATGCAGAGTCGATGATGGGAGTACTACGTTTGCTGGGATTTTCCAAAAAATTTACCCATCACGCACTTCACGCGATTGATAATCACTTATATCGTTCGACTCTTCAAGAGTTAAGCCTTAAAACTGGAATGCAAGCTGCCAGTCCTGAAATCAATGCAATTTTCCTTGAACAGATGGTTGAAAAGCATCCCAACATTAGTCACGTTATTGTTGACGCCGTTCACGATCACGAAGTTGAATTTGAGTTTGTACTCGATTTAATTTTAGAAGGCCTTGAACGAGTTCGAAACAAACAAAAGACTCAATTAGATTAACTTAACCAAATAATTTACAATTTGGCTTGCACCATCAAATTTAAAAGCTTTCCCTCGTTTCGCATTATCGTAACCATCAAGATATAGCAGTGCCATGAGTCACATCACTGAAGCAGCCAACCGTTGAGAATTTGATTCCTTAAAGCTGCGCTTTTACATAAGGTTTTATGTAAGTTGATATCTTATTTTTATAGTCGAACTGAGTCCACTTGGTGTTGTTTCCAAAATTTCGTAACTGAATTTGATTAGTGAATACATTACACCGCAGACATTTGGCATCCTGTTTTGAAGCCCCATTTCACGATGTATATCTCCCGACACCAAAATACAGGCATCCTCTCCCCTTTTACGAACTTGGTCAAAAAGTGAAATAATATATTCTCGAATTTCAGCGCTCCCTACCATTGTGACTCCCTTAACGTTGTATTTTGTTTGTAACTAGGATACGACGTGTGTTCTTCGTTTGTATAGTCCTTTTAGTGTTACTAAACTAGGTTTTTGGAATGCATTAATAACAGAATATGTCTATGGATTCTTAAAGTTATTCTCCAATGACGTCGTCCGTACGGTTAATTAACTTAGATTAAACCTCATCAAGAACGCACTCGGTGCAACTCGTATGGATAGGGTGACACCACCTGCGACCGATCTGCCAGGCCGAACCTTCTAAACTTCCGGGTCGCTTTGGATGATCTTGGCGCGCACTGTTGATTATGTTATCCAATCGATCTAAATCACCCAGATCCATATCATTACACACAACCAAAGGTTTAGTATTTCTAAATGTTACTTGCATACATTGATGAATCCCGCAATGCAGACACTTATTTTGTAAATACGCTTCTCGTTAGGGATGTGGATGTCATCCCTTTGGGTAATGCATTGAATCTATTGCGGAAAAATATTGCCGAAGAATACCGGCTAAATGCCAATATTGAATTCCACGGCTATGACATTCTGAATGGAAAGAATGAATGGATATTGCTTGGTTCCGATTACGACGCACAGATCAATATTTTCAATAAAATTATTGATTGCGTACTGCAATTCAATGTGGGAATTTATATAAAAGGAATAGGAATTGCAAATTTTATATCAAGGTACGGCACCGATGAGTCTTTACTGCACAATGCAGCGTTAATTTGGAATTTAGAGAAAGTGCAAAACAAAGCAATGCAAAATAGCGATATCGTACTTGTTATTGCTGACGAAGTTGGGGCTCAGAGCAGTTTCTATAGAGCAAATCTTAGATTTCACCAGGCAAACGCAACATTCGGTTGGGATCCAGAGATTCTCGATCGAATTGCCGACACAATTCATTTTGCTCCATCAAGAGAAAGTTCGCTTATTCAGGCAGTGGACATGATCGCTCATGCCAATGTCCGCGCACATCGTCTAGACCAACGTCCAGAACTCGTGACTTTTCAGAAAGGCCTGCACGATAAATTGCGAGCATCCGGAAGGTTGTGCTACTTCGGAATTTGGTGATACAAATTCTCTCAGCACAACAAAGATCAAATGCTCAAATATCGTGCTCGGTTTTGTGCGTCAAAAATCTCGCCTCAAGAGAGTTTAGCTTACCTAGCAAGTTACTCGTGAAATTCATCTAAAAAGCCCGTGGAATCAAGATCATATGAGTAAAGACTCCTAAATTTGATCGAGGCAGCGGAGTTCGCGCCTTTTACATAACTCTATGAGATTACTATTGCCGAAAGGGCGTTTCCTGACTATTTGATTAATTTTTGCGAATTTTCAATTCTGCAAGAGACAGTTTCAAATTTTTTAGCAATAGGAACTCCCGATTTCGAGAACACTGTCGAACTAAGAAGATGCACAAATAATGAGATATGAATGCTCCGAAAATTCCAGTAGCACCTTGCATTGCTATCCAAAAATCCGCGCGAAAGACTCTTAATTGAGCACTATCCAGATTGCGTCAAGAGATTTGGCCGTTTTGAGTCCGTTGTCGGCGCTAGACAGTATCATTGCCCTTTATCGATGTTTGATTCAATTGGAAAAGAGGATTTAATCACCGTGACCGAACTTGTCATCCCGGATAACAAAATATCGGATTTTATCGATGGAAAGTTCCGAATCGATACACCGGAGGAAAGAGTTAGACAGAATATTCTGCGCCGTATTATAGATTCGCTTCATTATTCGAAAGATCAAGTGAAAGTCGAGTTTACTATCAAGATGGGCTCAAATAAACCGCGTATTGATATTGCGATATTTCCGGATGGAGCTTCCCATGAACAAGAGAATATTGCGATCATCGTTGAGTGCAAGAAAGAGTCCGTCTCTCCTTCTGATCGCAAAGAAGGTGTTGGGCAACTTAAAAGTTATATGGCGGCTTCGTTAAATGCCGAATGGGGTCTGTGGACCAATGGTCGCCATCGAGAAGTTTGGAAAAAGGCAAAAGGACCGAAGGGTGAACTTCAATATCTTGAACAAGTTGATGTACCTCCCGTAACAGGCGAATTACCAAGCGGACGGACTAGAAATGATTTGGATCGGGCAGTAGGTGAGGTTTTATTATATGCATTCAAAACATCACATAATCAAATTCATGCAATAGACGGATTTCAGAAAGAGAAGGCATTTTTTGAATTGCTAAAATTGATTTTCTGTAAAATCTGGGATGAAAAGAATGTTCCTAATGATCTTGAATTTTTTGTAAGATCATCAGAACTCGGGGATCCTGACGGACAATTAGCTTGTAAAAAACGAATCGAAGCCATATTTGAAAGAGTAAAAGCTAAATTTCCACAAATTTTCGCCGCAGGTGAATCCATAGATTTAAACCCTCGCAGTTTGGTGCGCGTCGTTGCCGAACTTCAGAATTTTAGCTTACTGTCGACCAACATCGACATCAAGGGAAAAGCTTATGAAGAAATTGTCGGAAGTAATCTAAAAGGCGATAGAGGCCAATTCTTTACACCGAGGAATGTGATGGAGATGGCTGTGAGGATGCTCAATCCCAAAGACGATGAAAGAGTGCTGGACCCTGCATGTGGCACAGGAGGTTTTATAGTTACTGCCATGCTCCATTCCATGAGCTATTTAGAGAGTAGTTACGAGAAGAAACTCAAAAAGAAAATGATAAACTGGGGCGATATTGAGAAACAGGCATATAACGAAAAAATGTCTGAAACAATTGCCTCAAATTTTTATGGCTTTGATATAACACCAGAACTAGTCAAGGCAAGCAAAATGAACATGGTAATGAATAATGACGGCAGTGGAAATGTTTTTCACACAGATTCGCTTTTGCCTCCCTATATGTGGACTCTCGAATTTAGACAAGAACTAAGTGCCGCCGTAAGTAGAAGTGGAGGGGAAAAAAATATCCGTGTCTCCTCCGATAAACTTCGAAGCGCCAAAGATTTGGCGATGTTTGACATCATCGTAACTAACCCACCATTTGGAACAAAAATTGAAATCAAGGATCGAACAGTTTTGGAACAATTCGACTTGGGCCATATTTGGGAGCGCGACCCGGATCGAAATGGAAGTTGGAGAAAAACTGAACGCTTACAGAGTGGAGTGCCTCCGGAGCAACTTTTTGTAGAAAGGTGTGTGCAATTTTTGGTCCCTGGTGGCCGAATGGCAATTGTGCTCCCCGACAGTATTTTGAGCTCACCTGGCTTGGCATATATACGTCAATGGATGTTGCAAAATTGCAAACTTATTGCCAGCGTAGATATGCACGTCGACACTTTCCAACCGATGGTGGGAGTTCAAACCTCGATTCTAATATTGGAAAAATTGTTAAAACCTCTTACGACTCCAAACTCGGACTTTACATCCTTGAACTACGAAGTATTTATGGCAATTGTTGAAAAAGTGGGTCACGATAAAAGAGGTCAGACGCTTTATAAAAGGGATCAGCTAGGTCGAGAACTCCTTCAAGAAATACAGCGAGTAACCCAAACTCCGTCTGGGAATAATAATATAGAAAAATACACAGACAAGATTGTAGATGACCAATGCCCCTTACTTCCACCCATATTCTTTGAGTGGAAAAATCGTTCAGGTATATCCTGGTGAACGAAACACCAACCGAAATCAAAGTCACTTCTGTTCCAATCAACGAAATTGTTTCGGCGACATTGCGTTTCGATGCAAAACTTTTTGGAATTGATGCAAGACAAGCGCGAGATGTGATTGATAATTGCAATTTTAACAAAATATCACTAACAGACAAATTATTTGTTAGGACGGCGACTTACCCTTTGAGATTTCGGAGAAATTACGTCTCGAACAAAATTGGCAAACCCTTCCTAATGCCATCCCAAATCACGGAAGTTATGCCGACTCCATACAAGTGGATCACAACGGATTCTCAGAAAATGGTTGATGAACTTTCTATTTCGAAAGGGGATTTACTCCTTACTCGATCAGGTACTGTTGGAAAATGCGCGGTCGCTAGCGAAGCTTTAGAAGGATGTTTACTTTCCGATGATTTGATTCGAATAACAGTTCAGGAAGGTTATCTAGGCTATCTATTCACTTTTTTATCATCAAAAATTGGGCAAACCTTACTGGCCACGAGCACATATGGAGCGGTTATAAAGCACTTGGAGCCTTCACATCTTGAAGGAATTCATATCCCAATTCCTGGCAAGAAAATCATTAATGAACTTGATGTTTTGGTTAAAGCAGCCCTAATTGACATTGACCAGGCAAATAGGTTAATCACGACTGCCAGATCTCGCCTCTTGTCCCTATTGGATCTAGTTAATTTTGAAACCGAATATCCGATCAATTTTATCGAAACTTTTTCCGCAAGCAAATTGACTTCGGACCTTCGTATTGATGGATCATTCCATCATCCATTTCTGGCAAAATTAATGACCTCTTTCCTTCAAAACGGAATAGCGACAAAAACTCTTGCCGATTCGGCATTGTCCACGAATATAGTTCTTCCTGGTCGTTTTAAGAGAATTTATGTTGAATCTGCCCATGGCATACCGCTAATAGGTGGCAAGCAGATTGGAAATTTAGATCCGCGAACCGATAAATTTCTAGCTGCCCTGGAACACGGCGAGAGAATTTCAAGCCAATTAACAATTGAAGCAAATCAAGTATTGGTCACTTGTTCTGGAACTATCGGTAAAGTGGCCATTGCTCCTGATTTTTGGCAAGGGTGGGCTGCCAGTCAGCATATTTTGAGAATCCAAGCAACATCACCGATTATCGCTGGTTATATTTACGCCTGGCTATCTACTCCCTTTGGAAAGCAGTTGATTCAACGTTTCACATACGGGGCCGTAGTTGATGAGATAACAAATGTCCAAATTGGTCAAGTTGTAATTCCTTGGATCGATGAAGTCGAGTCAACGAAAATCGGAAAAATGGTGCTTGAGGCCAATGCGCTTCGTTCCTCTGCATTTAATAAATTCCAAACCGCGAAGATTCTGCTGGAGTCGAAAGTTCTCATCTCTAAATGAAAGTTGCCAATAAAAAGTTCGATGTTTTTGTATCTTCTCTTAGTGTAAAGGCCCAACCCGTATTTCCTCCGATGCCCCAATTGAATCAATTGAGATTTCATCGAAAGTCTAAAGTGAATCTTCCTATCGTGCTTTAAATCGAAATATGTCTCAAAATTTAAATGTCAGAGATTCTGTTCGCGTTCTTCTGCATCAGTCGTTCCTACTCGGTCAAGATTAGCGCACTTGGCGAACCATTCGCGGGCCTCTTTGGTGCGGCCTGCAGCATATAAAGCATCGGCGTAGGCGTAACGAAGTCGGATTGCCCAATCTTCACTTTCATTAGTTAATTCTTTACACGTTAATGTCACAACTGCTGCATCGAGTTCACCTAAATCACGACGAGCACCCGCAGCAACAATGCGCATTTCAATCTCTTCAGCTTTTGCCAGTCGCTTTACTTCAGAAGATCCTGCAAGTGCAAGGGCTTTAAGCGGATTGCCTAAACCACGTTCACAATCGGCCATTACCGGCCACATTGTTACATCACCTGAAATTCGATGAGCGGCACGTAATTCCTTAAGTGCTATTTCATAAAACCCTGCGCGATATGCAGCGTATCCAGCAGATTCGCGAACAACTGCTAAGCGTCCAGCATGGTGGGCCGCGGCAACACCATGTTTGTGTGCGAGGAGAGGATCGCTATCTGCATATAAAGCCAAACACTCTAAATGTCGTGCAACAACTTTTGCATTCTCGGCCGATAGTGACAGTAATTCGGCGCGTAAAGATTTATCGAGCTCCTCCCCCGTGATCTCTTCAGGGATATCGGGCTCGAAAATTCGTGGACGAAGACGGGATTGGTCGCGATCCATTGGAGCAGGCCGTGTTCCGCGCAGATCCGAACCATCGCGCATCTGACGCGGTGCACCGGGACGCGCAGTTGAACCACCACGGGCCGGCAAATCTTCTCGGCGTCGTTGCGAGTTTGGACCAGTTGGTTTTCTATCGCCAGTACTTGAACTAGATGGACGTGAAGAACTGCCCGAACTCGTTGGACGTGAAGAGGATGGACGAGATGCAGCTGGTCTTGATGACGAAGAACGCGGTGTAGAAGGACGATCAGATGGTGGACGTGAGTTTCTACGCTCTTCCATTTCGATCTCCTCTATGTTTATTTTTTAAATCACGTTTTAAATATCAAATGTTTTCATTACCAAGATTACTTCACGGGAAATAAAAAAGGGGCGCTCGTGAAAGCGCCCCTTTTTATAAAAGAAGTCCGGCGACGTTCTACTCTCCCACAAGGTCACCCTTGCAGTACCATCGACGCTGAGAGGCTTAACTTCCGGGTTCGGAATGGGACCGGGTGTTTCCCTCTCGCTATGGTCGCCGAAACACTATTGAGTTTTCGGTCTATACAAAAAGGGGTCAAAGCCTTTTTGTATGTTTTGCGGATCTCGAGACCGTATCTCGAGAGCCACACAGTGGACGCGTAGCAACTTTGTAGTTAAATCCTCGGCCTATTAGTACCGGTCAGCTCCAAGTCTTACGACTCTTCCACTTCCGGCCTATCAACCCAGTCGTCTAGCTGGGGGCCTTACCTGGTAAACCAGTGGGAAACCTAATCTTGAAGCGAGCTTCCCGCTTAGATGCTTTCAGCGGTTATCCCTTCCGAACGTAGCTAATCGGCGGTGCTCCTGGCGGAACAACCGACACACCAGAGGTTCGTCCAACCCGGTCCTCTCGTACTAGGGTTAGGCCTTCTCAAGTTTCCTGCGCGCACAGAAGATAGGGACCGAACTGTCTCACGACGTTCTGAACCCAGCTCGCGTGCCTCTTTAATGGGCGAACAGCCCAACCCTTGGGACCTACTCCAGCCCCAGGATGAGACGAGCCGACATCGAGGTGCCAAACCTTGCCGTCGATATGGACTCTTGGGCAAGATCAGCCTGTTATCCCCAGGGTAACTTTTATCTGATGATCTTCCACACTCCTACGAGTGATGGTCGGTTCACTAAATTCTACTTTCGTA
>JAUSFN010000023.1 GCA_030649935.1 Candidatus Planktophila sp.
AGTATTTTTCGTTGCTACAGGTTTTCACGGTCTGCACGTAACAGGTGGATTAATAGCATTTTTAATCGTGATTGTTCGAGTATCAAAGGCACGACGTTTTACCAGCGCTCAAGCAACAACGGCAATTGTAGTTTCGTATTACTGGCACTTCGTCGACGTAGTGTGGATCGCACTTTTCTCCGCTATCTACCTCATAAAGTAAAGGAGATATTTAATCGTGAAGCGCCTTTCCAGATACCGTCGCCATAAAGGGGCAGCTCCTTTGCTACTTATCATCGCTTTATTAGGTATAGGTACGACTTTTAACATTGCTAGTGCAACTATCAAATTGGCGCCCAATACTTTTGCTCGTTCTGCCGCAATTGAAGAGGGAAAACAGATTTTTCTTAAGGGTTGTTCTTCATGTCATGGATTAAATGCCGAAGGTTCCGCAATCGCACCATCCTTAATTGGTGTTGGCGCAGCCTCGGTAGATTTCCAAGTTGGCACGGGTCGTATGCCGATGGCCGATATGAGCACTCAAGCCGTTAGAAAAGCTCCGGTTTATACTCCAGAGCAAACGGCGGCTCTAGCTGCCTACGTTGAATCCCTGGCTCCTGGACCGATGATTCCAACGGAAGGACAGTTAAATTATGAGCGCGATGGAAGTACTGCAGAAGGCGGAGAATTGTTTAGAAACAACTGCGCAATGTGCCACAACTTCGCAGGACAAGGCGGCGCTCTGACGCAAGGTAAATACGCACCCACATTGATGGGTGTTGAACCGAAATATATTTACGAAGCACTTATTACTGGACCACAGGCAATGCCAGTATTTAGCGATAAGACAATCACGCCAGCTGAAAAACTTTCGCTCATTAAGTGGATTAAGGCGGCCGAAGCTGAACCAAATCTCGGCGGTGCCACCATGGGCCGAATTGGACCAGTTACAGAGGGTCTTTTGGCGTGGATACTAGGTATGGGACTGCTGATAGCTGTTGCAGTCTGGCTAACAACGAAAGCGAGATGAGAACGGTGTCTAACGAAATCGAATCTATAAAAGATCCCGGTCCTGCCCCACATGTACTTCGCGCAGCCGACGTTAACCCACGTTCTGAAAAACGTGCTGAGCAACAAGTAGCGATTCTCTTTGCTCTCTCCGGTGTGGGTTCGCTTTTATTGATTTACTCTTATGTTTTTATTGCAAATGATGTATTTATTTTTATTCCTGTCATGGGAAATCAACATGCACAGCAACTTGGTTTAGGTATTGGAATGGCCATGTCGCTTTTCTTCCTTGGCATGGCGGCAATTCATTGGGCTAAAACTTTGATGTCAGAGACTGAAGTTGTTAATCATCGCCATGAGTTCCGCTCTTCAGATGAAGATCGCGAAGATTTCATCAAGACCGTTAAAGAGGGTGTTGCCGGCGTACAACTTGGCCGACGTAAACTTATTAAGCGTTCGATGGCCGCCTCAATAGGGCTCTTCGCACTTCCACCAGTCTTACTACTACGCGATTTAGGTCCATTACCTAAAAAGCAACTTGAAACAACTAATTGGAAGAGTGGGACGCGCCTAGTCACGGACCCGGGCGATCGCCCAATTCTGGCCTCCGATCTTGAAGTCGGTTCAGTTGTTCAAGTTCTGCCAGCAATTGCCGAGAGCGGCGAGAAGGGCGAACATCCCGAGCGTTTACTGAGTGATATTGCTAAGGATCCAGTTCTACTTATTCGTCTGCGTCCTGAGGATTTTAATCTGACTCCAGAAAAACTTGCCATGACACATGAAGGAATCATCGCCTTTTCAAAGATTTGTTCGCACATGGGATGCGCAGTTGCTCTCTATGAACAGACAACAAAGCATTTGTTATGCCCATGCCATCAATCAACTTTTGATGTTACTCGCGGCGCAAAAGTTATCTTTGGACCAGCTGCACGTCCTTTACCGCAGTTAGATATAACCATTGACGCTGAAGGATATTTAATTGCTCGTGCACCATTTAGTGAATCCGTTGGACCTAGTTACTGGGAGCGTAACTCACAATGACAACTGCTGAAAAAAGAGTCGGTGCGATAGCTAACTTTGTAGATGAGCGAACAGGTGCCGCCGGTTGGGTTAAGAAATCCCTCAACAAGGTCTTTCCAGATCACTGGTCCTTCATGCTCGGTGAAGTATGCATGTATTCATTTATTATTTTGCTCTTATCTGGAACTTTCTTAACGCTCTGGTTTGATCCATCTCAACGTGAAGTCATTTACGATGGCGTGTACGAGCCGCTCCAAGGTCTAAAGATGTCGGCTGCATATGCCTCCACTTTAGATATCTCCTTTGAGATCCGAGGTGGATTATTAATGCGCCAGATTCACCACTGGTCTGCAAATATCTTCATGGCCGCCATTGTGGCCCACTTGCTTCGAGTCTTTTTCACAGGCGCATTTAGAAAACCACGCGAATTTAACTGGATTCTGGGAATCATTCTCGTCACTCTTGGTCTGGTTGAAGGTCTCTTTGGCTATTCACTTCCCGATGACCTACTTTCGGGAACTGGCCTTCGAATTACCTCCGCGATAATTCAAGCGATTCCACTTGTTGGAACCTATATCACCTTCTTCTTATTTGGTGGAGCCTTCCCTGGCGTTGGATTCATCCCCCGCATATTTACACTTCACGTTTTACTTATTCCAGGAATTTTCTTAGCAGTTATCACAATTCACGTGATGCTCGTCTGGTACCAAAAGCACACCCAGTTTGCTGGTCCTGGTAAAACCGAAAAAAATGTAGTTGGGCATCCAATTTTGCCCGTGTACATGGCAAAAGCTGGCGGTTTCTTCTTTATCGTTTTTGGAGTAACTGCATTTCTCTCTGCCGTTGCATCGATTAACCCAATCTGGTTATACGGTCCTTACACTCCAGGTCAGATTTCTGCCGGCTCTCAGCCGGATTGGTACATGGGTTGGTTAGATGGCTTAGTTCGAATGGCTCCCCCTTGGGAAACACATGCATTTGGCCACACGGTTTCATGGAACATCTTGATCCCAGCGCTCATAGTTCCTGGAATTCTATTTACAGGAATGGCGCTCTATCCATTTATTGAAAGTTGGATTACTGGAGATAAGCGCGAACATCATCTCCTTGATCGTCCACGCAATGTCCCTAACCGAACTGCACTCGGAGTTATGTCAATTACTTTCGTCATGATTTCTCTTATAAACGGTGGAAACGATATTTTAGCAACGGCCTTTGATCTTTCAATTAATCAGATTATGTGGTTCTCTCGAATTTCAATCTTCGTGCTTCCACCCCTTGCATTCGTAATTACTAAACGGCTATGCCTATCCTTGCAGCGCGCAGATCGCGAATTAGTGCTTCATGGAAAAGAGACGGGCCGTCTAGTTCGTATGCCGAGCGGTGAGTTTGTTGAAGTTCACGAACCGATTTCGGAGCAAAAGCGCTTCATCCTCACTTCCCACGAACAACCCACACCCCTTGTACTCGAAGATATTGACTCCCGCGGCGTCAGACGTGCTGGAACGCTTAAAAATAAACTCCGCGTACGCTTGAGCAAAGCTCACGCCGTAGCAATTCCAAAGGTAACTGCGCAGGAGTTAAAAGAGATCGAGCACCACTAGTTCCCAACTCGTACTACACACCAGACGCCGATGGCTGTAATTGCTACTCCAACCAAGCTCTGGGTATTGAGTTTTTCCCCAAATAGAAAATATGCTTCAATGGCAGTTGCTGGAGGGACTAAGTAAAAGAGCGATGAAACCGAAGCTGCGCTCGCCGTGTTAAGGAGCCAAAGCAGTAACAAAATTGCTCCCACCGAGAGTATTAAAATCAGCCAAATCATTGCGCTAGTAAATCTAATATTCCATTGAATCTCAGTTCCACCCGTAACAACTGCTGTTATAAATAAGAAAAATCCACTTGCACAATATTGGTAGGCGGTTCCGGCCAGCAATGGAATACCTGAACCAATTTTCTTTTGAAGCAAAGTAGCCGTAGTGCTACCAATGAGCGCAATAAAGACTGCAAGAATTCCCATTCGTGAAACTGAACTTTCGAAACTTGGCCCAAGGACTAATACCACCCCACATAGCCCAAGAATTAATCCAAGAATCTGCTTGCCACGCAATTTCTCATTTAATATTTTTATTGCCAATACAGAAACAAGCACCGGTTGTAAGCTCGTGATTACCGCGGCAGTTCCGGCAGATACTCCCCTGGAGATAGCAAAGAAGACACCACCTAGGTAGGCGGCATGTAAAAAAATCCCGATAAGGGACGAACTTCTAATCTGTATTCGGGTGAGTGCAATTGGCGATTTCAGGAGTACAGCAATTCCAAAGAGAATAAGTGCGGCGATAAATAATCGCAGAGCTAAAAATATGAATGGGTCGGCATAGGGCAAACCATATTTAGCACCAACAAAACCAGTGCTCCAGAGAAGAACAAAGATGTATGGCGCTAAACGCGAAACTTTCAACAAGTTAGGTTAGTGAGAAGGTCTTTGAATTGGCTTTTCGTACTCAGTGACCATTCCAATTACCGAAATAATGAGTGCTCCAACACCGATAAGTGTGAGCCACCAACCGATAATGAGTCCGAGACCCATGGCGCATGAACTTAAGGCAACAGGTAGTGGCCACCATGAGTGCGGGCTATAGAAGCCGAGCTCGCCCGCGCCATCAGCGATTTCAGCCGTTAAGCTATCCTCAGGAAGGATTACACCAATTCGTTTTTGAGTAAACCAGAGATAAAAACCGACCATGCCTGCAAGTCCGGCCGCTAAAAGCATCCCACCAATTCCAACGGGTTCTCCGCCGACATACCAATATATGACCGTCATGATGACATAGAAGAGCGCTAAACCAGTAAATAACTGCCAATTGACCTTCACGGAAGTCAGTGCTCCTCTGTCTTAATATGCGGATAATGTAGATCAAATGCGGGACGCTCACTAGATATACGTGGCATTGTTAAAAAGTTGTGGCGTGGCGGTGGGCAAGAGGTTGCCCACTCAAGTGATGCCCCATAACCCCATGGATCATCGACGCCGACAGGTGGTGATTTGCGAGTAATCCAAATATTGATCATAAATGGAATCATGGAAAAGGCGAGAAGGAAAGAACCGATAGTTGAAACCGTATTCATAAAGGTGAAGCCATCGGTTGCAAGATAATCGGCATAACGTCTCGGAAAGCCCTTTATTCCAAGCCAGTGCTGAATTAAGAAGGTTAAGTGGAAGCCGACGAAAGTTGTCCAGAAGTGAATCTTGCCCAACCTCTCATTGAGCATCTTGCCAGTCATCTTTGGCCACCAGAAATAGAAGCCTGCAAACATCGCAAAGACCACAGTTCCAAATAGCACGTAATGAAAGTGCGCGACGACAAAGTAGCTAGCCGATACGGCAAAGTCCAGTGGTGGTGATGCCAAGATAATTCCAGTTAATCCGCCGAATAGGAAAGTCACGAGAAAGCCCATTACCCAAAGCATTGGTGTCTCAAAAGTTACGTGGCCGCGCCACATGGTGCCGATCCAGTTGAAGAACTTAACTCCAGTCGGCACGCCGATTAAGAAAGTCATAAAGGAGAAGAATGGAAGAAGAACTTGACCGGTTGCAAACATATGGTGGGCCCAGACCGAAACCGAGAGCGCCGAGATCGCAATGGTTGCTGCTATCAATCCCTTATAACCAAAGATTGGTTTGCGACTAAATACAGGCAAGATTTCAGTTGCGATGCCAAAGAATGGCAGAGCCAAAATATAAACTTCGGGATGACCGAAGAACCAGAACAGGTGCTGGAACAACATGGCACCACCATTTGCCGGGTCAAAGAGATGTGTCCCATACAATCGATCGGATTCAAGTCCTAATAACGCTGCAGCAAGTGGTGGAAAAGCGAGCAAAACTAAAATTGAGGTGAGTAAAACGTTCCATGAAAAGATTGACATGCGAAACATCGTCATGCCAGGTGCGCGCATCGTCAATATTGTAGTTATGAAGTTAACGCCACCAAGAATCGTTCCAACTCCACTGATAGCTAAACCCACGAGCCATAAATCGGCGCCAATGCCGGGTGAATATGTTGCATTTGAGAGTGGAACATAGACGGTCCAGCCAAATGATGCCGCCCCTCCCGGTGATAAGAAACCTGCAAAGGCCATCGTGCCGCCGAATAAGTAGAGCCAGTAAGAGAGCATATTTAACCGCGGGAAAGCCACGTCGGCCGCGCCAATTTGCAATGGCATAATCACATTAGCAAAACCCACAAAGAGTGGAGTTGCAAACATCAAAAGCATAATTGTTCCGTGCATGGTAAAGATTTGGTTGTACTGCTCATAGCTCAAGAACTGCATACCTGGGCGAGCTAACTCACTTCGAAGTGCCAAGGCTAGAACTCCACCGATTAGGAACCATGCAAAAGAAGTCATCAAATACAGATAGCCGATTGTCTTGTGGTCAGTTGAGGTTATCCACTTAACAAAGTTCTTGCCTTTAGGCGATGGTTGCGCCACTGCATCTGAGGCAGTTGGGTTTGATGCATAAGTGGTCATGCTTGGCTCCCCTTTAACGTCTCAAGATAAGCCTGATAATCGGCGGGTGTAACAACTTTTACCGTAAATAGCATCTGAGAGTGCGCGCGTCCACATAAAATATTGCAACGCCCTGGATACTCTCCTAATTTATTCGCTGTGAATTCAAGGTGATTAGTCACGCCTGGAATATTCTGCATTTGAATCATAAAGGCCGGAATCCAAAATCCATGAACGACATCATTAGAGATTATTGTGTACCTAACACGTTCTCCCAATGGAATTACTAACATTGGTTTTTGTGCAGGTGTTCCTGTAACTATGGCCGAAGGTCCAGCGTCGGGATATGCAAACTGCCACGACCATTGCATGCCAGTCACTGAGATTTGGTGGATCACTGCATCACTCTTAGCGGTAATGACGGTTTCTTTCTTTGCAGTGTAATAAAACATAACTGCAACAATGATGAAAGGAATGATCGTATAAATAATTTCGATGGGAATGTGATACTGAACCTGTTTCGGAAACTCAGGTCCATCTTTTTTAGGGCGATGAAAAATCGCAGGCCACACAATCAAAATGAGCGTGATAACACCGACAACACCTGCCGCTATCCATGCGCCTTGCCACAGTGAGAGTGACTCATCATTTACACTTGTGACGCCCTCTGGAAAACCAAGCTCTGAAACTTTGGAACAACCGGTTAAAAGTAGAGCTGGAATCAATAAGGCAAAGGTATGCAGTGCCTTAAATTTCTGTGGTGACATGGGGCCAAGGATATAGGCCGAGCGCCAAATTCTCAGTATCCAATAGCTATTCTGGCGCCGTGGTTGCAAGCACAGGCTATTTTTTAATGTGGAGTGATATCTCAGCGGCGGCATCGCCTCCATATGCCTCAGCAAATCTGGCTACAAACTCTTGGCCGGTAAAGCGATACTCCTGAGTGCCCATCGTTTCGATGACATATGTGGCGATGAGAGCGCCTAACTGTGCACATCGCTCATGGCTCAATCCCCATGCAAGACCGGCAATAAATCCAGATCTAAAAGAGTCACCGACGCCCGTTGGATCTGTCTTTGATATCTCTTTAGGACATCCCACCTGCACAAACTCACCATCAGCACTCTCGACTTTGGCACCCTTTGATCCAAGAGTTGTAACTCGAACCTTCACCCGCTCCAATATCTCGGCATCGCTCCAGCCCGTCTTTTGCATGGCAAGGGCGAGTTCATACTCATTCATAAAAAGATATGAGGCGCCATCAATGAGAAGTTTTATATCTTCACCGCTCATGCGCGCCATCTGTTGAGAAGGATCGGCGGCAAATGCAATTCCCAATTCTCGACATGTTTCAGAGTGGCGCAACATCGCCTCAGGATCATCGGGTGAGATCACGAGCATGTCAAAGCGACCGGTTTTATCCATAATCGGTCCAAGTTCGATATTTCTCGCTTCGCTCATCGCACCCGGAAAAAATGAAGCGATTTGATTGAGATCATCATCTGTCGTGACCATAAAGTGGGCAGTGAACAGTGACTGAGAAACTAAGGCATGCGATGTGTCGACCCCATGACGCGATAGCCAAGCTTCATAATCTGGCCAATCTTTGCCGACCGCGGCTATGAGAACTGGGTTTAGACCAAGCACTCCCATGCCAAATGCAATGTTGGCCGCGCAACCACCACGTCGAACATCCAGGCTATCGACTAAAAAAGAGAGTGAGATTTTCTCTAGCGAACCAGCCACAAATGAGTCGGTGAATTTTCCAGAAAAATTCATTAAATGATCAAGACCCACCGAGCCCGCTACACCAATTTTCATGTGGCGATACTAGAGCGTTTTAGGAAAGATTAGTTAAATGAATCGCCGCAGGCGCATGAGCCACCTGCATTGGGATTATCAATAGTAAATCCCTGTTTTTCGATTGTGTCGACAAAGTCAATCGATGCACCCATTAAATATGGATCACTCATCTTGTCAATTATGACCTTCACACCACCGAACTCATGGATGACATCTCCATCTTGATTACGGTCATCAAAGTAGAGTTGATAGCGAAGTCCAGAACAACCACCAGGTTGAACTGCTACGCGAAGCATCAAATCATCGCGGCCCTCTTGAGCCAATAGCGCAGCGACTTTTGCAGCTGCGACATCGGTCAATCTAATTGCAGTAGTCAATGAATCCGTTTGGGTCTCAGTGCTCATACATTCTCTCCTTGGACTAGATAGTGCAAGCCTACCTGCTCCCCCTTGTCACCGCGAACGCAACGGCTCAAAAAGCCAATATAGTTAACGCCATGAGTACAGAATCAACAGGCAAAGGCCGTCCGACGCCAAAGCGTAAAGTGTCAGAGGCAAAGCGCATCACTTCATCCCTAGCCCCAGTAGTGACTAAAGACCAAAAACGTGCGGCCAAAATAGCTAACCGTCAAGATCGCATCGCATCGCGGACGGCATATCTGCGCGGAGATGAAAATGCGATGCCTGCCCGCGATCGTGGCCCAGAACGACGTTTTGTCCGAAACTATGTCGATGCCCGACGATCTATTGGAGAGTACTTTTTACCCATTATTTTTATCGTACTAATCTTAACTTTAATTCCTGAGCCTGTGGTTCAGTTTGGTGCAATCGCGATTATGTACGGCGTACTAATGATTGCCGTAGTCGATGGTATTTTCCTAAGCCGCAAAATCCGAAAATTAATTGGCGAGAAATTTCCTAACTCTCCAACTAAGGGCCTCGGAATGTACGCCTGGCTACGATCTACGCAGATGCGACGATTACGTGCACCACACCCTCAGATTAAAGTTGGAGATAGGTTCAACTAAGCGCGAGGATTGGGACTTATATTCTCAGTCGGATCCATCTCAGGGAGTTTTCCAAGAGCTTTGTCGATCGCTTTCATCGTCGATGCATCTAACTTTACTCCTGAAGCCTTAACGTTTTCCTTTACCTGTGACGGCTTTGTGGCACCCATAATCGCCGAAGAGACATTTGGATTTTGCAATACCCACGCAATAGCCATTTGAGACATTGTTATTCCAGCCTCTTTAGCAACGGGTGCTAGCTTAGCAACGGCAGTTAGCACCTCATCTCGCATCCAACGCGAAATCATTCCAGCGCCACTTTTTTTATCGGTTGCTCGAGAACCTGCGGGAGCTTTTTTGCCTGGTGCATACTTTCCAGAAAGAACGCCTTGCGCCATCGGTGACCAAACAATCTGGCCTATCCCCTCCTGTATTGAGAGTGGAACAACTTCGGCTTCAATGACGCGCCAAAGGGCTGAGTATTGAGGTTGACTAGAAACAAAACGGTTATAGCCAAGTGCATCTTGAATCTCTAGCGCCGCTGAAATCTGAGGGGCGGTCCATTCTGAGAAACCTATGTAATGAACTTTTCCCGCGCGAATTAAATCATCGAAGGCGCAGAGTGATTCTTCAAGTGGGGTTTCAAAATCAAAACGATGCATTTGGTATAAATCGATGTGGTCGGTCTGTAAACGCTTAAGCGAGGCGTTGCATGATTCAATGATGTGTTTACGCGATAAGCCGCGATCATTTTTGCCAGGCCCAGTTGGCCAATATACTTTTGTGAAAAGTTCATAGGATTCACGGCGCACACCTTTTAACGCCTTACCTAAAACTACTTCTGCACGGGTGCCGGCATACACATCGGCGGTATCAAATGTTGTGATCCCCTCATTGAGCGCGGCTTTGACGCATTTGATTGCCGCTTCAGCTTCAACTTGTGATCCATGAGTAATCCAATTGCCATAGGCGATTTCAGAGACATACATTCCGGTACTTCCAAGGCGGCGATATTCCATACAACGACTTTAGGTCCTGCGCGCCAAGTTGCCAACTCCAGTTCGATGTGGTTTGGTTCACCCACAACTTAATAGTTTTCTCATTAGGGGAAGTTCGGTGAAATTCCGACGCTGACCCGCAACCGTAAAGCGCCTGTATTGAGCGTGAAGTCGGATTACCTAATGAAGAGACGTACGAGACAGACACCCGCCGAGGTTTGCGGGGTGTGGTCCTTGATTTGAGTGCGAGTTCTGCACTCTTATGCGGTGCTACCCCTGTGAGACTCTTTACATTCGAGAGGCTTCACTTCAATGAAAATCAAAGCTTTATTAATCACTCTACTCATTCTGACCTCATCAGTTTTCACAATTCCCGTATCCCACAGTGCGACTAAGGGTTGGCGTTACTGGGGCTATTTTCAAGCGGCCCCAGGTGCAACTAAATGGACCACTGCGATGACTGGACCTACGGTCGATGTTGCCAATGGCGCAGTTGAAGGGTGGTCCTTTGTATTTAGTAGCGATGATGTTCCATCAATTCCTCCAAAAATTAAACCTAACTTCAAAGCCATATGTGGCACAACAAAAGCCGACCCGGATACTAAACGAGTGGCGCTTGTCATTGAGTTCGGCTCAAAGGCATGGGCACCAAAGGGCGAAAAACCTGCTAAGAGTATTAAAAGATGCGTCCGCACCGCTTTAGATTCCCAGGGAATCGACGTATTGGGTCAAGTTGTAAAAATTCGTGCAGCCTCATCAGGTCTAATTTGTGGGCTCAATGGATTTCCGGCTAAAGAGTGTGGCGTCGAGATTTCAACGCCAGCAGCTTTAATTGTAAAGAAGTAAAAGCTTCACGTGAGAAAAACACCGCTTCACCCTCTGACGTGGTGGATTTGGTCATTCGCCGTTGCAATCTGCGTTGCACGTGTTAATGCGCCAGCCTTTGCCATTGCTTCAGTGGGTGTCGTCGGAGTAATTGTTTATTTTTTTCGCGAAGATGCGCCGTGGGGTAAGAGTTTTATCTGGACTTTGAAATTAGCTGCATGGATTTTAGTAATCCGAACGTATATCGCTGTAGTAATTGGTGTGCCAATACCTGGAACTACGATTTTCTCACTTCCTCAAATCCCCCTTCCCTCATGGATGCCGGGAGTTCGAATCGGTGGAGCAGTGACGCTGGAACGAATCTCTTCTGCGATTTCAGAGGGTCTGATCATTTGCGCAATTATCGTAATTTTTGGTGCAGCGGCCTCACTTACGAGTCCTCATCGGCTATTGCGTGTGCTTCCGGTCTATATGTACGAGTTTGGAGTCTCAGTTGTCATCGCGACCACAATATTGCCCCAATTAGTAACTAGCTTTTCCAGAATAAGAACTGCGCAACGTTTGCGCGGGCAGAGCATCAAGGGATTTGCCTCGTATCGTCGCGTAGCGATTCCCCTTTTAGAAGAATCCCTTGCCCGCTCATTGGATTTAGCGGCAGCTATGGATTCTCGTGGATACGGAATCAGCCGTAAGCGCAGTAGATATCGGCCTATTAGGTGGAGATTTGTTGACACGGCCATTGTTGCAACTGGCCTAATCGTTATGGGGTTATCGTGATTAAGTTTTCTAATGTTTCACTCATCTATCCAAACTCAACGAAAACAGTGATTGAAAATTTAACTTTGGAAATCTCCGAAGGAGAGTTGGTTTTAGTCATCGGAGCTACTGGTTCGGGTAAATCTTCATTACTTCGATTGATAAATGGTTTGGTCCCCCACCACACTGGAGGAATTCTTGCCGGTGACATTAGTGTCAATGGTTTATCGACGCGCGAAGTTAAACCTGGAGGCTTGGCACATCTCATCGGAATTGTCGGGCAAAACCCAATCAACGGCTTCGTGGCCGACACAGTTGAGGAGGAGTTGGCATTTTCAATGGAGGCGCTCAACCTGGCACCTGAGACGATGCGTAAACGAGTCGAAGAGGTTTTGGATTTGCTCTCTTTAGCTTCACTTCGTGCTCGGACAATTGCAACGTTAAGTGGTGGCGAGCAACAGCGAGTAGCAATTGCCAGCGCCCTCGTATTGCATCCGAAAGTCTTAGTTTTAGATGAGCCAACGAGTGCACTCGATCCAATTGCCGCCGAAGAAGTTCTCTCGATTCTTCACCGCTTAGTACATGATTTAAGCCTTACCGTCATAATCGCTGAACACAAGTTAGAGCGCGTCATTGGTTTCGCAGATCGAATTCTTCATATTAGTGGAGATGGTAACTCCGTTATCGGAACTCCAGATGAGATCATGAAAATCTCCTCAATTGCACCACCCATTGTCCACTTAGCAAGAGCCCTTGGGCTTGAAGAAGTCGGATTGTCCGTCAGAGACATGCGTCGTATGACTGAAAATGTACGGGCGAATACGCCACTTAGCTCTCCACATATTAATCCTGTAAGCCATATTCCTGTCATTGAAATTAAGAAGTTAAGCATGGTACATGGAACGACAATTGCTCTCAATGAAGTAAGTGCGACAATTTTCGACAATGAAATCGTTGCCGTAATGGGTCGCAATGGTGCAGGAAAAAGTTCGCTTTTGCGATCTATCGCCGGCGTGAGTGATGGAGCAACTGGACACGTGCACGTTCACTCAATAAATTCTAAAGACCTACACAGCAAAGTTAGAAGAGCAACAATTGGATACATTCCGCAAGAGCCTAGTGATCTTTTGTATGCCCAGACTGTCTCACAAGAGTGTGCACATGCCGATAGAGATAATGAAATCGCACCGGGTTCAACATATACATTATTGACGCAACTTGTACCAGGAATCTCCTTACATGCACACCCGCGTGATTTATCTGAGGGACAACGCCTTGGTTTGGCTCTTAGTATTGTTCTCTCTGCAAATCCAAAGATTTTAATCCTCGATGAACCAACGCGCGGTTTAGATTACGAGGCAAAGAAATCTCTCACGCGGATTCTCCTTGAGTTCGCAACGGTCTTTAACCGCACGGTCGTACTTGCCACTCACGATGTAGAGCTGGTGGCTGAACTTGCTACGCGTGTAATTTTCATCGCCGATGGAGATATCGTTGCCGATGGTCCAACTATCGATGTTTTGCTCTCATCGCCGGCCTTTGCGCCGCAAGTTTCAAAAGTGATGTCACCGCAACCTTGGTTGACTGTGCGCGATGTCGTAGCGGCCTTAGAAGCTAACGCGCCATGATGTTAACTGGCGATATTGTAAAATTCTCTCGGCGCAATGCCTTAGTTCTATCGATTGCATCCATAATAAGTGCGGCAGGTTTTATTTGGCCATTTTTTTACACCGGTGAGAGCCTTCCTAGAACTCAAATCTTTTTCTGGATTGCGATTTCAATCGCCGCTCTGTTGGCAATTATTGAAATATCTGGATCAGGATTAGATTCAAAATCTATTGCCCTGTTAGGCGTTCTTTCGGCCTTGATCGCTGCGTTGCGACCGCTTGGCGCGGGTGCTATTGGAATTGAACCGATGTGGTTTCTACTCATACTCAGCGCCAGAGTCTTTGGTCCCTCCTTTGGTTTTTTGCTGGGGCTTATCTCAGTCTTTGTGTCTGCCCTCTTAACTGGTGGCTTTGGCCCTTGGTTGGGCTATCAAATCTTTGCCGCAGCCTGGATTGGTCTACTCGCAGGTCTGCTGCCTGGAGCTAAGAGCCTTCGAGGAAAAGGCGAGATAGCAATGCTTATGATTTATGGCGCTTTAGCAAGTGAGTTATTTGGAATTTTAATGGATCTACAGTTCTGGCCTTGGACCCTTGGCTCACAAACTCAAATATCTTTCGTAGCAGGTGCACCAATTTCAGAGAATCTCTCTAATTTTTTTACATTTCACTTTCTCACGGCAATGGCCTGGGATATTCCCCGAGCAGTATTTACTGCTGGATTAATTCTCTTTGCCGGTCGCGCAGTATTAACGGCATTGCGGCGAACTTATGTACGTGCAGCCTTTTTAACGCCTATTGAATTTATCGAACATGAGAAGGTACAAAGGGAAGCTTGACAACTTCTACATGTGATTCTCGCCCGCGAACATCAATAATTAATTGATCCCCAACTTTGACAGAAGACGCAAGGAGTGCGAGTGCAATTCCAGTTTTCAGAGTTGGAGAAAAAGTTCCGCTAGTAACTTCACCCAAGGCCTCTCCCGAAGAACTTTTCACCTGCATATGTCCACGCGGAATTCCGCGATCTAGAGATTTAAGCGCCACACTGCGTAACGCTGGTTTATTAGCTTTTTCAGCGCGTAATACATCACTGCCAATAAATCCAGGTTTGTCCCAACCAATTGCCCATGAGGCACTTGCCTGCACCGGAGTTATCTCTCGTGATAACTCGTGACCATGAAGTGGATAGCCCATCTCAGTGCGCAACGTATCGCGAGCACCAAGGCCGCACACTAAGCCACCAAAAGCCTCAACCGCACTGGCTAGGGCATCCCACACCGCCGATGCATCAGCGACCTTCGGCAAAATTTCATAGCCAAGTTCGCCGGTATAGCCAGTTCGGCAGAAAATAACTTCTGCGCCTCCAACCTTCACATGAGAAAATGCCATGAAGTCGATTTCGGTATTGACCCCGAGTGATTGCATAACATGGGCAGCTAGTGGGCCTTGAACAGCCAAGACCGCGAAATCATTATGCAGATTCGTAACTGTGATCCCAACCGGTGCGAGTGATTGAAGTACTGCAACGACATCGCTGGTATTTGAGGCGTTTGGTACTAAAAATAGATTATCGGGTGAGTTTCGATATGCAATTAGATCATCAATGACGCCACCTTCAGGAGTACAAAGCAAAGTGTATTGAGCTGAACCATCGCCGATTCGATCTAAGTCATTAGTAAATACAGTATTAAGAAACTCTAATGCCCCAACTCCAACAACTGAGGTTTTACCTAAATGCGAAACATCAAAAAGCCCCACACGTTCACGTACTGCAGCATGCTCGGCAAGAACACCACCACCCGGATATTCGATGGGCATAGACCAACCGCCAAAATCTGCCATTTTGGCGTTTCGCGTGAGGTGTTTCTCATGTAATGGTGAACTCTTCATAGTGCAAACCTACCAATACATCTATTACGCTGAGACCCATGAGTACTTTGAAAATTACCGAGGGTCCGCTAAAAGACGGTGTTCTTGTATTGGGTTTAGCCAAGAGTGATTCAATAGGCGGTCTTGCGATTGAATCTGGCGATGTAGCTGTGGATTCACGCGCACTCATCGCCGCGCTTACTGAAATGGGTGCAACGGGAGCTGCCGACGAAGTAGTTAAATTTCCAGGTGGCACAGTGCGCATGATGGTCTTTACCGGGCTAGGTAAGAAAATGAATACCTACTCTCATGAAACGCTTCGCAGAGCGGCCGGAGCAGCATCGCGTTCATTGGCCGGTGCTACTAATGCAACTTTCGCACTTCCATCTTCAACGCCAGAGGGTTTGAGCGCTGTGGCCGAAGGCGCAGCCCTTGGTGCATATGTATTTTCCGATTTTCGAGGTTCGACAAAGGCCGAACAAAAAGCACCACTTAAAACAATTACAATCCATAGCAAACTAGCTACAGACCCTGCTGCACAATCGATCTTAGAGCGTGCGAAAATAG
Source organism: Candidatus Planktophila sp. (assembly GCA_030649935.1). Taxonomy (GTDB): domain Bacteria; phylum Actinomycetota; class Actinomycetes; order Nanopelagicales; family Nanopelagicaceae; genus Planktophila. The sequence continues at coordinate 15,951 of JAUSFN010000023.1, forward strand.
TCGCAGATTACACGTTCTTAGTCCGTGATTTGATTAATACTCCCCCATCGCACCTGACTCCCGATAGCTTTGCAAAGAAGATATCAGCCGAAGTGAGAAAAGCTGGTGGAGTAAAAGCTGGATTGCGAATCTCCATTTTGGATGAGACTGCGTTAAAGAGTCAAGGCTTCGGCGGAATTATTGGAGTAGGGCAAGGCTCTGCAAATCCTCCCCGCCTCGTTCATATCTCGTACACTCCAAAGGGAGTCGTGAAAAAGCGGTATGCATATGTTGGCAAGGGAATTACTTTCGATACCGGCGGTTTAGCGTTAAAGCCCGCACTCGGTATGGAGGCGATGAAATCAGACATGGGTGGCGCCGCTGCAGTGTGTGCCGCGGTTCTGGCAATTGCAGCGCTAAAACTACCAATTGCGATCGAAACATGGGCACCGCTGGCAGAGAATATGCCAAGTGATAAAGCAACACGTCCCAGTGACATTATTACAATTTTCGGCGGCAAAACTATTGAGGTTTTAAATCCCGATGCTGAAGGCCGCTTAGTGTTAGCCGATGCTTTAGTAAAAGCGCAGTCCAGCAAAAACAAACTCGATGGGATCGTCGATGTTGCGACTCTAACTGGAGCCCAAACCGTTGCCCTAGGAACGCGCACAAGTGCAGTCATGACAAATAACGAAGAGTTTTCTATGCAGTTTCTAAAAGCTAGTGCAACAAGTGGTGAGGCTTTTTGGCCAATGCCACTTCCAGTTGAACTCCGTGCCTCACTAGATTCACCAGTTGCCGATATGGCAAATATCGGAGATAAAAACGGTGGCATGTTGGTGGCTGGGCTCTTCTTAAAAGAGTTTATTGATCCAGATTTAGCGTGGCTTCATTTGGATATCGCCGGTCCCGCCTTTAATACTGCGAAGGCTCATGGCTACACCCCGGTTGGTGGCACTGGAATAGCACTTCGCAGCCTGATTACCCTTGCTGAGGGCGCTTAGAAAACCTCCATTGGGTAGTTTCGCGCTCAGTAAGGCAAGATAGAGCCCTGCAGATTTATCCAGGTGAAAGGTCGTTAGATACGTGTCTGAGTTTGATCTTGTCATTATCGGCGGCGGAAGCGGCGGCTATGCCTGCGCCCTACGCAGTGCTCAATTAGGTAAAAGCGTTGTACTCATTGAGGCTGAAAAAGTTGGTGGCACGTGTTTACATAAAGGCTGTATTCCGACAAAGGCGCTTTTACATGCCGGTGAAATTGCCGATGGCGCCCGTGAAAGCGCTCGCTTCGGAGTTAAATCCACCTTCGAAGGAATCGATATGGCTGGAGTTAATAGTTACAAAGATGGCGTTGTCTCTCGCCTGTACAAAGGTTTGCAAGGTTTAATTAAATCTCGCGCAATTACATATGTCGAAGGTCACGGAAAACTTGTCTCAAAAAACTCTGTTGAAGTTAATGGTCAAATTTATACTGGTAAAAATATTGTCCTAGCAACTGGCTCGTATGCTAAAAGCCTTCCGGGACTTGAAATAGATGGTCATCAGGTTATTACCTCCGACCATGGAACGAAGTTAGATTATGTGCCAAAGAGTGTCATCGTGTTGGGAGGCGGTGTCATTGGTTGTGAGTTTGCATCGGTTTGGAAATCATTTGGTGCCGAAGTAACAATTATTGAAGGTTTGCCTCACTTAATAGCACTCGAAGATGAATCATCGAGCAAACAGTTGGAGCGCGCTTTTAGAAAACGTGGAATCAATTTCGAACTCGGTGTATTTTTCAAATCCATGGAAAAAAACTCCGATGGCGTAACCGTAACTCTTGAAGATGGCAAGGTTTTTACCGCTGAACTACTCATGGTCTCAGTTGGTCGCGGTCCAGTTTCGGCAAATCTCGGTTATGAGGCGGCCGGCGTTGCGATGGATCGTGGTTATGTATTAGTTGATAACAAGTGTCGTACAAATGTTCCTGGGATCTGGGCCGTTGGTGATCTAATTCCAACATTGCAGTTAGCCCATGTTGGCTTTGCAGAAGGAATGCTTGTAGCTGAAGAGATTGCAGGGCTAAGTCCGCGTCCAATCAATTACGATGGAATACCACGCATTACATACTCAGATCCTGAAGTTGCATCTGTGGGATTAACAACGGCAGAAGCTAAGAAGCGTGGCCACAATGTGATTGAACTGAGCTATGACTTAGCTGGAAATGGTAAGGCTCAGATACTCAATACCGCTGGTTCAATAAAATTAATTGCTGAAAAAAATGGACCGATTCTCGGTGTGCATATGGTCGGTGCACGCGTCGGTGAGTTACTAGCTGAAGCCGAATTGATATTTAACTGGGAGGCACGTGCAGATGACATTGCATCTTTAATTCACCCACATCCAACGCTTTCAGAAGCTATGGGCGAAGCGCACATGGCACTTGCAGGCAAACCGCTACACGCTCACGGATAATCAAGGAGATGAAATGACATTTTCAGTAACTATGCCGGCGCTTGGCGAGAGCGTAAGCGAAGGTACGGTCACTCGTTGGCTCAAAGCCGAAGGAGATCATGTCAATGTGGATGAACCACTTCTAGAAGTTTCAACTGACAAAGTAGATACCGAAATTCCCTCACCCATAGCAGGAGTTCTTACCAAAATTGTTGTTCAGATTGATCAGACCGTTGCCGTTGGAACCGAACTAGCAGTAATTTCCGATCTCTCCGAAGTTGTGGTTAAGGATGCTGTGTCCGAGGTTCCAGGTGCAGTTGCACCTACCGCAGGCACGGTCATCACAATGCCCGCCCTTGGTGAAAGCGTGAGTGAGGGGACCGTTACTCGTTGGTTGAAGAACGTTGGAGACACTGTTGCAGTTGATGAGGCCTTACTTGAAGTGTCAACCGACAAAGTTGATACGGAGATTCCATCGCCGGTCGCCGGAATTTTGCTTGCCATAGATGTGCCTATCGATACGACTGTTGCGGTAGGAGCTCGATTAGCACTCATCGGTGTAACTGGCGCCGTTGCAGCGCCAGTAATGTCCAAGCCAATGGCTGAGATTGCTGTCTCCGAGGTTCCAACTCAGGTCGCAGCCCCCGCAGCCATAGTTGCCGCACCAATAGTTACTGCACAAATAAACCAACCAATGGATGTCTATGTAACACCGCTGGTTCGCAAACTCGCTAATGATCTCGGAGTAAACCTTGCCGATGTTAAAGGCACAGGCGTTGGCGGAAGAATTCGCCGTGAAGATATTGAAGCCCTATCTAAACCGGTAGTACTGCCAATTCCAGCTCAAAATCCTTTACTACCTGCAACTAAAACTTCAACGCCACCAACCGTTGCAGTCTCACCGCTTCGTGGGACAACGGTGACAATGACAAGGTTACGCAAAGTTATCGCAGCTCGAATGCTTGAATCACTTCATGTAAGCGCGCAACTGACAACGGTTGTTGAAGTCGATGTAACTAAAATTGCTCGTTTACGCGATCGCTCTAAAGTAAATTTTGAAGCGCGCGAGGGCGTCAAACTCTCCTTCCTTCCTTTTTTTGCAGTTGCTATCTGTGAGGCCTTGAAGCAACATCCCGTACTGAACTCATCCGTAGAAGGTGATCAAATTACCTACCACGGTGCGGAGCATCTCGGCGTGGCAGTAGATACTGAAAGAGGTTTGCTAGTCCCCGTAATTGCTAATGCCGGCGATTTAAATATGGGTGGAATTGCACGAAAGATTGCCGACCTTGCCGCACGCACTCGCGAAAATAAAGTCACTCCAGATGAGCTCGGCGGTGGAACTTTCACATTGACAAATACCGGAAGTCGCGGCGCACTTTTCGATACTCCGATTATCAATCAGCCGCAAGTAGCAATATTGGGTATTGGCGCTGTTGTAAAACGTCCAATGGTTGTTCGTGGTGAAGATGGCGGAGAGTCCATCGCCATTCGATCCATGGTCTATCTCGCTCTTTCATACGATCATCGTGTTGTAGATGGTGCAGATGCAGCGCGCTTCTTGGTCACTCTCAAAGAGCGACTTGAGGGTGGAGCTTTTGAATCAGATTTAGGTCTGTAAAACAGATATGAGAGTTCCTGAACGTATTGCAATTACTGGCTCATCTGGGTTAATTGGTACCGCCCTCGTTGGTCACCTAAAATCCGAGGGCCATACTGTTCAGCGCCTTGTACGTCGAGCACCTGTCGCAGTCGATGAAGTGACGTGGGATCCAAATACTGGATATGTAGATTTAAGCGCGCTCGAAGGCATCGATGCAATTATCCACTTAGCTGGCGCACCTGTTGCCGATAAACGCTGGAGCAAAAAATACAAAGCGGAAATTCTAAACTCTCGGTTAATGGGTACTACTACAATTGCAAAAGCGGTGGCTGAAGTTAAGCCAGACGTATTCATATCTGCCAGTGCCATTGGCTGGTATGGCGAGAGCGGCAATCGAGCAGTGGTTGAAACTGATCGAGTTGGTGATGATTTCCTTGCAGCCACATGCCATGAATGGGAGGCCGCGGCCGATATAGCCTCCGGGCTCCGAACAGTAAAATTACGTACAGGGTTAGTTTTAGATCCGACTGGAGGCGCACTTGGAAAGATGCTTCCACTCTTTCGCTTAGGTTTTGGCGGAAAACTTGGCAACGGTAAGCAATGGTGGTCATGGATTACACTCCACGATCTTGTTCGTGCCATTGATTTCGCACTTGTTGAAGATATTTCTGGTCCTGTTAATTTAACTTCACCTAACCCTGTAACCAACTTAGAGTTCACGTCTGCGCTAGCTCGTGCTCTACACCGACCTGCTCTATTTCCAGCTCCGGCTTTTGCACTTAAACTCGCTCTCGGCGGTTTTTCGACTGAAGTTTTAGGTTCGAAGCGCGTAATACCGCAGGTTTTGCACAATGCCGGTTTTACCTGGGATTATCCCCACATAACCGAGGCGCTGAATGCATTAGTTGAAAGCTAGTTTAATCCTCAAGTGAACTCTCGCGTGCTTGATCAATTAACTGCGCCACTAATAAAACATCCTCATTATCAATCGGCCAAGGAGCCTTACCTGCTAGTGCGTCGGCAACAGCGATATAAAACAAAGCATAGTTTCCATTTTCACTGGCGATTTCTTCTACCTCAGTGCCGCGGTGAATGTAAGCTCTAGAGGAAGTTGGTACTGCCCACGTACCGCCCGCTGGATATTTTCCACTTCTCAATAAATCCTCTTGCGGATCTAAATCATGTATTACTAGTGCGCCTTGAGTACCAAGCATTCGAACACAAGGACCCGGTGCGCCAACGACTGCACTTGCCGATAGATACGACATTAATCCTTCAGCGTGGCGCAAAACCACAACAGAGTCATCATCGGCCCCTCCTCGCAAAGCTCGAACCGAAGACATAACAAGTTCGGCAGAACCAAACCAATCTATAGCCGTTGATATTAAATGGGACTGTAAATCCAATAATTGACCTCCGCCCTCGGCAGCGCTCATGTTTTCTCGCCATGACTGCGCATTTAGTTGAGGTCGAAAACGTTCAAAACGTGACTCCAGTCTGTGGATCTGCCCTAACACGCCGCTGGCTAAGACACGTTTAATAGTTAATGCGTTGCTATCCCATCTGCGATTAAAGAATGTCGAAACTGGGGTTCCAGCCTTTAGACCGGCATCGATTATTGCCTTAGTTTCGGCATAGGTTCGGCCCATAGGTTTATCTATAACCACCGGGATACCTGCATTAATTGCACACAACGCATCATGTGCGTGCACGATATTTGCTGAAGCGACTACTACGAGATCTAACCGCTCCTTCACGAGCTCTTCACTCGTGGGGACTACTTTTACACCTGGAAAATCCTTGTGCGCATGGCTCTGTCGAATTTCATTTGTGGTCACAATCGCGGCAACCTCGAAACCACACCCTTTAAGTAATGGGGCGTGAAAATACCGTCCTGCTAAGCCATAGCCGACAATTCCTACACGCAGGCCCATTTACTTACTCTCTCATTTTGCTGGCCACAAATTTTTTCTCGCCACAGAATCCATGCCTAAATCCCTTTCGAATTGATATAGATGCAATCCTACCTTTAGGCTAGGGATGTGCCTGTAGTAACTAGCCCCCACGATTCTGTAATTGCCCTGGCCCGCCATGGTCTCATCGATTACGAAAAGGCTTGGCAAGTTCAGCGAACAATTCACGGCGAAGTCGTGGAAAATAAACGGCCGAACACGCTTCTACTTTTGCAACACCCCTCGGTTTACACCGCAGGTCGTCGAAGCGATGCTTCGGAGCGACCACACGACGGGACTCCAGTTATCAACGTCGATAGAGGCGGAAGAATCACATGGCATGGACCTGGTCAATTAGTGGGATATCCCATTGTCCGATTAGCTAAACCCACCGAAATCGTTGGCTTTGTTCGTGAAATCGAGGCTGGACTCATTCAAGTTTGTGCTGAGTTTGGAATAAACGCTCAATGTTTTGCTGGGCGCTCGGGGGTCTGGATTCGCGATGAAAGTGGTGATCGTAAAATCGCCGCGATCGGAGTTCGTGTAGCCAAGGCCGTTACTATGCATGGCTTTGCCTTAAATGTCTGCCCTGATTTAACTGCATTTGATCAGATTATTCCCTGTGGAATTGCCGATGCCGCCGTAACTTCAATGGAAAAAGAGCTGGGTCGCGAAATTACGATTGAAGAAGTTGAACCAGTTGTTGAGCGCTACATCTTTGAATCTTTGAAGAGAGTGAGCATATGAGCATCGCCCCAGAGGGTCGCAAAATGATTCGGATTGAGGCCCGCAATGCGCAAACTCCGATCGAACGCAAACCCGATTGGATAAAGACGCGGGCAAACATGGGTCCTGAATACACCAGGCTTCGATCATTGGTAAAAAGTGAAGGCTTACATACAGTCTGCCAAGAGGCAGCGTGTCCAAACATCTTTGAGTGCTGGGAAGATAAAGAGGCGACATTTTTAATCGGAGGAGATAAGTGCACCCGACGTTGCGACTTTTGCAACATCGATACTGGGAAACCCGATCCCCTCGATCGAGAGGAGCCACGTAAAGTCGCCGAGTCTGTAAAGGCGATGGGGCTTGCTTATGCAACTATCACTGGGGTTACTCGAGATGATCTGCCCGATGAAGGCGCCTGGTTATACGCCGAAACTATAAGACAGGTGCATGAATTGAATCCTGGCTGCGGGGTTGAAATGTTAGCCCCTGATTTTCATGCGAAAAGCGAGCTTCTTAACGAAATATTTGAAACTCTGCCAGAGGTTTTCGCACACAATCTAGAAACTGTTCCGAGAATCTTTAAGGAGATTCGACCAGCATTTACCTACGAAAAATCCTTACGTGTGATAACGATGGCCCGCGAATTTGGTCTCATCACCAAATCGAATTTAATTCTAGGATTGGGTGAAACGCGTGAAGAGATTTCACAGGCCCTTTTTGATCTACGAAGTGCTGGCTGTGATTTAATAACGATTACCCAATATTTACGTCCAACTAATCGCCATCATCCAGTTGTACGTTGGGTCAAGCCCGAAGAGTTTGTTGATCTATCAAGCGAGGCAACTGAGGCAGGATTCCTCGGCGTAATGAGTGGACCACTCGTACGCTCAAGCTATCGTGCTGGACGTTTATATCGACAGGCAATGGCGGCTAAAGCAACTCATGGCTGATCTCGTATATCCCCCAGTTATCGTTGCAATCAAATCACTCTGGAAATATTTAGATCTTAAATTTGACTTTCAAGGTGCTGAAAATATACCTCGAAAAGATGGCGCGATTTTAGCAATCAACCATGTCAGTTATTTAGATTTCGCAATAACGGGAACGGCAGCATTGCCTTCAGGTAGATATGTTCGCTTCATGGCTAAAAAAGAGGTATTCAATAACAAGCTCGCAGGGCCATTAATGCGCGGGATGCACCACATAAACGTAGATCGCGAAAATGGCGCAGCATCTTTTGTTGCAGCTCTGCGTGCCTTAAAATCTGGCGAGATAATAGGAATTTTTCCTGAAGGAACGGTATCCACGAGTTTTGAGATTAAAGGTTTAAAATCTGGCGCAGTTCGTCTTGCAATGGGCGCAGGAGTTCCAGTTATTCCAACGATTATTTGGGGCAGTCAGAGAGTTTGGACTAAGGGAGTAAAGCGAAATCTGCGTCGCAAACATATTCCAGTCACCGTAATCTTTGGAGAGCCGATCTTCTATAAGAAAGGTGATGACCTCGAAGTAGCTGAAGCGCATCTTCGCCAAACACTTCTTGGAATGCTCAATCAAGTTCAAGAGAATTACCCTGATAGCCATGTGGGTCAGCGCTGGGCACCTACCCGCCTTGGTGGAACGGCCCCTGCCCCACTAAACTAGGCACATGTTTAAGAGAAAAGCTAAAGAAAAGAAGATTAAGACGCCACGGTTCCAAACTTTCCGCGATGCTTATAGCGTTACGAAATCCGTGAAGCCATGGATTCCATATGCTCTCATTGCAATTTTTCTCATTACATGGATAATCGGAATCGGAATCGGTTTTAGTTTGGGACACCCCATTTACTTTGGATTTATTTTCTTGCCGCTTGCTTTTCTGATGTCTCTTTTGTTCTTTACCCGTCAAGCCGGCACTGCCGCTTACTCATCAATTGAAGGCCAAATAGGCGCCGGAGCAAGTGTGTTAATGGCGATCCGCAAAGGATGGACCACTACCCCGGCAGTTGCCGTCGCACGTAACCAAGATATGGTTCACCGAAGTGTTGGCCGTGCAGGAATCGTTTTAACTGGAGAAGGCTCGCATGGAGTTAACCAGATGCTCATCGAAGAGCGAAAAAAGACCGAGCGCTTTGCACCAGGTGTTCCCATCGCACTCGTTGTCATAGGCGATGAAAAGGGACAAGTTCCCCTTCGCAAACTTCAAAAGAAACTTCAAAAAATGCCTAAGAAATTAACTGCCCATCAAATGCGCGAAGTACGTGCGCGCTTAAAGGCCGTAGGTGGTCTCTCTATGCCAATCCCAAAGGGTCCAATGCCAACTCGCGCACCAAAGCTGCGCTAAACCCTAGCCAAAACAGTTCCGCTAATTCGTTCGTGGATTCCACGACCGTTTTCGTCATAAGTCACAGCAGTTACGACCAAAACTAAGAATAGTGTGCGAATTAGAGCCTGCATCGGTGAAACCGACGCCCCATCTGAAAATCGCACCACGCGCATGCCGAAGATTTTCTGACCAAGTGAAGCTCCAATAAGTGATGTAAGAACCCATACCTCCATGAAAAAGAGCGCCAAAATAATCGGAGATTGACGTGGCCCCATCTGACCGAGCCCCCCTGAAAGCGCAGCGACGATGGCATAGCAAGCCATCCAATCCAGAGTAATTGCTGCAAGGCGGCGGCCCAAGCTCACATCCCTAGCTTTTGAATCCATGCTCCTAGCCTAGAGGTCAATTTCGTAACATTGCTGTAACAGGGCGGTTATGCCCTTTTGACGCAAAAGACTTATTCTTGCCACAACGCAGAGCTTCTCAATGCCGAGAGATCTGCAACTGATACGCCGATTTTTCGTATCACATGTGAATTGGGAGAAGCATGTTTAAGAATTCAGCCGAAATTTTTGCATATATTAAAAAGGAAGACATCAAATTAGTAGATGTTCGTTTTACAGATCTTCCAGGAATCCAGCATCACTTTAATGTTCCAGTTGAGTCTTTCGATGAAGCAGTCTTCACCGATGGTTTAATGTTTGATGGTTCATCGATTCGCGGATTCCAAGCAATCCACGAATCAGATATGAAACTCTTGCCAGTGCCAGAGTCGGCATATCTTGATCCATATCGCAAAGAGAAAACATTAATTATTCTCTTCTCCGTTCATAATCCAAGTGATAACTCGGCCTACAGTCGTGATCCACGCGGCGTAGTCGCAAGAGCTGTCGACTTTATGCGTGCAGAGGGAATTGCAGATACAGCATTCTTTGCACCAGAGGCTGAGTTCTACGTTTTCGACCGTGTCCGTTTTAAAACCGATATCAACACTGCCTATCATGAGATAGATTCATATGAAGGTGCATGGAATACCGGAATTAAAGAGGATGCCGATGGAACTCCTAACCGCGGATATCGCACACGTGTTAAAGGTGGATATTTTCCAGTATCTCCAACAGATCAATTCGCAGATCTTCGTGATGAAATGGTTATGCAGCTTGGCAAAGTTGGTTTACTAGTTGAGCGCTCTCACCATGAAGTTGGTACTGCAGGTCAGATGGAGATTAACTATCGCTTCACCGATATTTTGCATGCCGGCGATGACATCATGAAATTTAAATACGTCGTCCGCAATACAGCATGGCAAGGCGGAAAAACTGCAACCTTTATGCCAAAACCACTCTTCGGAGACAATGGTTCAGGGATGCACGTTCACCAATCACTCTGGAAGGATGGCGTTCCGCTGTTCTTTGGAGATGGTTATGGAGACCTCTCAGAGATGGCTCGTCACTACATCGGTGGGCTTCTAAAGCATGCACCGTCACTTCTTGCCTTCACTAACCCAACCGTTAACTCATACCGTCGATTAGTTCCCGGCTATGAAGCTCCTGTAAACCTTGTTTATTCGGCCCGTAACCGCTCGGCCTGTATACGTATCCCAATTACTGGATCTAATCCCAAGGCCAAGCGCATCGAATTCCGTTGCCCAGATCCCTCATCGAACCCATATCTAGCATTTGCTGCGATGTTAATGGCCGGTCTCGATGGAATCATCAATAAAATCGAACCACCTGCCCCAGTTGATAAAGATCTCTACGAGTTAACTGGCGAAGAGGCCGCGGCAATCCCGCAGGTGCCAGGTTCACTTGATGAGGTACTCAATAACTTAGAGCGCGACCACGAGTTCTTGCTCAAAGGTGGGGTATTTACTAAGGATCTGATCGATACATGGATTGATTTCAAGCGCAAGCAAGAGGTTGATTATGTTCGTCTGCGTCCACATCCAGCTGAGTTCGAGTTGTACTTCGATATCTAGAAAGTGCAATTTAAACTTCTGGCGCAAATATGTTCTCAACCCCATAAGTTGGAGTTCTAATTTAGAGTTGGGAATACGTTAGCAAGGGACTGAACTCGGTAGTTAACCGGGTTCAGTCCCTTTAACTTTATTATGATCGTAGTAAAAACTGCTCTGCCACTTGAAACCGTATTTCCTCGGAATAGTCAAAACCTCGATCCATGGAAAGAACCCCTTCTTATGGTGTTTAGTTCATTTACGGGCCGCCTCAGCCGATAACAGGTCGCGAATCTGGGTTAGCAGGATTACGTCCGGGGCTGCGGTGGCCTCGGCCTGGATCTTGCTAAAGCGCGCCTTGGCTGCCTCGTATGGTTTGACCACAAATAAGAAAACGATGGCGGCGACGATGAGGAACGCAACCGTGGCACTCAGGAAAGCCCCTAAGGGAACGCCGCCGGGCTCTATGTTGTTGAAGTCAGGGTTTCCGCCGACCTTGCCGACCAGAGAGAGCACCATATCGGTGAATGTACTGACGACGGTCGCGAACGCGACTCCGATGATGAATGCAACGGCAAGTTCGACGAGATTTCCCCGCATAATGAAATCCTTGAAACCTTTCATAACAAATCCCAATCTCTTGTAAGACAAATTGAAAAAGCGCAAGTCATACCATCACTTTTTGGTGAGCATTTCCTCATCTGTAAATTTCGATATTAAAGCTTTTCGTCCGCTAACTCCAAGTTTTTTGAAGATATCTATTGTCTCTTGGCGAATCAAGGATTCACTGTATCCCATATCCAAAGCGATTGTTGCATTTGTGTGTCCGAGTCTTATGCCATCTAAAATGGTATTTTGTCTCGCTGTAAGATTTAATTTCCCAGCGATTACTTGGAGATGAGAGATAATGGCAACGGCTTGACTCGCAGATTTATGTTTATTTAGGGCTAACAAGGCACAAATTGCGATTAGAAATAGTTCTAATGATGAGTCAACGTCCGGTTCTTTTGTTGTGAACAAGAGTAGTACTCCGAATTCACTAATTGGTAAAATTACCATGTGGGCCGCATCTTCATTGAGCTTGCCTGAGATATCGATCTTCTGATGTATTTCCAACTCGTTCACAGTTCCATTAAGGTGGACTCGATTGCTTTTAACCGCTTCGGAGATCATTGACTCTTTAACTAGTGAAAGATTTCTAAAGATTTCGACTGTATCGCTCTTAAATCCAAAAACACCGGTAATTGTGAACTCACCATCATCCTCCAGTTTGGCTAAAAGGCAGGAAGTTGGGAAAATTTCGGCGCATGAATCTAAGGTAATAAATCGGCAAATCTGGTTATCCGTGGCATCTGCAATGGCAAGAAAATTCGTCAATGCATGCAATTTCCGGATGAATTCCACCAGCCGACCTCCTTATTCCCAATTCTCTCATGGAATCTGGGCATCCAAAAGATTAAGTTAAGACAAATCTTTTCGCACCTTAGGAATTTATTCAGCCTAGATCCGAAATTTGACCAGTCTAACCTTGAATAAAGTTCATGCTTTATTTGGTAGCCCCCCCTACCTAAGGTTTAAGAGGAAAGCCATGATGGATTGGTATGGGGATGGATCCGGTTGGGTGAATGGCGGGGGGCTCTTTTCCGGCTTTTTTCGTAATATCAAGTGTCAGCCTGGTGGTGTGGGTGGTAGCTTGGAATTTTGGTCGAAAATAGTCCCAGATTTCAGACTAAGTCTCTGACTCTAATCCTACTAGCAACACTCAATGACAAAACCGGTCGCACCCAAAAAATGCAATATCTCTCAAATAAACCATGTTTCATTCGCACCATTTTAAATCAACACTTTGGCGCGTGAAAAATTGCTTCCAATAAGTCCTTGGCTTTTAAAGAGACCGTTTACTTTCTACGACAGCTTAAACTTTTGGATTACACTACTGACATGCAAATGATTTTAGCTATCGCAGTTTTTGTTATTGCCTACATATTCATAGCAACAGAAAAAGTCAGTCGAGTTGCCATCGCCTTAGCTGGAGCCGCTCTCATGGTTCTCATTGGAGCAACCGACGCAGAGAAAGCTTATTATAGCCATGAGACAGGTATAGATTGGAATGTCATTTTTTTACTCCTTGGCATGATGATTATTGTTGGAATCATTCACAAGACTGGGCTCTTTGAGTTTTTGGCAGTAAATGCCATTAAAAAATCAAAAGGCAACCCAAAGGTAGCAATTGTTTACTTAATGCTCTTAACAGCGATCGCATCAGCAATTTTAGATAATGTAACGACAATTTTGTTAGCAGTACCAATGACGCTTATAGTGTGCAAACATCTCAATGTAAATCCAATCCCTTTCATTCTTGCTGAGGTTTTTGTGTCAAATATTGGTGGAGCGGCAACCTTAGTTGGCGATCCACCAAATATTATTATTGCCAGCAAGGCAAATCTCTCATTTAACTCTTTCTTAGTTCATATGGCTCCAATGGTTGTATTAGTTTTAGCTGTTATTATTCCTTTAATCGTCTATATGTTCCGTAAAGCGCTCATTAATTCACAAACCTCACGTGATGCGGTAATGCAACTAGATCCAACCTCTTTTTTAAAGGATCGAAATCTTCTCAAAAAGAGCCTAGCAGTATTAATCGGCGTAATGATTGCCTTTGTTAGCCACTCTTTACTTCACTTGGAACCGTCAATTATCGCACTACTTGGTGCGGGTGTCCTAGTGACAATAAGTGGAGTAAAACCCAAAGATTATGTGCAAGATGTGGAATGGACTACTTTGGTATTTTTTGCAGGTTTATTTATTATGGTAGGCGCATTAATAAATGTTGGTGCCCTTGAAATTTTTGCTGACTACTTACAAGGGATTTTCGGCAGCAACACCAAATTAGCAGCAGGTTCCATACTTGGAATATCAGCGGTTTTGTCGGGAATTATTGACAATATTCCCTATGTAACATCAATGTCACCAGTGATTGCCGAGCTAAGTTCTCAACTAGTTGGACGGCAAGAACATGTCTTATGGTGGTCCCTTGCATTTGGTGCAGATTTCGGTGGCAACGCAACTATTGTGGGTGCAAGCGCAAATGTTGTAGCAATTGGCCTAGCAGCAAAAGCTGGAATCAGGATCTCATTTTGGAACTTTGCAAAGTATGGAATTGTTATAACTGCTATAAGCGTTGCGATGGTTTATCCATACATACTAATTTTCTACTTTTAATTAAGTAGCTCTTGCTGCGCTATAGTTTTTCTAGAAATCAACGCATGGCCGACGAAACCAATGAACAAGGCAAAAATAACACCAACATTTGCATAAGCCCACGAACCGTCTTTCCCGCCAATTACACCTAGAAAATAGCCTTGCCATGCCAGCCATGGGGCAAAAGTATTGGTAACAAAACCCCAACCCACTATTGAACCAAACGCGATCAAGGCTAAAGAGTTTCTATTCCATGCCCCATAGCGACCTCGTGGATCGAAGAGATCAATTTCAGAGTATGGATTTTTACGCAATAGAACATCGGCAACAAAGATTGCCGACCAGGTTGCAACTGGAACTCCTAGGGTAATTAAAAATCCCTGAAATGGGAAGAAGAAATTTTCGGCAAACCAAACAATATAAATCGTGCCCGCCAACATAATTACTGCATCAATGGAAGCGGCAATATGGCGCTTAACCGGTAGACCGATGGAAACAAGGGTTAAACCTGAGGAGTAGAGATCGAGAATTGCACCTCCAACTAAGCCAAGAATCGCAACTAATGCAAAGGGAATTAAGAACCATGTTGGCAACAAAGTCGTAAGTGCACCAATTGGATCCATTGCTATGGCATCACTTAGATCTTTGCTGCTGCCTGCTAAGGCTGAACCATAAATAACAAGAATTATTGGCACGATTGATGCACCTAATACGGTCCAACCAACGACCGCTTTGCTTGATACCGTACGTGGTAAATAACGTGAATAATCGGCTGCGGCATTAACCCACCCTAATCCGATGCCAGTGATTCCAAATATTAATGCGCCGATAAATGCTTGCGTGCTCCCATCATCTATTGCCATGACCGCAGACCAATTAACGCTGTCCACTGTGAGTGCTATGTAGAAAACAGTCATGAAAATGGTGATGAGTGTCAACCACTTTTGAAGGCGCATGATTGTAGAAAAACCTAGCACTCCCCCAAAAACAGTGAGCGAGACGGCAACGACAAAGCCAATGATTAAAGCGAGATTGTGGTCAATGTTTCCAACCCGCATAAATACGGTCCCGGTGGCTAGCGTTGCAAGGGAGACTAAAACAGTTTCCCAACCCACAAAGATTAAATATGAGAGCGCACCTGGAACGATATTTCCTTTAACGCCAAAGGCAGCGCGCGACAAAATCATTGTGGGGGCATTGGATTTTTTACCTGCAAGGGAGCTAATTCCCACAACTAGAAATGAGAGAACGGTCCCGATAATTGCGGCATAAGTAGCCTGTCGAAATGAAACGCCAAAACCTAAGAAAAAAGCACCGTAAGAGAGCGCTAATAATGAAACATTAGCTCCAGCCCAAGGCCAGAAAAGAGTGCGTGCTTTTCCACGCCGCTCGGCTTCGGCAATGACGTTTGGACCGTTGAGCTCTAAATCAAAAATAGGCATAATATTTAATCCCCTAATCCAAAAAGAAATCTTGTAGGAACTCTTTTGTTCCAGGCGTGACTGAGTACTTCTCAAGATCGGTGATGCCCTCTGATGCTAAAAGTTCGTCATCAACAAAAAAATTTCCTGAGCAATGGGAAGCTGGGCGATTGAAAATAATATAAGCGGCATCGGCCAAAATCGCCGGTGTACGACCGGCAGTCGCATCGATGCCCGGAATCATTTGGAGCGCGGCAGTATCTATCACAGTGCGCGGCCACAGGGCATTGACTGCAATACCATCGCGTTTGAACTCTTCGGCCATTCCTAGAACACACATACTCATTCCATACTTTGCCATGGTGTAAGCAACATTGTTTTTAAACCATTTTGGATTCATCGACAGTGGCGGCGAAAGATTTAATATATGGGGATTTCGACCCTCAAGTGCGGATTGTCGGAGATAGGGTATAGCGGCCTGGGATGTTAAGAAGGTACCCCTTACGTTTACATCAAACATTAAGTCAAAGCGTTTAGCTGGAGTCGCCTCAGTTTTAGTCAGATTAATTGCACTGGCATTGTTTACTAAGATATCGATTCCGCCAAAGGTATCGGCAGCTAATTTTATGGCCCCTTGAATTTGAACCTCGTCACGCAGGTCGCATTGAATCGGAAGCGCCGTGCCGCCAGCGGCTTCGATTTCGGCTGCCGCAGTGAAAATTGTTCCGGGAAGTTTAGGATTAGCCTCGGTCGTCTTTGCCGCGATCGCTACCGAAGCGCCATCGGCGGCGGCACGAAGAGCTATTGCTAACCCGATACCCCGTGAGCCACCTGTAATAAAAATCTTCTTTCCTGACAAAGTCATGATGAACCTTTCTTAGCCATGAACTTCATGAAGGCCTCCATGGCCTCATCGGATTGCAGTGCGAGAGCAAAAATTTCGAACTCAGCTCGCATTACGGCGGCAACTGAATCATGGTTGCGCGCTTTCAATAGTGCCTTGGTATTGATAACTGCCTGCGGTGGTTGTTCGGCAATCTGTTGCGCAATTCGTGTTGCAACAGCGAGTGCATCACCATCAATCTCTGCAATTAATCCCATCTCAAGAGCTTGAGTTGAACTAAAGCTCTCACCAGTTAAAAAAATCTTTGCCGCTCTTTGATAACCTACTAGAGATGGAAAGAGAAAAGTAGATCCCGCTTCAGGTACTAGACCGAGTGAGACGAAAGGCATCGAAAAATTTGCACTCGGTGTTGCAACGACGACATCGCAGTGCAGCAACATTGTGGTGCCGACTCCTACGGCATTTCCCTTAACGGCGGCGATCAACGGCTTTGGAAAATTAAGTAGAGCTGCCAAAAAAACGGCGACCTCACTTGAATCGGCGCTCGGTGGGTTGTCCATGAAATCAACAATGTCGTTTCCGGCGGTAAAATGATCGCCCTCGCTGGTAATAATCACGGCACGGACGCTGAAATCGCCTGCCGAATCGTTGAGCGCTTTAGCAAGATGGGCATACATCCCTCGTGATAAGGCGTTCATCTTCCTTGGGCGATTAAAGGACAAATAGCGTACTGCTCCTGAAAGTGTGTCCAAGATTTCACTCATTAGGGCATCCTAGAGGTGTACTTCTCATAAGTCATGAGGCAAGATTAATCCACCACGGAGAGGTGCGATATTATGGCTAGAGATATAACGATTTCCACACGCGAGCTTTCGCCATTTGAGCAGTTAGTCCTGCAATTAGTGTGTGAGGGCAAATCAAACTCTGCAATTGCTACACAGACTTCACATAGCGAAAAAGTAATTGAAAATACCGTCAGCCGTAGTGCGCAAGTTTTCGGAATTAAATCCGATGGTGACACTAATCTTCGCGTTTTATTAGCGTTAGCATTTCGAACACATTATGGCGATAAAGCATTTGATCAACTCAATGTCCCATGCTCACATATGGTTGTCGGTCCCGATGGAAAGTTGATATGCGATCGTCATGTGGATTGACTCCTTATAGTCGCTTGCATCACATTTAGGTGAGGGCTACCCCTCTTAAATTCTTATCTAACTCTCTGCGAGGGCTGTCCCTCGCACTTTCTGCTGTGCAATCACTCTCAGGAGAGATAAGTTAGCAGCACATCTATAAGAGATGTTTAAAAGGGAGAGAAGGTAAGGAAAATGAAGCGTATTACTTTTGACAAGATTGTGACTTTTGTAGGTTTAGGGTTAGCAGTATTTCTGTTAATCGCAGCAGGGTTACTTAACTGGGGTGCAACATTTGCAAGTGGCACTGTGGCATCACAATTAGAAGCACAACAAATTACTATGCCTGCCGAAAATGGCGATCCTAATGCCGATGCAACAACCGTTGCATTCTTTAAGGAAAATGGAGATAAAATTATGAGTACCGGCAAACAAGCTCAAATGTATGCCGATCACTACATTGCCTTCCATATGTCAGGCATGCCACCTTATGCAGCTGCATCAGGTGCCTCTCGCGCAGCAGCTGCAGCGTTAGCAGCAGATCCAACTAATCCAGAATTACAAGCTGCAGCAACAAAGGCAAGTGCAACTGTAGAAACTGTATTTAAGGGTGAGACCCTTCGTGGAATGCTCTTAAACGCATATGCATTTGGAACTCTTGGAGACATCGCAGCAATTGCTGCGAAGGTTACTTTTGTTGGAGCAATATTAATGTTCCTCTTTGTAATCTTAGGGATTCGTCATATTCGTCGCACTCCTTTGGATGCGACGATTTAACCCTCAACTCTCCGTGAGGGGTTAGAAAAAGCCCCTTGGCTCTATGCCAAGGGGCTTTTTCATGCGCTAAAAGTGTTTTTATCGCTCTAACGTACCGGCTATGAAATCCTCTAGTTTGTTATGAGCGGCCTCATCGGTATATTGAATCGGCGGGGTCTTCATGAAATAACTCGATGGGGAAAGCAACGCTCCACCGATCTTGCGATCCAAGCCAATCTTGGCACAGCGAAGTGCATCGATAATTACTCCCGCTGAGTTAGGTGAATCCCAAACCTCTAACTTATATTCAAGGTTAAGTGGAACATCGCCAAATGCACGGCCTTCGAGGCGAACGTAGGCCCATTTGCGATCATCTAACCAGGGGATGTAATCAGAAGGTCCAATGTGAACATTCTTATCTCCCATGTCATGATCGAGCTGAGATGTAACCGAATTAGTCTTTGAAATCTTCTTGGATTCAAGACGATCACGCTCGAGCATGTTCTTGAAATCCATATTTCCACCGACGTTTAATTGATATGTACGATCCAAGTGAACTCCGCGATCTTGAAACAGCTTTGCCATAATGCGGTGAGTAATAGTTGCACCAACTTGGCTCTTAATATCATCACCAACAATTGGCAGACCTGCATCAGCGAATTTCTTTTCCCACTCTGGATCAGAGGCGATAAAGACTGGTAAAGCATTGACGAATGCGCATCCAGCATCAATTGCACATTGTGCATAATTCTTTGCAGCTAACTCAGAACCGACTGGTAAATAACATATTAAGACATCTACGGCTTCATCCTTTAGTACCTGCACCACATCTACTGCAGGCGCATCTGATTCAGTAATCGTCTCTTTGTAGTATTTACCGAGACCGTCAAGGGTAACTCCTCGCATTACTGGAACACCTGTTTGTGCGACGTTACTAAATTTGATGGTGTTATTTTCACTAGCCCAGATAGCATCGGCTAAATCAAGACCGACTTTCTTGGCATCGACATCGAAGGCAGCGACGAACTTTATGCTAGAGATGTGGTATCCCCCAACAACTGCGTGCATCAAACCTGGAATCTCTTGATCTATGGCAGCGTCCTTGTAATAGGTCACGCCTTGAACTAAAGAGTTAGCACAGTTTCCTACGCCAACTATTGCAACACGGATGTCGCCTTTACCCGTTGTTATATTCACTTTATTTCCTCTCGGTTTTAATCATGTCTTCCAGCCAAGCGATCTCTCGATCAGCTGACTCCAGAGAGTGACGTCGCCACTCCTCTAGATATTTATCGATTCCGATCGGTGACTTCTCGAGTTCACCGCGCAGAATTTCTGCCTTCTCCTTAAGGCGACGATGGCGCCCCTCAAGAATTCTTACTCTGTTCTTTGATGATGTTGGGGAGAAAAAGGCAAAGCGAATTTCAAATCCCTCGTCCTCCCATGTATCTGGACTGACGGTTTCAGTTAATTCAGAAAATCTTGTAACCCCTTTTTCTGTAATGGCATATACAATTCGCGAGCGCCTCGACGTTGTTTCAACGTGGCTCTCTGCGATTACTCCAGCCTCCATCATTCTTCGAAGCTGTGGGTAGAGAACTGAGAATGAGAGCGCTCGAAATGGGCCAAAAATCGTTCCCATACGCTTTCTTAACTCATAGCCATGCAAAGGGCCTTGAGAGAGAAGACCTAAGAGCGCGAACTCAAGGGAGTCACTGCGTGAGCGCATTGTTTCAACCCCTCAGAATCTACTATCGTTTTATATATCGAATCGATATATCTAAAGGTAATATATTGCGATACCCTGGCCGCTGCAACTCCTGATCAGCCGGGCGATTCGACTCTTGCCCTCAAGAGGGTGTGGCGTACGCCTGAGTAGCCCTAAGAGCGACCGTACCCTGAGTTGTAGCGCCCTTCACCGCCGAAGGGCCCTTAAGAAGCTGGAGGAGATATGTCTCTGTTTACATGGAAACTTCATGGGGATGGTAAATCAATTTCATCGGGCGAGGTCGTTTCTACCGATGAACGCCTTACCTGGCCCCGCACTTTTGGCGTTGGACTCCAACATATCGCTGCGATGTTCGGTGCCACCTTCCTCGTTCCCCTCATAACCGGCTTTCCACCAACGACGACACTCTTCTTCTCAGGTGTTGGAACTCTCATTTTCTTAGCACTCACCAAAAATAAAGTACCAAGTTACCTTGGATCATCCTTTGCATTTCTAGCCCCTATCGCCGCTGCAAAATCCGGGGGTGGAATGTCTGCAGCCCTCGGCGGCGTCGTAGTTACCGGTCTTATTTTGGTGGCAGTTGGTCTCTTTGTCCGCCAAGCTGGAATTGGTTGGATTAACTGGATGTTGCCGCCAGTAGTTACTGGAACAATCGTCATGGTCATAGGTTTAAATCTGGCTGGAGCGGCTAAAAACAATTTTGCTGCCGGACCCACTGTTGGTGTTATCACTCTTGCATCAATTGCGCTTATCGCTGCAGGCTCTAGAGGGTTCTTAAGCCGGATCAGTATTTTTGCCGGACTTGTTATCGGTTACGGTTATGCATACGCAATGGGAGATGTTAATACCGATGCTATTTCTGCAGCGAAGTGGTTTGCTCTTCCTAAATTTACATCACCAACATTTGATGGCAAAGCGATAGTTTTATTCTTGCCAGTAGTTCTCGTTTTGATCGCTGAAAATGTCGGCCACGTTAAAGCAGTGTCGGCTATGACAGGCAAGAACTTAGATGATCAAATGGGAACGGCGCTAATGGCCGATGGAGTTGCAACGACTCTGGCCGGTATCGGTGGTGGATCAGGTACTACAACATATGCCGAAAATATTGGTGTTATGGCAGCTACTCGAGTTTATTCAACGGCGGCATATTGGATTGCTGGTTTTGGTGCTATCGGACTATCACTTTCTCCTAAGTTTGGCGCAGTTCTAAGCTCTACCCCTGTCGGTGCACTTGGCGGTGTGGGCGTAGCGTTGTTTGGAATGATTGGTGTGCTTGGTGCACGCATATGGATTGAGGGTAAAGTCGATTTCGCCAATTCAACGAATTTAATCGTTGCTGCATCGGCGCTGATTATCGGCATTTCAGATATGTCATGGACCCGCGGGGATTACACTTTCAATGGCATCATTAATGCAACAGTGGTTGCAATTGTGGGATATCGCGTATTACATTCAATCTCATCGTCTCGAGGTACGAACTAATCAATTTCTTTGGCTAAACTAGATTTATGGTGATTCCATCGCGGCTAACTGAATACATTGTGGCCGCGATGGTAATCATTCTGGCTCCAGGCCCGAGTGTTTTATTTGTCATTGCACGCGCAATTTCCTGGGGGCGCAAAGTAGCGATTTTTACCGTTGCCGGAAATGTCACCGGCTCGTTTGTGCTCTCAGTTTTCGTTGCCATTGGTCTTGGGCCGCTCTTGCAAAGATCTGAACTCGCCTATACCGCAGTTCAATGGGGTGGAGGTCTCTATTTAATGTATCTGGGTGTAGATGCCATTAAACATCGAGCGATACACGCCGCCGATATGAGAAATCAGGGAGATAGTGCACCTACCGTTGCTCGCTCTATCAGAGATGGTTTCTGGGTCGGCTCCCTTAATCCCAAAGCGATAGTTTTTTATGCAGCGGTCCTGCCGCAGTTCATCGATAGAGAGCGTGGCAGCGTTACAGCTCAACTTATTTTGCTCGGTGCTATTTTTTCAACGCTAGCCTTCATCTCTGACGGTACATGGGGATTGCTTGCCGGTACGGCGCGTCAATGGTTGGCAACCGATGCCACACGCATAGAAAAGCTCCGCGCCGGGGGTGGTTCAATCATGATTCTCTTAGGTGTTGCAGTTCTAATCTCAGCCATTGTCAGCCCTTAGATAGAGAATACGAGTATGAAAAAACCGATAAAACCAGCCCGTGAATATATCTCCCCCTCTGATTTAACTTTTGGATTATCAACCTGCAAGCGTTGTCTCTGGATTAAATACTGGTACAAATTAAGCGCGCCTCTGCAAATGCCCCTTGTTGGTACGCTCTCGGCGCTACAGGAGGAGAAGTTTCATAACGCAGATATGCCAACAATTGATTCAACTCTGCGTCCTGGGACCATTACCAAATGGGGAGAGTTTGTTAAAAGTAAACCATTGCGCATTAATGAGAGTGAAACGCGCTGGCGCATCCTAGGCAAATACGATTTAGTGGCGACTAATGCTGATGGCACTCTCGGCCTTATAGACTGCAAAGTATCTGATAGCCAGAGAGATAGCGGTGCTTTTTACTCACCTCAATTAGAGGCATACTCATATGCTTTAGAAAATCCAGCTGCAGGAAAAGGACAGATAGTTGCATCACAAGGTCTGTTGATTTGGAAGCCGGTAAATGCACTAGGTGATGACCGTAGTTCTTTTGCTTTTGGCGTCGATCAAAAGTACGTTGCAGTCGAGCGTGATTCTGCACATTTCTTAAATGTTATCGAAGATTTTATTAATGTATTAGAGGCAGAGCTTCCAGAACCTGGCTCCGAGTGCTCAACTTGTATTTATTTAGGGGCACGTAACGCTTTAGATAATCTCTAATCCTCTTCGCCTGCAACGTTTATTTCATCGGGATTGCTTTTTTTCGGTGCATAAATATCTATGTACTCTTGACCAGACATCTCTTGGATTTTATTCATTATCTGATCGGTCACAGTGCGCAGGTACTGCAAATCAGTTGAATCTCCATCGAAATACATAGGCTCGCCAAAGACCATTCCTACTCGGTGCAAATTTGGAATTACTTTTCCGGTTGGCTGAATCTTGTCGGTATTAGACATTGCAACGGGGATAACCGGCGCACCAGATTCGATTGCAAGGCGGGCGATGCCAGTCCGGCCCCTATAGAGTCGACCATCTGGAGATCTAGTTCCCTCTGGGTAAATTCCCAAACAGTCACCTTCGGCCAAAACCTTAAGGCCAGTGATAAGAGCGGCCTCACTTCGACGCCCACCAGATCGATCTACCGGAACTTGACCAAGTGCGATGAAAGTTAACTTCTTCATTAAGCCCTTTGGACCAGGAGATGTGAAATACTCGCTCTTTGCCAAAAAAGTCACTTTGCGTGGAACCACCAGGGGCATAAAAATCGAATCGCTAAAGGAGAGGTGGTTTGAGGCGATGATGACTGGGCCTTTAGCGGGAACATTTCGCAAGCCCTTAACCTTTGGACGAAAAGCGCTCATCAAAAATGGCGTGAGGAAGGCGCGCAAGAGACCATACGGGAGTTTGTTGAGCACTCACCTAATTTAGCCGCTATTGCCCCGTATGACACTATCTGAGGGTGAGCAATCCACCCATGAACCCCAAGGATGATGGTTCCGATGAGGAAGAGCTCATTCGAAGCGAGTTCGAGTCGATAGTCTCCGGCCTCTCCCTCGATGAATCTAGTACTTCTACATATCTAGATGAGCTAGATCAAATAGATCGCAATGATCGATTTGTTGCACCGAATCCCCCACCACAATCACCATGCATATTCTTTTTTTCAGCTAAGCGTGCAATTGAACGCTGGTTCAAGCGTGGTTATCACGAAGATGATGGAGTAGCGCTATGAAAAACTTTAGATGGGGAATCTTAGGCACGGGAGGAATTGCACAAGCATTTGTCGAAGATCTATCGCGGGCAGAAGGACATCGTGTCGTCGCCGTTGGCTCACGTTCAATTAATAGTGCACAGAAATTTGCGAGCACAATTATCGGCGCAACAGCATATGGAACGTACGAGGATTTAGTGGCTGATGAAAGCGTTGATGCAATTTATGTTGCGACACCGCACCCAATGCACGAGGAACATTCACTGCTAGCAATGAATGCCGGAAAACCCGTCTTATGTGAAAAACCCTTCGCTATGTCGGCGATACAAGCACAATCAATGATCAACGCTTCACACATAAATGGCGTTGCGCTCCTTGAGGCAATGTGGACGCGATATTTACCTCACATTGCAATGGTGCGTCAAATTCTGAGAAGCAACGTTCTTGGTCAGATACAAACAGTAGAGGCCGATCATGGTCAACGATTAGCCGACCAAGGAATTGCGCGCTTAGTTGATCCGCATTTAGGAGGAGGAGCGCTTTTAGATCTTGGAATTTATCCAATCTCATTTGCTCACTTAATTTTAGGAGCCCCCGCATACATCACGGCTCGCGCAGTGATGACTGATCGTGGCGTAGATGCACAAACGAGTGCAATATTTGACTATAACAATGGCGCACAAGCGATTATTAATACAACTATGATCGCGCAAACTCCATGCCGCGCCGTTGTCAGTGGATTGTTAGGGCGACTTGAAATAGATCGCACATTTTATAATCCTTCAAGTATGCGGGTAGTGTTATTCGATGGCACAACTACTGAATATCCAAATTCCTATAGTGGACATGGTCTTCGTGAGCAAGCAATTGAAATGGCGCGAGTTGTTCGTGCCGGTATTCTTGAATCACCATTAATGCCACATCATGAATCTATTTCAGTAATGAAATCAATGGATGAGATAAGAAGTCAGATAAAACTTAAGTATCCCTTTGAAAATTAAAGCCTAGCTAAGTCGGCAACTCCGACAAGGCCAGCCTTATTACCTAACTGCGCAGCAATAATCTGCGGATATGGATGCTTTCCTGCAAATGGCATTGTCCGTTCGAGGGCTTCACGAGTTGGTTTCAATAAAATCTCTCCCGCCTCAATCACTCCCCCGCCAATAACAACGCAGGCGGGATCCAAAATTATAGATAGTGAGGCGATTCCTGCACCTAGCCATTGGCCAGTTGTAGTAAAGGCCGCAAGTGCAACTGGGTCACCATCACGGGCAGCATCTGTAATTGCTGAGCCCGTTAACCCTGCAACAGTTCCATCACCGCGCGATAATAAATTTCGCGCAATTTCAGGGCTTGCATTAATTGCTTCACGCGCATGACGTAAGAGCGCTTTACCGGATGCATACTGCTCGAAACATCCACGAGCTCCACATCCACAAAGATGACCATCCGGTACGACTCGGATATGTCCAAACTCAGCGGCAATTCCAAAAGCCCCACGGTAGAGATCTCCGTTTACAACTATTCCGCCACCGATTCCAGTTCCAACGGTCAACATCATCATGTGGGCTTGATTTTGCCCTGCTCCAAACTTTGCCTCTCCCCAAGCGGCAGCATTTGCATCGTTTTCAATGATGACGGGAAGACCAATTAAAGTTGTTAGCTCGTAATCTAAATTGACACCATTCCAGTCGGCGATGTTGGGAGTTGCAAGCATTGTCTTTCGATCAGATGAAACAAATCCAGCTGCAGAAACACCTATGGATGCAGCTTGATGCTTGGCTAATAACTCCTTGGCGATATCTGCAATAGCTTGTGTAAGAACGCTCCCCCCTTGTCGAGGTGTATCGGTTCTAGCTGTTGCCAATACTGAACCAGACTCGTCAACAACCCCTCCCAAAATTTTGGTGCCGCCAACATCGATACCAATTGTGAGGGCCATAAAAACTATTTACGCCTCAAGTGATGCTTTAAGTTGAGCCAATGCCGCATCGATCGTTGTTTTTTCAGCTTTCTGACGCATCATCGCTGGAATTGGCATCGAGAGCGAGACCGTTAACTCGTAAGTAATCGAAGTTGAATCCTCATCAAGAGTTTTGATTGTGTAGGCACCATCCATGCCAGTTAATAAATCGGCATCATCGAGAGTAAAACTCAACTTTCCTGGTGCACCAGACCAGTCGTAATCCAAGATCACCCGGTCCTTCATCATGCCTGCATCGATAACCATCTTTGCCTTGGTGATGCGTCCCTGATCATCGCGGGCAAGCGCCTCGACTGATTTAATCGAACTGGACCACTCTGGGTACTTTTCTAGGTCAAAAAGCGCTTGTGTTACCGCATCCAATGGGGCCTCTACTGTGATTGTCGAACTGCTGAATTCGCTCATGGAGATAGATTACCCCCCTTCCCTAATTAATAATCCAGGCACTAGCGTTAGCGCCATGAATGAGATCACTAATCCAGCCCTTGTCCCCGCCCCTACTGCCGGAAATCTAACGAATTTGATTGCCGAGCGAGCATGGTTTGAGCCTGAGAGAATCATTATGTCGCGACCCCTCGGTGATGCATGGCAGAGCATCACTGCTAAAGAGGCAGAGCAACAGATTCGAGAGGTTGCAAAAGGTCTTATCGCCGCTGGCGTGCAGATGGGAGATCGAGTTGCAATTATGTCGCGCACTCGTTATGAGTGGACGATTTTGGACTTTGCAATTTGGTTTGCCGGCGGAGTTGTAGTTCCGGTCTATGACACCTCGTCGGCAGAGCAGATTGACTGGATACTCAATGACTCATCTTCTGTTGCAATAATCGTTGAAACACCGACACTTCGTGACTTAGTACAGACCGTTCTTCCGGCACATACTCAGCATATGTGGACGATGACCGATGATGTTTTAAGCATTCTACAATCGGCAGGGGCTCACATTGGAGATGAAGAGATTGATCGACGCCGAAATTCACTTGTGCCCGACACTCTTGCAACACTCATTTATACATCAGGTACAACTGGTAAACCAAAGGGCGTTGGACTAACTCATGGAAATTTCTTGGCAGAGTGTGGAAATGTTGTGCAGGGTGCATCTGACTTATTTTTAAAACCAGGTGGCTCAACACTTCTATTTTTACCTGTCGCACATGTATTTGGACGCATGGTAGAAATTGGCGCAATCGCGGCTGGCCTTCACTTAGCGCACTGCAGTGATCCAGTTGGGCGTCTACCGATGGATCTTGCTTCTTTTAAACCAACATTTGTACTGGCCGTTCCTCGAATCTTTGAAAAGATTTATAACGGTGCAGAGGCGCGGGCAGAGGCTGCAGGTAAGGGCAAAATCTTTAGAAAATCCGCCGAGGTCGCAATTGCTTACTCTGAGAGCCTAGATAAGAAATCTGTTTCACCGCTATTGGCTATCAAACATAAACTCTTTGACAAGCTTGTCTTTTCTAAGATTCGAGCCGGGATGGGCGGGAAAGTTGAAGCGGCAATCTCTGGGGGTGCCCCACTTGGAGTGCGTCTGGGTCACTTCTACCGTGGTGCTGGCATCACAGTTCTTGAAGGGTATGGCTTGACTGAAACAACCGCTGGTGCCACGTTAAATTTAACTCATGCCCATCGAGTTGGTTCAGTAGGCCGACCAGTACCTGGTACTTCAATAAAAATCGCAGAAGATGGCGAAGTTCTCATCCGTGGAGCCATTGTTATGCGCGGGTATTGGCAAAATGAGGCGGCAAATGAAGAGGTCTTCACCGAGGATCGCTGGTTCAAGTCCGGAGATTTAGGAAGATTAGATGAAGAAGGCTTTCTATACATCGTTGGTCGTAAGAAAGAGCTCATTGTTACAGCTGGAGGAAAAAACGTCGCCCCTGCCGTTCTGGAGGATCGTTTACGCGCACACGCTCTTGTAAGTCAGTGCATGGTCGTTGGAGATAATCAACCATTTATCGCAGCCCTAATAACAATCGACCAAGATTTACTTAAATCGTGGGTCAGTAATAACAAAAAAGAAGGCGCATCTATGGCAGATCTTGCCCATGACCCGGATCTTATTTCGGTAATTCAAACTGCAGTCGATGAGGCGAACAAAGCGGTCAGTAAGGCTGAATCAATCCGCAAATTTGTAATCTTGCCTACCGACTTCACGATCGCAGGTGGTCACTTAACTCCTAAACTTTCACTCAAGCGGCATGTAGTTGCTAAAGAGTTCGCCAAGGAGATTGAGCAACTCTTCACTAAGTAAAAATGTGAATCCAAATGAGCGAGTTAGACTCGCACAAGATTTACATGATGGGATTGCACAGGACTTAGTTGGCTTGGGATATCGCATCGACGCACTTGTTGCTGCGATTGGAACGCCGAATGATATCCGAGCAGAACTCAGAACTATTCGCTTTGCCATGAGCGATTTAGTTGAAAAAGTGCGTAGTGAGATCTTTGAACTTCGAACAAATTCATCGAACTTAGATTCTCGCACTGCATTTGAGAGCGCTTCAGAATTTGAGTTGGAAAAGATTTTTGCAGAGCTCTTAAGAAATGTAGAAACCCACTCCAAAGCCACTGAATTAAAGATTACAGTCCATGACAATGGCATTGGCGGTGCTTTAGAAAAGCTCGGGCACCATGGATTAACTGGAGTGCGCGAACGTGTTCATAATCTCAATGGAGGGCTCGCAATAGAATCGAATAGTGAGGGGACCAGGGTTTTAGTGACGGTTCCTTTGGCGCAACTATGACCCGTGTTGTGATTATCGATGATCATGTAATTGTGCGCGAGGGACTTAAACGTGCATTAGAAAACCACAATCACGTAGTAGTTGCCGAAGCTGCTACTTTGACCGAAGCACGTGCGCAAATCGCCCACACAAACCCAGATGTAATAGTGGTAGATTTAAATCTTCCAGATGGAAGTGGTTTCGATTTAATCACGTGGGCTCGAGGCATCTCAAAGAGTTTGGGAATAGTTGTTCTCACACTCAACGACACGGATGCCCATGTGATTGCCGCCATGTCGGCTGGTGCAAGTGCATATATTTTAAAATCCAATCCCCTCTTGGAATTACTAGCCGCCATCGATCATTCCGTAATATCACCTCTTAGTTTTACTGCACATGGATTATCGGTGGCACTTGCGAACAAAGAGCGAAAATTTGGACTGACCTCACGAGAATTTGATGTATTGGCTTTACTGCCAAGTGGAGCATCAACAAAAGAGATCGCCGCTAATCTCTTCTTAAGTTCGGCCACTATTAAAAGCCATTTAGCATCAATTTTTAGAAAGTTAGAGGTAACGAATCGCACAGCCGCGGTCGGTAAAGCACGTAAGCATAATTTAGTATCTGAGTAGTTTTGCGAATTCGTCGGCCCAAATTTGCCAACGCCATTTCTCGACTACCCAACGTCGACCTTCTAAACCCATGGAGTGCGATTGGGTTGGATTATTGAGCATCTGGATTGCGGCACTGGCAATTGCAGCGCAATCTAAACCATCGACAACTACACCTGTTTCACCATCTATGACTGCATCTGGTGCCCCACCTGAAGCGCCAGCAATTACAGGCAAACCACACGCACTCGCTTCAAGATAGACAATTCCTAGACCTTCTACTTCAAGACCGGCAAATCTGGAACGCGAGGGCATCGCAAAAATTTCTCCACAACATATGTAGTTGGGCAATTGCCCAAATTGGATTCGCCCAATAAAAGTTACGTAATCCTCCAGATGGAGTTTTCGTGCGAGTTTCGTAAGGTGGTCGCGGTATGGCCCTTCGCCAACGAGTAAAAGGTGAGCGTTCGGTATTTCTTGAATAATTGCTGTCATTGATTCGATAAGTTTGTCCTGACCTTTGCGATGGACTAGGCGACCAACACTAACAATAATTCTCTTCTCACTAAGTCCCAGTGAGGCCTTAAGTTGCGTTGAATCAACTGGCGAGAAATGCTCAGTATCAATTCCCGGTGCAATTTTCACCATTGTCGATGCAGCACGTGAAGTTAAGGAACGTGAAATTGCACGGCGAGTAAACTCTCCGAGATAAGTCAGGACGTCCGTTGCCGAACCAATGCGACGCATTATTAAATTAAATGGAAAAACCTTGGACCACCACACCTCATGACCATGGGTTAGCGCGATAACTCTCTTGACGCCAGCTCTTCGAAAGGCCGCCGACATCAATGCCAGGGGCGCAGCAGCGCCAAAGGTAACAATGTCAGTTTCTAACTCCTTGATTACTCGAGAAATCGAATGGCTGACTCGAGGCGTTGGTAGAAGTATTTTTGCAGGGTCACGTATGACTTTTACACCATAATCTGCCTGCCAAGAGGCGTCATACTCTCGCGTATCACCTTGAGAAGATGTGTACACCGTAATAGGAGAATCTGTTGAGTGTTCAATTAAACCCATAATGAAGCTTTCGATTCCCCCTGCTCTGGGACCAAAATCATTAGTTACAAAAAGTATTTTCTTCAATATCTATGCGCCTTGACTAATGGTTTGCTACCTAATAATCCACGTACAGCCACAATTGCTAGAGCCGAAAACGCAGCAAAAACATCTTTGGGTGCATACATACCTCACAGGCTAACTCTCTTTACGGCTTGGGCTCAACTCATGGAGCGAGGATGGCCGCAGAAATAGCGCCAAAACTGGAATGCTACTGCCATGAGTACCTCAGCCTCACTTGTAGTAGGCGCAGATGGCTCGACCACAAAATCTGGCTCTTCCCGCGGAGTCAGTTCAAGGGCAGATCGTACGGTTTTTCTTGAACGCCGACGGAACTTTGATGCCATCCTAATCGGTGGAAATACGGCACGGAGTGAACCGTACAGTTTTTCGCCAGTACCTCTCATTGTGATTTCGCGATCGAGAATAAATCCGCTTCCCGAAAATCCTAATGTACATCTATGGAACACATCTCCAGCTCAAGCCATAAACCGTGCGCGCGTCGAATTTGGAAAACGAATTCTAGTTGAGGCCGGTGTGGAGATAATAAAAGAACTTCTCGCCGATAAATTAATTGATGAGTTTTTTCTAACTGTTACTTGCGAACAAGATGGCGAAAACTATATTGATTGGAGAGAAATCCTAAATAGCTTTGCACAGTGTGATAAGAGCGAGATAGATGAGACCCTCTTTTTTCATGCCTACAACTAAAATGCTGAAATCACTGCAACTCCAGCAACTGCCAAAACTATCCCAATATATTGAATGCGATGTAACCGCTCATGTAAGAATTTAAAGGCCAAAACTGCAGTAGCTATGGGATACATTGAACCCAAAACCATTGCCACGGATACAGAACCTCTATTACAGGCGATACCTAAGAGTAGATTGGCTAGAAAATCAGCTACTCCGATGAAAAATAAACTTGGATACTCACTTTTTGTGAATCCACCGAAACTTCGAGCACGAAGTGCAATACCCATCGTCACAAAAAATGTGGCGGCGCGCATTGTTACCATTGTCATTAATGCACTTGACTGGGATCCAATTGAAATGAATGTCAACGAAGTTCCAAAACCAACTGCAGCACCAACTGCAAGTAGCAGTGGGCGCAAAGGCAAGCCTTGTCTGAGCTCCGGACCGCTGGCACAAAAGGCACCTGACAACGCCAAAATAATTCCGAACGAAGTTATAAGCGATAGTGACTCACCATTGATTAAGGCATAGCCCAGCGGAATCACCGCACTCAGAGCGCTAATAGGAGAAACAACTCCCATGCTTCCTGAAGCTAACCCGGCATATAAACAGATAAGACCGAAGTAGCCAAAGAAACCTGCACCGATACCAGAAAGCAGGTACCCATCTGTGCCAAAGGCTTTAGCACTCCCATCACCTGAGATAAGAACAAGAAAAACTCCGAAAAAAAGACCTAAAACCTGTGAGGCACCTAGAACGGCGATTGGGGCATGCTTCTTACTTAAACGCCCACCTTCAAAATCGGCCGTGCCCCACAAAAAACTAGAAAGGAGCGCTAAAAACGGGGTCATAGAGGGAAGGGTACCGCCCCGCCTCCCGCGAATTTCACGCCTAATACATACTCTAGGTGAATGGATGCCAATGGCTTCGAGAGATTATTAGTTCAACTCCGCAGCTTTACTCCTCGTGTCGAAATCCTCCTTGAGGAGGTTCCAGCGCCACAGAAACTTGCCACCTACGCCTTCGCGTTTTCGGTAGATGTAAGCAATGGAAAGCTCGGTAGTGAAGAGGATGAACTAGCCTCTGGCCGCTTTGTTTTACTCCATGAACCAGGTGGGCAAGAGAGTTGGGAAGGAGAATTTCGCTGCGTAACTTTCGTGCGTGCCGATGTCGATTCGGCGATGGCTCAAGATCCGCTTTTGCCTGAATTTGGATGGGGCTGGTTTTTGTCAGCACTTGAATCGGCAGAGTGCACTATCGCTGCACCAAGTGGAACCGTCACACGAGTATCAAGTGCCTCATTCGGAAAATTATCACCTCGTCATGATGAATCCGAGATTGAGATTCGGGCATCATGGACTCCAATAATTTCAGATCCATCAGAGATATTGAATCACATCTCCGGTTGGTGCACGCTCATCGCAGAGGTCGCCGGTCTTGAAGAGATTGCGCCGGGAGTTTCGATAATATCTCCTGCTCGAGCTCGTTAGTTACATACATGCAAGAGCTCCAAGAACCTGTTCCTTTGCTGGTGCCATCGCAAGGTACTCCGCCAGTAATTAACACCGAGCCCTTACTCAAATCTGCAATCACACGACTAGCTGGTGGAACTGGAGCATTTGCAGTTGATGCTGAGCGCGCCTCAGGTTTTAGATATAGCGCTAGAGCATATTTAATTCAAATTAAGCGAAAAGGTGGTGGTCTGCACTTAATTGATCCAATTCCATTTGGTCCAGCCCACCCTTTGCTCGCAGAACTTAACGAACTTCTCAATAGTGACGAAGTGATTTTGCATGCAAGTACGCAAGATCTTCCATGTCTTCGCGAACTTGGAATTAACCCAACTCATCTTTTTGATACGGAGTTAGCCGGGAGAATTGCTGGACTTCCGCGCGTTGGACTTGGACCACTTTTGGAATCATTAATGGGTGTAGTGCTTGCTAAAGAGCACAGTGCTGCAGATTGGTCTACTCGGCCTCTGCCACAAGAGTGGCTGACTTATGCAGCGCTAGATGTTGAACTACTTGTTGAGCTACGTGATGCCATGTATGTGATTTTGCAATCAACCGGAAAGTTGGAGTGGGCTGAACAAGAGTTCGCCTCGATTCTCAGAGCTCCACCACCGCCGCCACGTGTTGACCCATGGCGACGTACATCTGGTATGCATAAAATTAAGCGCCGCGATCACTTAGCTATCATCCGCGAACTGTGGATAGCGCGCGATGCAATCGCCTCAGACCAAGATATAGCCAGCGGAAAAATTCTCAACGATTCAGCGATTATTGAGCTCACCTTGAGCGCACCAACGACTAAAAAAGAGTTAGAGAAAACGCTGCGCCCACTTGGTCTTCGCGCACGGTGGTTAGAAAACTCCTCCACATGGATCGATGCAATTTCTCGCGCAATGGCCCTGCCGGAAGAAAAATGGCCTGCGATGCGAAGTACCGTAGATACTTTGCCGCCCCTAAAACTGTGGCGAGATAGGTTCCCTGAAAAATTCGCACCGCTCTCGCATGCACGCGCACTCATTGAAGAGTTAGCCACGGCAAACTCGATTCCCGTTGAAAATCTGATCTCCCCTGAGATCGTGCGCAGAATCTGCTGGTCACCTCCTGCTCAATCCACCACAATCCGGGATGAGACAGCTGTTCGTCTGGCTCTAGCCGAACTAGGAGCTCGTGTCTGGCAGATTGATCTGGTCGCACCGCATTTGGCCGATGCCCTACTAGAGCATGAGCCAGTCGAAATTGTAGAGCCGGTGAGTGAAATCACCGCTAAAAGTAATAGAATTACGCAACAAAAGAATTGCGTAATTCCCCTCTTTGAATTAGATTCCTCGGATGCTCAACTCATTCATAATCGCCCTGCGAGAGGGCCTAGAGGCGGCATTGATCGTTGGAATACTGATTTCTTACACGATTAAGGTCGGTCAACGAACTCTTTTACACTACATCTGGGGTGGGGTCGCCGTAGCCGTCCTGACCAGCGTCGGCTTTGGAACGATCTTAAACTTTACCTCTGCCGAACTCTCTGATCGTGGAGAAGAGGCCTTTGCAGGCATAACATCGTTATTGGCCGTTGCAGTGGTCACGTGGATGGTTTTTTGGATGAAGCGAACAGCGCGAAATCTGCGTAGCGACTTAGCTAAAAAAGTAGACAAGGCCGTCTCTGTTGGCCCTATTGCACTGGCGGTTGCAGCATTCCTAGCGGTAGTTCGCGAAGGTCTTGAGACCTCCCTCTTTGTTTATTCAAACTTTAAGAGCGTGGCTAGTCCACTTAACTCCGCCATTGGATTAACCACAGGTTTTCTCTTAGCGATCGCCTTGGGTTATCTGCTCTATCGCAGCACAATTACCTTAGATCTCTCAAAGTTTTTCACCTACACAGGTATTGCCCTCGTAATAGTGGCGGCAGGAGTCCTGTCCTACGCAATACATGAGTTCCAGGAGCTTGGATTCTTACCTGGCGCCGATGCCTTTGTATGGGATGTGACCGCCGTCATTGCCAAAGAATCACTTCTCGGCGGTCTTTTAGCAGGAATGGTCGGTTTTGATACCACGACTTCATGGCTCCAACTTGGAATCTATATTCTCTATCTCATCGCCGTTCTCACTCCATTTCTCTCTAAAGAGCGGAAAAAGGCGGTTGTAAAAGCATAATCAAATCGACTCACAAAACCCTTACTGATGGGTAACATATCCCCTAACCATTAGTAAGGAATTCCTTATGTCACGTTCAGTTGTGTTAGTTGATGCCGTTCGCACCCCATTTGGAAAGGCCGGCAGTTTATATGCCGGTACTCGCGCAGATGATCTTATGGTCCGCGCAATCCGTGGATTGTTAGATCGCAATCCACTCGTCGATCGTGCATCGATTGACGATGTCGCAATCGCCGCTGCTACACAAACCGGTGATCAAGGAATGAACATTGGGCGAAGCGCGGCTTTATTATCGGGCCTACCTAATACCGTTCCGGGATACTCCATTGATCGATGGTGTGCCGGCGCTCTTACTGCAGTCACAACGATTGCCGGCGCGATTGCAATAGGTGCAAATGAAATCGCAATTGCCGGTGGCGTCGAACATATGGGAAACCATCCAATTGGTGAAGGCTTAGATCCAAATCCACGCTTTTTAGCTGAACGAATCGTTGAGCAAGATGCTTTGGCGATGGGTGCAACTGCCGAACGATTACATGATCGCTTCCCTAGCATTACTAAACTTCGCGCAGATACATATGCACTTAACTCCCAAGTGAAGACCGCTAAAGCATATGCATCTGGTTTCATACAACGCGATTTAATTCCTACTGCTGCCCGTAACGTCGAACTCGGGTGGGCGATTGCAACTGTAGATGAACCTCCACGTCCTGCAACTACCATGGAAGGTCTCGCTGGACTTAAAACTCCATTTCGACCTGCCGGCAGAGTCACTGCCGGAAACTCATCGGGATTAAACGATGGTGCAACTGCCGCGTTACTTGCAAGTGAAGATAAAGCGATTGAACTCGGATTAACAATAAAAGCTCGATTAGTTACATTCGCTTTCGCTGGAGTCGAACCTGAAGTTATGGGTTATGGGCCAGTACCTGCAACTATCAAAGCTCTTAAGCAAGCTGGATTAACTATTGAAGATATTGGACTCATTGAAATTAACGAGGCTTTTGCCGTGCAAGTTTTAGCCTTTTTAGAATATTTTGGAATCGCAGATGATGATGTTCGAGTTAATCCATTCGGTGGCGCCATTGCAGTAGGCCACCCCCTTGCATCCTCCGGTGTGCGTTTGATGCTCAATTTAGCTCGAAGTTTTGAAGACCATCCAGAGGTTCGTTATGGAATTACCACAATGTGCATCGGTCTCGGAATGGGTGGCACAGTTATTTGGGAAAACCCTCACTTCAAAGGAGATGTTAAATAAATGCCTACCGAATTAAAAATGCCAGAGGGTGCACCTGAAGAAGTGGTTACACATGCATTCGTGCGTGATGTTGATTTAACTGCATTCGGTGGTGCTGGGAAGATGGCTCTGATCACCCTTGATAATGGGCAAGACCATAATCGTCCAAATACTTTTGGTCCCGCCTCTTTAATTTCCCTTAAGGAGGCAATTGCTGATGCAATTTCTCGCACACCCGCAGCAATAGCGATTACAGGAAAACCATTTATATTCGCCGCTGGTGCTGACTTATCGGCGCTATCTTTTATTGAAAACCGTGATCAGTCTCTTGCAATCGGCAAGTTAGGCCACGATGTTTTTCGAACTCTCGATGAGTGTGCAATCCCTACCTTTGCATTTATTAATGGATTAGCCTTAGGCGGGGGTCTAGAAGTCGGACTTCACTGCAATTACCGCACGCTCGCAAGTACCGCATTCACGGCCCTTCCTGAAGTCTTCCTTGGTTTAGTTCCTGGATGGGGCGGTGCAACAATTTTGCCAAAGCTCATCGGGCCAGAGCGCGCCGTACAAGTAATTATTCTTAACTCACTAAATAACAACACGATGATGAAAGCCAAAGATGCCCTAAAACTGGGTGTAACGGATGCAGTTTTCGAACCAGCTGATTTTATTGAACGCTCCATTCAATTCGCCGTATCAGTTTTAAACGGACAATTCATTATTGAACGCAAGGATTACAGCAATGATCCTGCATGGGTATCCGCTCTTGAAAGCGGACGAGTTGCAGCTCTCAAGAAATACGGAGGCGCTGAAATTGCCGCACCTAAGAAAGCGCTCGAACTTATCGCTGCTGCACAACGCAATACTCGTGGCGAAGGATTTGATGCAGAAGACCAAGCACTCGCTGATTTGACGATGAGTGATCCGCTTCGTGCATCTCTGTATGCCTTTAACCTCATTCAAAAAAAGCGCAAGAAAGTTGAGGGTGCACCTAAGCCCGTGCTGGCACGTAAAATTAGTAAGGTCGGTGTTGTTGGTGCCGGGCTTATGGCTTCACAGTTAGCGCTTATACTTCTTCGCAATCTTAAGTGTCCCATTGTTATGAGCGATATAGATCAAGCGCGCGCTGACAAAGGTGTCGCTTGGGTCCATAACGAAATAGCTAAAGCCGTGGAAAAGAAGCGAATGAGCCCAGAGTCGGCTGCTCGCCTTGTTCCCTTAATTACTGGCTCTGCCGATCAAAGTATTTTCGCAGGGTGCGACTTTATTATCGAGGCGATTTTTGAAGAGCTCGAGCTTAAACAGGAGCTCTTTAAAAAGTTGGAGCAGATCGTCTCACCCGAATGCGTACTGGCAACCAACACCTCTTCGCTCTCAGTTGAAAAGATGAGCCAAGGTCTAAAAAATCCCGAACGTGTCGTAGGTTTTCATTTTTTCAATCCAGTCGCCGTGATGCCTTTGCTAGAAATTGCCCGCACAAGCAGTACCGATGATGCAACAACTGCCACGGCAGTTGCCGTTGGAAAAGAACTCAAAAAGACAATGATCATCTGTAAAGACGCCCCAGGATTTGTCGTCAACCGGTTATTAACTCGCTTCATGGGTGAAATTACCGACGCTGTTGATGAGGGAACTCCTCCAGAGATTGCCGATAGTGCAATGCGCTCTATAGGTTTTCCAATGTCACCTTTCCAGCTCTTAGATCTTGTTGGTCCTGGTGTGGCCTTACATGTTGCCAAAACTTTGCATGAGAATTTAGGAGATCGCTATCGAATTTCTCCAACTATGCAGGCGATGGTTGATCAAGGGGTACGAAACTTCTACACCAAGAACGAAGACGGTTCAACCTCCACCAATCCTGTTGCGCTTGCTTTAATACCAAAGGGTGGATCACCATCTACGGCAGAACAGGTTCGCATGCGGGCATTAACCGCCCTTGCAGTTGAGGCTCGAATGATGCTCGACGAAGGTGTAGTTTCTACCGCGGCTGAAATCGATTTATGCATGCTCATGGGCGCTGGTTGGCCAATGCATTTAGGTGGAATACTGCCGTACTTAGATCGAGAAGGAATTAGTGATTCTGTGTGCGGTTTGCGTTTTCATCCACGCGGGGTTGCATCTCTTCCTTAAAACTACTGCTCCACTCAACAACACTTCGTGCAATGTTTTGAGCGGTAATTCCAATATCGCCTAGAATTTCGTTGCGCTTTGAATGCTCCAAGAACTCAAGTGGAACTCCAATTGAGTGAAGTGGAACATGGATTCCTGCATCGCGTAAAAGTTCAGATATTGAACTTGCTATTCCGCCATGTTTGATTCCATCTTCAAGCACTACAATGCTTGTGTACCGTTGGGCCATAGCAACCAAAGATTGCGGTAGTGGTTTAACCCATCGGGGATCAATGACGGTTACGCCAACACCCTCCCAAGATGCCTGTGAGGCGGCCTCCACCGCTAATGCCGCCATCGCTCCAACGCTAATCATGAGGACATCGGCGCTCTCACCACGATATAAAACATCTAGGCCATCTCGTCGCTCAAAGGCTGGAATATCAATTTGAACCTCGCCTTTGGGAAAGCGCACCATGGATGGGGCATCACTGATATCTATCGCCTCACGAAGTAGTTCACGTAGCCGCGCTCCATCTCGCGGAGCGGCAACGTGCAAAGTTGGCACAATTCCCGTCAAAGCTAAATCCCAGATTCCAT
Source organism: Candidatus Planktophila sp. (assembly GCA_030649935.1). Classification (GTDB taxonomy): domain Bacteria; phylum Actinomycetota; class Actinomycetes; order Nanopelagicales; family Nanopelagicaceae; genus Planktophila. Next base: position 54,565 of record JAUSFN010000023.1, read on the forward strand.
GGTGTGAAGGCCCATCATCGCCAGTTATACCGGCACGATCTAAGACAAAAGTTACCCCTGCCTTGTGGAGAGCAACATCGAGTAGTAGCTGATCAAAGGCTCGATTGAGAAAAGTTGAATACACGGCAATAACTGGATGAATTCCCGTAAAGGCCATTCCCGCGGCGCTAGTGACAGCATG
>JAUSFN010000033.1 GCA_030649935.1 Candidatus Planktophila sp.
TCGTTCTTTTTGCACTCGGACTAGCAATTCCAGGCCAAGTAAATATAATTCCAATCTATCTACTTTTCAGTGACTTAGGACTTACAAATACTTTTCATGGATTAATCGCGGTAAATATTGTGGCGACTCTGCCAATATCTGTTTTTATCCTGACCTCATTTTTCCGCGAACTTCCTAATGAAATGTATGAAGTTGCCTCTATTGACGGAGCATCACACATAAGGGTTTTCAGATCCATTGCGGTACCTCTTTCAAGACCAGCTTTAGGAGCTACTGCAATTTTCCTCTTCGTTATTTGTTGGAATGATCTTTTGTTCCCGCTGCTGCTAATTACTGAAAGTGCAAAGAAGACTTTACCTCTGGCAATGCTGGATTACCGTGGAGAGTACGCTACAAGCTTTAGCATGATCTTCACGGCCGTTATGGTTGCCTCCATTCCAATGGTTGTGATGTATTTAGCGATGCAGAAGTCATTCGTTGCCGGTCTTACAGCAGGTGCTGTGAAAGGATGAAGTAGTGAACACACGGGTAGCAGAACCTCTTCCGCAGCGAGCGGCAAAAATTGCACAGCAACTTCTAGATATAATTGAAATTCAAAAACTGAAACCAGGTCACAAATTGCCACCAGAACGACAACTCGCGGGCATGTTAGAAGTAAGCCGCCCAAGTTTACGAGAAGCATTACACATTTTGCAGGCACAGGGACGTGTACAGATAAAGCATGGTCAAGGAACGTTTGTACAAGAGCCACTAATTGCGCAAGAGCTTCGGGCTTCGGTTATGTCAAAAACGCATGGCCTGAATGAATTATTTAATGCTCGAGAAGTATTAGAAGTGCCAGCCTCAAAATGGGCCGCCGAGAAAGCAACTAAAGAGAATATTAGGCTACTTCGTGCAACGTTAAATCAAATTGACACTGTTACTGCTTCTGAACCAATAGATTACGAGCAACTACAGACCTTAGATGCCAAATTTCACTTAACTATAGTTGAAATTGCAGGAAACAGATTTATAAACCAAACTTTAAATGTGCTACAGGACGTAATGAAAATGTCCATGGAAACAACTCTACGATTACCGGGACGTTTGAAAATTTCTCGAAATGAGCATAGTGCAATTTTGGCAGCAATTGAGTCTGGAGATGGCGACCTTGCATTGAGACTAACTTTGCATCACATAACTGGCGCTCGAACCGTAGCTTTAGCGAATGCTAACGTAAAGAATTTACATTGAGCCATATAGAAGTTGTTTGCGTTGGGGTAATCACTATCGACACAATCGCACTAGTTGATTTCTATCCCGCTGAAGATGAGCGAGTTTTAGCTAAAGAAATTGTACGAGCCGGTGGTGGTCCAGCTGCAGTTGCGGCAGTGGCACTAACCCGTTTAGGTATTCAAACAGCAATCGCTGGCACAATTGGAGATGACGCCGATGGCGCCGAAGTAATGAAAATATTTGCTCGTGAAAATATAGATACAACGGGCATTTCAATTGGGGAAAGTGCAACATCAGGCAGTGTCATCGTTGCATCACGTGAGCACAACACTCGTGCAATAAGTACGCGCCAGCCAATGAAGCAACAGGCTCTAAATCTGGGGGCGAAGGATTTAATGAGGCAGGCACGTTGGGTGCATGTGGATCATGTGGGTGTAACGCAATTAGCTGAGGCAGGTCTAGCAAGGGGGATGGGACCACTAATTTCATTTGATGCTGGATACGGAGTTGAAGAGTTTGATTCATCAATGGTCGACCTCTTTGTACCGACAGATCGTCAAATAGCAGCTCGATATCCAAATCTAGATTTTGCTGCGGCATTAGAAGAGGACGCTACACATGCTGGAAATACTGTTGTCGCGACTCGAGGTTCGGAAGGCAGTACTGCTTTTTCGCCAGATACTGGGCTAATTACAGCGCCAAGTTTTAAAGTCGAAGTCAAAAGTACATTAGGTGCTGGCGATGTATTTCATGGTGCCTTAATTGCACAGCTGATTCATGGTCATCCTTTACAGGAGGCGATGCGTAGGGCGAATGCTGTCGCAGCACTTTCTTGCCGAGGGCTAGATGGTCAATCAATGATTCCAACAACAACCGAACTCAATGAATACTTGGAGGCGCACATATGAGAGCACCACTTACCAATTTAGCTAGACCATCTGGAGCGCTCGCGATGGTTGCTGTAGATCAGCGTGAAGCTTTGCGTGGAATGTTTGCAGCTCATCATTCCGCCCCAGTTACTGATGCACAGTTAACTCAGTTCAAAGTTGATGTTGCGCGAGAACTATCCCCATTCGCATCGGCGCTTCTTGTAGATCAAGAGTTCGGTATTGATGCAATTATCGGTGAGAAAGCGCTCGTTGATACATGCGGATTGATTGCAGCAGCGGATTTGTTGGTGGGACCTCCCGGGGGAGCAGCTACAGAAACTGCAATTGATCCAGATGTAGATCCCCGTCGAATGCGAGATATTGGAAGCGTGGGACTTAAATTCCTTGTTTTGTGGCGCAACGATGAGTCGCCAGAGATTCGAGCGAAATTAGTGGAAGATTTTAATAACTTATGTGAAGTTTCAGGGTTGCCATCAATTATCGAAATCATTGTAAAACCACCATTGGATTCATCAAAGAGTTTCAATCGTGAGGAGGAGTTGATAATTGCTGCACGTGAAGCTGCTACATGGAAGCCAGATCTTTATAAAGCGGAAGTTCCCTTCTATGGTGAAGGTGATATAAACCTTGTTATTAAGAACGCCGAAAGGATTTCAGAGGCTATCGGTTCGCCTTGGGTTGTTCTCTCAAATGGCGTAAAGCAGCCGGTTTTCAATGATGCGGTTAAGGCATGTGCAATGGGTGGAGCGAGCGGATTCCTTGCTGGGCGAGCAGTATGGGCAGATATTGTGGGGGCAGCAGATATCCCTAAGGCGTTACGTGAAACCTCTATTCCCCGTTTACAACGGCTCGCTGAAATTGTTGACACTCATGCAAAACCTTGGAGCAGTTGGTAGCTAGTTCCAGAGTTCTTTGATTTCAACTACTCGGCCTTCATTAATGCTTTTATGGGCGGCAAGACCCGTAACCACGCTTGTCACTCCATCTTTTAAAGAAACTTCTGGACCAGTTGATTTCAAGATTGCGTCACGGAACTTTGTATGTTCGATATATGAAGCACCATAGTGGTGACCCATGTATTTAACATCGTAGTTGTGAACAATCTTCTGTTCATTTCCACGTGATCGGCTTGCACCACGTGACCAACCAGAAAGTTTGCCTATTGATTCGCGACGAGAAGCACGCACAACTTGTGAAGGCAAGAAAGATTCAATCTTTCCTTCATCTCCGACTATTGTCAGAATCTCTTTATCGAAAGATCCTTCACCAAACATGCAAAGATCTAACATTCCGCGTGCACCATTTGCATACTCCAAAACGACATAGGCGTTATCTAACATGTTCGCTTGTTTGCCATCATATTTTTCATCTAGGTGGTTAACACTTTGTCCACCTGATGCAAAGACACGGATTGGTTGTTCGCCAATAACGATGTCAATCAAGTTGAAATAGTGGCAGCACTTTTCAACCAATGTTCCGCCTGTGCGATCTGCAAAGCGATTCCAGTTATCAACTTTTGGATAAAAAGGTTCGCGGTGTTCGCGAATTGACACCATGTGTATTTTTCCAGCATCGCCTTCCTTTGCTCGAGCAATAGCCTCAGCAACAGGTGGCATGAATCGATATTCAAGACCCATCCATGTCATCCCACTTCGTTTTTCATCCCACGAAAGAATTGATTTCAAATCCTCAATAGTTGTTGCCAAAGGCTTTTCAACAAAGACTGCTAGATCAGTCGCTAGTACATCCTTTAAAACCGCAGCATGTGTGTCATTTGGAGTTGCAATGACAACCGCATCTACCAAACCTGATTCCAGCAGTGCACGGTGATCGCTAAATACCTTTGCGCCAGAAGCCATGGCAAGGGCAGATTCTTGGGACGGCACATGTGGGTCGCTGAGTGCGGTAACGACCGCCCCGCCCATGATCTTGATGTTCTCAATATGCTCGCGGCCCATGCTGCCCGCGCCGATAATCCCGTATCGAAGCTCAGTTTTCATGGCAACAGGTTAGACCACTTAGTGAAATTTTGGCAGAGGGGTAGACGAAACGCGCTTGCCTAACCTAGAATCTGCCAAGAGGTCAGACCACTACCCCACTAAGGCGAGAAAGGCACGTGTAGTTATGGCAATTACTCCACCGCAGTTCCTTCTTCACCATGACGGCGACAATGTTGCCGTTGCGATGACGGATCTGCAACCAGGAACACTTCATGGCAGGTCAGTAAAGGAGGGAACCGAGAGTGAGGCGATTTTAAATCACGCTATCCCTCTAGGACATAAATTTGCACTAACGGATTTAGCCGATGGTGATTCGATCATCAAATACGGCACCAAAGTAGGACTTGCATCCGCTGCAATCAAAAAAGGCGATTACATTCACACACACAACATGAGGAGTTATCGATGGGAAGCAAGCCGCGCTTAATGGGATATCGCCGTGAAAACGGCACGATGGGTATCCGCAATCACGTAATTATCTTGCCGCTCGATGACCTTTCAAATGCTGCAGCAGAGGCCGTGGCAAAAGTCATTCCCGGCACACTCGCTCTACCGCATGCTTTTGGCCGCTTACAGTTCGGTGAAGATTTGGAACTTACTTTTCGGACGCTTATAGGAACTGGAAAGAATGCAAACGTAGCAGCAGTTGTTGTTATCGGTATTGAACCAAAGTGGACACAGAAAGTTGCTGATGGAATCGCAGCTACTGGGAAACCGGTTGCGGCTTTTTCAATCGAAGGTAAGGGTGATCTTCATGTAATCGCTGAAGCTAGTCGCGCGGCAGCGATGTTCTTGCAGGATGCCTCGGCGTTAGAGCGAGAAGCCGCTGAAATGGGCGACATGATTATGTCAATCAAGTGCGGAGAGTCAGATACAACATCTGGCCTTGGATCGTGTCCAACAACCTCACAGGCTGTTGATCGATGGGTTGCGGCTGGAGGAACAGTATTCTTCGGTGAAACATCTGAGCTAACTGGCGGCGAAAACTTAATTGCCGATCGATGTATTGATGATGCATGTCGCGATCTATTTCAACTCACGTATGACAACTACATCAAAGTTATTGAATCAACAGGTGCAAACCTTCTCGGTTCACAACCTACTCAAGGAAATATTGCTGGCGGCTTAACAACTATTGAAGAGAAAGCGCTGGGCAATATCGCAAAAACTGGATCAGTTCCCGTCGTTGGCGTTCTAAGACCGGCAGAAGAGCCAGATCCGAAGAAGAAAGGTCTGTATTTTATGGATTCATCTTCAGCTGCCGCAGAGTGCATAACTCTCATGGCTGCTGCAGGCGCTGTTATCCACTTGTTCCCAACAGGCCAGGGAAATGTAATTGGAAATCCAATCATCCCTGTATTGAAGTTAACGGCAAATACTAAGACCGCAAATTCAATGAAAGAGCATATTGATCTAGATGTTTCTGGCCTCCTTCGTTATGAGTACGATTTAGCAAAAGCCGGTGACATGATGATGGATGTTATTAATAAGACTGTAAATGGTCGCTTATGCACCGCAGAAGTTATGGGACATCGTGAGTTCACTTTCACGAAGCTATATATTTCGGCATAATGATTCTCATCTCTGAAGATGTATGGGGAGCTCCCTTCCAAGACCTGGAGGGGAGTTTTCCTATTCATCGCGGTGATGATTTATGGAAAAATCCAGAGGAACTTATAGATTCAATTAAAGATGCAACTGCACTTGTAGTTCGCAACCGCACGAAAGTAACCGCGGAAATTATTGCTGCAGCACCAAAACTTAAAGTAATTGCCCGTGCGGGGGTGGGTCTAGACAATATAGATATTAAAGCCGCCGATGCAGCGGGAGTCGTTGTCGTCGCCGGACTCGGTGCAAATGCAGTAAGTGTCGGTGAATTAACTCTTGGATTAGCTTTAGCGCTACTTCGCAATATCCCGAATCATGATGTTTCTACCCGCAATGGTGGTTGGATTCGCTCCCCCGGTCGCGAATTATCTGGACTTACATGGGGTTTGCTTGGATGCGGTGCCACTGGATTAGCAACAGCAAAACTTCTTCAAGGATTTGGTTGCGAAATTATTGGGTATGATCCCTTCGCCAAAGATTTGAACGCGATCACTGTGACCTCCTTCGAGGAGGTGCTGAAGCGCAGCGATATTGTGAGTATTCATATGCCATCAACACCGCAGACAAACGGTTCAATCAATTCCCAAACTTTCGACTTGATGAAAACAGATGCAATCATCATTAACGTCGGACGTGGAGAAGTAATTAATGAAGAAGATCTAATTTCAGCTCTAAAAAATGGGAGGATAGCTGGGGCGGCACTAGATGTGCGCTCACAAGAGCCACCAATTACTGGTGAATTGGAGAGTATTCCTAACTTAATTCTGACTCCACATGTGGCCGGCATTACTTCAGAGAGCCAATTGCGCATTAATCAGATTTTGACCTCAAATATTGAATTAGTACTTAACTCAATGCCAGCTACACATGCCGTTGGTGCCTTAAAAGTAAGCATGAATTAATGGCGACGTTACAGGTCGGTTCGGCAATCGCACAGGCGCAAGCTTTATTAGAAGCGGTCGGGGTCCCTACTTCTGAGGCTAAAACAACGGCCCGATTAATTGTGGCCAGTGATCGGTGGGGTATCGGAAGTCACGGATTAATGCGCCTACCTTTCTATTTAGCGCGCTTGCAGGCTGGTGGGATTAATCCAAAAGCAGAGTTGAAAAGAGTGACAGATCTTCCCAGCCTCGTCATATTTGACGGTGATAATGGACTTGGTCATTGGCAATTGCAAAAAGCTGCTGAAGTTGCATCAGAGTGCGCAAAAATAAATGGGATTGCGGCGGTTGGCGTTGGTCGCTCTAACCATTGTGGAGCATTAGGCATTTACGTTTGGCCAATGATTAATCGGGGATTAGTTGGTATTGCATTTAGCACTGGACCAGCAGTAATGCCGCCGTGGGGCGGCAATAAGGCGCTGCTTTCGACATCTCCGATGGCTGCAGGAATTCCAACAAATCCTCCAACGGTGATTGACCTTGCAACAAGCGCCGTTGCGCGAGGCAAGATTCAAGCTAAGGCGCAATCAGGCGTCGAGCTCGAACCTGGTTGGGCATTTACTAAAGATGGTGCACCGACGACCGATGCTAAGGAGGCTCTGGCTGGAATGCTTGCCCCACTTGGGGGAGCCAAGGGCTATGCAATTGCAGTTCTGGTTGAATCATTAACTGGCATGCTAATTGGTCCGACATTAGCTAAAAATATTCCGGATATGTTCGCATCCGATCAAGATTCTATTCCACAAGAGATTTCACACTTTGTCATTGCAATCGATGCTGCAAAACTGACTGTAGATGGAAGCAACTCACGCACTACAGAGTTTGCAGAAGAGATTAAAATTGCGGGCGGTCGCCTTCCCGGCTCTAACCGCGTAAATCCCGAAAAATTAAATGGCAGTGATGAGATTACGATTACAGATCTAGTAAATGAGCAATTGGCACTCTGGTCAACGAAATTAGGGATTTAGATGGTCAAGACTCTCCCTGGCCTAGGTTTAATTGCCGCCGTGGTTGCCGTTGCCTTTCAAATACATAATTTTCAACCTGCAATTAGCCCACTAGCTCTCTGCGTCGCCTTTGGATTTCTAATCGCGAATCTTGGATCATGGCCAACATTTGCAAATGAAGGTACTGCGTTGGCCAGTAAAAAACTGATGCGCATCGGTGTTGCACTTTTAGGTGCACAAGTCAGCGTCATTTCACTCCAAGCAATCGGCATTAAAGGCGTTATTACCGTCATTCTCGTTGTGAGTTTTACGATATTTGGAATTCTTGCTCTATCTAGATTTTTCAAAATGACCGGAGAATTAGGCTTGCTCATTGGTGTTGGCTTCGGAGTTTGCGGCGCAACTGCAGTTGCCGCGATTCGACCACAAACGCGTGCAACACAGGAAGAGACGTCATATGCAATTGCATTGATCTCTTTGTGTGGAACACTTTCAATATTTATGCTTCCATTTCTTGGTCACTTAATGGGATTAAGTGATCAGACTTTTGGAGCTTGGGCCGGTGCTGCGGTTCACGATGTGGGTCAAGTAATTGCAACGGCATCGGTCTGGAGTGACGATGCGGTAAAGTCGGCAATTGTTATCAAATTAGCACGCGTCTGTTTGCTAGCACCTATAGTTTTGATTCTCTCGCTTCGCCATAGACGATATTTAAAAGCTCAGGGAGAGAGCGCGCAAACTTCAGCAAAAGTACCGCTGATACCTTTTTTTGTTCTTGGTTTCATTACTGTTGCAACCGTGCAGAACACATTTGATATTCCTAGTTCTCTTCACGATTACATTGTTTTAGCTAGCAAAATTCTATTGGGAGCTGGATTGGTGGCTCTCGGTTCTAGTGTGCGATGGAAAGCTATCCGTGCGATAGGTCCACGTCCAATGCTTATGGGGCTGATTGCTTGGTTAATTGTCGGTGGTGTCGCACTAGCTGCAGTCCGCATTACCGGAATTTGACGATACCCCCGGGGGTATGCTAACTTTCCTTCTAATCAATAAAGGAGTCAATAATGTGTTCACGCGTCACATGTCATGTTTGTAAAAAAGCGAGCTGGTCGGGCTGTGGAAATCACGTCGAGCAGGCGCTTGCCGGAGTACCTGAGCAGGATCGCTGCACCTGCTAATGGCAGTAAAAAAGATTGCCCATGTTCTATCTGATGCCGAACAAATCGATGCCATCATGAAACGAATTAAGCGCGCTCAGGGCCAACTAGGCGCAGTTGCGCGCATGCTCGAAGAGGGTAGAAACTGCGACGAGATTGTTACTCAGATGTCAGCGGTTTCAAAAGCCGTGAATACAGCCGCCTTTACTCTAATTTCTGCGAGTTTAAAAGAGTGCATAGTTGAAGGAAAGTCAAATTCGGATGCGGTGACTGCACAACTGCAAAAACTATTTTTATCTCTAGCTTAAGGGGACATAATGAAGAAAATAATCTTAATCATTTCTTTAGTAATTGCTGCTTTATTTTTATCTAGTTGCTCGACATCGTCATCAACTACTAACTTGGATACAACTGCATTCTCCCAAAAAACCTCTGAATCTGGGGTGGTAACTTTAGATGTTCGCACACCTTTTGAATTCATGGTGGGTCATATCCAAGGTGCAATTAATATTGATGTTGAGAGCCCTCAGTTTGAAAGCGAAATTGCAAAATTAGATAAATCTGCAACATATGCAGTCTATTGTCAGAGCGGCCGTCGATCAGGAATCGCTATTGAAGCAATGAGAAACCTTGGATTTAATAGCCTTTTCAACTTAACCAATGGAATTGCAGACTGGCAGGCAAATAACTTTCCAGTGGTAACGTCATAGTGCGCATTGTAATTATCGGCGGCGTAGCAGGAGGTATGTCGGCAGCAACGCGTTTACGACGCCTAGATGCGAATGCCGAAATTATTGTTCTTGAGAAATCTGGCTATGTGTCATATGCCAACTGTGGTTTACCTTATTATGTCGGCGGCATAATTGAAGAAGAGAGCGCATTACTTCTACAGACACCGGCAAGCTTGCATGCACGTTTCCGCCTCGATGTGCGCGTAAATACGGAAGTTTTAGCTATCAATCCCAGCAAGAAGACAGTGGCTGTAAAGAATCTTGATAGCCATGAATCACGTGAAGTCGATTATGACAAGTTAATTCTTTCACCAGGTGCATCTCCGGTCATTCCGCCAATTCCAGGTGTTGAACGTGGGTTGACGCTGCGCACAGTGGAAGATGTTGAAAGGATTGCTGATCGTGTCAGTTCAAGGCCCAAAAGCGCGGTTGTCATTGGTGGCGGTTTTATCGGTCTAGAGATTGCCGAAAATCTTGTCCATCGTGGAATCCGAACCTCACTTGTCGAAGCGACCGATCAAGTTTTGATGCCCTTGGATCCAGAGCTTGCAACTCTGGTTGCCAAAGAAATGGTGGCTCAAGGAGTGGCACTTCACTTAGGTGCAAGCGTGGTAAATATTGGACCAGACAACGTTGATTTATCGAGTGGCGAAAACGTTTCAGCGGAGTTAGTAATTCTTGCAATAGGCGTTCGCCCTGAGATCGGTTTAGCTAAGGCGGCGGGCTTATTAATTGGAACGCGCAATGGAATTCAAGTAGATGAATTTAATCGAACAAGCAATCAAGATATATATGCAGTTGGTGATGCCGCCGAAAAAACCGACGCTTTAGACGGTAGCGCCACATTAGTTCCGCTGGCAAACCTTGCCAATCGACATGGACGAGTTGTTGCTGATCACATTGCAGGGCGCACAGTTAGACCAGTAAAAACTATTGGCACTGCAATTGTTAAGGTTTTTGACTTAATGATTGCAACCACTGGCTGGAATGAAAAACGTTTAACAGCTGCCGGTCGTGCTCATCAATCGATTCACTCACATCCAAATTCACATGCTGGCTACTATCCAAATGCGAAGGCGATGGTGTTAAAGCTCGTCTTCGATCCAACATCAGGTGAAATCCTTGGTGCCCAAGGTATAGGAATCGAGGGCGTTGACAAACGCATCGACGTCATCGCTACTGCAATGCGCGGAGGAATCACTGCCCCTGAACTTGCAGATTTAGAGCTTGCATATGCGCCACCATTTGGTTCGGCTAAAGATCCAGTAAACATGCTCGGCTATATTGCAGAAAATGTAATTTCTGGACTAGTTAAGACTGCACAGTGGAATGAAATTGAGGATTACACTTCTCGTGGTTATGAATTAATCGATGTGCGAAGCGCGGGGGAATTTGCTCGTGGACACATACCCGGGGCAATGAATATCTCAGTTGATGAAATTCGAGAGCGAAGTTCTGAGATAACCTCTAAGAATCTTCTTGTACATTGTCAAGTGGGTCAACGCGGACACACGGCCTCCCTTTTACTTAAAGAACTCGGATTCAATGCAGTAAATCTGGATGGTGGCTACCTTACGTGGAGCAACTCGCCGGCAGCGATTTCTGTGGCAATGGCAATTTAGGATAATAAAGGAGAACTAAATATGTGTAGTAGAACAACATGTCGTAAGTGCGGAAAAGCAACGTGGAGTGGTTGTGGTAGTCACGTTGAGATGGTGATGAAGGGTGTTCCAAAGGCTCAGCGTTGCCAAGGACATCAAAATGATCCCGTTGAGCCGAGTTTCTTCAGCAAGATATTTGGGAGAAACAAATAATTCTCAAAGCTCGAATTTTAGTAACCTCTCAGTTTTCACTGTTGGGGTTGCTATTTCTTAAGCCGAAGGCCACGCTGCTCATGGCTCCCTCCTGGGCACCGGGTCTGGCTTTTGTTATCGATGTAGTTGCTATAGCTATCCTTTTCGCCGCTTGGTATGCACTGCGCCCTTCACTACAAATATCGCCAATCCCTAAAGAGGGCGCGGCTTTAATCACATCGGGCATATATAGATTTATTCGCCATCCTATGTATATAGGCGTACTTCTCTTCGGCGCAGGTTTTGTACTTACAAATATCAACTGGGTATCCATTGCGATTTGGGCTGCTTTAGTTGCGACGCTTGTATGCAAGGCCCGCTTTGAAGACTCTCTCTTAGCGACTAAGCACACACATGCCGCTGCTTATCAATCTTCGACGGCGAGATTTTTCTTTAAGAGGGGTAAGGATGCCTAATTGTTTTACAGCCTTATTGGCTTGGCCGGCAAAACGTTGGCTGGTCGCAGTTTCTACCGCTCTTTTAACCGGGTTAATCATCTCTCTTCCTACCGCAGTTTTGAAAAATCCTATGTTTGGTCGCCAAATTGCCGCAACTGATTGGTCTACAACTGTCATTTTTGTCACTGCAGTCATTACGGGATTGCTTGTTGCAACTTATGTGAAAATTGATGCTGATTTAGCCGAAGAACGTTCTCTAAAAATCGGCGGAGCAGGAGCATTCTTATCTTTCTTAGCCGTCGGTTGTCCTGTGTGCAATAAGTTAGCCCTCATTGCTCTTGGATACTCTGGAGCAATTAAGTATTTTGCTCCAGTTCAACCGTATTTAGCTTTGGTTGGCGTTGCTTTACTTTTGTATGCCTTGCGCAAGAGATTGAACAATGAATCATCCTGTCAATTAACTTTTACTAACACAGAAAAATAGAAAAGGTGCGAAAAATATAATGGCTACATTGAACTTAACAGAGACGCAGTTTGAAGAGTTAATTCCTAAAGTAGGTGTAGTCCTTGTTGACTTTTGGGCCGCCTGGTGTGGACCGTGTCGCTCTTTTGCACCGGTGTATGAAGCAACTTCTGAGAAATATCCAGAGTTAACCTTTACAAAAGTCGATACTGAGGCAGAGCGCTCATTAGCTGCGGCTGCGGGTATCACTTCAATTCCAACTCTAATGATTTTTCGCGATGGAATTCTCTTGTTTAGTCAGCCAGGCGCACTTCCAGGTTCAGCCCTCGAAGAGATTATTAGCAAAGTTACCGAATTAGATATGGATGATGTTCGAAAAAAAATCGCCGAGCAGGAGATTAAGAGTTAACGTAATCGCTCAGGGCTTTTCGCTCTACATCTAACTCATTAATGTGTGCTTTTACAACATCACCGATTGAAACTATGGAAATTAAGTTCCCAGATTCATCTACAACTGGAACGTGACGGACTCGACGTTCGGTCATTACTGTCATGAGTTCTGCGACAGATGTTTCAGGCGAACAGGTAATAACCTCAGCGGTCATTAAATCCCCAACCCGCATGTGGGTGATTTCATCCAATTTGCCAGGCATCGCACGTACAACATCTCGTTCTGAAACGATGCCATCGATTTTTTTGCCATCGGGAGAGACAACCAACGCTCCAACATGATGGACATTGAGAGAATTAACCAAGTCATGAAGCGTGGCGCTGGAAGAGATCGTTTCAACACGCTTACCGCTGATTAAAGCCGAAACCTTCATTGAGATCTCCTCGCTTCGTTGGGGATGCCCTCCCAATAGTGCTACTGCAGAGCTCCGATGACAAGAGCCACACATACTGCAAAAATTGAGCGTAAAAGAGACCAATTCGTTACCAAATTTCACTATCTAAAGAGTGGTCAGACCTCTAGATTTGCGCTGTTACCAGGCTCATCCCCTGAATCGCCTGATGACCTATCACAATCTCATCTCTAGAGAATAGGAACACAATGTCAGAAGTAAAAAATGGCATTTCCCGTCGTTCAGTACTTAAAGGTGCTGCAGTCGGCGGTCTTGGAATAGCAGCTGGAGGATCACTTCTTGCAGGATGCGGATCCGACGGAACAGGTGCTCTAGCATTCGGTGCTCGCACTGTAGATGCTGGACCAACTGCGCAACTAAAGGCCTTGGTTGCTGCTTACACAGCAAAGACTGGAAATGAAGTTACATACAATGCAACAGAGTCAAATGCCTTCCAGAACAATCTTTCACAATACCTACAGGGAACACCAGACGATGCCTTCCAATGGATGGCCGGATACCGCATGCAATTCTTTGCAGAGCAGGGATTGTTAGTTGATCTGACCGATGTTTGGAATGAGATCGGCTCTCAGTATGCAGATAGCTATAAAACTGCAGCAACTGGACTAGATGGAAAGCAATATTTTGTTCCACAGTCTTGGTACCCATGGGGTATGCATTTCCGTAAGTCAATGTTTGCAGATCTTGGTCTAAGTGCCGACACAGTGACTAACTGGGATGAATTCCTTAAGATGCTAGATGGCATGAAGAAGAAGGGTCTTGTTGGATTTGCAGCTGGCGATAAGGGCGGCTGGGAAGCAATGGGAACTTTCGACATTCTTAATGCACGTATCAATGGATACCAGTTCCATGTAGATCTTTTAGCCGGTCGTGAAAAGTGGACCGATGCAAAGGTTCTCGATGTATTTACACACTGGGAGCAGTTGATTCCTTACATGAATCCAAACGTTCTAGATCTCGAGTGGGATGGCGCTATGCAGCTCCTTCTACAGAAGAAGGCTGGTTCAATGCTTATGGGTTCATGGTTCGGCGGAAACTTCAAAGAGCAATCTGAAGCAGATTATGCCGATCTTTCAATCATTCCATTCCCAGAAATCAATCCAGAGTTTGGTCGCGACACGGTCGATGCACCTATCGATGGTTTCTGCGTTGCTGCAAATGGTGCAAATAATGCTGGTGGAGCTGACTTCTTGAAGTTTGCTGGAGACATGGAAGGCGTTCAAGCAATGCTTGATGCCAAAGATGCCGATGGCAAATCCATTCCAATGACCTCAGCCAACAAGGGTCAAGACACATCAACATATGATGCTTTCCAAAAAGAGCAGCTAGCGGTTATGGATGAGGCTACGTACATCACTCAGTTCCTCGATCGCGACACACGTCCTGACTTTGCTGGCCCAGTTGTTGGTCCAGCAATTCAGTCATGGTTTAAGAATCCTAAGGATGTTAACAAGATTGTTGACACCCTTCAAGCACAATGGGATGCACTACCTCCTCTTGCATAGTTTGTAATTTCAATTACTATTCGTAAAAATTACTAACTAGGAGATAGGTCTAAAAGATGAACTCGACGGCGATGGGCAGTAAAAAACCCCATCGCCGTCGAGCTTTTTCTAGGGCCGATAGAACGACACTCACTGCTTTTGTCGGTGTTCCACTTTTCTTTCACTTATTACTTGTTTGGGTACCGGCCTTTCTGACAATAGTTCTCTCATTTACATATTGGTCAGGAATCTCAATCTCCCGTATTAAATTTGCGGGGTTTGCAAACTATAAGAATATCTTCTTTGATACCCCCGCTTTTTGGGAAGGGATTCAAAACAACATCATCTGGTTAGTTTGGTTTGCAGGTATTGCTACTCCAATTGGAATCCTGTTGGCCTATCAAATCGATCGTCAGATTCGTGGACACAAATTTTATGAAACTGCTTATTACTTACCTGTTGTTCTCTCCTTAGCAGTCACTGGAATTATCTGGAACTTCCTTCTGCGCCCAGATGGCTTTGTCAATGGTCTCTTTGGGCGAGATATTGATAATGCAATCTCATTTTTCGGTAACTACGACATTAATATTTACGTGATTTTGACAATTGCATCATGGCGTCATATTGGCTACATCATGTTGCTTTATTTAGCAGGGCTCAAATCAGTCGATATGGCCTTGCGTGAGGCAGCCTCGTTAGATGGCGCCACTGAGTGGCAGACCTTTAAGAAGGTTATTTTCCCCGCCATGAAACCGGTAAACGTCATTGTCATTGTCATCACGATTATTGAATCTCTACGCGCGTTCGATATTGTTTATATTATTTATGGCTCATCCGCCGGTTTCCCAATTTTAGGTACTTTAGTCTTTCAAAATATTGCTGGCGAAGGCGCATCTATGAAAGGCGCCGCCTACGCTGTCATCCTCTTTGTTCTTTCCATTGGTCCGATTATTGCTTACTTACGCACAACTTTTAAGAGTGATGTCCAATGAGCATCGATGTAGAGCTTCAAGCTGCGGCAACAAAGTATCGTAATAAGCAGAAAATTAAAGATCGCTTTATTTCCCTATTTATCGGTATTTTTGCAGTTGTATGGATTTTTCCCATCGCTTGGACGATCTGGTCCTCCCTTCGCCCGTATAAAGAGGTTCGAGCTAACGGTCTATTTTCAGTTCCAAAAGTATTAAATTTGGCGAACTATGCCGACGCTATCTCGCGCATGGAACTTCCAACATACTTTTTTAATACCGCGCTAATTACAATTCCTGCGGTTTTTTTAACTTTATTTTTTGGCTCACTAATCGCTTTCGTCGTGAGCCGCTACTCATTTAAGTGGAATGTATCGCTTCTCTTGCTATTTACCGCCGGTAATTTACTACCAGCTCAACTTGTCTTTATTCCTGTCTTTAAAATGTATATAACTCTGGGTAAAGCAGTCGGAATCCCTCGATTGCTTTACGACTCACCTTGGGGTGTTGTGTTGATTCATGTGGCTTTCCAAATGGGCTTTGCAACCTTCGTATTATCGAGTTACATGAAGACTGTTCCTAAAGAGATTAGCGAATCTGCAATGGTCGATGGTGCAACCGTATTCACGCACTATACAAAGGTGATGCTTCCATTGTTGCGTCCAGCCTTGGCTTCACTTGCAGTTTTGATGACAACATGGATTTATAACGATTTCTTTTGGGCTCTGGTCTTGATGTCTACGGATTCTAAGCGACCGATTACTTCGGCCTTGGGTCGATTACAAGGGGAGTTCGTGACCGATTACAACTTATTAGCAGCTGGCGCGGTTATCGCAGCGTTACCAACGCTAATTGTTTTCTTCATATTACGGAAGCAGTTTGTTTCTGGCCTAACTCTAGGCTCAACTAAGGGATAGATATGAAAGCAATACAAATAACCGCCTTTGGCGGTCCAGATTCCATGCAATTTGTCGATCTGCCAGATCCGATTCCGGGTGAAGGCCAAGAGGTAATTGATGTTACTTCCATCGGAATCAACTATGCCGATACGCATCAAACCGAGAACTCATATCTTTCACCTCAGCGACTGCCTTTAGTACCAGGAATTGAAGTAGTTGGTACAACTGCCTCTGGAGTTCGCGTTTTAACCCCAGTGGCCAGTGGGGGATATGCGCAAAAAGCTCTTGCTAATAGCGCGGCCATGATTGAAATTCCAGATGGCGTTACTGATGAACAGGCGCTGTGCATGTTAGTTCAGGGCTCAACTGCTTGGCATATTTTGAAAACAGTCGGGCATGTCAAAGTTGGAGAAAGCGTCGTGATTCATGCGGCTGCAGGTGGAGTTGGAACAATTGCAATTCAACTAGCAAAGTTGTGGGGCGCTAGAGTTATTGCCGTTGCATCAACCCAAACAAAGCGCGATTTAGCAAAGTCATTAGGCGCTGATGTTGTTATCGATGCTGATCAAGAAAAACTGCATGAAAGAATTCTCGAAGCAAATAATGGCAAGCCAGTTGATTTAGTATTGGAAATGGTCGGAGGCAAGACATTTGATGCCAGCCTTGAAGCACTCGCTCCATTCGGTCGCTTGATTACATATGGCATGGCATCACGTACAGCTCCCACAGTAATTCATCCGGGATCACTAATGGGAGGCTCAAAAACGATTACCGGCTTTTGGCTCTCACACTGTTTCGGCAGTAAAGAGTTGTTAAATGATGTTATTGCGCAACTATTTGCCTTAGTCGAAAGCGGAAAACTCAAACCAATTATCGGAGCAACTTTTGGCTTGAGCCAAGCAGTGGAGGCACATAAGGCAATGTTGGCCCGAGAGACGACGGGCAAAATTACGCTAAATCCTGCGCTTTAAGGTTCGAGTTCACCGATCCCTGAGCCAGTGATGATTCTCACGATTCAATAGTTGTTAAACTTTTGGAGAGGGATTAAAAATGTCGCTAAAGATTATAAATCTAGATACCCCAACCTTAGGGGATCGTTCCTACATTGCCCACGATGGGAAAACCGCCCTCGTGGTTGACCCGCAGCGCGATATCGATCGGGTTGAGGAAATCATTGAGGCGGAAAACCTGCATATTGGAGCGGTCGTCGAAAGCCACATGCATAATGATTACGTTAGTGGTGGGCTGGTACTCGCCCGCAAATATGGCGTCAAGTATGTGACTAGCGCACATGACCCAGTGCGTTTTGACCGACAAGCTGTAAAAGATGATGAAGTCATAAACGTGGGTGATTTTGCAATCAAAGCAATTCATACTCCTGGTCACACTTTTACACATATGGCTTTCATTTTGTTGACTCCAGAGAATAACGCGCAAAGTATCTTCACTGGTGGGTCAATGTTGCATGGTTCCTCTGGAAGACCTGATCTACTTGGTTGGGATAATGCAGCTGCTCTAGCAGGATTACAACATGAATCTATTCGTCGAATTGTTGAACTGCTTGACGATAAAATTACCATTCACCCCACTCATGGTTTTGGGTCATTCTGTGCAGCCACACCAACTAGTGGAGATTCATCCACCGTTGCCGATGAAAAACGTAATAACCCCGCCCTGTTATTGGATAAAGAGAGTTTCATCTCCCAGACGCTTGCTGGTCTTGATACTTTCCCCGCATATTTCAAGTTGATGGGTGAGATTAATTGCGCAGGTGCAGGACCCATTGATATCTCCTCACTAAAAGCATTCTCAACTGATGAAGTGTTCAAAGCGATAGATGCTGGCGTGTGGGCCATAGACTTACGATCTAGAAACTCATATATTCAAGGACATATTCCAGGAACACTCTCATTTGGATTAGATGGATCTTTTGCCAGTTACTTTGGATGGATATTTCCTTATGAGGATACTTTGATATTACTCTCAGACAGGAATCAAGATATCGCCACTGCACAACGAGAATTGGTACGGATTGGCATTGATCGGCCTATTGGTGCCTTTGTTTATAACTTAAAAGACATGACTGGGCTCAAAAAGAATAGAGAAGTTACATTTAAAGAAGTTCCAGAAGGCTTGAATATCCCAGACGTTGTAATCCTTGATACGCGCAGCAATGGCGAATGGCGCACCTCTCATATCCAAGGAATGATAAATATTCCGTTTTATGAATTAGCCACTCGAATAACTGAGTTACCACATGAAAGGGAGATTTGGGTGCACTGTGCTAGTGGTTATCGTGCTTCAGTTGCGATAGGTATTTTGGAAACCGCGGGCTATAGAGCAGTTCTTATCAATGACGATTACGAGCACAGCGCGCGTGTTGCTGGACTAAAAATCATTACTGGAATTGCCGACGCAGGAAAAACTAAAGAATCTTAAGTGTTGATTTGTTTACTCAGTGAACTTAACTACGATTTTTTGTTCGGGGCGGCGCTTTTCAACAGTCGTGGCTTCAATCAGAAATTCTTTGTCAGCTGAGGTTAAGGGTGGCTGGGTAATGCTGCGCGGCCATAGGTGATGAGCGCGGACGACGTCGGCTTCAATGGCGTAAACGGTGACGGTGGCTTGTAGTCCGAACCAAGCAAGTAATCCGAGCACGACACCGAAGAATCCGGCGAGAGCCTGAGCGTGTTTGAGATTGTTACTAATGATGATCCCCGCCAGGCTGAGCAGAATCTGCCAAGTGATACTGGACAAGATGGCGCCAAGTAGTAGGTCGCGGGTGGCGATGATTTTGGCGGTGGCAATCCGAAATGCGGCGAAGAAGAGGCCGATACCAATAACAGTTGAAAGGGCGAAGGCCAGGGTCTTACTGGGTACCCCGCTAATCCCCAATGTTTCACCTGCCCCGACCAGCGATGCGGTGGCCGTGTTGACGACGGTTCCGACGCCCAGCAATGCGAGCAGTCCGAAGGTGCGCAGGTAGTTAGAGGGGAATCCAGGTCGAGCCACTTTGGGGACGTTCCAGAGAGTATTGAGCGTATTTTGTAAGGCGTTGCCCAGCCCTCGTCCGCCCAAAATTGCGCCAACAGTGCCGATAATAAGTGCGGGCGTGGAGTGCCCGAGTGAGGCGAGCCCAATTTGAGAACCTAACTGGGTACCGATGATGGGGAACTGGGCCAGTGCTGAAGTTTGAATGCTGGCCTGTAGCAAAGAATTTCCTCTGAGTACCATTCCGAGTATGCCCGATAAAGCTAGTAGCAATGGGAAGGTCGCCAGAAAGGCGAAGTAGGTCAGCAGTGCAACAAGATTGCCGGCTTGGTCGTCGCCGAATTTCTTAATGACGGCAAACGTGAAGGCGGGGAAGCGGTGCCGCTGCTGCCAAGCATCTAGGGTGCGGACGCGCCTTTCAAGTTGGTTCATGAAAAACTTCCCTCTTTTGAACAAAATTGTAGTTGACCGAGCTCTCAGTGTGGACCCTGGCACGGAGTCGCTTACCAGTGCAAATGCGGCACGCGCTTAATTGAGGGTTTAAATTAAATGAGCGTGAAATGAAAATTCACCGTGCGTGTTAAACTCACGCGTTCTCAGATTAGCGCCCCCCTAGCTCAGTTGGTAGAGCGTTTCCATGGTAAGGAAGAGGTCACCGGTCCGATTCCGGTGGGGGGCTCGAGGAGAATCCCTTCATCAGGAGTGGTTCATTTCAAAGCACACCCTTGGCGGGGTAGCTCAGCTTGGTAGAGCAAGCGGCTCATAATCGCTGTGTCGTGGGTTCAAATCCCGCTCCCGCTACGAGTACTTCCTGCGCGAATTTCGCGCATTGAGTGGCCTCAGGTAACCTAAGCCACCTCAATAGTCCGTTCAGAAATCGATTGAAGGAGTAAGACCATGGCAAGTAAGAGCACGGACGTACGTCCGAAGATCACCATGGCCTGCGTCGATTGCAAAGAACGTAATTACATTACAAAGAAGAATCGCCGCAACGATCCTGATCGCATGGAGCTCAAAAAGTTCTGTCCTCGTTGCAAGCTGTCAACACTTCACCGCGAAACCCGATAATGATCAATCCCGATTCGGTCGGGCGCACTTTTGATGGTGCAGATTTAGTAACTGTTACGCAATCTGAGATTGACGCTTTTGCTGCAGTCATTGGCGAAAGCGATACCAGCGTTGCGCCACCAACTTTTTCTATTCGAATCTCTCTTTCACAATATGAGTCTATTTTAACTAAACCGGAAATTGGTGTTGATTGGACGCGATTGGTGCATGGAGATCAAAAGTTTGAAATTTTTCGTCCGATTGTGTCTGGAGATGTTTTCAAATGCTCGGCCACTATTGAAACTTTGAGAACCGTCGCAGGGAATGAAATTATCTCAGTGCGTTCTGACCTGCATAATGGCGCTGAGTTAGTCGTCTCATCTTGGTCAACTTTGGTGGTGCGCGGATGATTAATGTTGGGGATGCTGTTCCTACAAAGGTTTTCTATCTTGACCGTGACTTATTAAAAGCTTACGCAGATGCAAGTGGAGATCAGAACCCAATTCATCAAAGCGAAGAATTTGCAATCTCTGTTGGACTTCCTAATGTGATTGCTCATGGAATGTTAACTATGGCTCTTGTCGGAAAATTCGTCACTGATTGGGCAGGTGGGAGTGCTAATGTCAAAGAGTTTTCTGCGCGCTTTATTAAACCCGTAATTGTGCCGGCACGAGAGAAAGTAGATTTAACGGTTACTGCAACTGTTGTTGAAATAGAAGGAGAACTAATTAGATTGGATCTCACAGCTACTTCGGCCGGAGTTAAAGTGCTGGGAATGGCTAAAGCTTGTGTCCATGCCGCTAATCTTTAGCCATGGAGCAGTTATCTCAATACACCAGCCTTCGTGTGGGTGGTCCAGCTACAAAAATTGTCCACGTATCAACAGAGTCAGAAATCATTAATGCAATCACCGCTGCGGGGGATTCTCCAATCTTAATTATGGGTGGTGGAACCAACGTTTTAGTTGCAGACAGTGGATTTGATGGAACAGTAATTCATATTGCAAATAACAGCGTTGAAGCTGAAGTCGATGCATGCAGTGGTGCAACCTTGACTATCGGAGCCGGCGAAAATTGGGATAGCTTTGTTTCGACAACCATTACCCGAGGATTTGCAGGTCTTGAAACTTTGAGCGGTATTCCCGGAACAGTTGGAGCAGCTCCAATTCAAAACATCGGCGCCTACGGCCATGAAGTGAGTGAGTTTATAACGCGGGTACGGACCTTTGATCGCCTCAACAGAGAAATCAAGACATTCACAAACGCCGAGTGCGAATTTTCATATCGAAACTCTTACTTTAAGGCCCACCCTGGTCGATATGTCGTTCTAGATGTCGCTTTTCAACTGCGGATTGGTGAAAAAACAACACCGATTACTTATTTTGAGCTTGCTAAAAAACTTGGTATTGAAATGGGTGATAAAGCTTTAGTCATTGATTGTCGAAAGGCCGTACTTGAGTTAAGAGCAAATAAAGGAATGCTTCTTTCGGCC
>JAUSFN010000010.1 GCA_030649935.1 Candidatus Planktophila sp.
GGCCATCTGACTAAAAAATTTTGGAGCGGGTGACCGGGATCGAACCGGCATGGCCAGCTTGGAAGGCTGGGGCTCTACCATTGAGCTACACCCGCAGTGTGGGTAGGCGCTAAAGATACTGGGTCGGTAAGAGATGAGTGAAATCTCGTCTAGACTCCTGCATTGCGCCTCGGGGCGTAGCGTAGTGGCTAGCGCGCCTGCTTTGGGAGCAGGAGACCGGGAGTTCGAATCTCCCCGCCCCGACCAGTTTTTACTTATTTATAACTTATTTAGGAGTATCCGTGAAAAGCACCATTGAGACACTTTCTCCAACTCGCGTTCGTCTTGAGATCGAAGTTGAATATAGCGAGATGAGCTCACATGTAGCAGATGCTTATAAGAAGATTGCCACACAGGTAAATATTCCGGGCTTTCGCAAAGGAAAAGTGCCAGCAGCGATGATCGACCAGCGCATTGGTCGAGGAACAGTTTTGGATGAGGCAATCAATGCCGCACTTCCAGATTTTTATGGCAAGGCGGCGCAGGAGCATTCAGTAGCAGTTATTGGCCGCCCAGTCGTCGATGTTAAAGAGTTTGTTGATAATGAAAAACTTGCATTTTCCGTTGAAGTTGATGTTCGCCCTGAAGTTACGTTGCCTGATTTTTCAACAATCACCATTGACGTCGATGATATTGTCGTATCCGATGCAGATGTTGACGAGCAGATTGAATCACTGCGCACACGTTTTGGAACATTAACGACGGTAGAGCGTGCAATTGTTAAAGGCGACTTCGCTACTCTAGATATGGATGCATCAATTAATGGTGAATCTGTCGAGGGCGGACAGGCGAACGATATTTCTTACGAAGTCGGATCAGATCGCATGATTGAAGGCTTGGATGAGATTTTGATTGGAATGTCAGCGGGAGAGGTTAAGAAATTCGAATCTCAACTTGTTGGCCAAGCCGAAGGCGAAAAAGGTGAAGTTGAAGCGAGAGTCAAGGCGGTTAAGGAGCGTGAACTACCACCGGTAGATGATGCATTTGCCAAACTTGCATCCGAATTCGATACCTTGGCCGAACTCAAGAGCGATTTTGTCGAG
>JAUSFN010000014.1 GCA_030649935.1 Candidatus Planktophila sp.
GGATGGCCGCGCATTAGAGCTCACTGGTGATGGTTTCTGGCTTGGGCCAACTCTGTTCGACAATGTAACTCCTGATATGTCGATTTACAAGGAAGAGATTTTCGGACCAGTACTCAGTGTGATTCGCGTTCATACCTACGATGAAGCTCTCGCCCTTGTAAATAGCCATGAATATGGAAATGGCACTGCGATCTTTACTAACGATGGCGGCGCAGCCCGCAGGTTCCAAAACGAAGTAGAAGTTGGAATGGTAGGTATCAATGTTCCCATCCCAGTGCCAATGGCTTACTACTCATTTGGTGGCTGGAAAAACTCACTCTTTGGCGATTCGCATGCGCATGGTACTGAAGGCGTTCACTTCTTTACCCGAGGCAAAGTCGTTACGAGTCGCTGGTTAGATCCAATCCATGGCGGAATAAACTTAGGTTTTCCTCAAAACGATTGAGAAAACACAATCGATATTAAATTAAATTCCCTAATAGTCGCTGAACTCTCTGGATCCCATTAAGCCCTTGGATAGTTGAAAGCCATCCTTAGGCAGGGGCCGATATTAGTTAATGCTACGAGAAGTCTTGCGTAAGAGGTTCATGTTTTCCTTTTGACACTGTCGCAACAATGTAACCGGTAACCATCGCAATAAAGGGGACCAGAATCAAAAACCATCCCAGGCCAGAGAGTTTCCAAGCACTTTCAGGAAGTGATGGATCAACACCTGCGGTAACTGTTCCTGCTAGAAGATTGAATCTTGCCATTAATAGATATAGACCACCCCCGAGAAGTAACACCGATGTGCCAGGTGCAATCTTAGTTTTCCAAATATTTTGGTTACTCATTGAAGAGAAGTATTTAACCACGGCAATTGAGACGAGAATTTCAACTGTCCCGATTGCGATGACGGCGATACCGCTCATCCAACTAAATAGTTTTGTAAATGGATCCAAATCACCAACTGCGAAAATTACAATGACTGTTGCTCCAATTATTGATGTCACGAATGATGCGTTTTGAGGAGCACCAGACTTGTTGGTTTTCGCAAGTACACTAGGCATCACGCCAGCGCGTCCCATGGCAAAGAAGTAGCGACCCGCAGCATTTTGAAAAGCCAGCAGGCCAGCAAAGAGAGAAGTAAGAACCAATATCTTCATAAGATCTACGATTCCTGATCCAACATATTGACCCGATAGGCTAAAAAGAACATTTGCTGGATCTGCAAGCGGTGCGCCGTCAACTGAACTCCTTGAAACAATCTCATCCATCAACTTCGAACCACCCATACCTACAACCATTGCAAATGAAACGATGGCGAAAATTGCTGATATGGCAATGATTGAATAGTAAGTCGCACGTGGAACATCACGCTTAGGGTTTTGAGATTCTTCACCATAAATCGCCGTTGCTTCGAAGCCAATAAATGAAGCAAAAGCAAATGCTAAAGCAATTCCAGCTGGTCCAGTAAATCCACCAGCGAATACGGCCGACGGGTTAAATGAGCTCCATAAATTAGGAGTTTCAGGTCCGCCTTTCATGAAGATAGCAATTGCTGTCACGAGAAGAGAAAGTATTTCAATAATAAGTAGAGTTCCTAGGATTTTTGCACCAACTTCAACACTGAGAACTGATAATACAGTTGCAATCACTAGACCAATAAGCGCCCATACATACCAATTTAGATTTATTCCATAGTCTGCCATTGTTAAATTCATTACCAGACCGAAGAAACCATAGATTGCTAATTGAATTGTTAAGTAACCGATGAGTGATGCATAGGAAGCCGATACTCCTGCCCTAACTCCTAAACCTTTGCCTACGAATGCGAAAAATGCTCCGGCGTTAGTAACGTGATGACTCATTGCCGCATAACCCACGGAGAAAATTAAAAGTGTGATTCCTGCGGCAAGATAAGCACCGGGAGCAGCGATACCATTTCCAAGTAACATTGCGACAGGAACCGCACCTGTCATTCCAACTAATGGTGCTGAAGCGGCCACTACAAAGAAAACAATTCCAAATACCCCAAGTCGTCCTTTGCGAAGCATCGAACTTTGTTCAGTCATGTACTCTCCTTTTAACGATTCATTAATCGTTCACATCTAAAGCAATTTCCGATAGAGTGGCGCGTCTTACTTCTATTGTCAAGCATTTTTGGGAGCTATTCTGAAGAGTTACAAGTTAATAAAAGTTCGCAAGACCTAAACAAAGGAGTGCACCGCAGAATGTCAAGCTTGAAGGGTTTTTTAGCGCCCCAGACTCCTGTAGGCAAGAGTGCAATCGTGCCCGAAATGCCTTGGTTTTACTCTGGAAATCTATTGACTGTTGAATATCGCACAGATCCAAAGAATATTGCAGTACTACTTCCACGAGGAGTTGAATTAGTTGATGAGGATCCAGGCGCAGTTGCCTTCATTTGGGCCGATTGGCAAAGCTGTTCAGAGTCAAAAGAAGAACTGCTTGATCCCATACGCTCTCAATATCTTGAAGCCTTCGTTGTTGTACGTTGCAAATTTGAAGGAGTTACCTATAGTCGCTGCGTAGCGATTTGGGTGACTAAGGATTTTGCGATTGCACGCGGGTGGTTTCAGGGATATCCAAAAAAACTCGGGTCGATAGCAATGACTCGAATTTTTAATCGTGGAAAGGCAACTGCAAAACTGGAAGCGGGTTCACAATTAGGTGCCAGTGTTTCTGCGTACGATCACCGACTCGCTTCAGCACGAGTTACTCTCAATGCGCCCTCTAAAACAAATGGATTTGTCAACGGCCATCCAATGCTACACAGTCGATGGGTACCCTCAATTACTCCGGGATTGGGCAATTCCCTTGACCAACTCATCACCATGAGCGGAGTTGATTTAGATTTAGGCGAACCTTGGGAAGGCACTGCAGAGCTTTCGCTTATGGATTCTCCATGGGATGAGTTGGCGTCAATACTTCCTATCGAAGAGATTATTGGTGGCTATTACCGTGAAGTTGGCGTAACTTTCAACGGTGGCACATTACTTTTAGACACATCAAATCCAAAAGTTTAATCTCTTCTAGAAGCGCGATAAGTATTCTTCTTGTTCCCATCCAGTAACTGCACGAGTATTGGGATCATCGACATTTTTCTCGTATCTCATAATCTCGTCGCGTTTTAAAGCAAGAAAAACTTCGACGAGTTCTGCAGAAAGATAACTCTTAATATTTTCATTTGCGTCAAGTGCATTAAGTGCCTCTTTAAGTGACATCGGCAGTATCGGTGCCGATTCATTATCGTAGGCCATTCCCTCTGCAGGTTGCGGGCAAGAAAGCTTTCGATGAATTCCGTCCAAACCAGCTGCCAAAATGACGGCAATAATCAGATATGGATTTGCTGCGCCATCTCCAACGCGTATTTCCAAGCGTGTTCCAGCATCGCGTTCTGGAGGTATACGGACCATGCAACTTCTATTATCAAAGCCCCAGTTTGCACGGTATGGAGCCAAAGTATCTGGACCAAGTCGCTTAAAGGCATTCACAGTCGGATTACATAAAGCGGTAATTGCAGCCGCATTTTCCACTATTCCCGCAATCATATGACGAGAGATATCGGATAGTCCCGCACCTCCATCATGCATTTTGTTTTTGCCATGCATATCCTCAACTGAAAAATGTAAATGAAAACCACTTCCACCTTCATCCGACCAAGGCTTTCCAATGAATGTTGCAATCTTGTCCTCTTTTGCCACCATATCTTTTATTGCGGTCTTGAAAATAAACGTGCGATCTGCAGCACTGAGAGCTTCGGAGTGCCAAAGATTAATTTCATATTGGCTTGGACTGAATTCATGATTTGCCGCAACCACTCCAATATTCATTTTATCTAACGCTCGAATTATGCGTAAGAAGGTTCCATCTGGATCAACCATAGCGCCAGTTGTGTAGACAAAACCTACATTTTCATGCGCACGCGAATACTTACCATCGATTTTTTTTGCTATGTAGAATTCGAGTTCAGGTCCAACAACTGGCACCAAACCTAATTTCGTGTACTCCGCAATAATTCTTTTCAAAATCGTTCGTGGAGCGAAAAGGTTCTCAGACCAATCTGGGTTATATGCATCAACAATTGCACATGCCATTCCGGTTTCATAAGGGAGATTCTTTATAGTTTTCGGATCCAATTTGGTTATGAAATCCTGCAAACCATCGGAAACGATATTGCCCGCATCGAGTACGCCTCCATCATTGGCGGTAACCCATACTCCTTGACAGAAAGCAGGACCGTGTTTTACGCCTCTCTCTAATTCAGAGGTCAAGACATATTTTGAACGAGTGGTACCAAGCACATCTGCAAAAATAACTCGCAAAATATCTAAGCCTTCTTTTTCTAACCTCTCTCGAATCTCATGTATTGCATTTGACATAATTGCCCCCCGGTAAAATAAGCCTCACCTCATTCGGATACAAACGTTATACTATGAGACGATGGAGTTTTCCTCCGCAACACTATTTCCTAATTTATTCATTTGACTAGCGCAACTTCACTTTTACGGGCATTCGCTTAACTCCATGTACAAAGTTCGACCGTAAATAGTCTATTGGTCCGACGATTTCCATAGAATCAATTCGCGCCACTAAGTCTTCAAACATCACACGTAATTCAATTCGGGCCAGCGCATTGCCAAGACACATATGGGGACCACCCCGACCAAAAGTCATATGTTCATTAGGATTTCTGGCGATATCAAAATCATTTGCATTCTCGAATATCTCAGCATCACGATTTCCAGATGCAAACCAAGTAACGACTTTTTCGCCCGCCTTAATTGTTTTACCATGGATTTCAACGTCTTTTGAGGCAGTACGGCGAAAATGATAGACAGGACTTGCATAGCGAAGGAACTCTTCAACTGCCCAAGGTATGAGTTCTGGGTTCTCCTGCAATCTTTGCAATTGCTTAGGATGGTTAATTAAATTCATCATTGTGTGGGAAATTGTGTGGCGTGTTGTTTCATTTCCTGCGACAACAAGTAATAAAAAATTAGTATGGAAATCTCTCTCGGTTAAAGGGATGCCATCACGCATCTTGCCATTGACTAATATTGAGACTAAATCAGAACCATCCTTGCCGCGGCGATTTTTAGCAAGCGCATCTCCGTAAGCAAAAACTTCAA
The DNA here is from genome assembly GCA_030649935.1 of Candidatus Planktophila sp. Classification (GTDB taxonomy): domain Bacteria; phylum Actinomycetota; class Actinomycetes; order Nanopelagicales; family Nanopelagicaceae; genus Planktophila. The sequence goes on from JAUSFN010000014.1 coordinate 5,133, forward strand.
GGGCAGCTGGTGAGCGGAAAGGAATAAGCCGATACTTTTCACTTTCAGGGTCACTAATCAATACATCTGCATGTTCAGGGTCATCAAATCCAATCATTCGATTTCCCCAATCAATAAGTCGGGTAGTGTCTTCATCTGGGACATCAAGTAGTCGTGCTAAGACGTTAATCGGAAAATCAGCAGCGACTTCTTTCACAAAATCAAATTCACCCAAAGCGAAAGCTTTATCGAGGGTGGTGGCGGTTAATCCACGTAAAAAAGTTTCGTATTGAGCAACCGCACTCGGAGTAAATTGTCCTTGTAGTAATTGGCGCATGGCTCGGTGCCTTGTACCGTCAGTCTCCAGCATCGATCGCCTGGCTTCTTCTTGTTCTTTATCCACTTCCTCTAAATTTGTAAAACGCTCACTTGTGAAAGTATCTGGATCTCTGAGCACTGAGACAATATCGTGATATTTAGTAACTGACCAAAACCCATGGTTCGGAACCTCTTCTTCACTCCAATGAAGAGGCGCATCAGCGCGCAGCTTCTCAAATTCTTGCCAAGGAGCACCTGATGCAAATAAATCTAGATCTGACAAATTGACAGATTGAATTTTCATAGTGCACCCAATCGTTAAGTCGCGAATTAAATTTAGTATAGCCAGTGAAAGGGCAAAGTTGTTAGAATCTATCTGAGTTTATTTCTTGAGTTGTTTAGTCCAGTGGGGAGAAGTATGGACACTGTTGAGATTGCAGGAGTATTAATTGATACTCGCCACTACATTGACGGACACCGTGTTGCATCAGTTGAAACTTTTGAAAATACTTCACCTATTGATGGAAGTTTTTTAGGCAATTTTTCGCGCGCAGGAGCATCGGAAGTAAATGCTGCAGTCGTTGCCGCCAAAACTGCTTTTCCAGAGTGGAGAGAGCTTGGACCAAGGGGTCGCGGTGACAAGTTAGAAAAACTTGCAACCCTGATTGAGGAAAATATTGAAGTACTTTCTCAGATAGAGACTCTAGATAATGGATCACTACTTCGATCCAACCGACGAGGAGTAATGCCTAGGGCGGCGGCAAATATTAGATTCTTTGCCGACTGGGCAATTAAAGAGTTAAAGCACGATGCTTTTGAAACAAGGGGACACGTAAATCATATTTCTTGGGATCCTTCGGGAGTAGCTGCACTTATAACTCCATGGAATGCACCACTTATGCTCGCTACTTGGAAAATTGGTCCCGCTTTAGCAGCGGGCGATACCGTAGTTTTAAAACCTGCGGAATGGACTCCACTTACTGCAAGTTTCTTTGCCGACCTAACTATAAAAGCAGGGATTCCTGCCGGCGTATTTAATGTCGTGTTCGGAATAGGAACCGAGGCCGGAGCGGCATTAACACAACATCCAGGATTATCACGTATCTCATTTACTGGTTCAGTACCCACTGCAAAAAAAATTGCTCGAGCTGCTGCAGAAAACTTAACGCCGGTAAATTTTGAACTCGGTGGAAAGAGCCCATTCATTGTATTAGGAGATGCTGACTTAGAGTTAGCAACTGATTTAGCAGTTGAGCAGTATGACAATGCGGGGCAAGTATGTCTGTCGGGAACACGCATACTGGTACATGAGAGTATTTCCAATGAGTTCAGCCGCATTTTTAGCGAAAAAACGAAAAAACTTATACATGGCGATCCTCGAAATGAATCGACAAATATGGGGCCACAGATTCATCAAGATCATTTCAATAGAATTGCAGGGTTTGTTGCCCGTGCTAAGGATGAGGGTGCAAACATTGTCTTTGGAGGGAGTCCAAATTTAGAGTTGGGCGGATTATATTTCAGACCAACTCTGGTCATGCAGCCAAAAAACGGTAGCGAAATTCTTACTCATGAAATTTTCGGGCCGGTACTGTGCATGCAAACATTTTCTAATGATGAAGAGGCACTTACCATGGCTAACTCGACGGAGTTTGGACTTGCCGCAGTCGTGGTGTCGGGCAATCATGAGCATGCAGAAAAGATCACTAAGAACTTGGTCGCGGGCACTATCTGGGTAAATTGTTTTTTTGTTCGGGATTTAAAGGCTCCTTTTGGGGGTTCAAAAAAATCGGGAATTGGTCGCGACGGTGGGACTTGGTCTTTTGATTTTTACGCCGACGTTAAGAATACTGTCATTGCGCCTAATGGATGGAAGGACTAAAAAATGGGTCGTGTAGTCGGGGCAGCTCTTCTTGCACATGTTCCAACGATTATGTTGCCAGAACCGGTTCGCAAAGATTTAAATGGTGGTAAAGAAATCAGCCTCGTTCCAGGATTAAAACGCCTTCGCAGAGAAATCTTTGAAACTTTAGATTACGACACAGTGGTCGTCTTAGACAGCCACTGGGCTACAACTGTCGAATTTGTTGTGACTGCCGCTGCTGAACGTTCTGGACTTTACACTTCTGAAGAGTTGCCACGGGGAATGTCACAGATTCCTTATGCAATTAAAGGCGATCCTGAATTAGCGCAGACCATAGCTAAATATGATGAAAAAAATGGAACGTGGATAACCCCGATTTCGGATCCTCACCTACCGATTTTTTATGCAACACTCAATCTTTGGCACTACCTTGGAAGAGGGTTAGATGAAAAACGATGGATTAGCATGTCAGTGTGTCAAACAGGTACCCCGGAGGATTTCATCCGCGCTGGTAGGGCGATAGGCGAGGCGATTCGAGAGACAGATCGTAAAGTTTTAATAGTCGCATCGGGGGCGTTATCGCACACCTTCCACAAGCTTCGTGATTTAAGAAAGCATGAAGCAAGCGACCCCAGCAACATTTTTAGTAAAGAGGCTTACCTATACGACCTTCAGGTTTTGGAGTGGATGAAAGCCGGAAATCATAAAGCGATTCTTGATGATTTCGAAACCTTCAGAAAATACCGGCCAGAAGCTGGATTCTTTCATTATCTTGCCTTGGCTGGGGCGTTGGGTGAAGACGCGAATTCAGCCAAAGGCATTTTATACAGTGAATACGAAAATTCCATAGGAACTGGTCAAGTACATGTTTATTTTCCAGAACCAGAAAATGGATTTCCTCAACCTAAAGACTTGGAGCTAAGTCGTGAGTGAAATTAGAAGAATTCTTCTAGATGACAAGGTAGAAGTGGTTGAGCGTTTTGGAGATTTATTGAAAACTGAAGATGGGCGAAAAACCTTGATTGAAAACGCGATTCATCTTCCACCTTGTGAGCCTACAAAAATTATTGCCGTTCACCTTAATTATGATAGTCGGACCAAAGAATTTTTAACAAAGCTGCCATCGGCCCCTACATATTTTCATAAACCAATAACTGCCCTTAATTATCACAATGGAGATGTAGTTCGCCCTAAACGATGCAAATGGCTCAATTATGAAGGTGAGATTGTGATCGTAATTGGCAAAATGTGTAAGGACATATCAATTGCTGATGCTCACAAATACATTGCCGGCTACAGTATTGGAAATGATTTTGGCTTACATGATTTCCGCGATACGGATGCCGGCTCCATGCTTCGGGTTAAAGGCGCTGACTCTCTTGCACCCGTTGGTCCGGGACTGACTACTGATTGGGATTTCCATAATAAATTTATACGAACTTATGTTAATGGTGTTCTAAAACAAGAGGACAATACTAAAAACATGGAATGGGACATGCATTACCTAGTGGCAGATATTGCGAGAACTATTACTTTATCACCAGGAGATATTATTTTTTCTGGAACACCAGCTAATTCGCGGCCCGTCAATATCGGAGATGTCGTGGAGGTCGAAGTCGAAGGTTTAGGCAGATTGACTAACCGAATAGTCGAGGGTCATTCGATTCGAGAAGAAGTTGGGGCGCAACCCACCGAGAGCGAAGAGGTTATTTCGACGGCATTAGGCGGGGATTGGGAGTTTCGTGGAATCAGAACTCCTTCTAAAGATCTATACCCATCGACGGTAAAGGAAAGAAATGATCACAATTAAGGTAGACATGGACAAGTGTCAGCATTACGGCCAATGTGTGTATGAAGCTCCTAATATTTTCAAATTAAATGAGAATGACAAGCTTGAATATCTTGCTTCTGCAGATGAAACTGAACGCGAAAACGTGAAATCTGCTTCGGATATTTGTCCGATGCAAGCGATTCAAGTATTTGAATAGTGATACCCAATATCGACTCATCTCCAAGGACGCTGATCGTCGGAGCGGGAATGGGAGGTTTGCGAACTGCCGAGTCGCTACGAAGATATAAATATCCGGGTCACATCCATATTCTCGGAGATGAGTGGCATATGCCATACAACCGACCGCCACTTTCAAAGAGTTTATTGGCTCAAGATCAAGAGTTTGCCCAAGTGAGTTTTCCAATTAAAAGCGCCGATCTAAATACTGAATTTACTTTAGGAGATGGAGTTCGGCAGCTGTCAATGGAGCAACAAAGCGTAACTCTACAATCTGGTAAAAAAATTCAGTTTGACTTTCTTGTAGCAGCGACTGGACTGCGTTCAAAAAAACTAGTTTTTCCGAATAATTTGCAGGGCGGAAGGTTTGCACTCCGTACTTTTGATGACGCCAAGGCGATTCGCCAAGCGGTTGGATCAGGCAAGGAAGTCGTTATTCTCGGATCTGGATTTATTGGACTCGAAGTTGCTGCAACCCTTAAGGGATTAGGGTGCCGGGTAAAAATAGTTGCCATGGAGGATATTCCATTAGGGCTAATCTTAGGTGAACCCTTCGGCGAAGAAATTCGCCGAAGACATGAAACTAAAGGTATTGAGTTTTATCTCAATAATAGAGTTACAGATTTGGTCGGTAATACCGCAATTACTCACGTGAAACTTGTTGATGGTCAATCATTAACCTGCGATATATTTATTGAAGCTATAGGTTCTGCCGCGAATGTTGAATGGTTGGAAGGAAATGAATTGGATCTTACTGACGGGTTATTGACTGACTCGTCACTCCGTGCAGTAAAAAGTAATGGAACATCAGTTTCAAACTTATTCGGAGTTGGTGATATTGCACGGTTTCCCAATATACGGTTTGAGTTACCGCCGCGTCGCATCGAGCACTGGAATATACCTCTGGAAAGTAGCAGACGAACCGCTCGAGAGATAGTAAGACAAGTTGTTCCAGGCTCGATTGAAGGATTTGAAAGCGAGGATGGATTTAATCCTCTACCAACATTTTGGAGCGATCAATTTGAATTTAGCATATTGTCATATGGAGAACCACGCCTGGCAGATGAAATTAGGCTTCTGGAGGGTAACCTTGGTGAAGAGTTTATTTTCGCTTATCTGCGAGAGGGCTCATTAGTGGGGGTAGCCGGAATAGGTATGAAAAGCAAAATCAACGAGATGCGAAAAGATATTATTAAGTGATGAGAAGGGTGGGAAGTGAGTTCATTTTTTGATTTAGACATCTCATTTGATGATGAGAGTGAACCCGTTGATGTATCAAAAATTCCAGCCAAAAAGCTTCTTGCGGCGATAGAGGAGCTGCCTACACCTCTAAAAGATGTAGCGATGGGAATATTGTATGAAAGGCGCAGTTTTTCAGATGTTTCTCAAAAATTAGGAATACGTCAATCGGAGTTAGTTACACGTTTGCACCGAGCTCATCTCTTTATTGCTATGCATTTGCTGAGAACCTAATGGATGAGTTACGAATCGGATCAAGCCGTAGAGAGGTTCTTGAGTTTCTTTCGCAAAAAGTAGTTGCAGTTTGGGAGGGATTTGATCAAGCAAGAGAAAGTGAACCAGAGATTACTCTAGAGATAAAAAAACTATTATCTGAAGAGTTACCACGATTTGGAACAGAGGCGACTGATTCAATTAGTCAGAGTATAGATATTTTAGATAAGTCCATTGCACAATCAAGACCAAGATTTCTTGCATACATCGGCTCAAGCGGCTTAGAGGTAGGAGCGATTGCGGACTTTCTCGCATCTTCGTATGACATAAATCAAGCAGTGGACAACAGAGCCTCGACTTTATTAGAGGAGCAATGTATAAAATGGGTTGCCCAATTCATTGGTTACCCATATCCATTTGGGTTTTTCACTTCGGGCGGAATGGTGAGCAACTTAACGGCCCTTGCTGCCGCCCGCAGATCAGCTTTACCTGACTCTCGAAAAGTGGGATTGAATACGCAGACGGCTATCTACTCTTCGAAAGAGTCACACTATTCAATTATGAGAGCCGCTGAAATTCTCGGCTTTGGTTCAGATGCTTTGCGGCTCATTGATGTCGATGACCATCACAGGATGAGAAGTAGTGAGCTTGAGATCGCAATTGAACGTGACCTTGCACAAGGAATTACTCCAGTAGCAATTATTGCCACCGCAGGTACAACTCTCACAGGCGCAATTGACCCCATAGAAGCGATAGCCAACATTGCTAAGCGTTTTGGCATTTGGCTTCATATAGATGGTGCCTATGGAATCCCAGCGGCAGGAACAAAAATGGCACCGCTATTTACCGGAATGCACAATGCCGACTCGATTACTATCGATGCACACAAATGGCTTTTCGTTCCAAAATCTTGCTCATTACTGCTTGTTCGAGATTTAACTTCACTTTCTGATACTTTCTCACATGAAGAGGCGTACATGCCCCATGATGAGAAGAAACCTAATCCCGTTGATTTTACTCTTGAATATTCGAGACCTTTGAGGGCTCTGAAGTTATGGCTTGCCTTCAAGACCCATGGCGCCGATGCTTTTAGAAACGCTATCGAATTTAATATTGAGCTCGCACAGATGACTTACAGGATTGCTCTAGAGCATCCAGAGTTTAATGTTTTGCCATATGCTCCCGAACTTTCGATTGTGCCATTGCAATATGCACCCTCAGGGCGTTCGGATATCAGTTGGCTAAATGCAACTTTATGTAAGAAGTTAATTGCCGATGGACGCTTTTATATTTCCCCTGCCCAAATAGATGGACAAACATGGTTGCGCCCCTGTTTCACAAATTTTAGGACTACAAAAGATGATGTTCATGCCTTGTTTAAAGTAATAGTTGAGCTAGGTCGCGAATTCTAGTAGATACACCAATAGTTCAATGTAAGGGGTCGAGTTGAAACTTCGAGCACTGTAAACTTCTCACATGAATGGCTCGCTTGCATTAGTAGGTTCAGGCGAGTACCTGCCCGCTATGGCTGCATTTGAGAAATCATTAATCGATGATGCAATCGCACTTGGCAAGTCCCCGACATATATTCAAATCCCCACCGCAGCTGGACGAGAGAGCGCAGAGCGAATTCAATATTGGGTAGATCTTGGTATGTCCCAAGCTCAACGCATCGGCGTGCATTCGATTCATCTACCTATCTACACTCGCGAAGATGCATTTAAACAAGAGCATATCGATGCGATTCATAACAGCGCGCTTATGTATATGTCAGGGGGAGATCCACACCATCTTGCAGCAACTTTGGTCGATACACCTGTGTGGTCTGCCATCGTTAGTAACTGGCAAAGTGGCGCATCATTGGCAGGTTGCAGCGCAGGTGCGATGGTCTTGAGTTCGCACATTCCAAACTTTCGAGTACTGAAAAGCTCGCCAACGGTTGGATTAAATTTGCTTCCAGAAATCCGTGTTATTCCGCACTTCAACAAATTCTTTAAGTGGATTCCAGAGAGCGCCGCCAAGCTCTTACTTCACGTTCCCGATGATTCAAT